>CAKOKX010000001.1 GCA_934096035.1 uncultured Bacilli bacterium
TTTTAACACAAATTGTACATAAGTGTCAATTTGTTTATAAGGAAAAATTCATTTAATTTAATTAGATTACAAAAAAAGAGCCAAAGCTCTACTTTCTAATTTTTTTAATAATTTTATACCCTTTTAAAGCTAATTTATATCCATAATAAATTACTGGATTAATAACATAATCGAATTCCCCGATTAATTCAATAATTTCAGGATTAAATCCTTTTTTTAATTCATATATTCCATAATAAGGACCATTCTTATCCATATTCAAAGATATTCCATAGAAATTAACATACTTTAAATGTTTATTTATAGAATCTTCAATATGCTCTCTATAAAAAGCATACTTAGGATTAAACTCTTTATAACTTGAAGCTGTCCCACTCATAAATGTAATACCTTCATCACCTGTAAATACACTCATTAAAGCTCCAATATTTATTTCTTTATTTGTTTTTCTTAAAGCTATTGCTTCTTCTAATTGCTTATTTAATTTAACTATCTTGCTTTCTAATTCTTGATGATGTCTTTTTATTTTATCCCCAATATTTATTTTTTTCATTTGAGTTTCTAATGTTTCTAATTCTTTTTTAGTATTTTCCAAAGTATTCCAAACATAATCATAATAAAGATTAGTATCTATATAAGCAATATAAAGCGTAATATAATTATTCATCAAATCAACCATTTTTTTATAATATGAAGCAGGTCTAATAATAAAGTTTTTATTTATTGCTGTATCTTCTAATAACTTAACAAACTCATCCATTTTACTTGAATCAACAACTTTTACTCTAACACCCATATCATATGTTTTAGCAATATTTTTTTTAGTGCTTTTGCTAAATGTTGCTAAAGTATCATTATATGTATCTTTAAGTTCTATTCTACATAGTACTCTAGGTTGTAAATCTTCAAAATTTTGACTAAAACCCATATGTTTAAAACCTAATTTTTTAAAATTATAATATGCTTCTTCTCCACATTTTTCTTTTAAATTACCTTCGCTATCTCTCGTAGCATAAATTACATTTGGATCCACTTTCAACATAAATCCATGATTCTTTTTAACATATTTTATTACTTCATCATTAAAATCTTTTAATAAATTAAAATCAAATACATCAATTAAATAACCCCGTGGAGAATAATACAAACTTAAATTTAATGGCATTTTCTTTTCAAGTAACATTGTTGTCCCTACTAAAGTATCATCTTTATAAAACCCTAGTAAATGTCTAACCCAACCTGTACCACTTTTTAAAATTCCCCATTCTGGCAATTGATAAATTGAAAAATAAGGATTTTTTATAGCATATTCTTTAAATACATTTTCATCTATTACTTTAAGCATTATTTCCTCCTTAGTTTTCTATAAACACTCAACATTATTGGTAACATTTTATATAATATTTTATTATTAACTAAATCAAATTCACCAATAAATTCAATATACTCATCTCCAAATTTTCTTTTAAAATCATGAAGTTTTGCCAAATTCTTATATTTCGTATTAGGATCTCCCGGTGTCCCAAATAAATCAAAAAATTCATAACCCTTATCATAAGCATCTTTAATAGCTTCATAATAACTTCTAGTAACAGCAAAAGTAAAATTAGCTAAATCATCACTACCTATATATAAACTCCAAGCTCTATTTTTTGTATAAGTACAAATTAATGAACAAACACATACTTCATCTTTATCTATTTTACTAAATACTTCTCTTTCTTTTTCTAATCTAGCTATTTTATTTTTAATATCTGCTTCTTTTTTCTTATTTACTTCAAGTTCTTTATTTAATTCATCAATTTCTTTACTTATATTATCTAATAATTCTTTAGGTCTAATACTAATATTAAAATATTTCATATTATTATCTTTAGACATCTCTTCACTAAATATTTTATAATATTCTAAACTATGTGGATCAAAATCATCTTTACTACTATTACTTTGAATCAATCTATAAAAATCATCTACCTTTACATCATTATCTACCACTAAATTATAACTATAACTTCTTTTAACACTTTTCATAAATGATTTATTAAATTTTGCCTCTATTTCTTCCCAAGGCTTTTTCAAATCAATTCTAAACGTATATCGAGGCTGATTACCTTCATACAACTTATAAAAACCTGTATGTTTATATCCTAAACTTAACATATAATTATAAAGTTCATAGTTATTTTCTCCACCATCTATTTTATTACCATCATCATCAATATCTTGATATTTAATATCTGGATCAAATTTAATATAAATAATTTTATTATCTTTCATATATTGTTTTAAATAATTAGTAAATACCTTTATTACATCTTTATTATTATAATCTAAAACAAAACCTCGAGGTGCATATCCATAACTAAAACCAAATGGAGTATACTTAAGAAGAATTAAACAAGTAGCAACTAAATTACCATCATTATCTTCCATTCCTACATAACGAGGAATTTGTCTTTTTGCTCTTTTACAAAATTGTCCCCATTCATAACTTTGTAAAAAATGTGACTTTTTATGTTTATTTTCAAATTCTCTATATTTACTTATCTCAACATTATCTATAAATTTCATGTAATTACCTCACTATTCATCTATAACTAGTTTATCACAACTAACTTTATTAAACAAGAAAAAACACCTATACTTATTATAGGTGCAAAATCTAAAAATATAATTTATTTATTTATTTTTTGTTCATAAATACTTCTTAGCGTTCTAGTTAATTTAACCTGTTCAATTTGCTCAGGTATATTATTTTCATTTGCCACTCTTATAGATTGATGAAAATTAACTTTCATTTTATCTTCTGGTGTTTCTGATAATTGCATCATTAATTTTTCTACCGGAGTTCCTTCATAATCCCAATGAGAACAAGCAACAGTTTTACAAAAATCTATTAATGCAAATGGATATTTTTCCGGATTATTATAATATTCTTGCTTTCTTACATTAAATAATACTCTTATGAAAGTTTCCGCAGGAATTGGTTTTATAAAATACTTTTCTATTTCTAATAAACTTTCATAAATATTATCTTTGTTAGGTTTCATACTATCTGGAACATAAGGATTTAAGAGCATCTTACTAAAAAGAGAATTACCATTAACTAATAAAGCCATAAAATTAATTGATTTTACAAAATCATCAGGTAAATTTTTTAAACCAACGCTTTCAGCTTGCTTTTTAAATTCTTGTGCCATATTATTTGAAAAGTAAGGAAACTCTTCATCTACAATTCTTCCCTTATCAATTTCATCCATTTGTTCTTTAGTCAAAGCAAAATACCTATAAGAAAACATAAAGTTATTATCAAACTTATTTTTTTTACTATTCCAAGTTGGATCAAAGTAATAAATTCCATCAACATTATATTTATCATCTTTAATCCTTATTACATTTCTTGCATGACCAACATTTTTTCCAGGTTGTCTTAAAAAAACTTCATCACATGCAATCCCTAATCTATTTAATAATGTACTAAATATTACAGCATATCCAACACAAACTATTTTATCACCAAGCAATGCCGATGTTAAATTTCTTGAAATCATTTTATCTTCATTTTCATCAACTTCTTTATATATTCTATCCCTTACTATATCATATACATACATAATAGTTTCTAATGGTGAAAAATCAAAGCTTTTTATACTATCAACAAAATTATTAATAGTAATAATTGTATCTTCATATTCTTTAAATGAAATTTCTTTATTATTTCCATTTATTTTAAAATAAATATTTGTTGTATTTTCTCCGAACGCTTCTCTTACTTTATTTAATAATGTTGCATCTAAATCAAATTCATCTTCAAATATGATTTTTTTAGTTGATAAAATTGGATTTTTTCTAACAAATTCAGCTATTAACTTAGGTTCATATTTAAAAGTTATATCACTAACATTTCTTAAATAATATAATCTATCTTTTTTAACATTCTCTAATAATTCAACTTGATCTGGATAATCTGATACAACATCTAAATTACAATCTATACTTTCTTCAAAGTCATATGGATCAGAAATAAGTTCTTCAAAAGATTTATCCAATGGTTGTTTAATACATATTTCATAGTCATATGGTAAAATACCAATTGATACATCAGTATAAAAACAATCAAAATTTTCATCAAAAGGTGCAAAAGTTAATTTTCCTCTCATAATAATATCCCCCACTAAAAATCTCATTGCACTTACAATGAGACTATATATTTAGTTATTTACAACCCCCACTGTATCACAACTACCTAAATTTTAGCATATTTTAAAGGATTTGTCAAATTAATGGCCATAAATCTAATTTAAATAATCATCTAAATTAAATGTAAATTCAGCCATTCCAGCATAGTCATTTTCATCATAACTATAATCAGTAAAGAAAGTTAGAAAAATAATAAACTTATTTTTTAAATATCTAGTTATTTTGATATCCATTACAGGCTCTACGCCATTTAGACCTTTAACATTTAACCAAGTCTCACCATCAAAAATATAATCTTTGAAATCCTTAGTTTCATTCATTGGTAATTCCAATAATTCTTCAAGTTTACAATTTAAATCAAACCCCAATGAATAGTTGTCTCCGGAAATATCAAATGATAATGTTTTAACAATTTCTGTTAATATTTTTTCACCATTTTCATATTTACTTTGTTCATAAGTAATTAAATTAATACTGACTTTTTCGTTATCTACTTTTTCTAGTTTAGCAATTTTAAACATATAATCACCTTTCAATCCCTATTATTACACAATTTCATTAAATCGTATTATTTTCTTAAAACTTCACAGCTTTAGTATTTTAATATTATTTATTTATAACTTTATAATATTTTTTAAAATCTTTATATGTTATTTTTATTGTATCGATAGGTTGTTTTTCTTTAAAACATTTATATTGATATGAGTCATTATCTTTTATCATATCATCATCCTTAAAAAAAACATAAATAAATCCAACCATATTATCATCAATATTTACATTTTCCATAGTCATTAATGGTAATGTATTAGAATTTGTTATTTCAAAATTCCATTCTAGTCCTTCACTGTTTGCTTTAATTGTATCCTTAAATGCATAAGGTGTTGATTTTAAAAATGAAGGAAATAAAAATATTGCATTAGCTATATTTTGTTGATTACCAGTCACGTCATACGATTGATTAGGTTTTATAATCGATAATAATTTGGGACTACCATGAAATAAATAAGTAGGATTATCAATATTTTGATTTAAATATTTCTTAATCATTGTATACCTCACATTAATTCATAACATACTTAATTCTATTTATCAAATTTATCCCATTCAAATGCATTTAAGTCTTTCAAATTAGGACATTTAATTTCATTATTTATTATTTTATCAAGTAATCCTATCGGACAGTTTTCGCTTCTTAAACCATTATTATAGTAAACACAAAACTCACATTGACAATCGACAAATTGAATTTCACCCTCATGGTAAGTAAATTTATCAGTATTAAAACTTTTTCCTTCTTTCATAAATTAGTCATCTCAATTTATATTATACCATGTATAATATTTGTAAGCAAACTGAAAAAATTTATATTTTTCATAAAGTAATTATAAAACGAAAAAATATATTTATTATATAAGTTTTATAAATCATATAATATTCTTTTAATCATTAAATTAACATTAGAAAATTCTACACTAGATGCATAAGTATCACCTAGTATAACAGTATTGACACTTAATTTTGTATCCGATTCAAATCTAAGTAATGTTGTTTGATAAAAATGTGCATATTTACTATTACTTTGGGGAAAATTAAAAGACAAAGCTTTTATTTCCGAACCATTTTCATCTTGCAAATAAAAGTGCCTCCATGAATATCATCCGCCCCACTTATCAAACCAGACAAAGTTATTTCATAAATACCAGGCTTAATTATGTCAATATCTAATGATAAACATAGCCTTTGCACTTGTAGAAAAACTAGACTCTTCAAGTCCTGAATCACCTTTTAAACCTACTTCACCTTGAATTCCTTGAGGACCTATAGCACCAGTCTATGCATAACTAAATTTCTTATAAATAAAACAATCGTAAATACAAGCCCATATTCCTTTATTAATCTAAAAAGTCATTATAAAACATAAAAAGTAGCTTGTTTGCTACTTTTTAAACTCCCCAAGTTAGTTTGATATATATTAACCAAATAAATGAAGTAAAAACTATAAATATAATTCCATAAAACAAATAAGATATCCATAATAATATTTTAATGAAATTTACTAGACTTTTATTTATTCTCTTAAACTTTGTTTCTCTAGAACTATAGTCTATATTTGCTTTTTTAAATTCTTCTTTTACCTTATCTGCAATTCCTAATAATTCTGCATATATTAAATACTCTTCCCATAGTTTTACTTCTTCTGGTTTTTTATCTTCTATACTACTAAAATTTAATAAGAAATTTTTAAAACCAAATACTGCATCAACATCTGGCTTAATATTCTTTGTTATAATATCTTTTCCGTTATAATGTACAATTTTATTTTCATTTTTAAATATGCTAGTTTCAGTTAGCAAAATGTCATTAATTTTTTGAAAAATAAATCCTGAGTTAAACATAGTTAATTTAATAAATTTATTCTTACCTTTATTTCTCAACATATAGAACAGAGAAGCTTCATTTCCATCATTAAAATCTATTTCTTCTTCAAGTATTTCATATTTCCCTTTTGAAATAAATCTTATTCTGTTTTCTTTACACCATTTTAATAGAAGAGCATTTAAAACATTAGCTCTATTTTTAATTATTCCATATTGAAAAGCAATCCAAAAAATTTTAAACATATTTTTATTAAAGGGGAAATCTCTGTAATAAAATGATTTATTTTCTTTGTATTTTTCTTCTTTTTTATATTTTTTAAAATCAATACTTCTTTTCATTAAATTAAAGGCAGGTTTTACTTTATCATTAAGTTTTAAATATAATATTATTTCAAATGTAATAAAAACTAATGTCATTACTATTAAAGTATATTGTTTATATGTTATATGAAGTTTTAAAAAACTATTTATGTTAGGAACTAAACCAACTGCTAAAAATATTATAATTAATATTGCTATACATACTTTTAATAATTTATTTTTCATATTTACAAGTAAATCCTTCTGATTGTATTGATTTAATAATACTATATTTATCTTCGCCATTTAAATTGATACTATTATTTAAGGCATTATAATAATCTTTAGTAATTTTAAAAGTTACACTATATTTATCAGTTCCAGACTCTGTTATTATTTTAAAATGTTTAAATTGATCTTTGTATGTTTCTTGCATTACATATAATAATCCAGATACTACTTTTTGTGCAATCGCAAAGGCAGGATTATCAGGATCATAATTTTTCATTTGTATTGTACCTTTGAAATACATATCAGAAATCTTATCTTTTTTATCAAAAGAAAGTTTTACTTGAGTTACAGTTTTATATTCCGAATCCTCTTCAATTTGATGACATACAAATGAAGAATAGTCATTTATAATGTCTTTTAAAGTTGTTAATTGTAATGATTTAGCAGTTACCGTCGGAGTTTTAGAACCGTTATTATTTAATTCATAAGAATATTGTAAAATTCCTGATATTTCAGAATTTACAATTCCAATAGCAATTTCTTGATAATTATTAAAGTCATTAAGATTTATAACAAATTCTTTATTTAAAGAGTATTCATACAAGCATTTATAAGAATTATTTTCTTTTAAAAATAATAATAGTGTTAGGTTATTCGAATTACCTTCAAATGATAGCTGTGATTTTTCACCATAATCCTGTGGATTTATATAATAATAATTCATACTAGAATAATTAATGTTAATTGTTTGAGTATTATTTGCCTTACCAATATCCTTATAATTTTTAGGATATAATATTTTACCATTTTCATTTCCTATTAAGAGTTTATTGCTATAATCCAATGTTAAACTTTTTTTTGCTGTAATTATTAAAATGTCCTTATACTTGCCACCTGATTTATCATATAAATATTTTAATGTATCAGTTGTTTTCATTGAATCGAATAAGTTATTATAACCATTAGATACTACACTAGCATAATTATGAGCAAATACAAAAGCACCATAACCCAATCCACTATCACCAAAATCTTTATATCCTACTTTATCTAAACTAGAATCAATATCTGCGATAAACATTCCTGCATGACCATTGATTGCAGTTCCTGTTTTATTTACTCCTGCAACAGAACTTGCAGCATAATCAGCTGTAGTTTCTATAGTAAAATTAGTGCTTGTACATTCTCCATATTCACCATTTCCACATATATATTTTTGATAGTGATGAAACAATTCATGTGCTAAAACAATTTTTGTATTATCAAAATCATCGAGCGACGAACTTACTACAAAAAATGGAAATGAATAGGTTGTCATTATGTTATCCAACTGAGTTCCCATATCACTGAAGATATCACTTACTTTTAAAACAACTTCTGCAAGCCCACCTATTGGAGGAACATAATATCCGAATACCCCTGTATTATTCGCATCTGTGTCTATAATAAACACAGGCATAGCAGTATCAAGATATTTTATATCAATATTATTCTTTTTTAATAGCTTACAAGCATTTCCTTTTGCACTGCCGGTTGGACAAGTACTTAATGCGCTACCACTCCAAAAGTCATATTGTGATTTAAAATTATAATTTAAATCAAATTTACTTTTATAATTTCCTACTGTTGACTCTAAAAACGACGCAATTTTTTCACCCTGTGATTTCGTAATTGCATTTGATCCTTCAGTAGTATAGTAGACTAAAAAGTTTTTGTTATTTGACAATATTACATCACTTAATTTACTCAAATTAGCATTTTTGTTAACCATTGGCATTACTTCGTAATCATAAAGATTCTTGCTACTAGTACCAGAAAGTTTAGTGTCTTCTTCTATATCCCATACAACATCACTTAATGTATATTTTTCAAAAAGATATACTAATGTTTCGTTAGATAACTCATCTTTTATTGAAAATGCTTTTTTAAATAAATCAATCGGATTATTATAATCTAAACTTGTGTTTTTATATTTATAATTCAATTTGCTGTTATCATAAATAGAGTATGCTAATTGCATTATATAATCATCTTTTGATATATTACCATTGGCATAATCTTCTTCTATATTTTTGACGAAAGAATTTATTTCTTTGTGTTCTTTAGTAGAATTAGATACATCTAAAGATGTTAAATTATCAATATCTTCAAATGGATCTTTAAATTTGTTATTTTTATTTACTATTATTGTAATTACAATTATTGCAACAATTGCTATAAAAATTATTCCTAATATAACAAATAGTTTTTTAGACGATTTCTTGTTTGTCGGTTTAGAGTTTAAATGTTTTACATTATCCTGAGTTTTAATTATTTTAGAACCACAATTTCCACAGAATTCCGCACCATTAACGATTTCAGCATTACAATTATTACATTTCATTATCTAAATCCTCCTCCTGATGATCCACCAGATGATGAACCACCACTACTATAACTTGAGCCACCACCACCGGAACCCCTTGAACTTCCACTATAATCATGTGAATTTGAACTAGCGGCTCTACGTTTTCCAGCTTCAATTCCTTTATATCCAATCTCGACCATACTTCTAACTGCTATTGTAGTCATATCAATATCTAATTTTGAAACTTGACTAAAGTTTGGATAAAGTTTGCTGAATTGTTCTTCTACTTTGTCTGCTATTCCAAGTAATTGTGCAAAAATCAAATATTCTTCCCAAATATGAACTTCAAAATATTCCCTTTCGGGCATTATACTAAAATCTAGCAAAAACTTTTTTAATCCCTTTAAATGTATTGCATCATTTAATAATACTGGACTAACTACTTTTGCAGTAATGTTTTTTGTTTTACCAAACATACCTGGTGTTGCTTCAACTCTTGAGGTAATTAATTGTTGTGTTTCTAATTCAGCTTGTTCATTATAAATAAATGTAGAAAACCACGAATCAATTTTACTATAATTCTTTTTGCACCACTTTTCAAATTCTTTAGCCTCTAATATTCTATTCATTCCAGAAGCCCTTTTCAACATTTCTAGTAAATCATTTTCAATTTTGTTTTCACAATAAATTGATTTACTAAAGTCTATAGCATAATTGTTATCTTTAAAACTGAATAATCCTTTTCGTGTTTTAGAAACGGTTATTTTTTCTTCTTTTATCCATTTCAATAATATTGCACCAATAATTCCCTTTCTTAGTGTATTAATAGATACAACATTATATTGATAAGAAACCCAATAAGCTCTTTCTAAATCTTTATTGCAAGGTATTTCTCGCCAGTACTCAATTTTATCATCTGATGGTATATTTTTCCCACCAGGTCCAAAATCTAAATATCCCGAATGCTTTCTAGATCCCCATATCCATTCTGAACCTTTTTTCTTTTTTAAAACCATATACACAATAATAATTAAAACAACTGGATTTAAGCAAACACTAAATATCAGCCATATTATAAACTTCCAAAATAATTTAAAATAATCTAAAAAACGATAATCGGTATATTCAAGTTCATCTTTACTAACATCACTCATTGCAGAATCATAAACATCATCAAATGATTTACTCGAAGAATTTGATGTATTAAATAAATTAGTTTCAAATCTTACTAATCCAACCATATATTGAGATTTCGATAAAAATCCACCTGATTCTAATACAATTTTACCATCTTCAAAATTTATACTACCATTATTTCCAAAAGCCCAAATTCTAGAATTATCTAATGAAAATGGAATATCAGAATGTATTATTATTTTAGCATTATCCACAGATTGATCTAAATTTAAGAAATTAAAATATATTCCTTGTGTATCAGTATATTGTGTTACAAAATTGCTTATATCATACTTCAAAGTATATGTCCTGTTACCATAATTAGATATTCCCCAACACAGTTCTACACCGTTGGATATGTAATGTAAACCACTTTTATATGCTTTATTATCAAAACTAGCATTTACATTCCAACTGGATAGAGATTCATAAGTTCTACCGCTATCATCGCTAATGATAAAGTTAGAGATTGAAGAGTTACCCAAATTAGTATAAGGTCTATATCCTTCAGTACCTTGACTCAAGTAAGCGTTCCAAACTTCCGTTATTTTTGCATTACCATAAGAGTCAATATACACATCCATTTCTATTTTACTAACAGAATTAGCACTAACTTCTGTTGTAGTTAAAAAGAAAGAGATAAGTATGAATAAGCTGAAAATTATTTTTTTAATAGACTTATTCATTTAACTCATCTCCTTTTTTACCCAAACAAATTTGACAAATTACCTAATCCGCTAGATAAAGAACCTAATATTAATTTATAAGTAATAAATCCGCCAACTATTATTAATATAGATAAACAAGTTAAATGAAAATAAATTCTCGTATTTTTATTTTCTATCTTTATTAAATCATTAACTAACTCTAATAAAATTACCAATGTATAAACTGTTCCGACAACGGTAATACAAATTCCTAATGAATAATGAATTAATGAAAGAAGTGGGGATAGGATTGATGTTGCTATTACAAATGGTATAAAAGCTGTTACAGCTGCTCCTAGCAATTTAGGAAATTTTGATTCTTTCTTAATTACTAAACTTGCTAGAAAATAAATTCCACTTACAGCAAACAATATTCCTGCATATATTAATAAACTTTGTCCAATAACTTTTAAATATTCTATTTTTTTTAGATTTTCCCAAACCCATTCTACCTTATCAGACCAAATGGAAGTAACCCTAACAGTATTTATCATTGTAGTAATCAATCTAATTATTGTCATAAATCCAACAACTATTATCGATAAAATACCACTATTTTTAAAATCACCTAGATTTTCTTCATCTTTTTTAAAATTATCAAATGGTTTTAATACTGCACCTATTATATATTGAAAAAAATTAAAATTTCCGGTCGTAGTAGGTGTTGATTGAATATTTGTAGAAATATTATTATAAATTGGTTGCTGTACACTATTAAAATTAGATGTAACATTATTATTAAAATTCTCTTGTGATACTACAGGAGTTACATTTTGTTCAACTTCTATTGTAGTATTTTCTTGTGTTGTTATAGTTTCTGCTTGTAATTTGGTTCCACAATTAATACAAAACTTTGTATTTGAAGCATTAGTCATACCACATTGTGGACAAACTATATTGTTATTTATATTATCATTCATTATATTCACCTTTTCTTTCTTATTCTTATGAAATACCCTCAACAATTCTAAATATTTTAATGTCATCAAAATCAATTAAAATATCTTGATCGTTTTCTTTTGACTTTTTATAATCTGTAGGAATATTAAATTCTTTTTTTATAGTTTCACCTGAATTAACTTTGTTAAAAATGAAATTAACATCTTCTGAATAGATTGGTTTATTGTTTTTGTAAAATACAACTGATATATCTCTTGGTGCGGTTTCTGCATTACTACCATTATTTTTTAAAATTAATGTTACCGCTTTATCAGTTTTTGTATATGAATATGTAAAGTTTTCAGCATACTTTTCTATTATATGTGAATACTTTTCCTGATACTCTTCATCTACAGTTATTTTAACTTCTGTTTTAGTAGGAATATAATAGCTTGAATTATTTTTTGTAGGTAATTCAAATCCATAAACCAATTCACTATCATTTTCAAACATATTATATCTTACATCATCAGTACCATATATTATAATTTTTTTATCATTTTCATCATAGTAACTTACACTAATATTACCGGAGCCTATTATTTTTCCACTTTTATTAGTTACGCTTACGATTAATTGATCTTGTCCACTAGAAATATATGTTTTAACATCTACACCATCAATTTTATTAATTGATATATTATAATTTTTGCTGTCATCTTTTAAAGATAAGTTACCACAACCTGTCAAACAGAAAAGAACTAATAAACAGAATATTAAACTAAATATTTTTATTTTCTTCATATTACCACCTAAATTTGAACTTTAACATTTTCTTTTTCGGCAGTAGTTGCTTCAAAAAATTGTTCTTGTTTAAATCCTAACATTCCTGCAATAAGAACAGTTGGAAATATTTCAATAGCATTTTTATATTTTAAAACTGTATCATTATAAAACTGTCTTGCAAAAGATATTTTATCCTCCACCTCTTTTAAATTTTCTTGTAGATTCCTAAAATTACTATCTGCTTTTAATTCTGGATATGATTCGCTTAAAGCTAACAATTTATTCAATGCTCCACTTAATTGATTGTCAGCACTCATTTCATCTATTGGTGTTTTAGCACCTAAAGCAATGTTTCTTGCGTCAACAACTGCTTTTAGTGTTTCTTTTTCATGATTTGCATATCCCTTTACTGTTTGAACAATATTAGGGATTAAATCAAATCTCTTTTTTAATTGCACATCAACTTGACTCCATTGATCTTTTACTTTGTTTCTTAATTGTACTAGATTATTATAAGTTTTAATAATCCAAATGACTAATACAATTATAACTAAAATAACAACCCCTAAAATAATATAACTTTTCATAAAAACCATCCATTCCTTTCTATTTTCCATATCATTATACCATGTATACTTTAAGATGTAAATTAACAAAAAAAATTTTTGTTAATTTATCATAGAATATTTTTTAATCTTTCTTATAAGAAAGATTAAAAAAAGCGTTTGAGTAAGGGCAAATTATACCAAGGGGCTTTAAAATCCATAACTCTGACTGCCCTTCTCTTATCTTAGTATTAATCTTATCCTAGAAAGTGGGTCTTGAATCCATATAACAAGCATGAGATGTTCATAATTTAAAACAATTATCCAATATTATTATTGATTTAACCAAACAAAAAAATGAAGTTAAAAATGAAATAATTGTAAAAACTTAGAAAGTCATATTTTTTCTACTATACCATATTTTTTTGAAAATTTTCCTTAAGATGTATTTATGAATAATATAAGGTAAAATTTTATTTATTTCTTCATTAAAAGACAAAATAATATAATTTAATATATTTTTTTATTTTAATAAAAAGCATCCATTTTATTATTTAATTAATATTATGATATTCCTACAATGTTTAAATAAGTATTAGTTCCATTAACAGGTATTATTGTTGCTACAGTAGAAGACTTAATACTTAATACTATTTTATCGCCAACGGCAAACGAATTAATAGTAGTACTATTAAAGTCTGTATTGTTATTAGCGATTACAGTTTTAACAATTGAAGTAATACCTACAGCATTAGCATTTTGTTTTACTTCAACAGTCAATGTAACATTAATATGTGAACTTTCAAAAAAAACTATTTTCCACTATAGTAAGAGTATTTTGAATAACAGTAATAATTTTGTTAGTAGGACCATTATTAACAAGTAGTATCTTCTGAGCAATATTAGTTTCTAAAGAAATATTATCTGTACTAGTATTATATTTACAACCATGAGGTTCAATAGCACCAGTCCAATTGATCTCATAACTATACATATTAACCACAAATCCACCATTTCTTTTCTATGTTTTTGTTTTTCTAAAATTTTATCACACTACTTTTTTCAAGAAAACCACCTCATATGCATTAATATATGCTAAATGATACACGTGTAAACTTTTTAAAACCATATTTACTTTAAGTAATTCATTTGATAAAATATTAATGGTGATACTAAATGAATTTATTTGAAATAATATTACTATTAATTGTTATATTAGGGATATTAGCTATAATATATGCTACTATATATAATAACCTAGTTAATTATAAATTAAAAATAGATAAAGCTGAAGGAATAATTGATGAATCTTTAAGACAAAAATACGATATAATTGCTAAATTAAATATTGCTATAAAAAAAGTTGTAACAAAAAAAGATTATTTAAAAGAATACATTGATTTAAAAGATAAAAGAATAACCAACTATGAATTAGATAGAAAGTTAACTGAAGCCTACAACATAATATTAGAAGTTAAAAACGACCACGAAGAATTAAACACTAAAGAATTCAATAAAGATTTAAAAGAAATAGATAGAATTAATGAAACATTAACTTCATGTAAAACCTATTTTAACAATAATACCGGAGAACTAAATAAACTAATAAAAAGAATTCCAACAAATATTGTAGCAAAAATACATGGATATAAAATAAAGCCGTTTTTTGATGGTAAAAATATGCAAGACGCTGTTATAGATGATTTTAAACTATAGCAGTTTTTTATACTAAAAAAATTACTTTTAATTGTATAATCATTTTTAGGAAATATATCAGTAGTTATATGCCTGCCAAAACTTTTAACAAAAAAATTTTGATATAATGAGCAATAAAATTTATATTTTAAAAATTTTGAACTTTATTTATACCATTCTTGTTCTTGTTTATTATATTAAGCAAAATAAAACCTCATTCCTTTTTTGTCCAAGAAATGAGGTTCATATCATGTTTCCTTTTTGTTCAAGTTTTTAAGAGAAACTTATTTACACATATATTTTCTTAAATAATAAATTCACATCATTAATTTTAACTTGTGAAGATGCAGCATCACCAATAATACCAGCCATAACTTGTAAGGTTGTATCTTTTTTAAATTCAAATACAATATTTTGAGAAAAATGCATTTGAGGCACAGCCCCACCTGATAGTTTAATTGTACTATCAATCTCTTCAATAGCACCTGAAAAAGCAATTTCATAAACTCCTTGAGTTAGCTTAATATCTGTTTTACCAGCAATATTAAAATATTTTGCATTTTGAGGTATCAAATATTTATCTTGAATATTCATAAGACCAGAGATATTTGTTTCAGCAAAGCTTACAAATAGTATTTCTTCTGTTGAACCTTCCGTAATTGGGCCTTCTGGTCCAATTTCTCCAGCATCTCCCTTTTCTCCCTTAGGAATTGAAATAGTTAAATGATGAGTATTATCATAAAAATTATCATCAACACGAGCATCAAAACCAGCATCTACCGTTTTAGTATCAACAATATTAATTATTTCACTTTTCCCAATCTCACCAGCATCACCTTTTGGCCCAGCTTCTCCTTTATCTCCTTTATCGCCTTTAATTGAACCATCATCTTTCCAAATCCCATCCTTTTCACTCCAGATAAAAATATGAGAATTAACTAAATATGCATCACCAGTTTTACCAAGAGGATGATTATCAAGTAGTTCAGCTTCAGTTTTATAAGCATCTATTATATTAATTCCTTCACCACGAGGTCCAGTAGGTCCAATAATACTACAACATAAACCTAAATCCAATAATTCTTTTCTTCTTTTTTGCAAATCACAAATAGCCTTTTTATCCATAAAAGATCACTCCATTCATAATAAGATATGAAATATTACATAATTTGTTCAAAAATGGACAAGTATCATGAGCATGTCCATTTTTATAACATAAACTATTATTGAAAGGAGAAAACAATGAATAATAATATAAAAAAAGCAAGACAATTAATAGATTGTTTTAATAAAGAAAATCCCAATATAACATATACTTGTTTTGGTCCAACTGGACCTACTGGACCAACTGGACCTGCTGGTGCTACTATTACTGTAGGAAGAACAACTACAACAGAACCTGGAACAAATGCAAGTGTTACAAATGTTGGAACACCATCAAATGCCATTTTAGATTTTAATATTCCTGCTGGTGCTACTGGACCAATTGGACCTCAAGGAATTCAAGGACCTGCCGGGCCAACTGGACCTGCTGGACCAATCGGGCCAACTGGACCTGCTGGACCTGCCGGACCTCAAGGTAATACAGGACCTGCTGGACCATCTGGAACAACTGAAACAAACACCTATGGTCGTAAATATGATACATCACAAACTCCCCTTACCCTAACAGAAAACACTCCGCAAGACGTACCACTTGCCAGTAATGGACTTGCAAGTGGTATAACTCAAGAAACAGCCAATAAATTAACAATTCCTTCAAGTGGAATATATAAAATTGACTATTATTTTTCAGGCAATTCAAATACAGCAACAGATGTTACCTTAACTTTAAATCAAAATGCAACTACTGTAAGTAATGCAACAATAAGCAAAAATCTAGCAGCCAATGCAGATACAGCACTCATAGGAAGTACTATAAATAATTTTAACGCAAATGACAAAATAGGACTTCAAATAGAAGCCACAAATAATGCAACAATCACTCCTTCATCAGATACTAGTGCATATTTAAATATTGTTAAAATTGCATAAAATCCAAATTAAAATTATATCGTATTTATGTGTTACCTCATGGTAACACATTTTATTTTTCCAAATTTTAACAACAAAGGAAAAGGTGTTACCATAAGGTAACACACTAACTTTAATTTAGTCCATTAATCTTCAAGAATAATTTGCCCATCAATAATAGGAATATTTGCATAACTTGCATCCATCAAAGTAAAATTTCTTACTGGTGCATTAGGATTAGTTACTTGAACAGTTTGATTTTCTTCAGTCATAACTATTGATTTAACCGTATCATCAAATGTATGCCCACCATCACCAGCAATTTGTTTATAATATATTGCATTACTTCCAGACGGAGCAAAAGGTACATTATTAAATATTGCATTACCATCCTGATTACTAATAACTTCATTTCCAATTATATTACCAGTACTATCAGTTCTTACAAATTTAGCACCAACCACAGCAATTCCAGAATCTGGATTTCCTGTATCAGTAACATGTAAAGTTAAAGTTCCATTTGCCCCAATAGTAAAAGCATAAGTATCAGTTCCTGAAACAATAGTAACACTTTTAGGACTAAATGTTGATGCATCATAACCACCAGCAACACCTTGTGCCTTATATGTTCCATCAACAAGTTCAATACTTCCTTTCCCATTAGTTATTTGTATTGTATGTCTTGCCAAAGTATAATCTTACCCCTTTCTATTTTTATATTCGGATAATTTTTATCCACCAACAGTAATGTAACAAGATGTTTTTTATTTTTAAAACTATCCATATTTATAAAATAAGTTTTATTTTTCCTAGCAATTAAAGAAATAACAACTGTTTCCCAAACAGAATATATAACTAATTTATAAACCTTGCCATCACATATTGGTAATTTAACAAATCCAAAACTATCAGTTACTCCTTCAAAAACAACCTCATTACAACTATTTTTCAAATATACTTTTAAATTACTAAATCCAAAACCCAAATTACTACAAAGCTTAAGAGCAATATAATCTTCCAATAAACATCACCTCATCACATTATATTTTATGAACAAGTCCTAAACCTTGTAAAGGCTTATTCCTCTACACTCCATATAATTAACGTAGAATAATCCTCATCTTCCAATAAACTACTACTAGGTTTTAAATAAAGTCCTTTATCCGGTGAAAAAGTAACATTACTAACACTTACATTTCCACCATTATCACTAGCTTCAAAAATAAGTTTCTTCTCAGTCTTTAAATAAATACTATCATTATTAAATTTTTTAAAAAACAAAGAATCCAACAATACTTTTCCACTTTTTTCTATCATAGGATTAACATAATTTACATAAAGTTTCCATTTAGTACTAA
Organism: uncultured Bacilli bacterium; assembly: GCA_934096035.1. Lineage (GTDB taxonomy): Bacteria > Bacillota_I > Bacilli_A > RF39 > UBA660 > Onthocola_B. The sequence continues at coordinate 18,619 of CAKOKX010000001.1, forward strand.
CCTGCCTACTATCAACAATAGTTACAATAGTATTATTTTTCTTAGGTATAATAATAGGATTTGTAGTTATATTATCTACATCAAAAGGTATATTTTCAGTTACTTTCAATAAAGTAAGTTCTCCTTGAAAAGGAGTAGTAACAACTCTTTCATTAAAAATGCCATTCAAAACACTAGTTATCTTAATTCTTTTATTATTAGTTATATTAGAGCCAATATTTACTTCAAAATAACCGTTTTCATCACTAGTAGCAGAATAACTTTTATCATCATACTCAATTTTCAAATTAGTATCTTTAATAGTATGACCAGATATAGTATTTACTGAACTATTTAAAGGATGAACATTAATTTTAAGTAAACCTAAAGTAAATATTTTCTTATTTTGAAAAGAAAAATTACTTAAATCACTATCACTAAGATTATGAGAAGTAATAGTTGTAGTATCTTTATCAAAAACACCTTTTACTTCAGATAAATAATTATTTTTACTAAAAAAGTAAGCTGGTGTATCATCTATATTACAAGCCAAATTATAATCAAGAGCATATATCCACATATTAATTCTACTAAATTTAAAATCAAAATTAACTGGATTATTTGTATAAAATATATTAGCATTCTTAGTATAAATATTTACATATTTAGGATTATCTAATATAAAATTCTGATTATTACCTTTAAAATAAATATTATAATTATCTGATGGGGTATTCATATAAGTATTAAGTACAGATAAACTAGCCCCAGTTTTGACAACAAAATCTCCAAAAACAACCCACATAGGTACCCTTTGATGATTTTTTTCAATAAATGTAAATGAAGCCATCTCTTCAACAGTAACATTTCTAGCTCCATGTGTAGTAGTTATAGCAAAACCATTACCTGTAGTAAGTAAGAATTCAGAACCATGACCTACAATTAAATCAAGTCTATTAGTACCATTCATAAATTCCTTATCAGTTGTAATATTTACTTTACTATTAGGAACAATTTTTACAAAAGAAGGAATTACATCATTAAAGAAAAACACTTGATTAGTAGTAGAATTACTTGTAATTGAAGTATTTCCCCCGATTATAATTCTATTAGAATTACACACTCTTTGAGCATTAACATTATTTGTATCTTTTACAGTTATAACAGAATCAGTTATTTTAGTTAAACCATAATAATTAAATGATAATTCTATACCATTAAAATTAACATTTTTATATTCAACTAAAACATTACTATAATTAGGATGTGATGGAACATAAATAACACCATAAGGATTAGATAATTCAATATTCATATTTTGCAATATTATTTTCTTATTACCAGTACTAGCTTTAATAACTTCTTCTTCCAAAGTTAAATAATTTGTATAAGTATATTTTACTCCATTATATGTTCCATCAATAATAACTTTACTTTTATTACTATTTATAATAAAACCACTATTAGCTTCAATATTATTTCCTAAGTATATATAATTATAAGTATTATTTTCACTTAAAACACTTTTTAATTCATCATTATCATTTACAACAACCGTAGTATCATTAATTATTTGCATATTTAACAACTCCCTTTTATAAATTATGCACTAATAAAACATAAGAATAATTAATTTGTATAAATTAATTAATGTATTTTAATAACACTAAGTTTAGCACTAGTACTTCCATTAAATGTCATATTAACAGCCATAGATGCTTTTACATTTAAAGTAACAATATCATTTACATCAAGAGAAACAATAGTAAATCCATTTATACAACCTATTATTTGTGCTTGAAATTCTGTTGTAGTATCTGTAGCAGGCTGCAATAAATCATTAACTCTAACAGAAGTAGTTAAAGAACAATCTTCATTCGTAGCACCACATAAAGAATAATTTATTAAATAAACTCCATTTTCTTTAATCTTAATTGCATTATTATTTATATATTCAGTAAATAAAGATGGACCATCTAAAGGTAACATAATTATAGTATCAACACCTTGAGAAATAGCAATCGGAGTAGTAGAAGTAGAATATCTAAGACCATATGCAGATACAAAAGATGTACCATCAGCTCCTTTTGGACCTGGAGCTCCTTGTGGTATTGAAAAAGCTAAATGATGAACCCAATTTTCAAAAGTATCAGTAACTAAAGCAGGTTCTCCAGCATCTAAAGTTTCAGTTTCATCTATAGCAATATGTTCAGTACGACCAATTTCACCAGGAAGTCCTCGTGGTCCTTCATCTCCCTTTTCACCTTTATCTCCTTTTTTCCCTTTAGGTATTTTAAAATTAAGCACAACATCTACCGGAGTTCCAGAATTTACAACTTCAGCATCACTATCAGCATCAACAGTTTCAACATTACCAATTACAATATTTGCAGGTCCAGAATCCCCTTTATCACCTTTTTCACCCTTAGGTATTAAAAAATCAAGCACTAAATCTTCATCAGTACCAGAATTTATAATATTAGCATCATCAAATGATGAAACACTTGTAACTTTACCAATCTTAATAGTTGTAGGACCAGCTTTACCTCTAGGACCTTCAACACAACAATATTTATACTTTTTTTCCTCTTCCAAAACCTTTTTCTTTATTTCTTCAAACTTTTTACAATTCACATAAGTACCCCCTTATAACAATATACCTATAATTTAGTTTATGAAGGCATACAAAATTTGACATAAACATAACATCAAAAAAAGCCATAAATAACAAAATTTATGACTTTAATTAATATATAATTTCTTGTATAGCAACTAATTAACACGAATTGGTGAATCTTGAGTTCCGGAACCTCCAGAATAAGTTACTGAAGACACTAGACTGAAGGACGGCCTGCACTTATTGCTGCTAATCGAACGGTCATTCCCCACACTGCCAGTACCAATCACAATGAACGCATTGTTCGAAACGTCCGCATAACGTGTTATTGTCCATTCAGCTATACCAGAAAGCCAATTTAACGATCTTATTTTTGAACCATTTACACTTCCACTATAATTATATAATTTTGTTGTCCATGCACTTGGATCTGCCGCAAAACCATAGTCTGATACATATATTAATCCAATTTTTGCGCTGTATTCTTTTGCTCCATCTGTTGTATTTGTTGTTACTGCATTTATTATTTCATTTGCATATGCTGTTGCTGGGACTACACCTCTTATATTTGCATTTGTATTTCCTCCGACTTTCCATGTCGTTGTTGCTATTTTTTCTGATAATGTTCCTAAACTTATTAGATATTCTCCATTTAAATATGTATTTAGACTTGCTGTTGACCATGTATTTGAATCATTACTATCCCATTTCATACTTCCTACTGATGTTGCTCTGATTACTTTGACTTGGTCTCCAAATACTCCTATTATTCTAAATAAGTTTGCATCTGGACATGGATTTTCTGTTGAACCTAAACATACATAGTTATTTACTGATTCACTTGCTCCAGCATATCTATATGAACCATCATTTATTCCATTTGCTAAGGTTCCATCATGATGATATAGTGTATCATCTATTCCATTCATTGCTACTATACATGAACTTAAACTTTGTCCATCTTTACATATATTTGCTACTGTTTGAACTATTTTTTCCTTTTGTATCATAACCTTTGCACTTAATGTACTTGTTGCATTTTCTGTTTGATCACCTTCATAGTTTACAAATGTAAGCTTTAGTGTATATTGTTCTTCTGCATTTGGTGTTGCTGTTATTGTTTTCTTATTTGCTATAGTTATTAAACCATTTGTTGTGGTAACATCAAAACCTGATATACTTTTGTTTTCTCTATCTTGAACTGTAGTATGAGTTAGTCCTGATAAGCTTGTTACTTCACTACCATCTGGTCCTGTAACTGTTAATATAAGTTCTGGTTTGTCGTTACCTAATGTATATTTGAATGTATTATTTTCTATATTAAAATATACATAATAGTTATCTGTTGCTTCATTTGTCTTATTATTTGCAACTAATGTTGCTTTAGCAAATGTTTCTCCAGATAAACTTCCTTTGTTAGATCCAAATGATGATTGATCTGCATATAAACTTATAGCATTTCCTGTTGTAAATGTAAGCATATCTGTTGTATATGTTGTAACCTTAACATCCGTAGACTTCCCTGTTCCCCCTTGTGCTTGAAAGTATGCATATGTTGCACCAACTACTAAAGCAATTAATGTAGCTACTGCAACTATGCTAAGAATTAATGCTTGTTTTTTATTTTTTTCCATATATACCACATCCTTTTTTTGTTTAACAAACTCACACATAATATTCTTACGTTACTATATAAGTATACCCGAAAAAAAAAAAAAAAAAAAGCCTTTCTTACACACAAGCTATTCTTTCGTACCAAAAAAGACTTAGAAATCTCTAAATCTTATTTTGACCAATCAATTGGAACAAGACCATTCTTTGCTAAAAAATCATTAGTTTTAGAAAATGGCTTACTACCAAAGAAACCTGAATAAGCAGAAAAAGGTGAAGGATGTGGACTCATTATAATATAGTGATGAGAATTAGTAATAAGCTTTGCCTTTTCCTTAGCAAAATTACCCCATAAAATAAATACAACTGGTTCATCCTTTAAATTAAGAAGTTTTATAATATAATCAGTCATTGGTTCCCATCCCAAATTTCTATGACTAGCAGCCTTATCTTTTTCAACAGTTAATACAGCATTAAGCAAAAGAACCCCTTGTTTAGCCCATTCAGTTAAATCTCCATTATCCTTCGGAGGAATACCTAAATCATCATTTAATTCTTTATAAATATTTTGAAGTGATGGAGGTATTCTTACACCCTTTTGAACAGAAAATGAAAGACCATGAGCTTCTCCCTTACCATGATACGGATCTTGACCTACAATAACGACCTTAGTATTTTCATAGCTAGTAAGCTTTAAAGCATTAAATATATAATCCTTCGGAGGATAAATTTCTTTGACATCATATTCATGCATAATTTTTCTATAAAAATTTTTAAAACCAGGACTATCCCAGATAACTTTTAACTTTTCATCCCAATCATTTCCAATCATTTTAAAGCCTCCTTGACAGCATGCATAATTTCTTCAAAACTATTTGATGCTACTAAGAATCTACTTGTATGACAAAATCTCAAATAAGGTGGAAGATTTTTAACCCATTCTAAAGGAAACTCTTTCTTTAATTCATTTGTATAACTATCTTTAGTTACCCCTTGGGCAGCAAAACCACCTCGATTTGATGGATACACAACAAACATTGCCTCCGTAAATGGTAAATAATCTTTATAAAATAAAGGCTCGTTTAAAACAATTATTCTTTTATCAACAGCATCTTCATAATATTTTTTTACTTTCAAAATATCAATTTCATGCAATTTTGTTTTACTTATCATATTTTCTAATATCTTTTTAGCAAATTTCATTGCCTCAAAAAAATTATTATCATTATTATTTACATCTTTGTTATTAAACACATCAATAGCTATTGCTAAAGCATTATAACTACCTGTATTATCAGATAAATCTAAGTCTTCAATTAATATTCTATCAATACTTTCATAAATATATTCTCCATATAAATCTTTAGCAAAAGCTCTCCATAATTTACCAAAAGCAGCATAAGGATGACCATTACTTCTACACTCATTATTAGCCATATGATGATCAAACTCACCCATACCGATATCAAAAACCAAGCCTTCAAAATCATACGGAACAATATTACTCCTTATAATTTTTATATCTGGATTTATTATCTTTAAAAAAGCAGCTCCGAATACATCATCAGCATGAAACTTTCCTGCATGTGTCAAAGCTACTTTCATATTTTTAACTCTTTCTATTTCCATAATACCTCACTTATGATACATTTCATGATTATTAATCTTACAAGCTCTATAAATTTGTTCAAGTAAAATACCTCGAAACAAACCATGAGGAAAAGTCATTTTTGAAAAACTAATTAGTTCATCGCAAAGATTTCTAATTTCATCATTTAGACCTAAAGAACCTCCAATAATAAATGTAATATTACTATTTCTTGGTAAAATTTCATCTATTTTTTCAGCAAATTCAATGCTTGAATACATTTTACCTTTTAAATCTAATCCTATATTATAATCACTTTTTTTTATATTCTTTATTAAATTATTTATTTCTTTATCATAATTTATATCATCTTTCAATTCTATTATTTCAATTTTTATATATTTTCCTATTCGTTTTTTATAATCGTTAATAAGATCATCCAAATAACTTTCTTTAATCTTTCCCACACATAATATTTTTATCATATTTCAATTACTTCCGTTTTTTCATCTTGTTTTGCACAAATTATATCATGAAAATCAATCCCATAATCTAAAAATGTATTATTAATTGTTTCCATAGCAATACTTTCTAAATTATTTGTTTCACTTAAATGGATTAAAACTATTTTCTTAGTTTTATCTCCCACTAATTTAGTGAGATAAAAGGATGCTGTTTTATTAGATAAGTGTCCCTCATCAGAATAAACTCTTCTTTTTAACCATTCAGGATATGGGCCATTCATTAATAATTCTATATCATGATTACTTTCAAACAAATATATATCTAAATTTTTCAAATACTTAAAGTTTTTAGCATTAACATAACCTGTATCAGTAACGTACGCTAATTTTTTACCATCACATTCAAATACATAATTTCTAGAATCTGGTGCATCATGGCTAGACTTAAATGATGTTATATGAATACCATCTAAGTTTATTTCATCTTCAAGCACAATTATATGTTTATAATCTTTTACATCTTCAATTGAATAAAACATTTTTTCACTTACTATTAAAGCCGCACCAGTTTTAGCAAGTAAAGTTTTTAATGCTGATACGTGATCTTTATGATTATGAGTAATAACAACATAATCTATATCTTTTACATCAACACCAATATCTTTTAAATTTTCATTTATATATTTATAATTTCTCCCAGCATCTAACAAAAACTTTTTATTATTTATTTCTAAATAAGTTACATTTCCTTTAGAGCCGCTTGATAACACTACTACTTTCATTAGAACCTTATATACCTCGTTGGATTTTGGAATGAATACGCTCCATGGAATGGCCAGCCAATTGATACCCCAAAATGAAGGTGGGTACCAGCAGTTGGATTATATTTACTTGGTGCAGGAAGTACAAATCCTGTATTTCCCATTTCTCCAATTTGATCTCCTTTTTTAACAGTTTGACCTTCTACAACTAAAGCCTGATACATATGAGCATATTGTGTATAAATATTATTTTCATGTTCAATTATTACATAGTTACCATCAGTACTTCTATATCCAACTTCAACGACAGTTCCTGGAGCAACAGCAAATATCCTTGATCTATAACCAGTACCAGAAATATCAATACCATCGTGATGTTTTCCCCATCGCCATTGGAAAGGACTTGTAATAACAAATGGGTATTCCGTTGGATAACCCCATCCACTAGTGGGATAATAATAACCACCTGCTCTTCTACCAATCGTATATTGTTCTTGAACCATTTCTCTAATTACTTTACGATCTTTAATTTCAACACCAGTTGACCGTTCCCCATTAATTACTTCATATGTACTATGGATTAATGTTATACCGTTAACACCAACTCTAGTTAATTCTTTATAACTAGGTTCTTTTGTATTATCCACAACTGGATTTTCTGTGGTATATGGTGTAATATTTTCATTTATTTCATATACACTATATGTTAAAGTTATAATTGGATTAATAATAGTGATATTTACTAAACTTCCTACCGCAAGCATTGCATCTTCACTTTTATATTTAGGATTGGCAATTAAAAATTCTTGAGGGTTCATTTTATTATCTTCACTAATACTAGCAATACTATCACCAGATTTAACAGTATATGTATCCATCTTTGCATCAGGGCCAAATAATAAATATTGGCTTAACGATTCAGAATCAGTATAAATTTTATTTTTAACACTAACATAACCTTCTTTTATAGTTATTGTTTCATTAAAATACATATTTTCAATTATAGAACCTATTTCATTTATACTTCTATTTCCATTATTATAATTATTTAATTCATCTTCTGTAACGAAAGATAAAACATATTTTTTTAAAGAATCTTCAAACACTTTTTTATCTAAAACATTTATAACAATATTTTGTTTTTCTTTATCTTCACCTTTAATTGTAATAATATAACCTTTTATAGTAAAATCATCTGCATTTTCAATTCTTTGATATATTTCCTCTACCCCCATATAGTTTTCATCAAATGTCTTTGTTTCTACTATATCAAGCCCATCCGGAGGATAAACATAATCAACACCATATTGATCTTTTATATTCTGTTGTTCTCTATTAATTAAACTATATAATTCATTTTCATCTTTAATTAAACCAATTTCTTTACCATCCAAATAAATTTGATAAGCTTTACTTGCTTCATCAAACTTATAATCATTCTTTTCATTTACAAAATATAAAACAATAATTAATATTGATAATATAGCAGTTATAACTTTACTTTTATTATTCATTTTCATCTCCAGTGGCCTTTAATTGACTCTTAAAACTACTCATATTAAGTTCAAATAATAGGTTAACTGTTCCAAGTCCTCCTTTTCTATGCTTAGCAATAATTAATTCTGCTGGCACTATTTTTTGATTAAAATCTTTAGCCTTTTCGTAATAATCTTTGCGATTTATAAATAAAACCATATCAGCATCTTGTTCCAAAGATCCAGATTCACGTAAATCTGCAAGCATCGGTTGATTACTTTCTCTTTTTTCAGCACTTCTTGATAACTGTGATAAGGCAATAACTGGTACACCTAATTCCAAAGCCATAGTTTTAAGAGAACGAGAAATTTCTGATACTTCCACTTGACGAGATTCAACTCTTCTTGAACCGGAACTAACTAATTGTAAGTAGTCAATTACTACTAAACCTAAACCATCTTCACTATTAGCAAGTCTTCTACATTTAGCCCTAATTTCTTGAGCAGTAACACCTGCATTATCTTCAATATAAATATTAGTATCAGCAAGTTGTGATAATGCTTCGTTATACCTTTTCCAATCCTTTTCTTGCATATTACCAGTTTGCAATTTATAAGCATCAATTTGTCCAATTGAAGAAATCATACGATTAATAAGCATTTCTGCTGACATTTCTAAGTTAAATATAGCAACAGCTTTTTTAGTATGTGTCGCAGCATAAGCAGCCATATTTAAAGCAAGTGCAGTTTTTCCCATCCCAGGACGAGCAGCTAAGATAATCATTTCTCCACCTTGTAAACCAGTTGTTATTTTGTCAAAATCAGGAAACCCAGTTTCAATACCTGTAATACTTCTTTTATTTTTAGCAAGTTCTTCCAATTTTGCTTGGGCTCTTCTTAAAATTTCACTAATGGGTACAAAATCTCCAACACTTCTTGCTCTAACAACATTTAATATGTTTTTTTCAGCATTATCAAGTAAACTATTTACATCTTCTTCATCATATGTAGTGGTAATTATATCACTTGCTGTTTCTATTAAATTTCTTCTTATAGCATAATCCTTAATTATCTTAATATAAAAATCTAAATTAGCACTTGTTACTACACTATCTATTACATCAGTAATATAATCAAGTCCCACAGCATTAAATTTCTTATCTTTATCAAGTTCATTTCTAAGGGTTGTTACATCAATTGGTGTCTTACTTTCATGCAGACTTTTAATTGCATTAAAAATATATCTATTTCTCTCATCAAAGAACATATCACTCGTTACTTCTTCAACTATCTTACTTACTTCATTATTATTTAAAAAAGCAACACCTAAGACACTCATCTCAGCTTCTTTATTCTGAGGCATACTTCTTGCCATAAACCCTCCTATTTAACTAATTCAACATTTAAGTCAAACTTAACTTTTTTATGTAATTCAACACTTACTTTAGTAACACCTAAACTACTTATTGCTACATCACTTTTAATACATTTTTTATCTATTTTATATCCCATATCTTTTAATTTTTCAGATATTTGTTTATTTGATATCGTGCCAAACACTTTATCATCTGCTCCAGTTTTAACCTTAAAAGTTAAAGTTTTTCCATCTAACTTTTTCTTTATTTCATTTAAACTTTCCACTAAAGCATCTTCATTTTTTTGTCTTTCATCTAATTCTTCATTTAATATTTCACTACTTCTTTTTGTATAAGGAACAGCTAAATTATTTTTAATTAAATAATTATTAGCATAACCATCACTTACATTAATTACACTATCTTTTTTACCTTTTCCTTTTACATCACTTAATAAAATTACTTTCATCTAAAGACCTCCTTTAAGTAAATAATATTATAACATTTTTTAAATCAAAGAACAATTCCCAAGTACAAAATTTGTACTTTGAAATTTAAAATCTAAAATATATAAATGGATTATAGCTCGATGCTAAAATACCTACAATACTAAGGATAAATAACACAAGTATTATAATATCACTCATTTTATTTTTCTTATCCAACATATTTTTAAATATTGGTGTACATGCAAATATTGCTAGTATAAATACCAGAATCGTTCTTACTCTAATTATTTGATAATGACTAAATACACTTAAGTTACCAAGTCCATGAACACCAAACAATGTTTTAATAGCTTCTATTAAAGCACTTGTATTTGTAAAATAAAATATTATAAAGCCAAAAGTAACTAGACTAAATGTGTAAATATGCCCAAGGATTTTTGGTAGTTTATCAATATTTTTAAATACAAACTTTTCTAATACTAATAAAACAAAATAGAAAAGTCCCCAGAAAACAAAGTTCCAACTAGCACCATGCCACAAACCAGTTAAAGTCCAAACTATAAACAAATTAAATATATGCCGAGCTTTTTTACATCTATTTCCTCCTAAAGGAATATAAACATAATCTCTAAAGAAAGTTGATAAAGATATATGCCATCTTCTCCAAAATGAAGTTATACTGCGAGCGATATATGGATAATTGAAGTTTTCTAAATAATTAAATCCAAGCATTTTACCTAAACCAATTGCCATATCGCTATATCCACTAAAATCAAAATAAATTTGGAATGTAAAAGCTATACCACCAACAACCATCCCAATAACACCTAACTGTGCAATATCAGAACCAAATAAAGTATCAGCAACATAAGCCATTTCATTAGCAATTACAACTTTTTTAAATAACCCAATAATAAATCTTCTAATGCCAGTTGCAAAGTTTTCTATATTTTCACATCTTTCATCTAGTTCTTCATTAACAGTTTCATATCTAACTATAGGTCCTGCAATAAGCTGAGGAAAAGCACTAATATAACAACCTAGGTTAATAACACTTTTTTGAACACCAACTTTACCTTTATAAACATCAATAACATAAGTAAGTATTTGAAATGTATAAAAACTAATACCAATTGGTAAACTTATAGTTAAAAATTTAATATTTAAATTAAACAAATTATTTATATTATCTAAGAAAAAATTAGTATATTTAAATATAAAAAGTAATCCAAGATTAAATATCAAATCAATTATTAACCATTTCTTTTTATTATGACTTTTATCCATTATTAAAGCCATATAATAATTAACTAAAATAGATAAAATCATTAAAAGAACATAAATTGGCTCTCCATAACCATAAAACATTAATGAAAATATAAGTAAAACAATATTTCTTGTTTTTCTTTTTTTAGGTACAAAGTAACAGATTAAGAATATTGGCAAGAAACAAAATAAGAAAATCAAACTTGAAAATACCATTATTTTACTCTCCCTTCAAAATCATAATCATATTGATCAAATATGGTGGAACCACCTTCATACAAGAATAATACTTTAGAAATATTATTATCACTAACATACTTGCTTAAATTAAAGTCTTTATTTTTATATTTATCATATCTTAAGTTAATAACATGTGTTTTATCAAAAGAATTAGCAATTAAATAATCTATTTGCCATGAATAAGAATCTCCGATAATAAGTAAATTTTCTTTATCATTATTATGATAATCATAAACCACATTTCCATATTGTCCATTAAAATATTGAACATAATAATCATAATATTTATAACTTCTATCAAGTCTAATTTCTCTAGGCTTAAATAAACTATCTGCACTTTTACCATTTACATAAACATCATAATCTAATTTTATATCAACATCACTAATATAATCATTTATATTATCATTTAAAGCAGTCTTGGCTAAAGAACCATAATACAATCTATTCTTATGTTTCACGATATTTAAATTATTTATTTCATTGATTCCAAGCATATCACAAATATCTTTATATCCAGCTAGTGCTCCACTAATTGTCCAATGATGATCAGTTTTATAAAAGTATTTTTTATACTCATCTATACTTTTTACATCCATTACTCTTACATTAATATGACTATCTAACTTACTTACAAATTCACTTACATAATTACTTAAATTATCTTTTTTTAATGTAGTAAATTCATATCTTGTAGGTATATAAATATTTACATCTATTTTCTTCTTACTTAATTCATTAAAAAACTTTACTTGATTATCTAATCTTTCATCTAATTCTTTACTTGTATATTTATTTGTTAAATAATAAAACTCATTTACTTTATCATAAAATATATACTCACCATCACTATTTTTCTTAATGGGTACATCCTTAAACAATATCTTATTACTTGCAAAATCCACTCTATTATACAAACTATTTATTTCATTATAAAACGGAAAATAATTCGTCACTTTGTTTTCCACACTATTTTCTATTTTACCCACAATATTATTTATTTTATCAATAACATTATTAACATCTTTTCCTTTATATTCTGAAAAATTATCCATATTCATACTTCTAATTCCCATTTTAACAAGTATAAACTTACATGGAATGCATAAACAAATACCAAAAACTATTACTAAAAATGCTATTACTAATTTTTTATCTTTTTGCATAAGCTTCACCCAATAACATTTTACCACATTAAGATTTTTAAGTATAGAAAAACCCACCAATTGGTGAGTTTAATTATTTAACAAATGGTATTAAAGCCATAAATCTTGCATATTTAACTTGTTGAGCAATATGTCTTTGATGTTTAGCACAAGCACCAGTCATTCTTCTTGGTAAAATCTTGCCTTTATCATTTATATATTTATTGATAATCATAACATCTTTATAATCTACGCTTTTTCCAGCACACATTTGACAAATTTTCTTTTTCTTACGATAAAATTCTGCCACTTTACTTATCCTCCTTTACTTAAAATGGTAAATCATCACTACTTAAAGTAAGTTCATCCCCAAAGTCTTTATAAGGATCTTCACTAATATCAGTTGTTTCAATATTAGATGCTGGAGCCTCAGGACTATAAGCTACACTGTTGTTGCTAGCTGGAGCACTATAACTAGCACCGCCATTTTCATTTTTACTTCCTAAGAATTCAAAATTATCTACTACAACATCAGTTGTATATCTTTTAGTACCATCTTGAGCATCATAACTGCTATTTCTAATTCTTCCTTGAACTAGAATCATTTGTCCTTTACGACAATATCTATTAATAGTTTGAGCACTTCTATTAAAAGCAACACAATTAATAAATTCAGTATCTCTTTCACCATCACGGCTTACAAAATCACTTTGACAAGCAAGTGAAAATCTTGATATTTCCATATTACTTTGAGTCATTCTTGATTCAGGATCTCTAGTTAATCTTCCTGTTAATATTACTTTGTTCATTCTTATTCTCCTTCAACTTTGATAATTAAATGTCTTAAAACATTTTCATTAATAGAAACTTTTCTATCAAATTCTTGAAGGGTTTCATTAGTTACTTCAACAGTCATAACATAGTAGTATCCACTAACTTCTTTTTTAATTGGATAAGCTAATTTTTTTCTACCCATTTCTTTGAATTCGATAACTTTAGATGGTTTCTTGTTTATAAGTTTTTGTAAATCTTCACTAGTTTTCTTAATAGTTTCTTCATCCAATGTTGATTTAACTATAAACATAATTTCATACTTAGTCATCAATATTCACCTCCTTACGGTCTTCTCGGCTTCCTTAGAAGCAAGGAGTAATTTCTTTTACTCGCAAGTATTATAACAAATATATGTTCAAAATACAAGAAAAATGTACACAATTTCATTCACTTTCCAACAATAAATCATTTATTTTATTAATGGCATCTATTGTATCTTCAAAGGTTATATTTTTTGCATATGAATAATTATTTTGATATCTCTCCCACAAACCCTTCATTTTGTTATCATTTGCCACTAGTGAAATATATTCGCCTGAATTATTTAAGTAATTAATAGAATTACGTTTATTACATGTATTATATATGGCTTTCTTTAACAAAACTTTATCAACAACGTTCCATTTTAATGTTGAAAAAACATACAAATCATAATAATCTTTCATTCTTGTATTTTCAATATTTTTACTAAGAACAGCTTCAAATTTTTCAGCAATAATAGTTTCCATATTGTAAACCATAATATTAATAACTGATTCATCAAAAATTGTTTTATATGAAAATTTTATTTCTCTATATGTAATTACATCTCCAGTTGTTATATCAATTAATAAATGTTTCTTTACACCTTCAAAATCGGCATTTATATGCACAGAAAATCCAGGATATTTTTCTTCCACTCTAATATCTTTAATAGAAAAAATGGACATTTTTATATTATCACCAACATCGATATTTATTATTTCATTCATTATTTTTTCTATACTTTCTTTTTCTAAAGGTACTCCTTTTAAAGTAGTATCTAAATCCAATGTTGTTCTATAATCAACACCAAACAAAGATGATAACAAAAAACCGCCCTTAATTATAAGATTATCACTATACTTAGAAACAGAAATTCTTTTAAGTAAGGCCTCAAACATATACGTTTGTAAAATGTAACTACTATCAATATTATATTTTTTAGCCAAGTTCTTAGCTTTAGCTTTTAAACTATCTTTATTTTTAATCATGACAAAACTTCAAACACCTCCATCATTTTTTTATATACTTTTAATTTTTTAGCATAATCAAATAATTTAATTGGATTTTTATTAACACTAAAAAAATATTGTCTTAATGCTTTATTAACAAGCTCGTTATCCAATTTATTTTTATTCTTAATAATATCACAAATACTTCTTTCAAGATCATAACATTTAAGTTCATTTCCAAATTCATCAATAATTGTTGTAACTCCCAAATTTAATACTTCTTTATCAACATAATATAATTCAACATTATCTATATGTTGCAAAGAACCGCTATAATCTCGCGGAACAGTAACATCATAAACTAATGGAATTCTATTTGAATACCCATGAAAGTATAATGCTGTTAAATTTGAAAAAATGCACTTATTACTTAAAAATTGAATTTCAAATAATCTATCATTAAGTTCATCACACTTCAAGTATAATCCTCTAGATACTTTTTCTATTACTTTCTCCTTTTGAAGTAAAGAAAGATAATGTTTAGAAACATCTATTTTTTTTAAATCACTAGTTTTTAAATATCCATTTTTAATTACTTTCATAATCTTATCTTCATTTTTCATAATTTCACTTCCACACTGATATTTTATCATTTTTCAGTGTATAAGTAAACAATTTTTACTATTGTACTTAAAAATTAAATTATTTAAGTATAAATGTAAACAATCATTGATCCCATAAAATGCCATAACCAGTTCCAACACAAGAATTATTTAAAGATTCAATATAATATATTTTTTTACTAGTTTTAACAGTTATACTTTTTCTTTTTAAAATTACTTCTTCCAATACTTCTTCACCATCTGTTAAATAATCAAGTAAATTATCAATTTCATCAAAAGATAATTTTTTCAAATTGTTAAACTTCAACATAGCCTCCTTTCTCTCAAAGTTTATACATTAGATATCCTTTCTACTAAATAAATAATACTATAAGCCATCTTACTTGTCAATAAAAAAATTCTATAACCTAAGTTACAGAATTATTTCTTTTTTTCTTTCTTACTTGCTTTTTCTTTAATAGTTTCTTTTTCTTTTACTTCTTCTACATTTTCTATTATAACATCTTCATTTACTTGTATAACTTTAGTACCTACCACCATATCATGTAAACCACGATTATCTTTTCTAAACATAACCATTATTAAGTTTAACATATAAATTAATGAACTAAGCATACTTATGACATAAGTTACATAATAAAATTTTACTCCACTTACAATATATACAGCTCCAACATTTATTAAACTTAACCATATATTATTTAATATAACAATTCTAATTAAATACTTCCAGAAATTAAGTTTTTTATCATTAATACTAACAATTTTTAATTTCATTATCTTTTTACCTATTGTTTGGCCATTCATAATAAGTGGCACAACTCCAAAGTAAAGTATTAAAGCTGTCGCAGAAATAATACTACTATAAGTTCTATATTTATAAACTTCATAATTAAGTTCTATTATTTCATCTTTATAATCATGACTTCCGTCTTCAGAACTTTTCTTAACTACTTCATTATATTTTTCATAAGTATCTTTATACTTTTCTTGATATGGATCAATTGGTAATAAATTAATTAAACTAACCACAAGAGATACTATAACAACATCAATTACAAAAGCAATTATTCTTTTTAAACTTGTATCCATAAACTAATCCTTATTTTTAGCAAATAATTCTAATATTTGTAAGAATATATTAATAAAGTCTAAGTATAGTTCTAATGCCCCATAAATAGCTAAATTATCTTCTGGTAATCCAGCTGATTCCAAAGCTTTAATTTTTTGAACATCATATGCTGTAATACCTAAGAATAATAATAAACAAATAATACATAGAATTATTTCAAGCATTCCATTTCCAAGAAAAATATTAATTACTGATACCACTATAACCCCAATTAAAGCCATAAGCAAATAAAATCCAACCTTAGACAAGTCTACATTCGTCTTGTATCCAATATATGCCATTACTCCAAATATTACGGCACTAACTAAAAATACCATCATTACACTTGTTAATTCATAAACAACAAATATACTTGAAAATGTTAAACCACTAACAAAAGCATATAAAATAAAACATATCTTCGCAGCAGTTGGACTCATTTTCATAACTCTTGCAGATAAAACAATTACCAATATTAATTCTAATACAATTAGAATCCAAAAAGAACTCCCTGCAAAAATATTTTCCAACATTCTTTCATTCATAGATACACCAAACCCAGTAACGAATGTTACTAAAAGTCCAATACACATCCATAAAAATGATTTACTTAATAACTTATTATCTTCCATTATACATTCCTCCTTTGTTATACATTAAATCGAAAATAACAAATATCTCCATCCTGCATTTCATATTCTTTACCTTCAACACGAAGTTTACCAGCTTCTTTAACTAGTTTTTCATCACCATATTTTTCTAAATCACTAAAACTAGTTACCTCTGCTCTTATAAAACCTCTTTCAAAATCACTATGTATAATACCCGCACATTCCGGAGCTTTCATTCCAACTTTAAAAGTCCAAGCTCTAACTTCATCACTACCAGCAGTAAAAAATGTTGCTAGTCCTAATAAATTATATGTAGCAAATATTAATTTATCAAGACCACTATTTCTAATACCAACTTCTTGTAAGAACAATTCTTTTTCTTCATCTTCAAGTCCAGCCAATTCAGCTTCTAACTTAGAACACATAACTATAACTCCAGAACCTTCAGCTTCTGCATAATTTTTAACCATTAAAGAATATTCATTATCTCCAACAGCAACATCATCTTCATTTACATTAGCAACATATATAATTGGTTTTATCGTTAAGAAACTAAAGTTTTTTAGTAACTTCTTTTCATCTTTATCAAAACTAATTCTTCGAAGTGGTGTATTTGCTTCTAGAGCAACCCTACATTTTTTTAATACCTCTACTTCTGCTAAAGCATCTTTATCTTTCGTAGTTATTGCTTTCTTTTCAATTTTTTCAATTCTATTATTTATAACTTCTAAATCTGCAAGTACTAACTCAATATTTATTACTTCAATATCACTAATTGGATCAACTTTACCAGTTACATGAGTAACATTTGGATCACTAAAACATCTTACTACTTCAACTATGGCATCACATTCCCTAATATGGGATAAAAATTTATTGCCTAAACCTTCACCTCGTGAAGCACCAGCTACTAAACCAGCAATATCTGTAAACTCAAAAGTTGTTGGAACAACACTTTTTGGTTTATACATACTTGCTAAATAATCTACTCTTTTATCTGGTACAAATACAATACCAACATTTGGTTCTATTGTTGCAAATGGATAATTTGCTGCAAGTATATTTTGTTTTGTAATTGCATTAAACAAAGTTGATTTACCAACATTTGGTAAACCCACAATTCCAGCTTTTAAACTCATTTTATACCCCCAATCCTACGCCAGCTCCAACACCTATTGGAAACTTAACTAAATACCATATAATTATAAATAATAGATACAGCACACATGTAACCGCAGCATATGGTAATTGATATTTTATAGCCTCTTTAATAGTTATTGGTTTATTACTTTGATTATAATTTTCTAAATATGCTAAATAAACAACAAAATATACAAATACAGGTGTAAGACCCAAAGTAACACTACTACCTAATCTAAACACAAGTTGTGTAAATTCCGGAGAAATACCAGCATTCATAAGTTTAATTATAACTCCACTCACAATATTATAACTAAATAATACCGTAGGTTGAAATAAAGCAATAACACCTGCAAATATAAATAACAATAATACTAAAGGTAACCCTCCAAAGTTACTATTTTGCATAAGGTTAGTTAAAGCACCAGCTACAACATTACCTATATTAGATTGTTTAAATATATTAATAAATGCTGATGCAGCAAATATCATAACAAGTATTTTACCAATTCCATTTAAAGAATGACCTAAAGCATCAACAAATTCTTTATTATTCTTTATAGTTTTAGCACCAATTCCATATGATAAGCCTAAAATTACAAAGAATACTGCTACTACAAAGACAAAACCATTACTAAAAAATGAATTATAACTAAATAATTTATCTATATATAAACTTTGACTATAATCAAGTAAATTACCTGAAAAAGGAAGTCCTGGTATAATATTATAAATAAATATTAATAAATATAATAACCCAGCTAATAAAGAAAATAATAAACCTCTCATTTGCTTTCTTGTTAAAACTAATTCTTCTTCAACTTCTTCTTCAGAAAATTCATACTTAGGTAACTTTTTAACTAAATAATTTTCTGTTACATTTGTAATAACAAAAGATAAAGCAATTATTAAAATTACATTAGCCAATATAAATGACCAACTAGATATATTATATCCACTATTTATTATATTAACATTATTTAAAGTAATATTTATTAAACTAGAATCATAACTAGTTAAAAATAAACTTAAAGCACTACCACAAGTAAGACTTGCAAATGTTGTAATAATTCCAATCATTGGATTTCTTTTACCATATAAAAATAATAGTGCTCCTAAAGGAACTAATATGATATATGATAAATCCCCAACTAAACTTGCAAGTATTGATATTAATACTAATACAAAGGTAACAGTTGTTTTCTTAGCCTTTTTAGTCATTAATGTAATAATTGTTTTTAAAAATCCACTCTTAACCATTATACCAATACCTAAAAGTATAATAATTAAATTAGTAAGTACGGCATAATTAGCAAAATTACTAACAGTACTAGTAAATATATATTTAAGGCCACTTAAACTAAATAATGAATTTACTGCTTCTGTAGTAACTTGAAAATCTCCAGTAACACTTGATATTTTATTAAATGTTGCTTGAACATTAAATAACCTGAGTATTCCACTAATAACAATTGTGGCAAAACTTAAGACTAAAAGCATCATTACGGGATGTAAGCCAATTTTATCTTTAGTTCGAAGTTTTTTCATTTACAATCACCTTTTTTAATTTTTTCATAAATTCTAATCTATCCATCATGATTTCTCTTCCACAATTTTTACATTTGATTTTAATATCTGCTCCATTTCTTGTAATAGTCCATAAATTAGTACCACAAGCATGTTGCTTTTTCATTATTACATCATCATTTAAATTAAAATCTTTATTCATTACTCTTCCTCAACTTTTACATTCATCTTAGAAAGTATCTCTTCTAATTCATCTACCCCATCAAAATATATTTCTATTTTCTTCTTACTAACTCTTACTTTAGTATTTAAATTATCCATAATAATATTTTCATACATTCTATATTTATGATCATATCCTTTATTACTTCTAGAATTACTTTTAATAATTACTTCTTCTTTTACATCTTGACTTATTCTTTCAAGGTCTCTCACCGATATTCCATCAGTAACTATTTTTTTAGCAAGATCTATTACTTTTCCTTCATCATCCATCTTACTTAAAACTCTAGCATGAGACATACTTAAACTATTTTTTTCAACCATTTTCTTTACTTCTTCAGGCAATTTTAATAAACCCAACATATTAGTTACATATGTCCTACTCTTACCAAACTTGCTTGCAAATTCTTCTTGCGTATAGCCACGTAATTTAATTATATTACTAATACTGCTTGCTTCATCAATTGGATTCAAATCTTCTCTTTGAATATTTTCAATTAAAGCAATTTCCATCATTTCTTGGTCATCAAAATCTTTAATAATTGCAGGAATACTTTTTAATCCAGCAATCTTTGCAGCTTTAGTTCTTCTTTCACCCGCAACTAATTCATAACCTTTAATACTTTTCTTAACTATTATTGGTTGAACTACACCATATTCTTCAATACTTTTAGCAAGTTCATTTAAACTAGCTGTATCAAATGTCTTTCTTGGTTGATATGGATTACTTCTTATTTCATCCAAATTAATTTCAGTCACATCTTTTTTATTTTCTTCAATAACAGTATCTTCAAAATTATCAAAATCTATTACATTATTAGAAAATAATTGTTCTAGTCCCTTACCTAGTGCTTTTTTCTTAGTTTCCATCTCTACTTACCACTTCCTTTGCTAAATTAGCATAAGCTTCCGTAGCTCTACTTAATGGATCGTATTCATTGATTGGTTTTCCATGACTAGGTGCTTCTACTAATCTTACTAATCTAGGTATTATTGTATTAAATACTTTATCTTTAAAGTATTTTCTTATTTCTTCAATTACTTCAAGCCCTATATTTGTTCTTCCATCTAACATTGTTAAAAGTACACCTTCAATCCTTAGCCCAGGATTCATACTTCCTTGTACCATTATAATACTATTTAAAAGTTGCGTAATCCCTTCCAATGCAAAAAATTCACATTGAACAGGTATTATTACACTATCACTAGCTACTAACGCATTCATAGTACCTAAACCTAAAGATGGTTGACAATCTATTATTATATAATCATAATTATCCTTTATTTCATCAAGTCTTAGTTTTAATTGCATATTTTGACTAAATTCTTTATCTTCAAGCATTCTTTTAACAAATTCTACATCTACACCAGCTAAATTTATTGTAGCAGGTATTATACTAAGATTATGAAACTTAGTCTTCTTTATTGCTTTTTTTACTTCACATTTACCAGTAATAAGTTCATATATATCGTTCTTAAAATCATTACTATTTAAACCTAGCCCAGTAGTGGCATTACTTTGTGGGTCCATATCAATTAATAGTACACGTTTACCTATTTTTCCTAATGCAGCACTTAAATTTATACTAGTGGTAGTCTTTCCAACTCCCCCTTTTTGATTAACAAGTGATATAATTTTAGCCATAACAAGCACTTCCATTCTATACAACTTACGTACTACTTAATTTTATCAAATTATTAATTACTTGTCTATCATTTTCACAGAACAAAATCAAAAATTAAACAATTAAAGTATTATAATTTATTCACTAAACAAATAACTAGGTCAACATTAATGTACCATTTTTAAGAGATTCAATGTATCATTTTTAAAAATTCAAATTTATAAATGAGTTATATTTTTTTCAAACATTTCTTTTAACTGATATGATACTTTTAATTCTTCAATGACACTAAGAAGTTCATTCATCCATTATATATCTGATATAATGAAATCGGTCTATTACGTACTTGGCATGCGGGAACATGATTTTTTATACTGATAGACACGGTTCGTACATATCACTTATGACGAACTCTACTGAGTGTCTATTTTCGGTATGTGTAAAATACTGTTCTAGATACTCTTTTTTTCTATTTGGCAAAATATCCAATACTTTCTTATGTATTGGGCCATTTATATAAATGCATACTTTCCTTCTGTTGTATCTGTTTTAAATTCATCAAATGATATAATTCTTGGTAAGGTTTTGATATAATCTGGTATCGTTGCTGTTGCTTCTTCTAACTCTCTTCTTACAATATAATCCGATACATGATTTCTTTCTGCTATTTTCCTCATAGATAAATTATAATCTAATAGATTCTTTCTTATTTGTATCTTTAATTTATTAGATATACTACCATCTTTACCACTTAAATCAAGTGCTTCTGTAAATGTTTTATTACACTTGTGATATGTAAATCTTCTTTTTATTATTTCTAATATTACTTGTTGATCAGTTACATCTAGACACTTACTTTTTATTGGTTTTCTTACATCATGCACACTACTTGTGAATTGCTCACATTTTGGACATCTTACTTTCTTTTTCGGTTCTTCGAAATCTGGTGGGGAGTGAAAATTAAGTAAAGCCAATTAAAACTTAATTAAAACAAGTATTTTAACCATTCATTTTAAAATACTTGTTTTTTTAGTGCTGATACACTTTTATTTTTATATTTTTTTAATTCTTACTTTTTTAGTTTTTTCAATTTTTTGAAAAAGTTATTTTTTTAACTTTTTTATATTTTTACCATTTACATTTTTATTCCAATTTCCTTTTGACAAGTAAAGAAATATTATTTTAAAATAATTATAAATCGTTTTAATGATTATTGCTTTCAAAAATGAAAAACAATAATTATTAAACTCCAAAACGGTAAAATAATATTTCTTTACTTGTCAAAAGTTTTCTCGGCATAAAATCTAGATTATTTCATTTTGTTTAGCTAGTTTTTTTAATATTTCATATATCAATTTATCAAATAAATCATTATCAATATCTTTTCTCATACTTATATCAACTCCTTATTTATTATGACATAATACATGTATAACAAAAATAGCCATAAATATCATAAAATTATGACTTTCTATTATACAATTTATAATAAAAAAGAGATGATAAAACAACATTATCATCTCCCCATTAGATTTCGAAGCTTTTTTATTAAAACTCCCCACTGAATTTCGAAGAGCCGTTACCTAACTTCCCCATAGAAATTGTAGTTTTTAGTTTTGCAAGCATCCTCTTTTCGCGGATTTTAGTTCCCCACAGAAATTGAAGAGCCTTAACTTTGACATTTCTATCATTTTCTATAATAACATTTATACTTTTTAACATTCATAACTTTCATCACGAAAGTTACCACCCCCGCGTGGGGCGGATACAGCCGCCATCCACGCTAACTAAGCGTATCACATTCCTACAATATACGGATTTTTTAGACTACCATCTCCATCTATTTTATATACAAAAGCATCTAGATACAAGACTGGACGAGAGCCGGCCCCACTGTCCGCGTTGTTGTTGCCGACGGCGCCGTCGCTGTCCAAATCGAACACATCGCTGCTAGACGAAGAACTAGGCGTTAATGTCCATTCATATCCTTTTCCATATATCCAACTTGCCCCTGCACAAGATTCACTTTTATAAGAATCAAGTAATGTAGTTCTGGCACAACTACTTGCTAATACACTATAACCATAATCACTTGGATACATTAATCCTATATATCCTGTTGTACTTGTTGGCCTTCCACTATACACTATTGTTCTTCTTTCATATCCATAAAATGCACTTGTAGTAGCACTGGTCCTTGAATATCCACCTAGATGCCATGTTACGCTTGCTATCATTCCTCTATAGCCAGATTGTATTCCTCTTTTTGTATAATCACAATTGGCTGTAGCAGTTGTACTATATCCATAGCAATATCCTGAACTTGTTCCATCCTGTGCATTATAATATGCTCCATTTAAAAGTGATTTTAAACTTGATGCTGTCCAATCATTAGTATTTGACTTATGCCATGTTAAACCATCTAATACTTCTGCTCGAATTATTTTTACTAAATTTTTCCCACTTTGGCCATGTGATGCACTATCAAATACTCCGATTATTCTCCAGTACTCATTATTAAACCAAACATAGTTATTTGGATTTTTTCCTTCATATCTATACCCTTTTTCATTTACCACTTTTCCTGTTCCTTGAGTAGACCCAGCTAAACTAATAATATAATCATTTAAACTAGTTTTAGTTATAGTACTAAACTTAATATCACAAGTAACATTATCACTAGTTATGTTTTCTATTGCTAGTTTCCATTCATCATATAGCCATTTCCCATCAGCACCAACACAAGTCACTTGTGCTTTATACATTCCTTTAGATGGAAATGAAGTTACTTTATTTCCATCTAAAGTTAAAGCATATTTTATTCCATTTTGTGTAAATGAATATTTATTATTGGAATTATTGTTTATTACAATAATTCCAATTAATAATATTACTAATACTATTCCAGCACCTACTATTTTATTTTTTTTTTGCATAAGACCTCCAACATTTCCATTATTTTCACTTTCAAATATAATTCATTATACTTGTTATTTTCATATTCACATATTTCTTCTATTTCTAAATTATTTAAATAAATTGTATTTACATCTTTAATACCAAAATAATGAATTATTTTTTAGCTCACTCTTCATTTAAAGATTTATCTTTTTCTACCAAAGAATATGTTTTTTCTTTAATATCAAGCCCTAGTAATGCAATTAATTTATATTTAGAATATTGATTATTTTTTTTAAATCCTTAATATAAGGATTTTTACCTCGATAAATTATTTGATATGATATTTTTAAATCACATAAATTATTTGTGATTTTAGTGATTGAATTATCTGGAAAACCACATTTATATGTTTCCCATTTTGTATAATTTTATAATCAAATAAATAATTAAACATAAAAGCATCATAATCATATACTTCAAAAAACTTTCCACTCGACTGAGTAATTATAATATATTTCTGAGTTTGCCTATGTCCTTCCTGGAGCGAAGATTTTTGTGTATCCTACAATATACGGATTTTTTAGGCTACCATCTCCATCTATTTTATATACAAAAGCATTGAGATACAAGACTGGACGAGAGACGTACCCACTGTCCGCGTTGTTGTTGCTGACGCCGCCATAGGTGTTCAAACGGAACACAACGTCGCCATACGAAGAATTAGGCGTTAATGCCCATTCATATCCTTTTCCATATAACCAACTTTGACCTGCACATGTTGCACTACTATAAAAACCTAATTTTGTTGTTCTTGCACAACTACTTGCTAAAACGCTATATCCATAATCACTTGGATACATTAATCCGATATACCCAGTTGTACTTGTTGGCCTTCCACTATACACTTTTGTTCCTCTTTCATATCCATAAAATGCACTTGTAGTAGCATCGGCACTTGAATATCCTCCTAGATACCATGTTACATTTGCTACCATTCCTCTATATCCAGATTGTATACCTCTTCTTGTATAATCACAATTGGCTGTAGCAGTTGTACTATATCCATAGCAATATCCTGAACTTGTTCCATCCTGTGCATTATAATATGCTCCATTTAAAAGTGATTTTAAACTTGATGCTGTCCAATCATTAGTATTTGACTTATGCCATGTTAAACCATCTAATACTTCTGCTCGAATTATTTTTACTAAATTTTTCCCACTTTGGCCATGTGATGCACTATCAAATACTCCGATTATTCTCCAATATTCATTATTAAACCATATATAGTTATTGGGATTTTTTCCTTCATATCTATATCCATTTTCATTTACCACTTGTCCTGTTCCTTGTGTTGTTCCAGAAAGACCTATTATATAATCTGCTAAATTAACTTTTGACGTACTATCAGTATAATTTAATGTACAAGAAGTATATTTCTTATCTATTGATGATATTTCTACTCTATTATATTTTTGATTATATGTTGCATTACTATTTGTACAACTAATTGCACCCATTTTTCTTTCTGTTAATGTTGTTGGTCTATTAGTTATAGCTAGTGTAACATCTGGTGGTACAACATCAAAATACGCATAACACTTAGTACTTATATTACTTTTAAGAATTAATTTTTTAGTAGTTTCATTATAAGTTATAGTGCCACCATTCTCACATTTTGATTTAACACTATTAAATTCATATTTACTTGTAGGATATTCATTACTACTTGATAATTCATATTTATTTGTATCTATACCTGTTTCAAGCATTATACTAACCATATCTGGTACTTTATTACTTGAATTTTCTTTTATTTCTTCTATATGTTTATTTTTATTAAAACTTTTATTATAAGCAAATATCATTACCAAACATGTTACAAATACACAGCTTATTAACACTATTATTTTTTTTCTATTCATTTAGTAACTCCTTCCTTATTATGGCATAATTATATCATGTATAATTTAAGATGTAAATCAATTAATAAAGAAAAATTCAAATGATTTATCAAAAAAAGAAAACCTTAAGTAATAAGATTTTCAAATTATATTTTAAATTGAAATAATATATGGATCATCATATGAACCTTCACCATCTAAAACATAGACACTTGCATCCAAATAAATCGTAGGTCTAACAGCAAAGCCATAAACAACACTTGATGAATATCCCAAGTTACCACTATACATAATCATAAAAATTTTATTTGCATCTGCAGATGAAGGATTTATAGTCCATTCATATCCTGGTCCATTAAGCCAACTATAACTACCACAGACAGAAGCATAACTATTAGCTAAAGTAGTTCTTGGACAAACATCTGCTAAAACAGAATAACCAAAATCACTTGGATACATCAGTCCAACATAAGCAGTTGTAGTAGTTGGATTGGAACCATAAACTGTAGTACCTCTTTCTTGAGTATATATAGTATCTATAGTTAAATTTGCAGCACTTATACCCCCTAAATGCCATGCTGCATTAACCAACATTTTTCTATAATCAGCTTGAAGACCTGTTAAAGTAAAATCACAATTTCCAGTCAAAGTATTATAATAACTATAACAATTTCCAGAACTAGTACCATTCGTAGCATTATAATAAGAAGTTGTTAATATTTTGTTTACATAAGAACTAACATAATTGCTATTATTAGTAACATTCCAAGAATAAGCCCCAATTGGTTCACTTCTAATAAGTTTAACTAAATTTTTACCACTTTGGCCATGAGAAGTTGAATCAAATACACCAATAACCCGCCAATATTCATTATTAAACAACACATAATTATTTGGATCCAATCCTTCATATCTATAGCCTTTTTCGTTTACTACTTGTCCAGTTCCTTGTCTTAATCCTTTAAGTCCAATTATATAATTATTAAAATATGTTTTCGTAACTGTTTCAAAATCAATATTACAAGTTACATCAGTATCTGTTATATCCTGTACAGATAACTTCCATTCATCATATAACCATTTTCCTATAGCATTTGTACAATTCACACTAACTTTATACATCCCCTTAGAAGGAAAATTATTTGCTTTATTACCATCTATAGTTAAAGCATACTTAACACCACCATCATATATTTGTTTTTCATCACTATTAATAACTATAAAAGATATAATACCTATTACTACAAATATACAAACTATAATTATTCTAATTTGTTTTTTCATTATAAACACCTTCCAAATTACATTCCAATTATATATGGTGACTTTTGACTTCCATCTCCACTTAATTTTAATACTGAAGAATCAAGATATACAACTGGTCTAACACCATATCCAATATTAGAACCACCATCTGCATTACCAGTGGCAATACCATCAGAACGAATACGATAAGAACTCTTTCCATTTCCTACAAATGGAGTAATTGTCCATTGATATCCTACACCAAATAACCAACTTTGTCCCCCACATGAGGCTTGTCCATATGCACTTAAGTTAGTTGTTCTTGCACAACTACTAGCAAGCACTGAATATCCATAATCACTTGGATAAATTAATCCTACATAAGCAGTTACACTAGAAGGATTTGAACTATACACAGATGTACTTCTTTCATTGGTATACATAGTACCACTTGTAACAGCATTAGAAGAATTAGATCCTAAATGCCATGTTACTTTTTTTATCATATTTCTATATTTAGCTTGTATACCATTATGTGTATAATTACAATTACTAGTAGCAGTTGTCATATAACTATAACAATACCCAGAAGTTGTTCCATCTTCAGCATTATAATATGAATCATTTAACAATAAATTCAAACTAGCTGTTGACCAATTGTTAGTATTATTCTTACTATAAGTTAAACTACCAATAGGATTTGCTCTAATAATTTTAACTAAATTAGTTCCACTTATTCCATGAGTAGCACTATCAAACGCCCCAACTATTCGCCAAAGTTCATTATTAAACCAAACATAATTATTAGGATCTTTACCCTCGTATCTATATCCTTTTTCATTTACTACTTGTCCAGTTCCTTGCGTTTTACCAGACAAACCAATAATATATGAAGCCAAGTTAACTTTAGATGTACTGTCACTATAATTTAATAAGCAACTTTCATATCTAGTATTCATACTTGATATTTCTATTCTATTATATTGTTGATTATATGTCGCAGAACTATTACCACAATTAATATTTCCTATTTTCCCATAAGTACTTACATTATTTTCAACTCTAAGTACTAAATCTGCTGATTCAATATCAAAATATATTTGACATTTATCAGTTTTATTTAATTTAACAGAAACTGAATTAGTTTCTTCATCCCATATTATTTGACTACCATTTTTACATTGAGACAATTCAGCATTAAAGGCATAACCACTTCCAGGCCATTTACTTGTTTCAGATTGTTTATAAATACCTGAACCTTTTTCAGTTTCAAGAAATATGCTTAATGCTTTATCATTTATTATATTTTTATCATTATTTTCCACATAAACATTTTTATTAATGTTTTTACATATTAATAAAAGGAATATCATTACAAATAAACTAAATAAAATAATTATTTTTTTCTTATTCATATTTAGGCTCCTTCCTTATTATGTCATAATTGTATCAAATTTTTATTAAATTGTCATCCATATATTAAAAAAAATTATATAATTAAACTCATTTTTAACCAAATTAAAAGCACCTAAGTGCTTTTAGTTATCAATAGTCTTCCATTCTGTGTTACCACATTTAGTACAGATTCTCGGAGCTAACACCTTTTTTCCTTTAGGTAATTTCATACCTGTATCAATTTTACTACATAAAAGGCCAGATTCAGGATCTATATAAGCTACCCCAAATTTAGCATCTTCACAACAATTACAATCTTTATCTTTCATATATTATCCTCCATCTATATTATGAGAAAAAATTTTTAAATTATACAATTAATATAAAAAGTTTTGCGGTTACAACCGCAAAAAATAAGGAAAACAACAGTATTGCGGCTACAACCGCAAAACTTTTTGTATTACATCAAAAAAACAACTAATCAAATGACTAGTTGTTTCATTAATTAAACTAATTCTAATCTTACTTCTAGAGCATCGTCTCCGCGACGTTCTTTAAGTTTAATTATTCTAGTATATCCACCATTTCTAGTTTCATAAGTTTTAGCAAGTTCATTAAATACTTTTGATGTAACATCTTTATCATTATGTAAGAAAGCAAGTGCTTTTCTACGAGCTACAAGTGAACCATCTTTACCATAAGTAATCATTTTATCAACAAATTTTCTTACTTCTTTAGCTCTAGCTTCAGTAGTAACAACATATCCATTCATAATAACATCTTTAGTAAGTCCAGCTAAAATACTTCTTCTAATTCTAGTTTCTCTTCCTAATTTTCTATATTTCATATTCTACTCCTTAAATGTAAGTCCTAATTCAGCAACTTTATCAATAACTTCTTTTAAAGATTTCTTTCCTAAGTTTCTGATCTTAGTAACTTCTACTTCTTTTTTGTTAACTAAATCTTGAACGGTATGAATACCAGCTCTTTTTAAACAATTATAAGCTCTTACTGAAAATTCAACTTCTTCAATTGGAGTTTCTAAAGTCTTAGTCATTGTATCAATTTTCTTTTCTTGCATTATGTTAGCAATATTACTAATTGAATTTAAATCTGAGATTATTGAGAAATGTTCAATTAATATCTTAGCACCAAGAGCCATAGCTTCTTCTGGAGTCATAGATCCATTAGTAGTTACTTCCATAACTAATTTATCATAAGATTCATCTTGACCAACACGAGTAGCCATAACTTCATATTTAACCACTTCAATTGGTGAATAATTTGAATCAATTGCTATAACACCTGCAACATTTTGTTCTAAATTTGCTTTATTTTGAGCAGCTGATGTAAATCCACGACCATTATTAACAGTCATTTCAATATTAATTTTTCCTCCAGCAACTAAGTTACAAATAACAAAATCAGGATTCATAATTTCAATATCTGCATCTTTTTCAATATCTGAAGCAAGTACAGGTCCTTCAACTGATTTAGTAAGTCTTATAACTTTTTCTCCATTAGAATGATTTTTAACAACTAAATTTTTAATATTTAATACGATAGTTGTTACATCTTCTACTACACCTTCAATTTTTTGAAATTCATGAAGTACACCATCAATTTTAATAGATGTAACAGCACTTCCTGGTAAACTTGATAAAAGCACTCTTCTCATTGCATTACCAATCGTAGTACCAAAACCTCTTTCTAAAGGTTCAATTTCAAATTTAGCATAATGATTATTTTCTTGATATTCAGTAATTTTATAGTCTGGTTTTTCAAATTTTATCATAGTACACGTTCCTTTCCCTTATTAGTTTCTTGGTCTTTTTGGTGGACGACATCCATTGTGAGGAATTGGTGTTTCATCTGTAATACTTGTAATTTCAAGTCCTGCAGTTTGAAGTGATCTAATTGCATTTTCTCTTCCTGGTCCTAGACCTTTAACAAATACATCAACTTTTTTAACTCCAGCTTCAACAGCAGCAGCTGCAGCAGCTTCACTAGTTAAACCAGCAGCAAATGGAGTTTTCTTTTTACTTCCTTTATAACCAATTCTACCAGCTGATGACCAACTAATAGCGTTACCTTCTTTATCACTTATAGTAACAATAGTATTATTATAAGTTGAATGAATGTGAGCAACAGCTTCAGGAATATTTTTCTTTACTTTTCTTTTTCTTCTATTATATGCCATATATTAACACCCTACTTTCCGACCTTTTTCTTATTAGCTACAACTTTTCCTCTACCTTTACGAGTCTTAGCATTTCTACTAGTTCTTTGTCCTCTTACAGGTAATCCTTTTTTGTGTCTAATACCTTCATAGCAATTTATTTCCATTTTGTTTTTAATACTCATTTGAACATCACGACGAAGATCACCTTCAACAGTATAATTATCAATTTCTTTACGAAGTTTTGCAATTTCTTCTTCAGTTAAATCTTTAATTTTCTTAGCTGGATCAACTTCTACGTTTTCACAAATAGTTTTTGCTAAATTTCTACCAATACCATAAATTGCAGTAAGTCCTATACAAGTATGTTTTTCTCCTGGTAATTCAATATTTTTAATTCTTGCCATTTATTATCCTCCTTAACCTTGTACTTGTTTATGTTTAGGGTTTTCACAAATAACCCTAACTTTTCCTTTTCTTCTTATGATTTTACATTTTTTGCAAATCTTTTTAACTGATGGTCTAACTTTCATAATTTCACTCCTTATCTATTATTCCATTTTATAATCCCACGTGTTAAATCGTATGGTGAAAGTTCCACTGTAACTTTATCACCTGGTAAAATACGAATCATATTCATACGCATTTTACCAGAAACGTAGGCCTTTACAGTGTGTCCATTACTAAGTTCAACAAGGTAATCGCTACCCTTTAATACTTCCGTAACTTTTCCTTCTACTTCAATCTTATCTTTTTTTCCCATATTTTAATCTCCTGTTAATATTTCATATCCATCTTTTGTAACTAGAACTGTATTTTCATAGTGACAAGATGGTTTACCATCCATTGTTACTACGGTCCAATCATCATCTAATAATGCTACATCTTTACTACCTAAATTAAGCATTGGTTCTATTGCTATTACCATACCCGCTTTAAGTCTTGTTCGATTATTATCATTAAAATTTGGCACATCTGGATCTTCATGCATTTCAAGTCCAATACCATGACCGCATAATTCTTCAACAACTGATAAACCATGAGCATGAGCATATTCTTCAATTGCACAACTTATATCCATTACTCTTGCGCCTTCTTTAACCTTTTTAACTCCAGCATAGAAAGCACCTTTTGTATCATTAACCAAATTTCTAACTTCATCACTTACATTACCAATAATATAAGTTCTCGTAGCATCAGCATGATAACCTTTATAACTTAAAACTAAATCTATTGAAACTATGTCACCATTCTTTATTTTACGTCCTCCAGGTATGCCATGAACTACTTCATCATTAATTGATATACAAGCAGTTGCTGGATATCCTTCATAACCTAAACATGATGGAACACATCCAATACTTATAATATAATCATGAATTAATGTATCTAATCTTTTTGTAGTAACATCTGTTTCTATATATTTTTCAATATATTTAAACGTATCACTCAAGTACTTACCAGCAATTCTCATTAATTCTATTTCTCTATCACTTTTAATACTAATCATTACAAACTTCCACAATATCATTAAAGATATCTTCTACATTTCTATTAACATTTATTTTATGAAGTTTATTTTTACCTTCATAATATTCCATCAAAGGTTTTGTATTATCTAAAAATGTTTTATATCTTACTTTAAAAGAATCAACATTATCATCATTTCTTTTAACTAATTCTTTTCCACATCCATCACAAATACCTTCAACTTTTGGTTTTAAACTATCTACATTTAGATTATATGACTTTCCACAACTACATGTAAGTCTTCCAAGAATTCTATCAATTGCTTCTTCTTCACTTAAATCTAAATATATTACTTCATAATCTTTATCTAACATATTATCTAAAGATTTAGCTTGATTAAGAGTTCGAGGAAAACCATCTAATATAAATGGTTTTCCATCTATTTTAGCAAGTTTATCATTAATTAAACTAATAATTAATTCATCACTAACTAACTCTCCACGATCAATAATATTTTTAACTTGTAACCCAAAATCTGTACCTGAAGAAACTACTTCTCTTAGCATATCACCAGTTGATAAGTGATTATAACCATAATTTTCTTTTAACATTGTACTTTGAGTTCCTTTACCCGCTGCGGGAGGAGCTATAAATATTATATTTTTCATATTATCTTAATCTCTTTCTTTTAGCAGTATAACTTCTACTTACTAAACTACTTTCCATTTGTTTATATGTTTCAATTGCAACACCTACAACGATTAACATTCCTGTTCCTCCGATTGTAACTTGACTTGATAAACCAAATATTAATGAGAAGATAATTGGAATAGCTGCAAGTATTACAAGGAATATACTACCCACTAATGTAAGTTTACCCATTGAATTACTAATATAATTACTAGTGTCTTCGCCAGGTCTTATACCAGGAATATATCCTCCACGTTCATTTAAGTTCTTACTCATTTCATCTGGATTCATAACCATAAATGTATAAAAATATCCAAAGAATAATATTAATATTATATATAATACAAAACCTGTTGGTGTATTATAAAGGATATATTTATTTACAAAATCTATTGCATTTTGATTCTTAGTTAAAGCAACAATTGTTGCTGGTATAGTTGTAAGAATTGATGCAAATATTACAGGCATAACACCAGCTGAATTTAATTTAATTGGTAAAAAACTATTTTGAGCTCCATATGCACTTGTTGATTTATTAGCATATTGAATTGGTATTCTTCTTTCTGCTAGTTGTATCCATATAATACCTACAATAATTAAGATATATACAAGGATAAATAAACAAAAGAAGAAAATACCTAATGCAGTTTCATATGTTCCACTTGTTACAAATCCATAATATGCACCAGTAAATATACTTGGCATACTTAGGATAATACCTGCCATAATTAACATTGATTGTCCATTACCAATACCTTTATTAGTAATTTGGTCACCCATCCATAAACAGAATGCTGTACCGGCAGTCATAACTAAAGCAGTTTTAAGTTGAACAAATACACTAGCACTACCCATATAAGCAATACATAATACATAAGCTTGGAAAAAACCAATAATAATACCCATATAACGGTTAATCTTATTAATTTTTTGTCTTCCAGTATAACCTTGATCTTTTAAATCTTTAAAGTATGGAATAATATCCATTTGTAACAATTGAGTAATGATAGATGCTGTAATGTAAGGAGAAACCCCTAGAGCGAATATAGAAAAACTTCTAAGTCCACCACCACTCATAATATTAAAGATTTCCAAAAAACCTAAGTCTTGATAAATTTGTGTTGCCCAAGGGATTGTAACTGATGAACCTAGAGCAAACAAACCTAAACAAAATAATGTAATATATATTCTTTTTCTTAAATCCTTATTAGCTTTATTAAAAATTTGCGAAAAGCCTCGGAACATCTAAATCACCTCAGCTTTGCCACCAATATTTTCAATTTTTGTAACAGCCTTAGTAGAGAATCTATTAGCTTTAACAGTTAACTTTTTAGTAAGTTCACCATTACCTAATACTTTAACACCACTAAGTTGTTTTTTAATTATTTTTCTTTCTTTTAATACTTCTGGAGTAACAACGTCTCCATCATTAAAGAATTTATCTAAATCACTTAAATTAATAACAGCATATTTAGTTTCAAATTGTTTGTTATTAAAACCTCTAATAGGAATTCTTCTATATAATGGAGTTTGACCACCTTGGAACCAAGCTTTGATTGATGCACCACTTCTTGATTTTTGACCATTTTCTCCACGAGTAGATGTTTTACCCATTCCAGATCCTGGACCTCTACCTACTCTTTTAGAGGCTTTCATTTCTTTAGTCTTTGGTAAATTTTCTAATCTCATATTATAATTCCTCAACTTTCTTGCCACGAAGTTCAGCTATATGTTCTGGAGTTCTTTGACTCTTTAATGCTTCTAAAGTTGCTTTAGCAACATTAACTTGAGTATTTGCTCCTAGAGACTTAGCAACTATATCCTTAACACCAGCTAGTTCTAATACTGCACGAGCAGCACCACCAGCGATGATTCCACGTCCTTCTTTAGCAGGTTTAACTAAAACTACAGCTCTACCTACTTTTGCTTCAGCTTCATGAGGAATAGTTCTTCCTTGACTAAGTGCAACTTTACATACATTTTTATTAGCAGCTTGTAAAGCTTTTTTGATAGCTTCTGGAACTTCATTAGCTTTTCCACTACCAATACCAACTAAACCTTTACGGTTACCAACTGCAACAGTAGCACAGAAACGGAAATGTCTACCACCTGAAGTAACTTTTGTTACTCTAGTAATAGAAATAACTTTTTCTTCTAATAAATTTTTCTTTTCTTGTCTTTTATCGTCTTTTCTCATGCTACCCTCCTTAAAATTCTAGTCCAGCTTCTCTAGCAGCATCTGCTAAAGCTTCTACTCTACCATGATATTGATATCCACCACGGTCGAATACGACTTTTTTAATTTTTAATTTTTTGCATTTTTCAGCAACATCTTTTCCAACAGCTTTAGCTGCTTCAATATTACCTCCATTAGCAATTTTTAATTCTAAATTTGAAGAACTAGCAAGGGTAGTTTTAGTTACATCATCAATAACTTGAGCATAAATACCTTTATTAGATCTAAATACATTTAATCTTGGCACTTCTTTAGTACCACTTATAGTTTTACGTACTCTTGCATGACGTCTTACACGAGCCTTATTATTTGCTTCTTTTTTAATCATACTTTAACTCCTCCCTATGCCGCTTTCTTTCCTTCTTTACGACGAACATGTTCACCTTTGTAACGAATACCTTTACCTTTATAAGGTTCTGGTTCTCTTACTTTACGAACATTAGCCGCAAATTCAGAAACTTTTTGTTTATCAATACCATGAATAGTAATTTCTGTATTACTTTCACTAGTTACTGATAATTCTTTTGGTGCTTCCATAACAACTGGATGAGAATAACCAGCATTAATAGTAATTTTATTACCACTAACTTGGAATCTATAACCTACACCAACTGCTTCTAAACCTTTATCATATCCTTTAGAAACACCTGTTATCATATTACTAATTAATGAATTTGTAGTACCTTGCATCATATTTGCATCTTTACTTGGTTTAATTTGTTTAGTTAAAACAACTCCATCTTCTACTACAACACTAACAAGTTTACTAAATTCTAATGTAAGTTCACCTTTAGGTCCCTTAACATCTACAACGTTTCCGTTAACACTAACTGTTACGCCGTCAGGAATAACTAATTTTCTTTCACCTATTCTACTCATAATAACTTACCATATATAGGCAAGAACTTCGCCTCCTAACCCTTTAGCTCTAGCTTCTCTATCAGTCATTAAACCTTCAGAAGTTGAGATTATAGCAATACCTAGTCCGTTTAGAACTCGAGGAATTTCATCCACTTTAGCATAAACTCTTAAACCAGATTTACTAATTCTTTTAAGTCCAACAATAACTCTTTCTTTTTTAGGACCATATTTTAATGTTAAAGTTAATTTATCACCATTTGTATTTTTTTCATATACATAATCAGCGATATAGCCTTCATTTTTAAGTATTTCAGCAATACCTAAAGTCATTTTAGTACCAATAACTTCAACAGTTGCATATCTCATTTGATTAGCATTACGAATACGAGTTAACATATCTGCTATTTTATCTTGTACAAACATAATTTTCCTCCTTCTACCAACTAGATTTCTTAACACCTGGTAATTTACCTTCATTTGCTAATTCTCTAAAACAAATTCTGCAAATTCCATATTTTCTTAGTACACCATGAGGTCTTCCACAACGATTACATCTTGTATAAGCTCTAGTACTAAATTTAGGTGCTCTTTGATTTTTAACAATCATACTTTTCTTTGCCATAGTGCCTCCTTAATTCTTGAAAGGCATTCCAAAGCCTTTTAATAAACTTTTAGCTTCTTCATTGCTCTTTGCAGTAGTAACGAATATAATATCCATTCCACGCACCTTTAACACTTCATCATATTCAATTTCTGGGAATATTAATTGTTCTTTAATTCCAATTGTATAATTTCCTTTTCCATCAAAAGCATGTCCTGAAACTCCACGGAAATCTCTAACACGAGGAAGTCCAATTTTAACTAATTTTTCAAAGAAGTTATACATATTTTCTCCTCTTAATGTTACTTTAACACCAACAGGTTGACCTTCTCTTAATTTGAAACCAGCAATTGATTTACGAGCTTTTGTTACAACGCACTTTTGACCACTAATAGCTTCTAGATCTTTAACAGCTGCAGTAATGAATTTTTCATCTTTACTACCTTCTCCAACACCCATATTGATAACAATCTTTTCAAGTTTTGGAACAGCCATAACAGTAGTATAATTATGTTCTTTCATTAATTCAGGAACAATTTTTTCATCATATAATTTTCTAAAATTACTCATAACTACTTACTCACTTTCTTAGAAGTTTTAGCTTTCTTTTCTGCTTTTTCTTCTACCTTTTCTGTCTTTTTAGAAGCTTTAGCTTCTTTTTCATCAATAACCTTTACATTAGAAACATGTATAGGAGCTTCAATTTCAAATATTCCACCTTTGTCATTCATACTTGTTGGTTTACTATGTTTTTTAACAATATGTACACCTTCAACAACAACTCTAGCCTCAGTCTTTAATGTTTTAATAACTTTACCAGTTTTACCTTTATCAGCACCAGCAATTACTTTAACAGTATCTCCAACTTTTACTTTCATTTTTGCCTCCTATAATACTTCTGAAGCAAGAGAAACAATCTTCATATAATCTTTTTCTCTTAACTCTCTAGCTACAGGTCCTAAAACACGAGTACCAATTGGTGATTTATCATCTTTAATAAGTACACATGCATTATCATCAAATTTGATATAAGAACCATCACTTCTTCTAACGCCTTCAACGCTTCTAACGATTACGGCTTTAACAACTTTGCCTTTTTTAACTGGACTGTTAGGAATAGCTTTTTTAACTGTTCCAACAACAACATCCCCGATATTACCATATTTAACTTTAGATCCACCAAGAACTCTAATAACTAAAAGTTCTCTAGCCCCAGAGTTATCAGCAACTTTAAGTCTACTTTCTTGCATTACCATAATAATACCTCCTAAAGGATAACAGCTTTAGTTAAAACTTCTACTAGTTCATATCTTTTAGTTTTAGATAATGGTCTAGTCATTCTAATCTTTACTGTATCTCCTACTTTTGCTTCATTTTTTTCATCATGAGCAGCATATTTCTTTGAATATTTAACATTTTTCTTATACAAAGGATGACTTTTTGATGTTTCAACATTAACAGTTATAGTTTTGTTATTAGATGCACTAACAACTTTACCAATTAATTCTTGTTTCTTTTCTGTCATTATTTATTACCTCCATCAATTTCTCTTTCTTTAAGAATAGTTTTCATTCTTGCAACATCTCTTCTTAATACTTTAAGTTCAACTGGTTTTTCAAGTGTACCATTTGCGTGTTGCATTCTCTTTGTAAATAATTCTTCCTTTGTATCTTTGATTTTTTTAACTAAATCTTCTGTAGATAACTTTCTTAGTTCCTTAATTTCCAAGAGAATCACCATCCTTTACTTCTTCTTTTTTTACAAATTTTGTTTTAACAGATAATTTATGTGATGCAAGTCTTAATGCTTCACGAGCTATTTCTTCAGAAACACCACTTACCTCAAACATAATCTTACCATTTTTAACAACTGCTACCCATTCATCTACTGAACCTTTACCTTTACCTTGTCTAGTTTCTAGAGGTTTTTTAGTTCTAGGCATATGTGGGAATATGTTAATAAATACTTTTCCACCACGTTTCATATAACGTGTCATTGCAATACGAGCTGCTTCAATTTGACGAGCACTAATCCATCCGCCTTCTAAAGCTTGAAGTCCATATTCTCCAAAATGAAGTTCTGTATTACCTTTAGCTTTTCCATCATAACTTACTCTATGACTTTTACGATATTTAGTTCTTTTTGGCATCAACATGTTTATCAGCTCCCTTCAGATTTTTCTTTGCAGGAAGAATTTCATCTTTATAAATCCAAACTTTAACACCAATCTTACCATAAGTTGTATCAGCTTCAGCGATAGCATAATCAACATCAGCTCTTATAGTATGTAG
This sequence comes from uncultured Bacilli bacterium, assembly GCA_934096035.1. GTDB lineage: Bacteria > Bacillota_I > Bacilli_A > RF39 > UBA660 > Onthocola_B. The sequence continues at coordinate 58,228 of CAKOKX010000001.1, forward strand.
AGGCACAGTTCCTTCAGTATATCCTTCAGTTCTAGCCATTTCAGCTCCACCGAGTCTTCCTGAAACTGCAGTTTTACATCCTTTAGCTCCAGCTTTCATTACATTTCTGATAGCTCTTTTTTGAGCTGATCTAAATGGTGCTCTAGCAGCTATTTGACTAGCAATATTTTGAGCAACAAGTGAAGCATTTAAATCTGGATTTTTTTCTTCAACTATATTAACAAAAATTTCTTCTCCAACTAATTTAGATAATTTCTTTCTTAGTTTTTCAATATCTTCGCCACCACGACCGATGATAACACCAGGTTTAGCAGTATAGATACTAACTTCACATTTATTATTTCTTCTTTCGATAATAACACTTGCAATAGCAGCTTCTTTAAGATTTTTTTCTAAATATTCTCTGATTTTAATATCATTAATTAAATATTGTTGATAATTATCTTTAGAATACCATTTACTTTGCCAAGTTTTATTAACACCAAGTCTGTATCCTATAGGATTTACTTTTTGTCCCATTATTACTTAACTCCCTTCGCTTCATCAGTTACTTTAACAGTAATGTGACTACTTCTCTTATCATGGCGATCTACATTTCCACGACTTGCAAATTTAATTCTTTTATAAACAGGTCCTGGATTAATGTAACATTCACTAATTCTAAGTTCAGATTCATTAGCGCCATTGTTATTAACAGCGTTTGCAACAGCTGAATTTAAAACTTTAAGAATTAATCTACTAGCTTTAGTATTAGTATTTTCTAATATACCTCTAGCAGTTTCAACATCTTTTCCTCTAATTAAGTCCATTGTCATTCTAGCAAGTCTTGGCTTAATTAAAGCATTTTTATGAATTGCGTATGCTTCCATGTTACCTCCTACTTATTACCTGCATGGCCTGTAAATTTACGAGTTTGTGAAAATTCTCCTAATTTATGTCCAACCATGTCTTCAGTTATATAAACTGGAATAAAATCTTTTCCATTATGAACAGCTATAGTATGACCAACAAAGTCAGGAAAAATAGTAGATCTTCTTGACCAAGTTTTAATAACTGTTTTCTTAGTTCCTTTATTCATTTCTTGAACCTTTTTCATAAGTGATTTTTCAACATAAGGTCCTTTTTTTAAACTTCTTGCCATTTTTCCTCCTATTTCTTAGCCTTTCTACTAACTATTAGCTTTTCGCTTTTCTTTTTACTCTTACGAGTCTTAACTCCTAGAGCAGGTTTACCCCATGGAGTCATTGGGTTCTTACGTCCGATAGGTGCACGTCCTTCTCCACCACCATGAGGGTGATCGTTAGGGTTCATTACAGATCCACGGTTAGTAGGTCTAATACCCATATGACGTTTTCTACCAGCTTTACCTAAGTTAACTAGTTTGTAATCTTCATTTCCAACAACTCCGATAGTTGCAACACATGTTCCAAGAACAAGTCTTGTTTCACCAGATTGTAAACGAAGCATTACATATTTACCTTCACGTCCAAGTATTTGAGCTCCAGCTCCAGCACTTCTACACATTTCAGCACCTTTGCCAGGTTGTAATTCAATACAATGAACCATAGTACCAACTGGAATATTTTTTAAAGGTAATGCATTTCCAACTTTGATATCAGCAGATTCTCCGTTTTCAATAATCATACCAACTTTTAATCCATTTGGTGCAATAATATATCTTTTTTCTCCATCTTTATAATTAATTAGAGCAATGTTAGCATTTCTATTTGGATCGTATTCAATTGTTGCAACACGTCCAGTAACACCAACTTTATTTCTTTTATAATCAATAACACGGTATTTTCTTTTAGCTCCACCGCCAATGTGACGAACTGTCATTTTACCTTGATTATTTCTTCCACCAGTTTTACTCTTACTAGCTAAAAGTGATTTAGTAGGAGTTGAAGTTGTAATTTCTTCATTTGCTAGTGTACTCATTCCACGACGACCATTAGTCGTTGGTTTATAATGTTTTATAGCCATAATTTTTTCCTCCCTACTATATTTCTATTGAAGAGCCTTCAGCTAAAGTAACAATAGCTTTTTTATAAGTTTTAGTTCTTCCAGCATATTTTCCAACTCTTCTTCTTTTAGATTTTGTATTTAATGTATTAACATTAACTACACTAACTTTAAAAGCTTCTTCGATAGCTTTCTTAATTTCTGTTTTATCAGCATCTTTAGCTACTTTAAATGTATAAACACCATTTTGTCTTTCAGCCATAGATTTTTCAGTAATAACTGGTGCAATAATAATATCAGAATAATGTCTCATTATTTAAGCACCTCCTCTAATTTGTTTACTGCAGCTTCATCCATAACAACTACATCAGCATTTACTAAATCATATACATTTACTTCTTCAGCATATATAACTAAACAATTTGGTAAATTTCTTGTTGCTAAATAAAGATTTGCAGCATCATCACTTGTAACAAATAATACTTTATCTTCTAATTTTAATGCATCCAACATTTTTAATGCATCTTTAGTTTTAGTACTTTCCATATTGAAGTTATCAACAACTACTAAAGCTTTTTCTAATACTTTTAGAGATAAAGCACTCTTTAATGCAAGCACTCTTTCTTTCTTATTAATTTTGAAACTAAAGTCACGGTTACCAACACCAAATGGTACTCCGCCACCAACCCATTGAGTAGCCCTTATACTACCTTGACGAGCTCTACCAGTTCCTTTTTGTTTCCATGGTTTTCTTCCCCCACCAGAAACTTCACTTCTATTTTTAGTTTTTCTTGTTCCTTGACGAGTAGCATCTAATTGTAAACGAATCATTTTCTTTAGTGCATCATCATTTGCTTCAATTTTAAAGATACTATCATTTAATGTTAAATCTTTTACTTTTTCACCATTAAGGTTCTTAACACTTATCTTTGTCATTTTAATTCCTTTCTAAGCAAGTATTACTTACTTTCTTCTTCCTTAGTTTCTTCTTTAGCATCTGTTACTTCTTCAACTACTTCAGTAACTTCTTCTGTTACTTCTGGAGCTTCAACAACTTCATCAACAACAGTTTCTTCAACAAAGGTTAGAATTTCTTTTGGATCTTCCTTTCTGCTATTTTTAACAGCAGTCTTAATTAATACTAAAGAATTTTTTGCACCTGGAACATTTCCACTAACTAAAATATAGTTTTCTGCATCGTTTACTTCGATGATTTCTAAGTTTTGAATAGTAACTGCATCAACACCCATGTGTCCAGCTAATTTTTTACCTTTCAAAACTCTCTTTGGTAACATAGTACCTAATGAACCTGGTCTTCTATGGTAATGAGAACCATGAGTCATTGGTCCACGAGATTGGTTATGACGTTTAATAACACCTTGGAAACCTTTCCCTTTAGTTGTACCTGTTACATCAACAATTTCTCCAACGCTAAATACTGAAGCAGAAATTGTATCACCAATATTATAAGTTGATTCTACATCTCTTATTTCTTTTAAGTAGCGCTTAGGAGTAGTATTTGCTTTTTTAGCATTTCCCATTTCTGGTCTAGTTGCTTGTTTTTCTTTCTTTTCGAATACACCAAGTTGAATTGCGTTATAACCATTATTTTCAACAGTTTTAACTTGCATTACTACGTTAGGTTCAGTTTCAATAACTGTAACAGGAATTAACTTACCTTCCTTAGTAAATACTTGAGTCATTCCAACTTTGCGTCCTAAGATTCCTTTCATAATTTTCTTCCTTCCTTTTCTTATAATTTGATATTTACATCAACACCACTAGGTATGTCTAAGTGTTGTAATGCATCAACAGTTTCTTTGCTTGGGTTTTTAATATCGATAAGTCTCTTATGAGTTCTTCTTTCGAATTGTTCCCTAGCATCTTTATATTTGTGAACTGCTCTTAATACTGTAACTTTTTCAATTTCTGTTGGTAGTGGAACAGGTCCAGAAATTTCGCCGCCAGTTCTTTTAACAGTTTCAACAATTTTTCCAGCAGCAACATCAAGTAATTGATGATCATATGCTTTCAAATTAATTCTAACTTTATCTTTTGACATTATTTCATGTCCTCCTTTCGCCTATATCTAGTATAGACATACTCCGTACAAGTTCTCCAATTACACTATTTTTACTACCAACTCTTCCTAGTGTATCGGTAACCTCGCACATCTCCGCAGTCATACGACTATAATTATAACATTAAATTCTATGAAAAATCAAGCAAAAATGTACATTTTCTTCAAAAAAATTTTGTAAACTAAAAAAGTTCTCAACTCACTTTTTGTTAAGAACTAATTTTATAACCTTATAATATATATCTAATCACTTATCAACAATGATTCGGTACCTTCCATTTCTTTTGGTATTGCTATATCCATATAATCAAGAATTGTTGGTGCAACATTAACAAGTGTTCCTTCTTTCTTAATTTTAACTTTATCATCACAAATTATAAATGGTACTTTACTAGTTGTATGAGTAGTACAAACACTACCATCTTCATTAATCATTGTATCAGCATTACCATGATCAGCCAAGATAATAACTTTATAAAAATTTTCTTCAGCTTTTTCAAGTATTTTTCCAAGACAAATGTCAACAGCGCTACATGCATTAACTGCAGCTTCCATAACTCCCGTATGACCAACCATATCAGGATTAGCAAAATTAACTAAAATAAAATCATAATCATTTTTCATTGATAAAACTACTCTTTTAGTAACTTCAATACAACTCATCTCAGGTTTTAAATCATAAGTAGCAACACTTGGTGATGGAATATGAAACTTATCACACCCTTTAATCTTGCCATCAACACCACCATCAAAGAAATATGTTACATGAGGAAACTTTTCACTTTCAGCAATTCTAGCTTGAGTAAAATCAAGTTCACTTAAATATAATCCCAAAGAATTTTTAACCGTTGTAGGTTCAATCAAATTATACGTTTTAATTTTTTTATCAACAGGCAAAAAACTAAATATAAGGGTATCTTTCATATTAGAAACACTAAATCCTTCAAAAGAACTCCAATTAGCAAAAGCAGATAATATTTGCTTAGCTCTATCAGCCCTATAATTCATCCACATAATAATATCACCATTTTTAATGGTATTATTACTACATATAATAGGCTTTATAAACTCATCTGTTATTCCTTTTTCATAACTACTTTCTATAGACTTTTCTATATTTATAGAACTAATACCTTTACCTAATGTTACTAAATCGTAATAGGCTTTTGTTCTATCCCAATTTTCATCTCTATCCATAGCATAAAATCTACCACAAATACTTGTTATATCTCCAACGCCATATTCTTTAATAACATCTTTTATCATATTAATATATTTCATAGCATCATGAACACCAGTGTCTCTACCATCAGTTATTAAATGAAAATGAATTTTGCTAAAACCATTATTAACCAAAAATTTATACATATTAACAAAATCATCTACACCAGCATGAATATTACCATCACTACAAAGCCCCATAATATGTATATCTTTATCTTTGTTTTCAAGTAATTTAATAACATTTTTATTTTCCATATCTGGTGATACTAAAAAATCGTTTACTAATATTTCATTTTGTTTAAGAAGTCTTCCCGCTCCAATAGTCATATGGCCAACTTCACTATTACCAGCTTGGCCAGGCGCAAGGCCCACTGCTTCTTCACTAGCACCTAAAAGAGCATGAGGATATTTACTCCATAACTCATTAAAATTATTCATATGAGCTTGTTTAATAGCATTTCCATTTTCCTCTTCACGAATTCCAAAACCATCTAATATAATAGTTAATATCTTTTTCATGTTTCACCTTCAATAAAATAATAGCACAACAAAAATTAAATTTCAACAAAAAAGCTCTGCACAAAACAGAACCTTAAGCAATTAATTCTCTAGTATTTAATTTAAATCTATCAGCTAATGTTGATAAAAACTCAGAATTTGTTGGTCTACTTCTATCAAAATCCACACTATTTCCAAATATATCTTCCATAAGTTTAATATCTCCTCTTGTCCAACTTATTTCAATAGCATGTCTAATAGCTCTTTCCACTCTCGAAGATGTAGTTTGATATTTATTAGCAATCTTCGGATATATTTCTTTAGTAACTAATGATGTAACACCATCATTAGCATACAATAACATAACTCCTTCTCTTATATATTGATAACCTCTAACATGACTAGGTATTCCTAAATCATGTAATAATGTACTTACCTCAATTTCTATCTTATTGGCTTTAACAAGTGTCATTTCATCTTTATGAGTAACTAAATCCATAATTCTACTATTAACAATATCCATATCTACTGGTTTAAGCATAAAATAATTTGCTCCCAAAGCTTGAACCCTTCTCATAGTAAAATCATCTTTAAAACTTGATAAAACCATTATTTTCTTATTTATATTATGATTTTTTAATTCTTCTAAAATTCTAATTCCATCAAATTGTGTTAGTATTAAATCTAACATTAATAGATCATATTGATCTGGATTTTGTAATAAATAATTTAAAGCGTCCTTCCCATTAGTAAAACCCCCGATAACAGAAATTATTTCACTATTTCTAAAGTACTCCTTAACACTTCTTATCACTGCTTCGTTATCATCTACGACAACCACCTTAACTTGTTTATTCATTGTGTTTCTTTTTCCTTTCAAAGTATAAATATTTCTTCCCTACATCTCCATTATAAGTCACTAAAATTTAAAAAGCTACAAAAACTTTTGTCGAATGCTGTCAAGGCTTGTAAACATATGACACATTATGACTGAAAACATCTGTTTCCAAAGAAAAAAAGAAGAATTACTTCTCCATTTCTAAAATCATACCTTTAACTTTATTAACATCTAAAGAGGCTCCACCAACTAGAAAACCATTTAATCCTTTAATACTAGATAACTCTCCAATATTTTCATCATTAACGCTTCCACCATAAAGTATATCTAATTTATTTTCATATTTTTCATATATTATATCATTTATAAAATCTATATTTTCTTTTATTTCACTTATTTCAGGAACTTTACCTGTACCAATCGCCCACACAGGTTCATAAGCAATCATAATATTTTTAATTTCTACATTATTTAATACTTCACTTATTTCTTTTTCAAGTATTTCAAAGGTACTTCCATTTTCTTTTTCACTTAATGTTTCTCCGATACAATATATAACATTAAGATTATTTTCTAAAGCATTATTTATCTTATTTATAAAATCTATATTTATTTCATGTTTATATATTCTTCTTTCACTATGTCCCACAATTACATAAGTTGCACCTAGACTTTTTATTTGACTAGCTTCTATTTCCCCAGTAATCGTTCTATCCATAAAAGAACTAATGTCTTGAACACCTAAATCATAACCCGTTTTATCAAATAATGATAAATATATAGAAGGTGGGCATAAAACTAATTTAATTTTAGTTTCTATATCCCCCAAACTATTATTATATTTTAATATTTCATCTTTAAGTAATTTGTTTTTAAAATTACAAACTAAATACTTCATTTTACTCCATCCATTCTAATGCTTTTAATGTTCCATCTGCTATATATTCTAATGTTGCACCACCACCACTAGATATAAAATCAAAATTATCCTTAAACCCAAACTTAATACATGCCGATGCAGTATCTCCGCCGCCTACAATAACTTTCTTCCCAGATTCCTTTAAAGTTTTAAACAGATTACTTGTTCCTTCCATAAATCTTTCATCTTCAAATTTACCACAAGTTCCATTTACAAAAATTATTTCCGATTTATCAATATATTTTTTATATACTTCAATGCTTTTATTACCAACATCATATATAATTCCATCATCAATTGTAAAATCAATTGGCAATACTATTTTGCCTTTATAATCTTCCATCAATTTCTTTAATTCATTTATTATTCCTTCATCACTAGTGGCAATACTATTACCTATATCAGCACCTTTAGCTTTTAAAAATGAATTTGCTATACCACCACCTACTAATAAATAATCACATCTTTCAATCAAAGATTTAATTATTGGTAGTTTATCATCAACTTTAGCTCCACCCATAAATACTGTAAATGGATGCGGTGTATTATGAATAAGTATATTTAAATGTTCTAACTCATCCATTACTAAAAAACCAATAGCATGAGGTAAATACTTAGCTATACCAGCAGTTGAAGCATGAGCCCTATGCATTGATCCAAAAGCATCATTAATATAAACTTCTCCTAAACTAGCCCAATATTCTGCTAAAGACAAATCATTGCCACTTTCTCTTTTTTCAGGAATATCCATAAACCTAGTATTTTCAAGTAATATTACTTCTCCTAAACCACAATTATCAACAATATTTTTTACTTTATCCCCATAACAATTATCTAAAAATTTTACATTTTTACCCAATAAATTAGCAAGTTCTTTTGCAACTACTTTTAAACTATTCTTAATTTTATCTTCTTCACTCTTTATTCTTCCAAAATGACTTAATATTACTACTCTACAATTATTTTCTAATAAATAATTTATACTCCTTAAACTTTTCTTAATCTTAGAAGAATCTTTTATGACACCATTTTCTATAGGTACATTATAATCAACTCTTATTACTACTTTTTTATTTTTTAAATCAATATCCTTTATTGTTTTCATAAAATAATCACCTATTATTATTTTAACACCAATATAGAGCACTATTCAATTTTTAATTATAAACATTTGACAAAAAGATGTAAAAATGATAATATAACTGCTTAAAGAAAGGGGTTTATATGTTAAAAGTTGATATAATAATCTCAAAAAGAAAAGTATATATAAATAATCTTGCTCATTACTATGAAAATAGTAATATTTTAAGATTGGTTTTTAAAAGTGAAGAAGAATATCTATCTTATATGCAATCATTAACATTAACAAACTTTGCCTCATTAGAAAGTGTTGTATCTGAAAAAATAAATAAAGTCTTTACACCTTCAGAAATAAAAAAAGCAATTTTAGAAGCACCCCCTCACTTTGAATTAAAAACAATTGATGACTTACCAACTACTACAATAAAAAACAGAAGAAAAATATATTTAAATTTAACAAAGTTATCATTTAAAGAAACTTTTGCAATTTTAAAAAATTCATTAATACATGAAAATGTTATTTTTTTTGATAAATACAACGAGGGAAAAGAAATGCCATTAAAAAATTTATTAACAATGTATGAACAACTTTTAACTTGCATTAAAAAAGCAAAAGAAAAAGAATATTCGCCAGCGGAAAGTCTTTATTTTGCTTATAACATAGTAAAATCTAGAGTTTTTAAAGATGAAGATAAAAATGAAGATAAATGTAAAAGCAGAAGCCTATCTGAAGTTTTAAAATCAGATAAAATTGTATGTGCGGGTTTTGCAAATTATTTACTTTGTTTATGCGATTTATTAGAAATACCTGCAGAGAAAATCGTGTGGGTTCCTAAGCAAAAAGGAAAAGTTGGACATGAAACAATCGCTGTTTATTTAAATGATCCAAAATATAATATATTAGGGATATTTGCTATTGATCCAACCTGGGATTGCAAAGAAAATCAGAGAGATAAAAAATACAAAAATGACATAACGCACTTTTTAGTACCAATGAATATGGAAAAAGAAGAAAAAGAACAAGAAGAATTAAATACAAACTTAAATTGTTCATACTATGCTTTCTTAAAAATATTCGAAGGACCAACAAACAAACTAATTATTGATAATGAAACAGAATTAGCATTTAAAGTAGCAGATAGAATATTTAGCTATTTAGGGCTACCACAAACTGATCAAAATTTACATGAATTATACGAAACCATTAAAGAACTTGGAAAAAGAAATATTTCTACTGAAACTTTAAGACAAATAATAACTGCTGTAGAACCAAAATCCAATGTAGATATGAAAAAAACATTAAAAACAAGTCCTTATGAATTTGCTGAAAAACAAAAAAGAAAACTAACACGCAAAAGATATTTTTTTAATTATTAAAAATCATACAAAAAATACCCACACAAAGTGAGTATTTTTTAATTTTAAACTATTAAACTAAATACACTTAATACAAATATATTTAGAACAGCAATTAAAATTACTAATTTAATAGCCCATCTAAACCATGTTGAATATTCAACCTTAGCTAAAGCAAGACCACCCATTATAGCACCACATGTTGGTGTAATTAAATTAACTAAACCATTTGCAGCAATCATAGTCATAATTGTAACTTCAACATTATAACCAAGTTCTGCAGCAAGCGGAGCAATAATTGGTGTAGATAAGGTAGCAAGACCACTACTAGATGGAACTAAGAATGATAATACTATATGTAATAAATAGTTAAGTGGAACAAATAATAGTTCAGGCACTTTACTTAAGAAATTTGCAGCATTAAAGATAATATAATTATCTAAATGAGTTTCAGCCATAAGTACACTTGCACCTCTAGCTATTGCAATAACTAAGATAACACCAATCATATCATCAGCACCATCAACAAATGCATCAACAAAACCTTTTTCACCAAGTTTATTAACAATTGCAATAATGATTGACATGATTAAGAACCATAAAGCTGCTTCGTAGAACCACCAGTCACCTAATGGAGCACCAGTTAACCAACCTGTAAATTTATTAAATATTGTAATATTGAATTTACCCCAAGGAATGAAACCTATAACCATTACAAGGAATGTTAATCCAAATAATATTAATGTAATTTTTTGCGTAGTTGATAACTTAACTTCTTCTTTATTATCTTCAAATCTACCATATGATTTTTCAGCATTTTTTTGTTCTCTTAAAGATAGGAAAGTTGAACCTTTATCTTTTTGTACCTTTCTTGCATAATTCATAACAAATAGAATTGAAATAATTAAAGTAGTTAACCATATGAATGTTGCAATTAATATTACAAATCCATGATCAGCTGCTATATCTTTTGGAAGAGCACTTAGTGCAACACCTGTTGCAAATGGGTTTATTGTTGAGCCTAAGCATCCACTACCTGCCCCAAGAAGTACAACTGCAGAACCTACTAACGGGTCCATTCCAGCAGCCATCATTGTAGCTGATAATAATACATAGAAACCTACAGTTTCTTCAAGCATACCATATGTTGTTCCACAAACTGAGAAGATTGTCATAAGAATTGGAATTAACCAAATCTCTTTTCCTTTAAGTTTATGAACCAACACTTTAATACCAGTTTCTAATGCCCCAGTTTTATTAATAACTGCAAGCATACCACCTAGCATCATTATGAAAATACTAACATCAATAGCATTTTCAAAACCTTTAATCGGAGCCATTAATACTTGAGATAATGTTGCTCCAACAGTACCACTTCCATCAACTAATGTATCTCCTACAAACTTAGCATTCGGAAGTAAATGTGATAATATTCCAAGACCAAATATAAGTATCAGAATAATTGAAAAAGACGATAACATTACTTTAGCCTTTTTCTTAGCTTTTGCCATTTAATTTTCCTCCTTTATTACTGTACCTGTTTTTCCTAATATTGCATCTGATGCTTTTTCCAAAGAACTTATTATTGCTACACGATTAGAATCTTTTACAAAATCTAAGCACGCTTCAACTTTTGGCAACATACTTCCTTTTGCAAATTCTCCCTTTTTGATATAAGTTAATGCTTCATCAACACTTAATTCATCCAAATCAATTTGAAAATCAGTATTATAATGAATTGAAACTTTATCAACAGCAGTTAAAATTAATAACTTATCTGCCCCGATTAATTTACCAAGAAGTGATGCTGTTCTATCTTTATCTATAACAGCTTCAACTCCTTTTAAGCTATTCCCATCATTAATAACAGGGATACCTCCACCACCTGCAGCAATTACAAGTGCATTTTGTTCTATCAGATTCTTTATAGCATCTGCTTCAACAATATCTATTGGCATCGGAGATGGTACAACCCTACGATACCCACGTCCAGCATCTTCTACAAAAGTATAGCCTTTTTCTTTTTCTTGCTTTAAAGCCTCTTCCTTGCTATAAAACATTCCAATAGGTTTAGTTGGATTAGAAAAAGCACTATCCTTTGCATCCACTAGAACTTGTGTTATTAAAGTTACGCATGATTTACTAATGCTTTCTTTTTTTAATTCATTTTGAATACATTGTTGTAATCCGTAACCAATATAACCTTGACTCATACTCCCACACTCAGGAAATGGCATGAATGGAGTATTAGCTTCTCCTTTAGAAGAATACTCCATTGCTAAAGCTATTTGTCCAACTTGAGGACCATTCCCATGAGTAAGAACAATTTCTTCACCATTTTTAACAAGACTAACAATAATCTTTGCTACATTTTTTAGTAAATTCATTTGTTCTTCTGGATTTTTACCTAAAGCATTACCACCTAAGGCAATAACAATTTTACTCATTATCTTCCCTCATAGTTGCATAAACTACAGCTTTTATTGTATGTAATCTATTTTCAGCTTGATCAAATACTTTAGATTTTGATGAATTAAATACTTCATCAGTTACTTCCATTTCTTTTAAACCAAACTTATTATATATATCTTTTCCAATTGTAGTATTTAAATCATGGAATGAAGGTAGGCAATGTAAGAATATTGCATCAGGTCTTGCATTATTCATAATATCCATATTTACTTGATAATCTTTTAAAAGATTAATTCTTTCATTCCATACTTCATCAGGTTCTCCCATAGAAACCCAAACATCAGTATATATTACATCGGCATTGCGTGTTGCATCTATTACATTTTCATTCATAGATATAGAACCGCCATTTTCCTTAGCAATTTCTATACATCTATTTACTAATTCTTCATCTGGCCATAAACTCTTTGGACCACATGCTACAAAATGCATACCCATTTTAGCACATACAACCATTAATGAATTAGCAACATTATTTCTAGCATCACCCATAAATACAAGTTTGATACCTTTTAAATGTCCAAAGTTTTCTTCAACAGTTAAGACATCTGCAAGCATTTGCGTTGGATGAAATTCTGTAGTTAAACCATTCCAAACTGGAACACCAGCATTTTCTGCAAGTTCTTCAACAATCTTTTGATCAAATCCACGATATTCAATACCATCATACATTCTACCTAAGACTTTTGCTGTATCACTAATAGATTCTTTTTTACCCATTTGTGAAGATCCTGGGTCTAAGTAAGTAACACCCATACCTAAATCCATTCCAGCAACTTCAAATGCACATCTAGTTCTAGTTGAAGTCTTTTCAAATAACAATACTATATTTTTACCTTTTAAATATCTATGTTCTACACCATTTCTCTTTTTATCTTTTAAATCTTTAGATAAATCTAATAAATATCTAATTTCTTCTGGTGTATAATCAAGTAAAGTTAAGAAATTTCTACCTCTTAAATCAGGTTTCTTATTTAAATCTACTTTAATAAAATCTTCAATTCTTAAAGTTGGTATACTTTCATTATTTTCTACAGTTACCTCTTCAATATCCTCACGAATAAGTGGCATACTCATACATCTAGGACCACCTCTACCACGAGATAATTCTGCACTACTTACTTCAATTACATGAATACCATGTTCTCTTAAAATATTATTAGTAATATTATTTCTATCATAGACAACTACAACACCCGGAGCAATACATAATGTATTAGTTCCATCATTCCATTGTTCTCTTTCTGAAGAAATCTTTTCTCCGCCAGCACATGGAATTAAAGTTATTTCTCTACCTAAATATTTTTCCAAAATAGTTTCCAAAGAACCATTTACTTCAACAACATTTAAATCTTCATCAGAATCTGGAATATCACCTTCAGTTATTTCAAAAACTTGTAATGTATCCATAATACCTGGATGATATGTAAATTTATCATAATCAATTTGAGTAAATACTGTATCTAAATGCATGAAAGCACGAGATTCAGGTATATTAAATGCTAAAATTGTATCAATTTTACAATTTGGATCTTTAAAACAATTCTTAGCAAGCTCATCAATCGCTGCAGCTTCAGTTCTTTGCGAAATACCAACAGCAAGTGTATGACTATTTAAATTAAGTACATCCCCACCTTCAATATGATATGGTAAATATCTATCATAATATTTATATAACTTATCTTTAAAATCAGGATGATAATTAAATATATATTCAGCATAAATTGTTTCTCTATTTCTTGTAACTGAATACATTTTATTTAAAATGACACCATTACCAGCACTTGCAAATGGGTCTCTAGTAAAATAAAGATTTGGCATAGGATCTGCTAAAAACTCAGATTCTTCACTAACTAAATCCACTAAAGATTTCTCAACTTCTCTTTTAGCTCTACTTATTTCTTCAATCTTTATACCTTCCATAGTTTTTAATACAAGTTCTTTTTTATTGTTAAAACTCTTTAAATAATCAAAAACTAAATTTTTATATTTTGGCGTAGTAATACCAGCCTCATAGATAAATTGCCTAATAAATTTATCTTCAATTTCACCACTTATTTCAAGTACACTTGCCATTAAATCTTCTAAATAAACAACTTCAATACCATTTTCTTTTAAGACTCTAGCAAACTCATCATGTTCTGCTTGAGCATCAGGCAAAAATGGAATATCATCAAATAATAATCTACTTAATGAATCTGGTGTTAAATTCAAAAGTTCATTTCCAGGTCTATGCAAAAGCACTTTTTTAAGTGGACCAATTTCACTTCTTACATTAATTGCATTCATCAAAATCCTCTCCTTATTCTCTACTAAATTATAACAAACTTCATATTTAATTGCAATTTTATTTTTTAACTTTTTGTAAAAATGCTTTTATTCTATCATTTTTATTATTAAAAAACTCTTTATTACTTCCATCAAATATTATTTTTCCGTTCTCTAAAAACAATATTCTATTAGCAATACTTTTAACAAAACTTATTTCATGAGAAACTATAATCATTGTTTTATTTTCACTAGCAACTATTTTAATTAAATCCAGTACTTCACCAATCATCTCTGGATCAAGTGCACTCGTAGGTTCATCAAATAAAATGATATCTGGATCCATCATTAGGGTTCTAATAATAGCCACTCTTTGCTTTTGCCCTCCGGATAAACTTGATGGATAGCTTAATGCTTTATCTTTTAAACCAATTTTCTCTAAAAGCATTATGGCTTTTCTTTTTGCGCTACCTTCCCCCATAACTTTAAGTTTTACCGGTGCCAGCATCAAATTATCCAAAACACTTAAATGATTAAACAAATTAAATTGTTGAAAAACCATCCCTATTTTTTCACGTACTAAAGATAAATTTGTTTTTTTATCTACTAAGTTAGTACCTTCAAAAACTATTTTACCACTACTTGGTGTCTCTATCATATTTAAACATCTAAGCAAAGTACTTTTACCACTTCCAGAAGGCCCCACAATTGCTATAATATCTCCAGTACTAACATCAAAACTTATATCTTTTAAAACTGTATTTTTTCCAAAACTTTTTTTCAAATTTTTAACACTTAGCATTTAACTTTACCTCCATTCTATTAACTAATTTAGTTAATCCTAGAGTAATAACTAAATATATTAATGCGATAATTATTAAAGGAAAGAAATAATCATAAGTCCTAGATGCAATAATATCACTTGCTTTTGTAAGTTCCATAATACCTATATAAGCTCCTGCCGATGTTTCTTTAATTAATGTAATAAACTCATTTCCTAAAGCTGGCATAACATTTCTAATTCCTTGAGGCATTATAATATATCTCATAACTTTTCTATAACTAAGACCTAAAGATAATCCAGCCTCCATTTGCCCTTTATCAATCGAATTAATACCAGACCTAATAATTTCAGATACATATGCTCCAGAATTAAGCCCAAAAGCAAGTATACCCACAATAACTATACTAATATCAACAGACTTAAATATAACATAATAAATTATCATTAATTGTAACAATACTGGTGTTCCTCTTATAACATTTACATACCATGTAACTACTTTATTTAATATCTTTAATTTACCATTTGTATCATGATTATGTCTTATAATTGCTATTAAAATACCTATAAAAACACCTATTAAACATGCAAATAAGGCAATAATTAAAGTATTAAATAATCCTTCAAAAATATATTTATATCTTCCATCATAAATAATGCTTTCATAAAAACTATTATAAATATCTTTAAACATATAAACCTCTATTTTTCTGTATGTTTTATAATAAAACTATTTATTTTACCTTCATCTTTTAACTTTTGTAAAACAGTATTTATTGCACCTAATAATTCTTTATTTCCCTTTTTAACAATCATTCCATAAGAATCATTAGTTAAAGCCCCATCAAGAATTTTAATTCCATTATTAGTTGATACAATTTCTTTCGCAGGAAGCTCATCCATAACAACACAATCAACTTTACCTGCCTTTAAATCTTCAATTGCCGCTAAATACTTCTTTTGTCTTACAATACTTGCATTTTTAAAATTATCTGTAACATATGTATCTGCAATACTTCCAAGTTGAACAGCTATTTTTTTATTACTTATACTATTTACATTATTAATGTTACTATTATTACTTACAATAACTACTTGTTTACTTACAGAATAATTAATAGAAAAATCCACATTCTTAGCTCTATCATCACTATAACTTATACCTGCAGCACCAAAATCAGCTTTACCTGTTTTTACTTCATTAATTATTGAATCAAAAGCAATATCCTTTACTACTAAAGTTTTACCTAAATATTTAGCAATTTCTTTTGCTATATCTACATCTACTCCTACAACTTCACCACCATCATAATATTCATATGGAGCAAATCCAGCTTCTGTAACCATTATAAGTTCATTCGTATTTTTCTTACATCCTCCTAATGCTATTAATAACACTAATAATAAAATAACTTTTTTCATATTACACCTCTATTCTAGAACAATTATATCATGTATAGTATAAATTAGTAAATGAATTTGATTTAAGTTTTTTCATTTACTATATAAAAAAAAGAGTATAAAAGGTACATTTTAAGTTTGATAACTAATATAATATTATTTACGCAAATTTTATAATTAAAGAAGGAATTAGAAATAGAAAACTTTTTCTTTTACTTTTCTATTACTTCTTTTAATTTTGATAAATTTATTATTCTTTTTTTATAATCTATTATCACACTTTCATATTTCTTATTTATTCTAAAACATTCATGTACACCTTTTACTCTAAATTTTTTTTTAATTTATTAATTCTTTAATTGTTCATATACGCTTATCCTTGTTTTACTTTTTTCATTATTATTTTTTTTCTGCAAAAAAATTATTATAAATATATCTAGTACTTCCAAAAGTTTTTTAATCAATTCTTTTTGTGAGTATGTAGGATAAATTCTTAATATATATGCTTTATAAGTATTCATTAAACCAACACCCTTTGGATAATCAAATTTAACATTTATTCGACCATATATCAAGATTTTTATTTGCAAAAAAAGTATAACTTTCTTAGTATATAAAAAAATATATTTTTCATTTTAGAAAAACATATTTTATTAACGCCCTTGTTTTATATACCCATCTTGAACTAACATATCATCCAAAAATTGTTCCCAATTTTCAAATTTTTCTGGCTGATTATATTTTTTCATTTTATCAGAGTAATCTAAATAAGCTAAATAATACTGTACTAATTGTCCAATAACCAAAGAATTATCAAGTTCTAACTTCAAATACTTATCATATAACAAATCAAAAATATTTCTTGGAACAAATTGTTCAATTCCTTTACTTACTACATATAAATTAAAATAAGTATTTCTATCCCTAAGTTCTTGACTAGACAAATCATAATCCTCCAAAACTGCAGAGGTTTTTTGTTCATTGTAATTAACAACATTTTGATAAGAATCATGCATCATAGCTTCAAAAGATTTTAAACCAGTCATATACAAATCTGGATTATTATCTTTAATCATTTTTAATTCAATAGTTAAGTTATCAATTTGTTCTTCTGTCAACGGTCTATTTTCAGAATCCACTTTTTTATTAATCATAAATAATAAAGCACTAACTCTATCAACCGGATTATATCCATATTCTTTTTCTAATATTTTTGTTTTTAAAGTATTAAATTGTGTCAACAATTCATCTTGGAGTTGTTCAAGCCCTTTTTTTGTTTTTAATATTTCTTCATTTAATTTATATATTGCAACTCTAGTTGATAAACTAAAAAAACTATTATATTTTTGAAACAAAGCCAATGCCTTATTACAACGTTCAATATTATTAATATTTTTATAATAATCACTTTCAACAGTTTCTAAATCACTAAACAATTTATTAAACAAAGAATCGTCTTTATTAACACCACTTATATTATTTTTGTTTATTCCATTTAAAGCTGCACTTACTTCAGTTGAATCAAATAATTTTTCTTCTGAACTTTCTTTAATTAGTTCTTTTCTTCTTATTTTATCATCAAATGACTTTAATAAATTTTTTTGTTCAGGAATTTTTGGATTACAAATACTACTTTTAATGCTAAAGCCATCATTTTTTTCATCAGAATAAGATAAACGAACATCATTTTCATCAAAATATTCAATTTTATATTTACTCATTGGAAAATATTTTTCAGCAAAACTTATTGATTGTGCATCTATTAAACTACTTAAAGTAGATAAATTTTTATCCTTATTAGTTGATATTTTTAATAATTCAGAATAAATTCTTTTACCATCATCAGACAAAATATCAAATAAATAAGTTGAATTTAAAATTGAATCTAATAATGCACCATCTAAATAATCAGACCATGTTGATTTTATCTTACTAACAATTTTACCTACCTTTTCATATTTTTTATCACTTATTTTTTTTGTATTTTTAGTTGACAAAAAAATAGAATTTAAAGCATTTAGTAATTCATCAATTTTTTTAAGATCAATTTCATCACTTCTATAAACTTTCAAGCAAAATCACCTCAAACCTTTTTCCAAACATAAATAATCATACTAACATTATACAACTATTTTAATATATCAGCAATCAACAAATATAACTTAAATAAATTTTACATAATTTTACAATAAGTATTTAAAAAAGTCAAGAAATAAAAAGCCTTAAAACAACCAAGACAAAACTATTGGTTGTTTTCGTATTCTTCAATCTTTTTGACATTTTTTAGGTTTCGAATGACTTTCCTATTATATTAAAATAAAAACAATTAAACCTTTATTATAAAAATATAAAAGTTTGCAATTTTGCCGAAAAAAGAAAAAATACTGAATTCGGTAAACAATTTCACTTATTTTTTGTTATACTATATTTAGTAACGGGAGATGAGTTTAGAAATGACTTTTACTGAAGCCATAATAGAAAGAATTAATGAGCTTTGTAAGTTGAATCATATAACTACAAATAAGTTGTCTGAGCTTTCCACTGTTCCAGCAACAACTCTTTATGCGTTGCTTTATGATAAAGTAGAAAACCCAAGTTCTAAAAACATTTATAAATTTTGTAAAGTTTTTGGAATAACAATGAAAGAGTTTTATGACACTGAAATATTCAATAAAATGGATTTTATAGAATAAATAAAGCTTAGCAGCAATCACTTCGATTGTTTTTTTATTAAAAAAGTATCAATAAAGTATTATTAAATCTTTTTTGATACTCATTAAATATTGTTTTATTTATAATCATTGATATGTATAAGGATTGTTAATTGTTCCATTTACTTAACAAAAGAAAAAAGGAATCTAATTAACTAGATTCCTTATCTCATAGAAAAACTGTTATTTATAGTTAATATACTATACATAAAAAGAACATCTTGATTATTAAATTTTATATAATTATTCAAAATTCTTGAAGAAACATATCTAATATCAATAACAGTAATTTTTTTATAACCATCTATTAACAAAGGAATTAAACTACTGCCATAAGAATCACGAAAAACAATTAACTCTCTATTACTATTTGAAGTAGGATTAACAATATCTATAATCGATGATGCTCCTGATAAATATATATCATATTTATCTAATGATTTTAGTTTGTCATAATCATATATTTTTGTATATTGTTTAGTTTCATAATTATACACACTACTATTAAGTATAGATGGATTAGATATTGTTTTTATAGTATCAATATCTTTAGTTACTGATAATCTACCAGCATAACTACCTTTAAAAGTAGTAACTGTATTTACAACATTATTATTAGTTATATCAAAATTCATTTGATTAGCAATAGTATTTGCAACATCAAATAAATCTTCTTGTTTCCAATGAGTATCGGTCTTATAATAATTATCAAGAGTTAATTTATCAAATATATTTATATAATTAAGATTTGTTAAATTATTTTTCATCATATCTTGTAATTTATTATAATCAAGTTTTAAATTACCTTTATTAACAAAGTAATTTTTATCAGGAATAATAGTATAATAAATGTTACTATTATTATTTAAATATGTATTTTTTATATAATTAATCTTATAAGTTAAATTATTAATAGAATTAGTATTTAAAGGGAATATTTCTTCAACAATATAATCATCATACATATATAAATTATTATATTCACCTTTAGTAGATAATTCTATATCTATTTTAATTTTTCTAAAAGTATCTCTTTTGATAAATTGATCCGTAACATAGGAATCAAATTTTTTAAAATATGTACCATCAAATAAGCTTTTAGTAGTTAATTCCGGCATGGTAGCAAGTTTTCTTCTCTCTGCTATAGAAATATCAGTATCTTTTTTTATAACATTAATCAAAAATAATGAAATTATAGTAAAAAGAAACACTAAAGTTACAACTATATCTTTAATTTTATCGTTCATGTATAACCTCCTTAAAATCTAAAATATAAAAATGGATTATATGAATTATCTATCAAATAAGAAGTAACAACAAATAATATCATAACTATTAAAATTGGTTCTAAAAAATTAATTATATTATTTACATATTTATTTTTTCTTAATTTATCTATTAATGTTTTAATAAAAGGAGTGGCCCCAAATAAAGCAATAATTAGTAATGGTAGATAACTCTTTAAATAATGAAGTGTATAATCATTAATAAAAACTTCTCCATTCATACCAAATAATCCTTTAATATTAGTCAAAGCCACTGACATATTGTCAGAATTAAATATAATAAATAATATCATAACAATAAATAATACATATATTCTTCTTATAAAAGAAGGTAATTTTTCCATAAATTTATTAAGGAATATTTTTTCTATTATAAGAATAATTCCAAACAATAATCCCCATATTAAAAAAGTCCAATTAGCACCATGCCATATTCCAGTTAATAACCATACTATTAAAATATTTCTTATTTGTTTATATTTACCATCTCTATTACCCCCAAGTGGAATATAAACATAATCTTTAAACCATGTACCAAGAGAGATGTGCCATCTACGCCAAAACTCAGTTATACTTTTTGATATATATGGGTAATTAAAGTTTTCGGGGAAATTAAATCCAAATATTCTTCCAAGACCAATAGCCATATCACTATAAGCAGAAAAATCAAAATATAACTGTAGCATATAACTTATACCAAATATCCAATAAAATATTACGGTTGTTTCATTTAGAGCAAAAGCTTTAGTGCAAAGTTCTCCCAAAGCATTAGCTATCAATACTTTTTTAGCAAGTCCAATAGAAAATCTTCTAATACCATATGCAAAATTATTAAAACTATGTACTCTATCATCTAATTCTTTTTCTACTGTCTGATATCTAACAATAGGTCCTGCGACTAACTGTGGAAATAAAGATACATAAGTGGCTAAATTTATAAGATTTTTTTGAACTTTAACTTTTCCATTATATACATCAATAACATAACTTATAATTTGAAATGTATAAAATGATATTCCTATTGGTAATGCAATATTTAATAATTTAATATTAGCATTAGATATATCATTAATTGTTTGTATAATAAAATCAGTATATTTAAATATTATTAATAAAAATACATGTATAAATAAAGTTGTTATTAATATATTTTTACTTTGATTTTTATATTTATCAATTAAAATAGCACCAATATAAGCAATAATAATTTCTGCAATCATTAAAAAAACATATTTAGGTTCTCCGTAAAGATAAAATAATAAAGATGCAATTAATAAAATAATATTTTTATATTTTTTGGGTGTTATAAAATATATAATTATTAATGCTGGTAAAAAATAATATAAAAAACTAATACTAGTAAATAACATTTTATCCTCCTTTAAAAAGGCACCTTAAAAGGTGCTTCATTATTCTTCTGCTGGCATTTCTGATGGAAGTTCTATATTTTCTTCGTTATTTGATTTTTCTAATTCTTTTCCAATATTATTATTTACATATTTCTTAAAATCATTATATACTGCTTTAGCAACATCTTTATCAGCCATTACAGAGAATATTACATTACCACTATTAGTAATATATAATTGTTCTGCAGAAACACAAATCCAACGTCTCATATCAATATTATCTAACATCTCTTGTTTAATTTTTTCTACATCAGCATTATCTTTAACCTTAACAATAGCCACTGAATAAGCTTGTGATGTTATCAATGGTTCTGATACAACAATTGATTCGATACCATCATTTGTTTTTAAACCAGTATAACTAGTAACTTCATCAATATTCTTTATATCTACTTTCATAGTTTCAAGTTCGGGTAAAACATTTTTGTTATTTTTATTTATAGTATTAATAATGTCATTAATGTCTTTTGGTGTTTCAACACTACCTTTGTTTCCACTACCTGATACTAGTATGAATATTACAAATGAGATAACTGCTAATAATATCAAACCTATTATAAAAATATTTTGTTTTTTCATTTCCATCTCCTTTCAATATTTAAATTATATCATATTTTTACTGAATTCGGTAGAAAAATAATTGCATTTTACAAAATTTTAATTTTAACTATTTAAAAAGTAAACCATTTCTGATTTACTTTGATAAATTATAAATATTTATTACTATTTTGTATCAATTAATAATTCTTTTGGGCTCTTCTTTAAATTGCTTGATGAAGAAATTAGTAAAGAAATTATAAGAACTATTGACATAAATAAAATTACATATATCATTAATTTTGGAGATATATTAATTTCTAAACTTGTTAGTGTTTTATTAAATCCATCTACTTCAGCTCCACCTCCAAGTTGGCTAGATGCTGACTGTTTAGCAATTTGTTTTGCTATAGTACCAGTGACTTTACTTAATATGTTATTTCCAATAATACTTGCTGTATAAACAGCTAGAAAGTATGATCCTATAAATGCTGGGATTGATATAAATACTAGTTCAATAACAAATTGCCCAAATATTTTAGCTTTTGAAATTCCTAGTGAAAGTAAAATTGCAATTTCTTTTTTTCTAGCATTCATCCATAAAAACAATAGTAATGAAACTGTAACACCGGCAAATAATAATGATCCTGCAAATAATTTGTTAGCTATTTTATATATACCTGATATAGACTGTTGTAGTGCTGGGTAATTATTTGAACTTTTAATCAAATTATATTGTTGCCAATCTATATCGAGTTTTTCAATATTTTTAATAACTTTATCTAAATTTTTATCACCTTTTACAAAAAATGTTGCATCTTGATATACTGCAGTATCCTCTGTATTTCCATATACTTTTGCAGCCGTATCTAAATCAGTTATCAAAGTATTTTCGTAAAGTTCTTGAGCTACAGTAACGCCACTTTCATTATGACCATCAAAAAGACCTTTTATCTCAACTTCTACTTTTTCATTTGCTCCTTTTTCATTATCAGCATCAAATAAATTAGATTTTATTTTTATTTTATCTCCAATTTTTAAATTATTTTTTTCTGCTAAGTCTTTATGCATTAAAATCTTGTTTTTATCATTTTCATTTAAGTGTTCACCACTAGATAATTTGTAAGCTCCTGAGATAAACTTATTTTCTTTTGATGAATCATTAACACCTGTTAACATAACAGCTCTTTTAAAGTTTTTTGCTCTTTCTGGTGATTGTCCTGAAAGTGTTTTTTGAGTTTCTATTATATCATTATCTTCTAAATCAGCAACACTATTAATTCTTTTTACATATGAATCAATGTCTTTGGATTCAGCAATTTTTTTAATATCTTGTCCTTTTATATTGCCACCACCTCTTGGTGTTCCAAAATTAACTCTTCGGTTTATTTCCATAGAGAAACTATTTGTTATATTTCCAAAAGTTTCTTTTGAAGCTCTGTTCGTAGCATCTTTGATCGATAAACTAATAAGACAAAGCGTTGACATAGCTGTTATAACTAACAATATAATTATTGATTTTAGACTTTTTCTAGTTACATATGCAAATGCATTTTTAATCATTATTGTACCTCCTAATTATTTTTATTTATTTTCTTAAGTTTTCTATCTTTTAATTCTAAAATAATGTCAGCTGAGTTTGCAACTTCTTTACTGTGTGTTACCACGATTACACACTTATTTCTTTCTTTTGCTAACTTTTTAAGTATTTCAATTATTTCACCAGCAGTATCAACATCTAAGTTTCCAGTAGGTTCATCTGCTAAAATTATTGGGGCTTCTGAAACTAATGCTCTTGCAATCGCCACTCTTTGTTGTTGTCCTCCTGATAACTTCATTACATTTCTACTTATTTGACTTTTATCAAGCCCCAATTCAAATAAGATTGCTTCAGATGCATTTTTATTTACTAATCTAACATTTTCTATTGGTGTTAAATAATCAATTAAATTATAGTTTTGAAAAACTAACGATATGTTATTTTTTCTATGATTACTATAACCATCTTTCTCTATATCATTTCCATTAAATAAGATTTGACCTTTTTGTGGTTTATCTAAACCTGCTAATAGAGAAAGTAATGTTGACTTTCCTGCCCCTGATTTTCCTATTATTGCATAAAATTTTCCAATTTCAAATTTTTGATTTACTGAAGATAATACTTTCTCATTTGAATTTGAATAATTATATGTTACATTTTTTATTTCTAATATATCCATTTTTAATCTCCTAACTTATTTTTGACAATATTTCTTTTGGTTTTTTTATTAATATCATTAAACTTGCAATAATAACTGATAGAACAATAATTCCAATTAATATTCCGTAACTTTGTAGAAATGTTATAAGATTTGAAATTAAATTATTGTTTTTAAGTAAGCTATCAACCATTATTGTTGAATCATCAGAATTCATAAATCCACCGACTATAATATTTAATATTACATTTCCTATAAACAATGATAATACAAAAGATGGTAGTGATATAAATAATAATTCAAGTATAAATTGAGTTACAATTTTTATTTTACTTATACCAATTGATAATAATATTCCAATTTCATATATTCTTTCTCTTAACCATAGTATTAATATCAATGACAATACTGTTATTCCACCTATCATAATTGAATATGTCATGATCTTAATAATATGTTTTATTCCATCTATAGACCCTAGTGTTTCTTCGAATACATGGTTATCACTTGAAACATTAAATTGTGACCAATCAATTTTAATTTTTTTAATTTTATTTAGTGCAACCTTTGTATTTTCTGAACTATCTGAAAATATTGCAAGTTTATTAACAATTTTGTTATTTTCAGGTTTATTTAATGCTTTTTGACTTGATTCATAATCAATAAATACCATATTTTCACTAAAGTCTGATGATAAGCCAGTATATTTTTCTTGTTTTTTACCTGTGAATATTCCAATTATCTCAAACTCATATTCTAATTTCTTTTCACTATTATTAAAATCAATTAATTCAAGTTTGAATTTATCATTAAGTTTTAGGTTATTTTTTTCAGCAAGTTCCTTATGAATAAGAATTTTTCCTCTAT
The DNA here is from genome assembly GCA_934096035.1 of uncultured Bacilli bacterium. Lineage (GTDB taxonomy): Bacteria > Bacillota_I > Bacilli_A > RF39 > UBA660 > Onthocola_B. The sequence continues at coordinate 84,118 of CAKOKX010000001.1, forward strand.
CATTATTATTAATATGTCTGCCTTTTAAAATAGTGAAAATACCACTACTAAATAAATTATTCTTTTCACTATTATTAGTAGCTTCTACTGAAAGCATATTTTTGAACTCATCTGATAAATCATCTCGTTCTACTAATTGTGTTCCATCTACAACTTTGATGTTTGTAGTTCTAGCAAGTCCATCATAATTAGTGATAATTTCTTTTATTTCTTTTATATTGTCTAATTCTTTAAACTGATTAGTTTCAAAAGTATCTCCATTATTTTTAGTTATTGATAGTGATGTATTTGAAATCTTGTATAAGTTTTTTTCCAAATTACTTGTTGATTTTGTTATATTCAAACATGAATATAAACAAGAGAGAACTACTGTTAAAATAATAAATACTATAATTGTTCTATTTCTTTTTCTTAAAATATATGCTATAGCATTTTTTAGCATTTTATCAACCTCCTATCTTCAGATTTTTTGCTTAAAAAAAGATATGACAAAGCTTTATTTATAATATAAGCCATATCTTTTATTTTTTGCTTAAAAATGTAGACAGCTCAAGTAATTATATTATTTTTTGGGGTTTTTGTCAATTAATCTAGCAAATTTTTCTACCGAAATCGGTAAATAATTAAAATAAAAATAAATTATTTATAATTTGCTTTTTTGATAACTCTTTATATAATTATTTGATATTTCTTTATTTGTGAAAACTTTAAATGTTACCTCTCGAACTAATTTAGTATTTATCATTTCGGCATCCAAATAATTTCCATCTAAATATTCAACTAACATATCGTATAATTTTTCAATTTCTTTATATATATCTCTTGGAACAGAAACACATTCACTAATAAACATATTTTCCAAAATATTAAGCGAAACCAAACAAACTTCATCTACATCGTATTTTTTATTAATTATCAATTCTATCACCTCTAGTGCGATGTTAACTCTTAACAAAAATTATTGCTAGTCATATTAAAAAAAATAATAATAATTTTCACACAAAAAAACGATTTTTCCTTTATTTTATAAGGAAAAATCGGTATTTTCTTGGCAGGGGCAGAGAGAATCGAACTCCCATCAAAAGTTTTGGAGACTCCTATGCTACCATTATACCATGCCCCTAAATTCTTTGGAAACAAATAGATTATAACATAATAAAAATAAAATTACTAGCATTTTTTACAAATATGTGCTAAATTTGTTATAATAGACTTATGAAAAAAGAATTTTTAAGAAAAACATACAAAGAAAAAAGAGATAATATCAAAAATAAAGATATTAAAGATAATGAAATATACAAACAAATTATTAACAATCAAAATGTATTATCAGCAAAAATTATCTTAATTTATATCTCTATAAAAAGTGAAGTTGATACATCAGAAATAATCAAACATTTTATAAACTCTAAAAAAATAGCTATACCTAAAATAATAAATAATAATATGAAATTTTGTTACATAAAAAGTTTAAATGAATTAATACCAGGAAAATATAATATACCAGAACCTATAAATAATAATTATGTTAATGATTTTGATAGCACAATATGTATAGTTCCGGGTATATGTTATGATAAAGAAAATTTTCGTGTAGGTTACGGAAAAGGCTATTATGATAAATTTTTAAGTAAGCATAAAATTAAAACTATTGGTTTGTGTTACAAAGAATGTCTTGTAGAAAAAATTGATACTGACAAATTTGATTATAAAATTGATGAGGTAATAACAGATTAATTATAAAAACATACACTATATTAAGGTGATATTATGCTTTTTAATTATACAAATCGAGAACTCGATTTACTTGCAAGAATTATGCGCGCAGAAGCTCTAGGTGAAGGTAACCTTGGAATGTTAATGGTAGGAAATGTTGTAGCCAATAGAGTTTTAGCAGATTGTTTAACTTTTAGAAATGTTGATAGTATTTATGATGCTATTTACCAGCCAAATCAATTTACCGGAGTTAATTCTTCCCTATTTAATGCATCAGCTACTACTTTAGAAAAACAATTAGCACAAAGAATAGTGCGTGGAGAATACTATCATCCAGCCACTAATGCCTTATGGTTTTATTCACCCACTAAGGGAGCATCCTGTAAACAAACTTGGTACAATCAAGATCTAGCGGGAAGGTATAAAAGCCATTGTTTTTATGTTCCAGATTCAGGAATATGTACAAAAATCCATTAATCTTGGCATAATTTAACAAATAATGTATAATAATGAATAAGGAGAGATTTCTATGTTTTATTCTTATTGTATATTATTTTTTATTTTCTCATTTCTAGGTTGGGTAATGGAAGTAACATTAACACTCATTACAGACAAAAAATTTGTAAATCGAGGATTTTTACTTGGACCTTGTTGTCCAATATATGGATGCGGATGTCTTTTACTAAATTTATTATTACAAAACTATGTGAATAACATTATAGTATTATTTATTTTAACAATGTTTACATGTTCATTACTTGAATATATAACAAGTTTTTTAATGGAAAAAATATTTAAACTTAGATGGTGGGATTATTCTCAAATGAGATTTAATATAAATGGAAGAATTTGTTTAGAAACAATGACACCATTTTCTATACTCGGCGTACTTGCTATAAAATATGCAACACCATTTTTTATAACAAACATTAACAAATTATCAGAAAAAACAATTTTAATTATATCCATTATCTTAATAACTTTATTTATTATTGATGTTATTATTTCTTTAATAATTGTATTTAAATTAAAATTTGTATCTAAAAACATTAAAAAGGATTCAACACTAGATATTAAAAATGCTATAAAGAAATTCATAAAAAATGATTTCTATGTTTATGAAAGAATAATAGAATCATTTCCAAATCTTACAAAAAGCCTAAAAGAAAAAGCTTTGAAACTAAAAAAGAAACCCAAAATTACAAAATAATTTTGGGTTATTTTAATTCTTCAGTAATACTGACAAAAAATTCTTTGTTCCACATATCTAAAGAATGAACATCTTTTATATCTCTCAACATTATATTATTTTGATTAGAATATTCAGTTAATTTTTGTTTAGTAATTTTTGAGGTAATTACCATATTTAACCTGTAAATACCATTTGGCGAAAAACAATGATTATTACAAAAAAAACTACTGTTATGGTAACAATAGTTTTTGACCTATACTTAATGTATTAGATGTAATATTATTTAATTTTTTTAAAGCATCAACAGTAGTTCCATATTCACGAGCAATACTATATAAGCTATCGCCTTTTTTAACTGTGTATACTACATTATCTTTTGTGGTATCACTACTTGGCAACTTAAGCACTTGACCTATACTTAAATTATTTGATGTTAAATTGTTAATATCTTTTAGCTTATCAACAGTGGTCCCATAAGTTCTAGCAATACTATATAAATTATCACCCTTTTTAACAGTATATGTATTTTCTTTTATATTTTCTTCCCCAGGTATTTTAAGTATTTGCCCAATCGCAAGTGAATCAGTTGTAATATTATTTAATGACTTTAAGTTATCCACAGTTGTATTAAACTTTCTGGCTATACTATATAAAGTTTCTCCTTTTTGAACTGCATATTCATCACTTTCTTTTTCAGGTACTTTACCAGGAATTATTAAATTTTGACCTATACTTAATAAATTGCTTGATAAGTTATTCGCTTCTTTTAATTCAGAAACAGATACCCCAAACTTTTTTGAAATACTCCATAAACTATCACCATTTTTAACAGTATAGTAATTTGAATCAAGCGGAGCAACATATTTACCTCCGGCATATTCCACAATAGCTTTAGTAACAGCTTCAGCTAAATTTTCCCAATTATTTTTAAGTTGTGAAACATCATCACCATCAGAATCTGCAAACCCATATTCAACAATAACGGTTTCATTGTTCGGTGTATCACGCATTATATAGTAATAATCTTTCGCAGGATTACTTGGAAGTCTTCTTTGATAATATTTTCTAACATTTTGACCAGCATTTTCAAACTCTTTAGCAATTTTTTTAGCAAAAGTATCATTATTCCTCAAAGCATATATTACTTCTGCTCCATCGCCACCTCCTGCATTTATATGATTTGAAACAACAACTACATCACTACCATTACCATAAAAACTTTGTACTTTTTTAGGTCTTTCACTTGGTGTTAAAGTAACATCACTTGTTCTAGTCATTGCATTTGGTATACCCATTTCATCTAATCTCTTATGAATATATTCACTAATTTTTAAATTATAGTCTTTTTCAACTATTCCATTAGCCACAGTTCCGCCGTCCATACCACCATGGCCACTATCTAAAACCACCTTTTTTAAAGCTCTTTCATCCATGTATATCACCTAAGATATATTATGAAACTTATGATAATAAGTGATATTTTTGTTTAATGATGTCTGCATAACTTTATATTTACAACACTTATTAATTAAAATAAAAGGTATAATTATAATTTTTATTTAGTTAAACATTTAATCAGCATCGAGCCTATTCAGACAAAAATAACTTTTTTGACTGAATCAAAATAATACCCGTCATTTTGTCGTGTATTTTTAATTAAAAAACACTAATAAACTATTAGTGTTCAAAAAGAATAACATCTCTTTTTCATATTTACTATATTATAGCTAGTAAATATTTATTAAATATAATTACAACTTGTTATTTGCGTTTATAATCTTTTTTTCATACATTTCATATGATTTATTCCATGAATCATATTTTTTATCATCTTTATGATTAGTTAAAATATTTAAATTATATAAATAATTCCCCATGTAATCCGTAATTTTTAGAGCACCATAATAATTCAAATGATCCCCGCCATCTCTTGAATCCAAATTCCAATCAATTCCTAATTCATCAACATATAAATTTAAATCCAAATAAGAAATGTTTTTAGAATCAACATATTTCATTACTTCATCATGTCTTTTATTATTCCAATTTAATGTACTTGGAACAGTATATAAAATAATTTTTATGTTATTATCTTTACACTTATCAACAATTTTATCTAAATAATACTTATTAATATTACTAATACCAGTTTTTTTCTTATTATTTTTCATATAATCTCCGACATATTTCGGAGGAACTACTGAAGTATTATAATAAAATCCTTTTAATTCATCAGTCCAAGTATATTTTACTTTATCAGTAAAATCTCTACTATTTAAATTTTTCCATCTATCATGATATTGCAATATTGGTAGGACTTTTTGGCTTTTCGTAGAAATAACATTATTAACATTAATTCTTCTATAGATAGCATTTGCTTCCAATAATACAACTTTAGGACTTTGATATTTCAACACTTTATTTAAATAATCATAAGTATCTACCAAATATTGTCTAGATACACCACCATTATACATTGTAAAACCATACTTATTCCAGATAGGTAATGGAGAAATACTTGTAAAAGATTCACTATCACCTATAACTAAAACATCAATAGTATTTTTTTCTTCTCCAAAAACTCCATTAGCTCTTGCCTCATGAATTCCATTGCCTTTAACATTATTCTTAGGTATAAACCAATTTGATATTCCCAAAAGAATTAAAAATAATATAAAGGTAAAAATTATCGGTTTATAAATATTCTTTAAATTTTCCATCTTACCTCCCTAAAAATTTGCATATATTGGATCTACCGGAGCATACCCGAACCCATAAGCACCAAATATAATTATGATAAGTATTAAAGCATAATATAATGTCCATCTAAACCATATATTCATTTTTGCAACAGATTCTCTAATATTAATGCCTTTTTCTTTTAAAATACTAGTTACTAAAATAATTATTAAAACAAAACCAATTATTAAAAAATCTGCTCTATCACATCCTAGTTTAAATAATGAACCATTCTTAATAGAATTCAAACTAAAATCTGTAAATATTTTCTTAAACATTATAAATCCACCAGATAAAGTATTTGCTCTAAAGAATAACTCACCAAATATAACTAAAATAGTTGTTTTTAAAATTTGCATCATTACATATGGTTTACTCGATCTATTAACATGAACTTTACTACATATTTTTTGTATCAATGGTGTAAATATATTACCTAAAACTATTAAAACAAAATGATACATTCCAAAAAACACATAAGTCCAAGCAGCTCCATGCCATAAGCCATTACTTATCCACACTAGAAATAAAGCTAAACTACCAGCTAAAAGTGGACCATAATGATTACCTAAAACTTTTCTAGAAACAAGTGTTACTTTCTTCATTGGCCTACTTAATGAAACTGGATAAAATATATAATCTCTAAACCAAGTACCTAAAGTAATATGCCATCTTGTCCAAAAATCAGAAATGTTTTTACTAAAGAATGGTTGTTTAAAATTCTCAGGAAGTGTAATACCAAACATCTCAGCACTACCAATAACTATATCAATAGTACCAGAAAAATCCATATAAAGTTGAATAGTATAAAATATAGCACCAATTAAAATAACACCACCATCTAAATTATTATACTCACAAAATATTTTTTCAATAAATGGATTCAATCTATCTGCAATAACCATTTTTTTCATTAACCCCCAAAGAATTCTTTGAACTCCAAAACTTAAATTCTTATAAGTTAATGATTCGCCTTTATATAACTTTTCCGCAGTATCACTATATCTACATATTGGACCTTCCATAATACTTGGAAAAAATGCCATGAATAAAGCAAGTCTTCCTAAATTATCATCAGCATTTATCTTTCCTTTATAAACATCAATAATATATGATAAACCTTGCAATGTATAAAAACTAATTCCAATTGGTATACATATCTTAGGTATTTTAAATCTAAAATCTGTATTAAATAAAGCCAATAAATTATTAATATTTTCCCCAAAAAAGCCAGTATATTTTAATATAACTAACAACCCAATATGAATTAACACCGCAAACAGTACTATCTTATTTGTCTTCTTTTTATATTCCTCTCTAATCTCTTTTTTTTGTTCTTTAGAACACTCCTCTAAATCCTTATCTTTATTTTTATTAAGTTTATCAAGCCATAAACCAAAGTGATGAATTGATAAAGTTGAAAATAACAAATATACAATTAGTTTACCACTTAAAGATAAGAAGAAAATATAGCTTGCTATTAATAAAACAAGCCATCTTTTCTTCTTAGCAGTTAGTGCATAAACAAGTAATGTAATTGGCAAAAAAACTGCCAAATATATTGCACTACAATATTGCATCTTAATCTTCTTCCTTTATTTTTTCAATTAAAGCCCATAAACTTTGAGCAGAATTAAAGTTACTAGGAATAATTTCAACTGTAGGTATAACAACATCAAATTCTTCTTCAATTTCAGCCACTAAAGATAAAATTGCAAGTGAATCTAAATAATGTCCATCTATTAAATTAGTACATGTATTATAATCAACTTCAGGATTTAAATCTTCTAATATTTCAATTAATTTTTCCATTATATTTCACCTCCTTCATTTGGCATATTTAATTTATATGTATTTATATTTTCTCTAACTATTTTCATATTTCCCCCACTTACAAATATTACTTTAGGTAAATCACGACTTAAAAACAAACTAATTCCTTCAGTCATTGAATAAGCCCCAGTATTTTTAAATACAAATATATCACCTAATTCTAAATTAGAAACTGGCAATTGCTTAACAACTAAATCGTTAATTGTACATAAAGCTCCAACTAAATTCCAATTTTCTATATTATTTTCTCCCCTTTTAGGAATAATATCTAACATTGGTTTTTTCATTGCCATCATTTGACCATAATATACTAAATGATTCATACCACCATCTATAACAGCAAAATTTCCTTCTTTATTAGTTTTTTTATCAACAACTTTTGTATAATAACTACCACATGATGCTACCATACTTCTTCCAAGTTCCATAGTAATATGTCCTTGATATTTCATATTCTTTATTTTATCAGCTATTTCCATCAAATATGTTTTTTCATCAAAATCCTGTTCAGCTTCAAAATAAACAACTGGAAATCCAGGTCCAAACTCTAGTTCTTCCACAACAAAACCTAAATCGATTTTTAACTTTTCAACAAATTCATCAACGTATTCCAATTCCTTTATTATTCTTTTTGATAATTTCTTTTGAGTACCAGAGAAATATTGAATACCCATTATATTTAAATACTCATATTTAGCTCTGTCTTCCAATATTTCAATTACTTCTTTTTCAGACATTCCAAATTGATTACCACTTGTAAGTCTTAAAATAATATTTATTACTTTTCTTTTTTCTTTAGTTAACTTATCTAAAAGAGCTATCTGATTTAATGATTCAATTGTAAATACTTCACCATTTTTTTGATTATTAATTATATTGTCCATACTTAATTCATCTTTATAAACGCCAGATATAACCATCTTACTATCAGTTATCCCCATTTTTTTGGCAATATTCCATTCTCCATAAGAACAAATTTCATATTTTTCTATTTTCTCATCTATTTCTTTTACTACAAATGGATTAGCTTTCATGGCATAACATAAATGAACATTCTCAGGCATCATACTTTTTAAATAATCAATTCTTGCTTTTAATACATCAATATCAAATACATAAAATGGTGTACTTACTTCACTAATTATTTTCTTTTCTAACAATCTTTCCATTATATCAATTCCTCTAACTTTTTACGATCTATTTTACCATTCTTAGATAAAGGCATTTCTTCTACTTTAATAAACTTACTTGGAATCATAAATACCGGCAACTCTTTTGATAATTTTTCATGTAATTCTTTTACTTCTATATCACCGATATAAAAAGCATATAACTTACTTTTCTCTTCCCTAAATATAGAACATACTCTTTCAACGCCTTCAAAAGAACCGATAGCTTTATCTATTTCTTCAAGTTCTATTCTATGTCCCATATATTTTATTTGGAAATCTTTTCTACCACCAAAATATAATTCGTCATTTTGATAATATCCTAAATCTCCAGTTCTATAAATATATTCAATATATTTATCATTTAATGGATTTCTAACAAATGCTTTTTCAGTTTGTTCTTTATTTTTATAATATCCCAAAGCTAAGGCGGTACCACGAACACAAATTTCTCCTTTTTCATATTCATTAGTTACTAACTCATTTTTATCATTTAATAAAAATACAGCTTCATTATTAAATGGAATTCCTACGGGTATTTTTTCATATTCTCTATTCCTATCAATAATATGATATGTACAATTACATGTAATTTCTGTTGGACCATATAGATTAACAAACATAGTATCAGGTAAATGTTCCATCCATGAGTTTAAATGTTTCATAGGCATTACTTCCCCACTAAACATTATTCTTTTAACACTTGTTGGAACTTTATAATCAAGCCCATGAAATGTAGAAATTAAACATAAAGCTGATACTGCCCATGTCATTGTGGTAACATTATGATCCACTAAAAAGTCGATTAATTCAGCTGGTCGTGAAAATAATTCCTTTGGTACAATTACAAGTGTAGCTCCCGTTTTTAAAGCTGGATAAATATCTTTAACAGATACATCAAAATCAAATGGAGCTTGATTTGCTATAACATCAGTAGAATCAATTCCAAAAGTATCCACAAAGTTATCCACAAAATCTATGATTGAACGATTACCAACAATAACACCTTTTGGAACCCCTGTAGAACCACTTGTAAAATTAGCATAAACAGGATCTAAATCAACTTTTTTTCTTCTTATATTTGAAAGTAATTCTTCATCAATTTCTTCTTTAATTAAATCTTCATATAAAATTAATTTTTTATCAGGAAAAAATTCTTTCGCAACTTCAAGATGTTCATTATCAGTAATAATATAATTTACATCTAAAACTCCAATAATCTGTTCAAGTCTCATCTTAGGTAATTCAACATTTAATAAACTATAAAATCCCCCTGCATACAAAGCTCCCATAAAAACTTCCAAAGCTTCAATACCTTTTTCCATATAAACCGGAACAGGGTCATTATTTTTAACAAACTTTCCTAATCCACTACCTATTCTTTTAGCATAAACTAAAAGTTCTTGATAAGTAATACTTCCATTTTTATCAATAACTAAATTATTTGTTTTTACATTTTCTAAATATTCTAATACACTTTTCATATCCAACCTCAAACTAATTATATAATACCTAAATAAATAAAATCTTAACTAAATCTTAATTTTTATTAAGAATTCCGTTTTCAAAGGTTTTCTTGGTTTTTTAACAAGTTCTATTTCTCCATTATGAATTTCAACTAAATTTTTAGCTATCGAAAGCCCTAATCCAGTACCATTACCACTAGTTCTTGCACTATTACTAGTAACAAAAGCTTCAAAAATATTATCTTTAATACTCTCATCTATTCCAACACCATTATCACCTATAGAAATATACAAATCTTTATCTATCCACATTTTAAAATATATCTTTGTACCACGCTTATTATATTTAATCGAATTATTAATTAAATTTTCATAAATTCTTCTAAAAGTTTTTGTATCAATATCCATATTTAACTTTTCTATTTTTATATCTATATCTAACTTCATTCCATTGGATTCAATCTCATTATATTTTTCAGCTAAATAATTCCTACTATACATAACAATATCTACATTTTCAAGTGAAGGACCATATTCAGGATGATTTAAATGCGCATACATAAATAAAGAATCAATTGCATCTGTTGCAACTATAGATTTTTTATAAATGGTTTCTAAATATTGCTTCTTCTTATTTTCAGGCACAACATTATCCAAAAATGCTTTCGAATAACCGTGTATTACAGTTAAAGGAGTTTTTAAATCATGAGACAAATTAGCAATAATTTTTTGTTTATCTTCATAAATTTTTATTTTTTCACTTTCTAATTTTTTAGACTTTTCCATAAGGCTTTCAAAACGACTGGCCACTTCTTCAAATTCTCGTGGTAATCTTTTATATCTTTCACAACATCCATTTTCTTCATATGAAGACACAATATTTTTTAAAACATCCAAGCTTTCCTTCACTTTTTTATTAAAAAAGTAAGTTTCTATTATAATAAGCAAAATCAAAACAGGAATAGCAATAAACCATATTTTTTCCGAACTTGCAACTGCAGCATCATATGACTCAGAATTAAAAACTGGTGACATAAACAAAAGAGTTCTTCTATTTCCATTTTCTATATCATAATCATAATTCGTTGTAAATTCATATTTTTCTACCATTTGCTCATCATTATAGTAACCATACAGTAAATTAAGTTCTCTATCTGTTAAAGTATCATTAGATTTAAATAATGTACCTCCTAAAACATTTAAATATTCATCAAGCTCAGCATTACCTACTACAACTTCATCTGATAATTCATCATTATATTTTGTTTCATAAATTTTATACACTTTTTTGTTTTCTTTATTTCTATAATTAAATATATCATAATAAACATTACTATAATCATTTACAAATATTAAATCACTACCTAACACAGCATCTTCAGTATTACCATCAGTTGTATATATTAATTCATTATTATTATCATAAACGGCAAAATCACACCCAGGAAATTTAGACATAGGAATTCCCGCATAATCTTCATACTCAAGTTTATCCTTATATTCTAAAAAATCATCTAGTACTAAAAAACTATTATTTAATCTCCAATTAACTAAAAAATATGTAACAATTGTAACTCCCAATATAATTAAAGTATAAATTGCAAATTGAATAATTACATATCTACTAAAACTATAACTCTTCTTTGTTTTCAATTTTATAACCTAACCCCCTAACTGTTTTAACATAAACTGGTTTTGATGGATTATCTTCTATTTTACTTCTTATATTTGATATATGAACCATCATTGTATTATCATCACATTCATAATAATCTCCATTTATTACCTCATATATTTGTGCTTTAGTAAATATTTTACCTGGATACTTCATTAACATAGTTAATATTTTTAATTCAGTTGATGTTAAAGGAATAACTTTGTTATTCTTTTTAAGAATATACTTATTTAAATCTAAGGATAATTCTCCCACCTTTATTACATCACATTCTTTATTACTTTCCCCAAATTCATTATACCTTCTAAGTAATGCTTTTACATATGCTACTACTTCTAAAGGATTAAATGGTTTTGTAATATATGCATCAGCACCAATATCTAGTCCAAGTATTTTATCACTATCCAAGTTTTTAGCGGAAGTTATTATAATAGGTATTCTACTATTAGTTCTTACTTTTTTAATTAACTCATAACCATTCATCCTTGGCATCATAATATCAGCAATTATAATATTTATTTTCTCTTTTTCTAATAATTCCATTGCTTCAATCCCATCATGAGCAACATATACTAAAAAATTATTAGATTCAAGATATAATTTAAGAAGCTCTAATATATCATTATCATCTTCAACAATAAGCACATGATTTTGCATAGCATCACCTCAAACTTAAGTCATATTATACCACAAAAATAAAATTTTCAAGTAAAATTAAAAAGTTTTTACGACATACCGTAAAAACTTTTTAACAAATTATAATTTAAATTGAGAATTGTAAAGCTCAGCATAAAAACCATTTTGCTTCATTAATTCCTCATGACTACCTTGTTCAATAATATTTCCTTCATTCATAACAAGAATTAAATCGGCATTTTTTATGGTGGATAACCTGTGGGCAATTATAAATGATGTTTTGCCTTCCGTTAATTTATCCATTGCTTTTTGCACTAATTCTTCAGTTCTAGTATCAACATTACTAGTAGCTTCATCTAAAATTAAGAATGGGGCATTTTGTATCATCCCACGAGCAATTGTAAGAAGTTGTCTTTGGCCAGCAGACACTGAATCATTATCACTTAGAATTGTATCGTATCCATCAGATAATGTTTTAATAAAATGATCAAGTCCCACAGTTTTACAAACATTTTCAACCATTTCCATTGAAACATTCGGAGTATTATAAATAATGTTATCTTTAATTGAACCATTAAATACCCAAGTATCTTGAAGAACCATTGTAAACAAATCATGAATATTACGACGTGTTAAATTTTTTGTAGATACGCCATCAATTAATATTTCTCCATTATTAATATCATAAAATTTCATAAGTAAATTAACCATTGTTGTTTTACCAGCACCAGTTGGTCCAACAATCGCTACTTTTTCACCAGCTTTTGCCTTAGCACTAAAGTTTTTAATTGTTGGTTTATCATTACCATCATATTTAAACTCTACATTCTTAAATTCAATATTACCTTTTACTTTTTCTTTATCTAAAGTAATTTTAATATTGCTTTCATCAGCCATTTCTTTTTCATTTAAGAATTCAAATACTCTTTCACTAGCTGCAGCAGTTGATTGAAGACTAGTCATCGCTTGAGCTATTTGAGAAAGCGGCGAAACAAATAATCTAACATAAACAATAAATGCCACGATTACACCAAAACTTATATGACCATTTAAAGCAAGTAAGGCTCCAACAACACAGACCGCAACATAGCCAAAGTTACCAATAAAACTCATCATTGGCATCATTAATCCCGATAAGAATTCACTCTTCCAATTTGCTTTATATAATTTATCATTTAATTCATCAAATTTTTCATTTGATATTTTTTCACCATTATAAGTTTTAACAACATTTAATCCTGAATAAACTTCTTCAATATGACCATTTAAAGCCCCAAGTTCATTTTGTTTAGCAACGAAATACTTTTGTGATTTAGCTAAAACTAATGCCATGAACACAAATCCGAATAAACTTGCAAGAATTGCCGTAATAGCCATAACACTATTTGTTACAAACATCATAATAATAGTTCCCACAAATAATGTAATAGCACTAACTAAAGTAGATAATGATTGATTCATTGATTGAGCGATTGTATCAACATCATTTGTAACTCTCGATAATATATCTCCAATTACATGTTTATCAAAATATTTCAAAGGCAATTTATTAATCTTACTTGATATATTACCCCTTAGTTCTCTAGCAAAATTATTTGATACATCAGTCATTAATATTGCTTCAAAGTATTCAAATATAGCGCTTATTAAATAAATACATATTAATAAAATGGCAATATTTTTAATTTTATCTATATTCATATATGGTTCTACAACCGCCTTCACAGAACTAGGCATGTTATCTACAAGACCATATATTTCTGTGGCACTTACATCTTCGTTTATATTGCTTGCAATTTCTAAAAATTTACCTTGATCAGTTACATCTATTACATGACCATCAATTTCAATATCTCTAAATATTTTACTTGCAACACTTTCAGGTATTACTAAATTACTATTTAAACTTTTTATAAATACTTTAGCATCAACATCATTATTAACTAAAATATCTAAAATACTATCTGGCATTTCACTTATTGCTTTAAATGATTTATTGTTAGTTCCATCATTTAACTTCGCCATTATTTCTTGGAATTTCATTAAATCATTCTTAGAAATATTTGAACTTATCATTACTTTTCCAATATTTTTTTCACTAAAATCAATTACCCTACTTATACTTTCTTCATTTAAACTACTAGTTACTTCTTTAGTTAACTTTTCAAAATTATCTTTATTTAAAACTAATCCCTTAGATATTTCATCAGTTAAATCAGATAATATATTCGGAGTAACGATAGTAAGTATAGCCCCTAAAACTGCTAAAACTAAAGATATAATAATTAATTTTTTAAAACCTGATAACTCTTGTAATAATCTTTTAATTGCCCCTTTAAAATCTTTTGCTTTTGACACATCTTTATTTGGCCTTGGCATTATCTAATTCCTCCTTTGAAAGCTGTGATAAAGCAATTTGTTTATATACTTCACAACTTTTTAATAGTTCTTTATGTGTACCAACTCCAACCGACTCACCATTATCAAGAACAATTATTTTATCAGCATTCATTATTGTTCCAATTCTTTGAGCAACAATTAAGCTTGTAGCATCTTTTGTATACTTCTTTAATTCGCTTCTAAGTACTGCATCAGTTTTATAATCAAGAGCAGAAAATGAATCATCAAAAATATATATTTCAGGATTTTTAGCTATAGCACGTGCAATTGCAAGTCTTTGTTTTTGACCCCCAGAAACATTCGTACCACCTTGAGCTACATGAGATTCATATCCATCATCCATTTTAGAGATAAATTCATCAGCTTGTGCAACTCTTGCTGCTTCCACTATCTTTTTGTCGCTAATTTCTTCCATTGCTTCACCATAATTAATATTGCTATTAACAGTTCCATTAAACATAACTGCCCTTTGAGGCACATAACCAATTAATTTATATAAATACTCTAATTTATAATCTTTAATATTAACTCCATCAATTAATATTTCTCCATCCGTTACATCATAAAACCTAACTATTAAATTAACTAATGTAGATTTACCTGATCCAGTTGATCCAATAAATGCAACAGTATCTCCTTTATTTGCTTTAAAAGAAATATTTTTTAATACATATTCTTCAGCATCTGGATATTTAAATGATACATTCCTAAATTCAACAGTACCAACTTCATATTTTTCGGTTACCTCCCCATCAATTACACTGACACTAGTATCTAAAACTTCATTTATTCTTAAAGCAGACACTTGAGCTCTAGGTAATATCATAAATATCATTGCAAGCATTAAAAATGACATAATTATTTGCATTGCATAAGATGAAAAAACTACCATATCACCAAATAAACCAATTTTATCAGCCATTAACGCATCTTTAATTAAATAAGCACCGATAAAATAAATAACTAATGTTAACATATACATAACCAAATACATAACAGGCGCCATAATTGACATTGCTTTTTGGTTAAATAATTGTAAGTTTGTTAAACTATTATTCACATTTTGAAACTTTTCTTGTTGGTATTCTTCTGCATTAAAGGCTCTAACTACTCTAATGCCCATTAAATTTTCTCTAGTTACCTCATTTAATTTATCGGTTAGTTTTTGAACTATCTTAAATTTAGGCATAACAATGATTGTCAAAATTCCAATAACTAATAACAAAATAACTACAGCAACAGCAGTTACCATACTCCATTCCCAGCTTTTATTTAAAATTTTGGTAATAGCCCACACTGCAGTAATCGGAGCCTTAATAAGAAGTTGAAGACCAAAACCAATAAACATTTCCACTTGTGTAATATCATTAGTGGTTCTAGTTATTAAACTATTCGGTGAAAATTCTTTAATTTCACTCATAGACATATCTTCAACTTTTCTAAACAATTTAGATCTAAGGTTTCTAGAGAAACCTGATGCAAGCAAGGCAATTAAGTAACCAACAATAACAGCACCAACTAAAGAAACAAAAGCACACATAAGCATATATCCCCCATTTTTAAGGATATCACTCATTTTACTTCCTTCAGTTTGCACCAGTACAGTTACTTTAGACATATAATCTGGCATCTTTAATTCAAACCAAACCTGCATAACTATCAAAGCAATACTAACGATAATTATCAACCAATCTTTTTTCTTAAAATTTTTAATTAACTTAGACATAATTATCCTTTCTTTTTTATTATATTTCTTTTTTTATTTTATAAAACCTAAACTCTATCACTTGCCATATAATACTAAACTATTTATAAAATTTTGTCAAGACAACATATACTTGACAAATGCAAAAAAATGGCTATAATAAATAGTACTTCAAAAAAAGGGGGAAATTATAATGAAAGATTATTGTGGTAATTGTGCATATTTAGATTTAAATCAAAAAGAATACTGGGGAGACAGATATTATTGTACTGAAAATTGCAAATACAAAGAAAAAAGCGATGCTGCATGCAATAGATATATAAAGAAACCAGATAATGGCTATACACCAGCAGGATGTTTTATAACAACAATTATTTGTCAATCTCTAGGATACAGAGACAATTGTGAATACTTAGTAATTTTAAGAAATTTTAGAGAACTTTATTTAAAAAGTTTTCCAGCAGGTGTTAAATTACTTCAAGAATATGACCAAATTGGACCAGTATTAAGCATGGAATTAGCTAATTGTCCAGCAATTGATGCAATTATGCTTATGGACAGATTTATTATTCCATGTACAGATGCCATTAAACTAAAAAACTTCGATGATGCAATAGCTATTTATGAAAACATGGTAAATGAACTTAAATTCAGATTTAGATATGTTCTAGATACCTTCGAAGTTGATTACACAGCTAAAACACCAATCGAAGATTTAGGAAAAGCAAGAGCAAGATTAAAACCAGCAAACGCATAAGTTGCTGGTTTTTTTATTAATTTATCCTAATTGGTGAATTCAATGTTCCATCTCCAGAGGCATAAGTTACAGAAAATAGCAAAACAAAATATTGGCTATGTCAAAAAAATGAACATAACATCGAGAAATTTAAATAGAATAATAAATGGATATATATCATCTATATCATTTAAGTATATTGAAGAATTTTGTAAATATTTAAATTGTGCTCCAGGTGAACTTATTGAAATTATAAACTAAAAAAAGAACAACTTTAAAAAGCTAATTCTAATTTGTTACATCTATCCATTCTTTATAATTAGATAGCCTTTCTAATTCTTGAATAGAAAGCTTAATAGCACTATTAGAGCTTCCACACGCCGGATATACAAATTCATGTTTTTTTAAAGATTCATCAAGATAAATGATAACTCCATCATTAACACCAAAAGGACAAACTCCTCCAGCTTCATGACCAACTAGCTCGACTAAATCCTCTCTAGGTATCATATGAGCCTTTTCATGGAAAAACTCTTTATATTTATGATTATCACATCTTTTATCACCAGCCATAACAATTAAAATAGGCTTACCATCAACTATAAATGATAATGTTTTAGCTATATCTGCTTCACCACAACCAATTGCTTGCGCAGCCTCAGCAACAGTTGCACTTGATTCATCAAATTCTACTATTTTTCCATCTTTTCCATATTTTTTTAAATATTCTCTTACTTTAATTAATGACATTTTTTACCTCCATTACTTCCGTACCACTTATTAAATCATGTAATCCTTTTCCATCTTTTCTAAATAAAATCATTCCATAACCAAAATAAGTAATAACATAACCAATTATACTAA
Source organism: uncultured Bacilli bacterium (assembly GCA_934096035.1). Taxonomy (GTDB): domain Bacteria; phylum Bacillota_I; class Bacilli_A; order RF39; family UBA660; genus Onthocola_B. The sequence continues at coordinate 102,249 of CAKOKX010000001.1, forward strand.
CAATCATAGATAATGTAAAGAATAATTTTGTATCAAAACACAATGCTAAACAAACAGTTAAAGTACTAAAAAGCAAATTATAAACAACTAATGTTCTAACTAAATATTGCCATACTTTTACATCATCTTTTTTATTTTTGTTAACTACTTTCAAATTCATCAATTTCTTACCTATAGTTTGATTCTTATTCCATTTTTGAAATCCTATAAAATACAATAAATAACAAACTAAACTAATACCTGTTGAATATGCACTATATTTCAATGTATCTTGATATTGAATAACAAACTCATCACTAGAAAACATATCCAGAACATTTTCTTCATTTATATCCTCTAATGTTTTATTAAAATTTTCATAAGATTCCAAATAATTATCTAAATAGGGATTTAATATATCAATATTAGCTAGTGCAGATGCCACAAAACCAACTAATAAAATATCAATAATATATGCTAATAATCGTTTTAATTTCATAGACCCTCCAACTTAAATAAGCAAACTATGTTGTTTGCTTACTTGATGCTAAAGTAACATTAAGTTCTTTAGTCTTACCATTTCTTATTACTGTAACTTTAATTGTATCGCCAACTTTGTATTGATATAGATAATATCTTAGATATGCAATATTTTTTACTTCTTTACCATCTATTTTAGTAATTATATCATTAGCTTCTATTTTACCTTTTGCAGCTGGGCTACCCTTTTCAACACTATTTACAATTACTCCACTTGTAACACCAGAAGATTGAATTAAAGACCCATATTGATAAGAATTATAATATTTATTTACATCATACATTGATACACCAATATATGGATATTCAATAGATTCACCTTTAATTATTTGTTCTGCTTTTGATGTAGCATCTTCAATAGGAATTGCAAAACCCATTCCTTCAACACCACTACTTACTAGTTTAAGTGATGTAATTCCAATAACTTCTCCATTACTATTACATAAAGGACCACCACTATTACCAGAGTTAATCGCTGCATCAGTTTGTAAAACTTTCATTATGTAATCATTATTTTTGGAATTATTTAAAGATACTTCAACTAATCTATCTTTACCAGATAAAATACCTCTCGTTACTGTCCATGAATAAGCACTATCTAAAGGAGCTCCTACAGCAAAAGTAGTATCACCAACTCTAGAATTATCATTTTTACCTAAAGAAGCTACAGTTAATTCATCTTTAGATTCAATTGATAAAACTGCAATATCAGCATATTGATCAGAACCAACAACCTTAGTTTCTACGACTTTTTCATCAGTAAATGTAACAGTTACTTTATTACCACCATCTATAACATGATGATTTGTTAAAATATAATATTTATTACCATCCTTTTTATAAACAAAACCTGTTCCTGATGCAATATAAGTATCATCTTTATAAGTTGAAACAATAACTACTGCATTATATACTTTTTCAACTGCATCAGCAATACCTGTATCAGTTACTGTTACATCTTTTTCTAGCTTAGTTACTGATTCAGTAATACTTGTTGGAAAGAAATATACAACTGCATACATTGCTAAACACCCTACAAAAAATACTATTAAATAATTTACTAAACTTCTTCTTTGTTTATTTTGTTCTTCACTCATTTTTCTAACCTCACTATTTCTTTATAATTATTTGGGAATCCCATTTCATGCAATACTTTTTCTATTTTAATAACTTTAAGCTTACCAGACAATCTATCTAATTCATAACTTATCTCACTAATAAATAAATTAAAATTATCTTCTTCCAATAACTGTTTTAAAATAATTATTAATGCAAATAAATCATTCTTTCCATATATATATTCCTCACTTATCTTTGGAATATACAATAATCTATGAAATTTTGTATCATCAATAGCTTTTTGAGTTCTATTAATATAACAAATATCTTCATGAGCACATAAATTACGATAATTAGCAACAATTGGTAAATAATCAACCATACTATCAATACTAACTCCAAAAACATCAGCAATTTCTTTTTGATCTTGATATTGAAGTACCGTATATAATTCTCCAACTATTCCAAATGATAAAACTTTTACAACAACCCAAAGTGGAATATAACCATAATTTATGATGTAATGCGCTGTTGCTGTATGTTGTTTACCATTAACACTTATCTGTCTTTTCATCTTTCTAATTAAATCATTAATCTGTCTATTTCTTCTTGAATCTTTAACAAAGTTATTGGGATTTAAATAATTATTTTCTTTAAATCCATGATTCTTACTCATTATATAAGCTAATATACTTTTTAAATTATTTTCAACAATCAAAATATTTTTAAAAATTATATTTCTTATTTGTCTATCAAAAAGAAACATTGAATATAATTCATTAAATGTTGTACCTTCTAGATAAGTTTTATTATCATCAGGCTTCATAAATAAATGACGGTATCCACTTAAGAAAAAGTAATTTTCACGCAACAAAATAGTTTTAGCAGTCTCAATATCTTCTACTACTAACCCTTTTTTTGTAAGTATGTCAATTTGTTCATCTAATGTTTTAAATGTTTTCGATTTCACACTATACCGCCTTTACTTTAAACATTATACCACAACTGACTTAATAAATATATAGCAAAATAATGGTTTTAATGTAAAAAACTTGTGAAAAAAAAGTGAAATTAATAAAATTAATTATAATAATGACTTATTGCTTGCGCTAATATTTTTGCAAACTCACTTTGATATTCTTTTGTAACTAATTTACTTCTTTCAGTTGCATTAGATAAAAAACCGCATTCTACTAAAACTCCATTTGTATTTAATTTATCATACATATAAGTAGATGTAGGAATCCTTTTAACTTCTCTATCTGTATTAGTATTTTTATTCAAATATTCTTGTATAGACTTAGCTAATTCTTCATTATTTTTATTATAAAAAACTTGAGCACCATAATACCTTGTATCTGTAAGATAATTTAAGTGAATAGATACATACATATCCACAATTTTTTGATTAATAATTTTAATTCTTTCATCAAAATCTGCTTTCTTACGATGGTTCTTAACACCATTACTTAAATCACTATCACTAGTTCTAGTCATAATAACTGTTGCTCCCATTTCACTTAAATATTCTTCTAGATATTTTCCAATAGATAAAGTAATATCTTTTTCATAAATATCATTATATAAAGAGCCTGGGTCCAAACCGCCATGACCACAATCAATTGCCAAAACTTTTCCTTGCAAAGGTAAGTCAGCCCTAACCGGATAACTAAACAGAACTAAAAATAGCGCTAAAAAAACGGAAAATACTCCAATATAATATTTCTTCATATTAAATACTTATGCTACAATTTTATTTTAATTTCAAAAAATATTAAATTTAAACAAATATAAATGCAGATAACTAATATTAATTATCTGCATTTAAATATAATTTTATTTTATAGTCCAGTTTGAGTAACACCATAAACTGCTTCTTCATGAGTAAAACCTTCATACTCTAATTGCTTTATAAGTCCTTCCTTCGAAAAACCTGACACTTCCAAATAAGACTTTGCGCTTTTAAATGCTTGTTCATTCCAGTCTGCTCCGCAATTATCAACTGCATATTTTATTTCATCGGATGTAAATTCTTCATGCTTTAATTGTTTTTGGAGACCAATATAAGAAAAAGCCATAAGATCTAAATAAGATTTTGCTGCTTTTAAAGCTTCCTCCTTCCAATTTGCTCCACAATTATCAACGGCATACACTGCATCATCATTAATGAACTTTTCATATTCTAATTGTTTTATCAAACCACTTTTAGAGAATCCCCCAATATCCAAATAAGATTTTGCCACCTTTAAAGCATTTTGCTTACTAACACTTATATTTGAATTATTATCAATATCATTTTCATTGCTTTTTAAATCATCATTGGTTTTATCTTGATTATGGTAATTATTAACAGATTGTTTATTATCATTTGAATTTTTTATAGTGTTATTATTAATATCGCCATTAGAAACATTACTATTGTCATTTGTATTATTGCTATCTAAGTCATTATTCTCTTTATCAATTTCACTATTTAAAACATCATCAGCTTTATTTGTTCCATATAATTGATCATAATATTCATCTATACTATCCATGTTAATTTCCGGGAGTTTAAAACCATCAGTTAAATTTATTAATAACCACACTGACATTATTATAACGATAATTATAATCAAATTTGAATTAAAATTGATATGATGACAATTAAAACAACAAATTTTATTTTTAGGCATTTCTTCTCCACATTTTTTACAAAATTTATATCTTTTTTCCATAAAAACAACACATCCTTTTAACCTTTACGTTAGCTCCATGTATTCGGCATAAAACTTTGGAATCGTTAAATAATTTCCCCATTTAGTTTCATAAGTAACATTTCCATTCAAAGTACCCCACATTTTTATCATATCATCCTCAATAAAGCTTTCACTACCACGATAAACAACATATATTGCATCCGAACAACTATATCCATCAATATAATAATATTTTTCACAATTAACATATACCCTAAAAATCGAATAATTTTCTGATTTCTCTACTACCTGAACTATTTCACCAAACCAATAAGCATGTTTATTTATGTAATCATTCGGGGTTCTTAAAACATCTTTATAGTTATAATTTTTACATGATTTTTTGTAATCATTAATATGTTGTTTTTCTAACTCTTCAAAACTTGTAGATAACATATTATTATCAGCATCAAAATACTTAGCTTCCAAATCAAATATATTATATAATTCATCGTATCTTACATAATTTGATGTCTTTCCAGCATATAAACATTCAAATTCAACATCGCTAATTATAGCTATACCTAATAATTTACTTATAAAATTATCAGAACTTACTGCACAAGTATAAATATCATCATCTAATATTTTTTTTTGAAATTTTAAATTCAATTTATTATTTTTTTCATTATGTTCGCAAGAAACTAAATGAACAGCACTATCTATTTTTTTTATTTCATCTAGAACAATTTCTTCATAAGTTAAAGGCTTATCGTTATTATTATTTACGCTATCATCCGGTACAACAATTAAGCAAATTATAATTACAGGAAAAATAATAGGTAAAATCTTTGGAAGAATACCATTTCTTATTTTTTCAAAATTTTCAAAAAGAATTCTATATGTTATGGGAAGCAAACTTATCCCTAATAAAATTCTTAAAATATTCGGCAAAAATTCAACCCCTATTGCAATAATTATAACTCCTAGTACATATCTTATTGCATTAAATATGCATTTAATAATTAATGTCACTTTAGTCAATTTAGAATTTTCAACTTTATCTATTTTAGTATAACAATTTGAACAAAAATCATTACCTTCACTAATTTCAGCACCACAATTTTCACAATAATTTTTATTTTTCATAAAATCCTAACTCCTTACCTCTATTAAATAATAACATTTATTTCAAGAAAAGTAAACATTTTATTAAGATATATCTTAATAAGTTTTAGTGGTGTTAAGTTATTTATCTTTTACTTTTATAATAATTATATTATAACTTTTATCTTAACAAGACATATTATAAAAAGGAAGTGATAAAATGTCTTCAATGGAAATAGTAGGATTAAATACTAAATGGTTTAGATATCAAAATAAAATTACACAAGAACAATTTGCAAATAAAACAAAATTTAAAATGGCATATATAAGTACGATAGAAAATGGAGATGCAAATTTGACATGTAAAAACATTGATTGTATCGCAAAAGCTTTTAACATTAAGCCTTTATTATTATTTGATGAAGAAACTGCTAAAAAAGCAAAGAAATTACCTAAAAGAGTTGATATGTACAAAAAAAATTAGAAGTGAAATTCTCATCTTCTAACTTTTTTATTTATCATATTCATCCATAAAGCTTTTATAAACCCCATTCTTTTTAGTACCTAATACACAATTTAGATTAATATTATCTAAAGATTTAAATATATTATAATCAATATCAGGATTTAATTCCCGCAAATGTTTTATCAACTCTTTCATTTCTTTTCTTTTACTTACAGATTCATCACTCAAACTAACTCTTTCTGTAAACTTACATGCACAATTAATAAATTCTAGATTATTATACTTTACCCAAGCTAAAATATTATTTTCTTTTACCAAATAAAGCGGTCTAATAAGTTCTAGATTTTCAAAGTTTTCACTATGAAGTTTTGGAAGCATAGTTTTAACTTCACTACCATAAAACATTGAAAGTAATGTCGTTTCTATTACATCATCAAAATGGTGCCCCAAAGCTATTTTATTACACCCTAATTCTTTTGCCTTATTATATAAATGACCTCTTCTCATGCGAGCACACATATAACAAGGGCTTTTTTCATTTAAACTATTAGCAACTTCAAATATATCACTATCAAACATCTCTAAGTTAATATTAAGTATTTTAGCATTTTCTAGTATCTTTTTTTTATTTGCTTCATTATAACCTGGATTCATACATACATAATATGCTTCAAAAGGAATACCACCATGTTTTTGTAATTCTTGGACACATTTAGCAAGCAAAAAAGAATCTTTACCGCCTGAAATACAAACCATAACTTTATCATTTTCATTAATTAGTTTATAATCTTTAACAGCTTTAACAAATTTAGCCCATATTTCTTTTCTATACTTTTTTATAATACTTCTTTCTATTTCTTTATATCTTTCCATTAATAACCTCACTTAAATAATTCTTTACATAATTATAATAATATTCTATCTTATTTTTATATATTAAGTTATTATATATTTCATCTATAATATTTTCTTTTTCTATAAAATCTAATGACCATTTATAATTTATATCAAAAACAAAAGCTAACTTTAAAAGTATTTTATCCGAAAACGATTTCACCTTTGTATGATCTATACTTTCTTTGCTTAAAAATTCATTTTTTACTTCACTAGTAACACTAGCATTATCTTCATCAAGAACAATATCATTTATTTTTACCATATATAAAATATCTGTTTTATCAGCATCACGAAGTATTTTAGACATCAATAAATCAACATCTTTAGTTTCATCAGAAATATTATATTGATTATGATTTTTTATCGCCGAATAAATAGTTTTATCCCATTTATGATCGATTTTAAATCTATTTATTTCCTTGTTTTTAAAAAGCACATATAATCCCAATAAAGCATGATCTTCACTTTTCAAATCATCAAACGTTTGATATTTTTCCCATTGTATAAACCTTCCAATATCATGAACAAGGCCAATAAATTCAGCTAAATAAACTAAATCATCAGTTAGCTTTAAATCAAGAGCAATACTCTTACATAATTTACTAACACGAAGAGAATGATTTATTTTTCTCTTGATTTCTTTTTTACTCACATCAAATTTATTAACATACAGAAGAAATATTTCTTCATTATTCAAAATCATCACTTCCAAAAATATTCCAAGGGTACTCATTCCAAAATGGTTCACATTTAAATACTTCTTTTTCTTTTGTAACAGGATGGTTAAATTCTAATTCATATGCCCACAAGGCGATTTGTTCACCAACTTTGGCATTTTTATTATATTTTTGATCTCCCCACAAAGGAAATCCATGCGAAGAAAATTGCACCCTAATTTGATGTGACCTGCCAGTTTCTAAATTAATTTTTACTAAACTAAGTCCATCAATATATTTTATTAATTTATATGATAATTTAGCATACTTTCCATTTTTATCAACAATAGTTCTATTTTCTTTTTCAAGTTTTAATAAATAATCTTCAAAAACGCCTTCATTTGGCACTTTTCCTTCTACAATAGCTAAATATGTCTTTTTAAATTGATGAGTTCTAACCATATCACTAAGTCTTCCCGCAGATTTACTAGTTTTAGCAAAAACCATAACACCTCCAACAGGTCTATCTAATCTATGCACTAACCCCAAATAAACATTACCAGGCTTATTATATTTTTCTTTAATATAAATTTTTAATTGTGACAATAAATCGACATCTTTAGTTTCATCACCTTGTACTAATATATTCCGAGGCTTTTCAACAACTACTAAATGATTATCTTCAAAAATAATTTTATTCATCTTGCCATCTTCCATAAATTCCACATGGTAATACTAAATCATTCTTACTTATAGGAAGGCCAATCTCACCAGCATCTATAATACCACCATAAGACTTACCAACTGTTAGCTTTAAAATATTATATAAAACTGTACTAGAAACACCAGTTGTATAAGCATTTATAAGAAAAAATAACGGCTTATCACTCAATAATAATACGCATCTACTTACCAACTCTTCTAAATTCTTTTCAAGTTTCCAGACTTCACCACTTGGACCTCTTCCATAAGAAGGTGGATCCATTACGATAGCATCATACTTATTACCACGTCTAATTTCTCTTTCAACAAATTTTAAGCAATCGTCAACTAAAAATCTAATATAATTATTTTGAACTCCAGATAATTGAGCGTTTTCTTTTGCCCATTCAACCATTCCCTTTGCAGCATCAACGTGAACTACAAGTTCTGCTCCAGCTTTACTACAAGCAACAGTTGCACCACCTGTATATCCAAATAAATTTAACACTTTAATTGGTCTTTTAGCATTTCTAATTTTATCCATCATAAAATCCCAATTCGTAGCTTGTTCAGGAAATAATCCTGTATGTTTAAAATTTGTTGGGCTAACTTTAAATTTTAAATCTTTATATTCAATAGTCCAAAAATCAGGCAATTTTTTATTAAATTCCCAATGTCCCCCGCCATCAACAAATCTATAATAAACACCATCAACATTTTTCCATGACTTATCAATTTCTATTGGCCACATTGCAAGAGGTTCAGGTCTTCTTAAAATAACATTTCCCCATCTTTCTAATTTTTCGCCATTACCAGCATCTATGCATTCATAATTTTTCCATTCATTGCTTATTCTCATAGATAACACCTCGCTAAACATAATTTTACTAAAAATTTCTTTTAAATACAATAAAAATCAAGACAGATTCGTCTTGATTTTTATTATTTATAACAATAACTTGAATTAATCTTTGTATATCCACTTTTACAATAGTAGGAAGTTGTACAACTTTCAGTACATCCACCACCACTCGTATAACAATTTGATGCTGACCAATCTATATTAGGAAAAGTTGAAGGGCATGATGAATAATAAGCACTATAACAAGTTTCCCAAGTTGGTTCATAAGTTCCTCTATTACATGATTTTCTTGCTATTTCGGATGAAGATGCATTATAATAACAAACAAGATCACAGACTTTTGTACCTTCCGAACATGTTTCACTACAAGATCTTGAACTAGAAGTTTCTATAATTTCTATGTTACATGTTCCAGTATTACTTGCTTTATCAATTACATATCCATAAAACGTTCCTGTACTAATATTTACTGTAGCATTAGTATAATCAGCTGATTTATTTTTAGTAATGCCAGCCTTTTGCACATCAGTTGCTTTTTGACTAAAAGATATCTTTGAACTATTCGCAGTTAACTTACAAGTAGGTGCTGTTTTATCTATTTTTAAAGTTTTGCCATTAGAAGCGGAACTACAATTATTTTGATAACAATTTCTAACATAAATAGTGTTATCGACTTCAGAACTATATACAAAGCTTCCTTTATTTCCATTTATTGTTCCAGATGCAGTTATCCAATTACCATTACCAATTTTATATTCAAACTTTGTAACAACATCGTTTGCAGATCCAGGATTAATTTCAATATAAATAGACTTATTCGTCCACGTTCCATTATATACTTGACCACTACTAGATTCTAACCTTGTCGTTATAGTTGGTGTAGATGGTGTTAAAGGTACAACTTTTAATTTTGTTGTTGCTTCCGCAGTCTTTCCATTGCCACCGGTTGCTACACATTTTAAGGTATGATTTCCAACATTTAATGTTCCAGTTGCCTCAGGTGTACAACTTAAAGTACCACCACTAATTGAATAAGTAACTATAAAATATGAACTAGTTTTATTATTTGTACCCATTTTTATTTCATTGCTACTAGATTTAGCTACTATACTTGGACCAGCATCGTCAATAGAAGTAATTCCTATTTTTCTTTCTGTTTTATTTCCAGCTTTATCTTTTACACACACTTTATATTTACCATTTGAATTAATTGTTATTTCTTTATTTTTATTATAATTTAAGCATATTTCATTTTCTTTAACGATAGCATAACCATCAATTCCTGACCCAATTCCATCGCTTGCCATTATATCAATTTTTTTATTGACACTCCAATTAGTATTATATTTGATTTCATTTATAACTGGAGCTTCTTTATCAATTTTTATTCCCTTTGTTGCAGTTCCAATTAAATCCTCGCCATTACTGCTTTTACCTTTCACTTCACACTTGTATCTACTATTTAATAAGTTTCCATCAACACTGATAGTAGCCTCATTACTAGAAAATCCAGTATTACTTGTCCAATTATAAGTAGTATTTTGTTCAGCTAACAAACTTCCTCGATGCATTATCCCCAATGTAACAGCACTATTAAACCAAGTTGTATCATCAAATTTAATACATTGTCCATTCTCAAATTTACATACTTCATAATCTGTTGTTACCTCATATTCATTACATTTTCCGTTTTCATCTTTGCCCAAATCTTCCATTAAAGTTGAATTATATTTTCCATTTTCAAAATTAGATTTAATAATAAAACAATTCATGCTTTTATTATCTCTTGGATCATAAATATCAGTTTCATCATCAGATTTTACTTTACCTTCCTTAATTAAATTCTCAACATTTATCGTAGTTATCGAAGTTTCTTCAGCATATTCTGACGCTTTCGTTTCTAAATATAAAACTAAATTATAATATTCTTTCTCTAAAATATTTTTTCTAATATTTATAAATAGCATTACTGAAGCAGATATTAATATTGATAGTACTACCAACACTGCAATAAGTTCTATTAATGTAAATCCTTTTTTATTCATACTACCACCTATTATAATGATAAAATAAATGAAAAAATAAGTCAATAATAATCACGAAAAAACCACGGAATTCCGTGGTATAAAATATCTACTAACGTTTTGAGAATTGTGGAGCTCTTCTTGCTTTTTTAAGACCATATTTCTTACGTTCTTTAACTCTTGGATCTCTTGTAATAAATCCAGCATTTTTAAGAATATGTCTATAGCTATCTTCTCTTGTTTGATCAGTATTAGCATCAAATGCTAAAAGTGCTCTAGTAATACCTAAACGAATTGCACCAGTTTGTCCAGAGAATCCGCCACCTTTAACATTGATATCAATGTCAAATCTGTTTTCATTACCGGTAGCAACTAAAGGTTGTTTTAAATCCATTACTAATGTTGCATAAGGCATATAATCATTAACATCAACACCATTAACAGTAATATTACCAGTACCACCAACAAGTCTAACTCTTGCTACACTTCTTTTTCTTCTACCAGTTGCTGTCCATTCTTGTTTTTTAGCCATAATTCCTCCTAATTAATTTCTAAAGCCTTAGGCTTTTGAGCTTCATGCTTATGATTTGCATCTCGATAAACAAATAATTTCTTACCCATAGCTCTTCCAAGTCTGTTGTGAGGAAGCATTCCTTTAACAGCTCTTTCAACCATTTCTTCTGGATATTTTTCAATCATTTCTTTAGCATTTCTTTCTCTTAGTCCTCCTGGGAATCCACTATGATTATAATATTTCTTATCTTCTAGTTTGTTTCCAGTTAAAACTACTTTGTCAGCATTTACAATAATTACATAATCTCCGCAATCAACATATGGAGTATAAGTAACTTTGTGTTTTCCTCTTAATACATGAGCAGCTTTAGTTGCAACACGACCTAAAGTTTTACCTTCAGCATCAATTACATACCAATTTCTTTCGATATTTTCTTTTTTTTGCATAAATGTTTTCATAAAACTAATTCCTTTCACTATGTTCATTGTTTAATTTTCCCACGACTAAACAAATCACATAAATAAAATGTACCGATTAAAATTATATGAAAAAAACAGCCAAAAGTCAAACCTTTTTAGCCATTTTCTTAAAATAAATAAAGATTTCTACCTTTTTTTGTATTTTTTGTCAACTTTTGCAATAAAAGCAATACCAAATCTTCTCTAAATATAATCCATCCGCAGGAACAACGCTTAATTTTTTTTCTATATCTTTATCTAACATATTTTCAATTACATGAACATCAACTTTACCCCTTCCAACATCAAGTAAAGCTCCGACTAAGTGTCTAACCATATATCTATAAAAGCCAATACCTACAAATTTAAAAACAATAATATCTCCATGTTTTTTTATTTTAATGTTATAAATTGTTGATGTATAATCATCTCTATACCCACTTACAAAATTATGATAGTCATGTGTACCAATTAACAATTTACTTGCTTTTTTCATTTTTTTTATATCAAAATTATATTTTACTTGATAATAATATCCTTCATATTCTTTCTTATACTTTCCATTATTTACTTTGTAAACGTACATTTTTTTCTTAACATTATGTCTTGCATGAAAATCATTATTAACAACACTAATTTTATTAATAACAATTTCATTATTCAACAATATATTTATTTTATCAATATCATTATTACTTACTTTTCCATCATAATCAAAATGAGCACATTGCATATTAGCATGAACTCCAGCATCTGTTCTTCCACTACCTTTAATTAGAATATTACTTTTTAATACACTACTTAAAACATTTTCCAAAGTTCCTTGCACATTTTTTACATCATTTTGCCTTTGAAAGCCATGAAATCTTGTTCCATCATAACTAAACTTAATTAAATATCTCATGATTTTACCCTATATATAGCTTTCAACAAATCATCTATTTCTTTATAATGATTAATATTAACACCAAGATCTAAAGATTTATTTGTAAATTCCACTAATTTAGGAACATCAATATATTTATTTAATTCCTCATTAAATAAATCATTGGTTTCTAAAACAATTTTTTTGTTAATAACATACAAGTTATCAACACAATTAAAAAACATATTACTATTTTTATCCGCTAAAATAATTTTTCTTCCATAACTTACTATTTTCTTAAATAACTTTTTAAAAAATTCTATATCTTTACATGTTAATCCTTTACTAAAATTTACTAACAATATTTCTTTATCTTGTAGTTTACTTGCTAAAATTACTTTACTTTTATTTCTTTGTGATAAATCTTCGAAATCTAATTCTAAATAACTTTCATCAAGTCCCACCATTTTTAAAGCATCACTAGCTTTCTTCAATACAATTTCTTTTACTTTACCATTAAAATTACTTTCATTAAAATCACTACTTATAACACCGATAATATTACCTTTAAGCTCTAATTCCATAAATCCTCCGTTAATTTATCCATATCATAATACACTTTACCCAATATATCGTAATATGTTAATTGAATAGATAAATCTACCACAAATGGAAGACCATAACCCAACTTCTTTAATACTTTTTCATTTCTTAAAACAAATTCCGTATTACCCTCAAGTACTTTTTTATTTTCATCAAAAACAACAATATAATCACTTAATAATGAATCTTCAATATTACTTGTAATATTAACAAAATTAATATTTTGTTTCTTTAATAATTCTATAATAACTTTTTTCTCATTGTTTCTTAAATTATACCAAGATTCATTAAAAACAACTCTTTTACTTGGAAACATTTCCAATTTTTCTTTTAATTCATCAAAAGACATATTGCTTCCAATAATTGAATATTCTTTAAATTGTTCCATAAATTCCTTATTAGCATTATTAACAAGTATAGTATAGTTTACCTTATCATCAAACATCATATAATACTACCCATCCGGCTTCCATACTCTTTTTTACATCTATTAGCCTTTGATTTGTACTTCCACGAAACTTACAATTCAAGCTCTTCTTATCTATCATAAATTTTCCATCTACTAAAACATCAACATATTTTAGTAAATCATGCCTACTTTTATCACTTAGTAAAGCCTCATAAGTAAAGCCCGTATATGCCCAAACATTTAGACCAATACTTTTAGCAAATCTAGCTATTTCCAAGGCAGCTTCAGGTTGAAAGAATGGGTCTCCTCCCGATAAAGTAATTCCACTTTGATACTTCAAATTTTTAAGTTGCATTTTTATTTCATCGATATCAACAACCATTCCGCCATTCATATCATGAGTCTCAGGATTTTGACATCCTTTGCAATTATGTAAACACCCTTGAAACCAAATAACAGTCCTAATACCAGAACCATCCAAAATACTATCAGGTTGAATATCAGCTGCAAGTCTAACTACCATTATCTTCACTTCTTTCTTTATGTCTTTTAACTAAATTATTTATTTTAATAAAATGATGATTAACTCCAGATTTACCAATTTTATAATTATTTTCAAGTGTTACAATATCAGCTAATTCTTGCATTGATACTTCTGGATACTTCATCCTAGCTTCTGCTACTATCCTAGTGTTTTCTTCAAGCAATCCAAATAAATCATGCATCTTTAAATAATTAATATTTTCAAGTTGAACTTGCCCAGTTCTAAAAGTTTTTTCTTGATTAGCTATCTCACAATTATTTAATCTATTAACCATATTTTTATGATCTCTATATATTCTTATATCTTCAAAATAAAATAATGCATTAGTTGCTTGAAATCTTTTTATTAAATCACTTATACATTCACTTGCTTTAATATAAACAATATTTTTATAACCTCTTTTTATTAACTTAGCTTTCAAATTGAAATAATTAAGTAAATTAAGAACTTGTTTTGCAAGTCTTTCTTTTGTAAAAATGAACTCTAAATGATAACCACTTGTACTAGGATTTGAAACATTACCAACTGCCAAGAAAGCTCCTTCTAAAAAAGCTATCTTTTCTTCATCACTTACTAAATCATCAACTTCTATTTTTATACCTACACTTATATCTTTTTTTATTAAATCTATTTTATCTTTAACACTAAGAATATATATTTGTTTTACTTTAAATCTTTTTTGAACCCTAATCATTATACCAGGATTAACTCCATATATTTCTTTAATTTCTTTATATATTCTTCTTGCAATACTTGCATTTTCTAAAGTAATAGTTATTTCTTCTTTATTAAATTTGGCAACACTATTTAAAAAAGCTATTAATTCATATCTTGCTTCAATAATATTGATATCATTTTTAGCTATTTCTTCTTTTAAACTTGTAGTAAAAGTCATTTTCTACCATCCATTAAATATGAGAATAATAAATAACCTGTCTTTAATGCATCATGTCTATATGAACCATTTTCAATAGTAAATAGTTTATCTTTTATAACATAAATATTACTTTCATCTAATTCATGCATATCTAATAAAACCGGATCTTTTTGTTCTTCATTTCTATATTTCTTTGCTAAATCACTACTTATTACTTCATTATTAGCTATTACAACATCAATACTTTCTTTGCCTAAATATTTTTCTAAATAATCTATATGATCCTTAACAGTAAATCCATCAGTTTCTCCAGGTTGAGTAAATAAATTACATATATATACTTTTTCTCCTTTAGCTTTATTTATTACATCTACAAGTCCTTTATCAATTAAATGTGGCACAATACTTGTAAGTAAACTACCTGAAGAAAATATAATTAAATCGGCTTCTTTAACAGCATTTATTACTTTAGGATTAACGGTTATTTCCTTATCATATTTTACTTCCACTATCTTACTTGCACATTTAGTTAATTGATGTTCACCAATTACTTTTTTACCACTACTAGTAATACCAACTAAATCAACATTATCTTCAGTTAATGGCAAAATATTTCCCTTTACATCAAGTAATTTTTCCATCACTGGCATAGCACTAGCAAAATTACCTTTTAAATCCATCAAGGCCATTAATAATAAATTCTTAACTGAATGAATACCTAAACTTTTTGATTTAGTAAATCTATAATTCATTAAATCTATTACATCTTGATTTGTATCAGCCATACTAAGCATTACTTTAGTAATATCACCCACCGCAGGTATTTTTAATTCACGACGAAGAAGACCTGTGCTTCCTCCGTTATCAGCTACAGATACAACCGCAGTAATTTCTACTGGAAATAATTTTATTCCTTTTAAAAGTTGAGAAAGTCCACTTCCTCCACCAAATATAACAATCTTTTTCATAAGCAATCACACTAATAGTGTATCACAAATCTTATAAAAATGGAATATTACTTCTTTTAACTCCCCCATTTACTTCATAGCATTTATCAATTATCATAAATGCACTTGGATCAATTTCTAAAATTCTTTTTTTCAACAAATAATAATCGCTATTAGAAACAGCACACATTATCATCACACCATTTTTGTGAGAATATCCACCAGTACCAGGAATTGTTGTAAAACCAGTTTGAAATTCTTCAAGTATAACTTTTTTAATCTTTCTTGTCTTTCTTGTATAAATATAAAACAATTTACTATCTGAAATACCAAACATAATTTTATCAACAAAATATGTAGAACAATAAAGAATAATAAACGAATAAACTCCTTTAGTAAAGCCAAACACTAACATACCAGAAAGTATAATAAAACCATTAGCAAATAACAAAGCCTTAGATTCACTAACTTTGCAATACTTATTTATTATTTGCATAATTATATCAGACCCACCAGCAGTAAAACCACTTCTATATATAAAACCACTGCTTATTCCATATAAACATATTGCAAATAATAAAGTTAAATAGAAATCTTCTGTAACTAAATAACTTGATAAAAAGTTTGCAACCGGCATTGATAATGTAACCATTAATGGATATAACAAGGAACCAATAATATTTTTTTTAGTCGTACTCCATCCTAAGAATATAAAACAAATAATTAATAGTATAATATTTGAAATAAGTAAGAATATTGATGGTGCCCATCCAAATAATTTTTGCATAACAATAGCAATACCGCTAAAGCCTGAGACAACTAAATCATTCGGAGTTAAAAATAAGTTAAAACACATTGCATAAAAAAATAATCCAAATACCAGTGAACAACCATCAAATATTATCTCTTTGTAATTAATTTTCTCCATATCTTCAACCACTTTTCTATAATAATTATAAACTAATATTTATTTTTTAGCAATTATTAATATTAAAAAACATATATTGTTTTAGAGGTGAATATAAAATGAATGGTAATTTTTACCAAAATCCAACATTTCCTAGTAATAACTTTGGTACACCACCAGGAAATATGTCTGTATCTGAAGTAAATAACAACAATAATGCTTTACCAGATGAACAAAGCTATATTGAAAACATCCTAAGATTAAATAAAGGAAGAAAAATAAAAGCATATGTTTCATATCCAGACAGCAGTGCATGGCAAAACAAAGTATATGAAGGAATTATTGAAGAAGCAGGTCGAGACCATTTAATAATCAGAGATAATACAAATAATCTTTGGTATTTAATCAGGATAATTTATTTAAATTATGTTGAATTCATGGAACCTATTATTTACTCACATAGTTTCTCAGAAAAAACATATTAAAATCACACAGAATTGTGTGATTTTTCTAATAATAATATTTAAAATTAATTTTTTCTCTACCCAATGTACTTTTAGGTCCATGTCCAGGATAAATAACTATATCATCAGGATATTTATTTATAAGTTCCAAACTTTTAATCATTTCTAAATCACTTCCAGTATCCAAGTCAGTTCTTCCAATAGAACGATAAAACAAAAAATCACCAGTAAACATTACTTTTTCATTTTTAAAATAAATAGTTCTACTATCACTTGTATGACCTGGAGTTTCAATTACTTCATAATCAAAGATACCACTTTTAGCATTTTCTTCAAGTTTAAAATACTTCTTTAATTCATCTAAAGCCCCTATATGGTCAAAATGATGATGAGTAACAATTATCTCCACAACATTTTTACCCTTACATGAATCAATTATTCTATCAGCTTCATCACCAGGGTCAACAATAAAAGCATTATTACCAATACTACAAACATAACAATTTTCTTGTAAAGTCCCAACAACTAACACTTTAATATCCATATGCATCACGTAAACCATTGAGTTCTTGAATAGAACCAACCACCTGCTGATGGGTAACCTTCGGGTTTCACAGCATTTGCCATCCAATTACTTATGAAATATTTATTATTAGCAATTTTACCTTTAGCAATACCAAAATGTAAGTGTGTTCCAGTTGAACAGCTTTCCCATTTTCTAGTACCAGCACCTCCACCTTGAAGACCAATAACAGTATCTTTAGTTACAACATCCCCAGCTTTAACATAAACTTTTAGCAAGTGAGCATATTGAACGGTATAATATTTACCAGCAACTTGCATCCAAATATATACTTGATTACCCCCACAAGTTTTTGTTTTCTTTGTATTATAAGTATTTTCAGCATTAATAACCATTGCAACAGAACCAGAACCAACTGCATAAACTTTAGTTCCTTCACCATTACCACCAATATCAACAGCTTGATGAACCTTATATGTACCAGGTTTTAATGGATTATTTCTAACCCCAAAGTTACTATTTACTCTACCTTTAATTAATGGTTTTAACCACATAGCATTTCCCATTACTCTAGAGCATTCATCTAAATCTTGATCTTCTTTACACCCCATTTGTTCATAAACTTTAATCAACTCTTTTTGAGAATTTATCTGAGAATTAATATCTAAAGCAATATCATTTAAATCTGCTAAATTATCTTGAAGACTATAAACAGCATCTTGATAAGCAATAATATTTCTTTCTAAAGTTGCTTGATATTTTTTCATATCAACTTGTAATTGTTCATTTTCTTTAATTAAATTTTCTAACTCTTTTAATTTTTCTTGTTGATAATTTGTTAATTCTCTAACAGCATCACTTCTCATTATTAATTCTGTCATATTTGATGATTCAGTAATAAATTCCATATAAACGTTATTACTTAACATAACTTGATAATAGGCAATTAACTCTTTATTTTTTTCTTCTAACTCAGTTATTTTTTTATCAGTTTCTTCAATTAAAACTTTTGCATTTTCTATCTTTTCTTTACTATTAGTAATTTCTTGATTAGCATTATTTATTTCATTTTTCTTTGTATTAATTTGACTTTTGGTTAAATTTTTTTTACTATCATTTGCTCTTTTTTGAGCTTCCAAATCTTTTAAGTCAGCCCTTAATCCTGCCAAAGTATTTGCAGACTTAGCATAAGCTTCAGATGGCTTAAATATAAAACATGATACAAATATAATTATTGCTAAAATGTATCTAACAAAATAACTACTTAATTTTTTTATGCTCATAGTTACACCTTCAAATACTTTCTTACAGCTTTAATACTTCCATACATTCCTACTAAAGCTCCAATTGCTATAACTATTAAAGATACCCAGAATACAAATGGATATGGTTTAATTAACATAATCATATTTGAAAATAATTTACCATGCATTCTTGAATAAAGAATCACATAACCATAAATAGTAATACAAACAGGAATAATTGAACCAATTAAACCAATTATGAAACCTTCAAATAAGAAAGGTAATTTAATAGTAATATTACTTGCTCCAACTAATCTCATTATTTCAATTTCATTTCTTCTACTAAATATGGTAAGTTTAATTGTATTACTTATTAAGAAACTTGTTACAACTACTAAAGCAATTACCACCACTACTACTATTTTTTGTACTATATCAAATACAGATATTACTTGTTCAACCATTCCTTCTCCATATTTAACAGTATCAACACCATTTATTGCTTTAATATATTCACTTGTTTCGCTTAATTTTTTTACATCATTTACTTTTAATACGAATGAATCCATTAATGGATTTTCATCCAAATAATCTAAAACTGTTTTAAATGAGTCATCATATTCACTCATTTCTAATTTCCACTCGTCTTTACTTTTAAATGTTACTTCTTCAACATTTTTATAACTTGATATTTCACTTTTAATATTATCAATTTGTTCTTCCGTTACATCTTTTTTTAAATAAGTAACAATTGTTAATTCATCTTCAATTAATTTTGTAGCATTATTAACATTTGCTGCAGCAACAACTGCCACAGCTACAAGTATTAACGTAATTGTGGTACACATAATTGATGCAAAACTCAAAGAAAAGTTTCTAACAACACTCTTGAACGCATCTCTTATACTTCTAAAAAATATTCTAAACGCTCTCATTTGTCTTATAACTTCCTTTCGCATAATCACCAACAAGTACTCCATGATTAATAACTAAAACTCTTTTTTTCATTCTATTTACTATATCTTTATCATGCGTAGCCATAATAATTGTAGTACCTAATTCTTTATTTATTTTTTCAATTACATTCATAATTTCTTCACTAGTTTTAGGGTCTAAATTACCAGTTGGTTCATCACATATTAAAAGCTTAGGTTCATTAACAATAGCTCTAGCTATACAAACTCTTTGTTGTTCTCCCCCAGAAAGTTCTCCAGGGAAAGAACGCACTTTTTCTTTTAATCCAACTCTTTCCAAAGCACTCATAACTTTAGGTCTAATTTCAGAACCTTTCATACCAATACATTCTAAAGCAAAAGCTACATTTTCATAAACCGTAAGTCTAGGTAATAGCTTAAAATCTTGAAAAACAATTCCTTCTTTTCTTCTTAATTTATATACTTTTCTATTTCTAAGTTTACCCACATTTAAACCACCTACAAAAACAGTTCCCTTCGTAGGCTTTTCTTCTCTATAAAGCATTTTAATAAATGTTGATTTACCACTTGCAGTAAGACCTATAACAAAGACAAACTCACCCTTACTAACTTCTACTGACATATCAGCAACAGCAGTTATACCATTTTTATAAGTTTTATTAACATTTTTTAATTCTATAAACTTCATAGGATCCTCCACAATAATTATATCATTAAATAAATATTTTATAAATGGCAAATTTATGTAATTTACACTTATTTGTTTAACTTTTCTTGCTTACATACCATAATTTTAATATAATAATTACATACGGAGATGATATTTTTGAAAAAAAATGAATTTATCGAAGGTGCATTAATAGCAACAATTGCTATAATTTTATCTAAAATACTCGGAGTACTTTATGTAATTCCTTTTTATAATATAATCGGGGAAAATGGGGGCTCTCTTTATGGATATGCCTACAACATATATAACTTTTTCTTAATCATATCTTCGGCAGGTATACCACTTGCTATAAGTAAAATTACTAGTGAATATAACACATTAGGAAAATTAAAAGAAAAAACATACATGTTTAAATATTCAAAAAAAATTATTAGAATATTTTCCATTGTATCATTTTGTATATGTTTCTTTGGCGCAAACTTAATAGCAAATGCTATCGTCGGAGATTTAACTGGTGGAAACACTGTATCAGATGTTGCTTTTGTAATTAGATGTGTATCATTTGCCATATTAGTTGTTCCTCTTTTAAGTATATTTCGAGGCTACTTACAAGGACATCATTATATAACAGCTCCATCAATTGGTCAAGTAATTGAACAATTTGTAAGAGTCTTAATTATAATCGTAGGATCTTACCTAGCATTAAAAGTATTTCATTTATCAACAGCTCAAGCCGTAGGTATCGCAGTGTTCGGAGCTTGTGCTGGAGCTCTAGTATCATATTTATACCTTCTTATTAAAACAAACAAAGTAAAAAAAGAATTATTTGTTCCATACGAAGAAGTTTCTGCATCTGAAAAGAAAACAATTTTAAAAAAATTAATTGGTTATTGTATTCCCTTCATAATTATAAATGTTGCTAACAGCATTTATAACACTGTCGATATGATATTAGTTATCAAAGGTTTAAATTGGATTGGGTATCCTGCCCAAGATATTGAAACAATTTCCTCAGTATTTACCACCTGGGGAAGCAAACTAGTGAGTGTAGTAACAGCCATAGCAACAGGTTTAGTAATAAGTTTAATACCTACAATCGTAGAATCATATACCAAAAAAGATATGAAAGAAGTAAATTCACAATTTAATAAAACATTGCAAGTATTACTTTATGTTATACTACCATTATCAATATTCTTAAGTATCTTTTCAAAACAAGTATGGACAATATTTTATGGCGAAAGTTTCTATGGACCATTAATATTTAAATATACCATCCTTCTTGCCATATTAGATTCTGCTTACATAATGATATGTAGTGCTCTTCAAGGACTATCTAAAACAAAACTAATTTACATCTCTTGTGCAACTGGTCTAATTACTAAAACAATATTAGATATACCATTAATATTCTTATTTAATAAATTAGGTATATATCCATTCTATGGTGCAATACTTGCAACTACAATTGGTTATTTACTATCACTTGCTATTCCACTTTACACATTACATCACAAATATAACTTTAGTTACAAAGAAACAGTTAAATCAATACCTAAATTAATAGTAACAATTGTTATCTTAGTAATAATATGTTTAATATTAAAGCCATTAGTATTTAATCACATAACAAGAAAACTACCTATGTTACTTGCCCTAACAGTTATTGGACTAGTATCTTTAATACTTTATTACATAATGAATAAAGATTTATTAAATGAACTAGTTGGCAACAGATTAATAAATAAGTTTAAAAGAAAGAAATAACTCTATGAGTAAATCAATATTAAAATAACCTTCAGAAAAAACTGAAGGTTTTAATTTACAACAATTTTATACGGATTATTTATAGTACCATCACCAAGATAATACGAGACATCTGAATTTAAATAAAAAGTAGGTCTTAAATACATAATATTATCACTATAACTTAAATCAATATTACCCTCTTTTAAAACAACAGCCACACTACTATCATAATCTGAAAATTTTGTAATTGTCCACTCATAATCTCCAGTATACATCCAATTTGCATTTATTGATGCTCTATAATCAGTTAATTCAGTATCACTATACTTATATGTCCAATAACTTGGATTTGCAGCATAACCATAATCTGATACATACATTAGCCCTATTTGTGATGTAAAAATATCTGATGTCGTTGGATTAATTATTTCACTTTGATAAGATGATTTTACAGTTGTATATAATAAATTATTTCTTGTATTTCCACTAATATTCCATTTAACTACAGCAATTTTATTTGACCAAATAGTACCAATATTTGTAAGAAAATTAAGATTTAAATTTTTAGTATTTAATATACTTTCATTCCAATTGTTTGAAACACTCCCACTATTATCTGGAGCACCATCCTTAAAATTCCATTTATAAGCGCTTAAAATGGTTTGATTTCCCAAATATGATGAAGAAGGATTTGCATTTACAGCATAATTTCCATCATTTCCTAGTAAATCACTAGTTGCAAAATCTGATTTAATTAATTTTAAATAATATTGTTTAAGTTCATTATTTTTAAATACCCCGATTATTCGATACAAATTATCTGCTGGACATTCAGCTTCTGTTGAACCGAAACAAATATAATTATTTACATCACTTGATGAACCGGCATATCTATAAGATAAATCATTAGCACCATTCTTCAAACTTGCATCATGATAATAAATACTACTACTATTTAAATTACCATATTTTTTTGCAATATAACATGATAATGTATTATCATTACACTCTTGATCATATCTTGCAACATTAAAATAAACATAACATTTATCGGAAATATTTCCACTCATTAATACTACTTTTTTTGCATTATCCCAACTAAGTTCACCACCATTTTCACATTTAGATAATTCCGTATTAAAAATATAACCTTCCCTCGGCCATTCAGTGTAAGTTACAGATTTATAATCACCAGCTCCTGCGGTTTGTTCCAAATTCATTGTTAACAAGTCTTTTTTTATCAACTTTTCATTAAAATTATTATTAAAAACATCATTATTATTATGATTGTTAAATACTATTGTTGATAACGTAACAGTTATTAACACAAAAAATAATATAAATATTTTCTTCTTCATATTTCACCTTACGCATACAACTTATGGTTGTATTATATTTTTATTATACTACTTCAGGTTGTATAAAGCAATACAATTATTAGTTGTATAGTAAAATTTATTTAGAGGTGAACTCATGAATATATCAAGATTAAAAGAAATTAGAGAAGACCATGATTTATACCAAAAAGATGTTGCTAACCTACTTGGAATAACACAACAACAATATAATAAATACGAGCTAGGAATAAATGCTATTTCTTTAGAAAAAATAAACATACTTGCTGATTATTACGAAACAAGTATAGATTATTTAACATGTAGAACAGATGAAAGAAAACCTTATAATAAATCAATTCTAAAATAAATAATTTTAAAACATTAAATTTGCGATATACCATTTTTAAAAATTACACAAAAAAAAACTCTCGAAATTTATTGAGAGTTTATTTTATTATTGAAACATTTTCTTTGCAGTTCTAAGCATTTGTGCAGTATAACCATATTCATTATCATACCATGCAAGTACTTTAACTAATTGTGCGCCTTCAGCTTCAACAATACTTGTTGAAAGACCATCAACTATAGCACCAACTTTTTTACCTAAACAATCACTTGAAACAATTGGGTCCATAGTAAATTTAATTGTTTCATTTTGATTATCTTGAAATAATTTATTAATTTCTTCAACACTAGTATTTCGAGAAAGTTCTAGTGTTAAATCCACAACAGAACCATCTGCAGTTGGAACTCTTAAAGCATTACCATCAAGTTTACCAAGAAGTTCAGGAATAACTAAACCAATAGCCTTAGCAGCACCAGTACTAGATGGAACAATATTTTGAGCACAAGCTCTACCACGTCTAGATTTAATGCCTTTTTTATGCGCAATGTCAAGAGTTGCTTGGTCATTTGTATAAGCATGAACTGTTGTCATGAAACCTTTTTTAATACCAATATTTTTTTGTAAAATATTAAGTACAGGTGCTAAACAATTTGTTGTACAACTTGCAGCACTAACAATAACGTCTTCATTTGATAAAACATTATCATTAACACCATAAACGACAGTTTTCATTTCACCTTTTCCTGGTGCACTAATTAATACCTTTTTAGCTCCAGCAGTGATATGTTTCATTGCATCTTCTTTTGCAGTAAATTTACCAGTACATTCAAGCACTAAATCAATTCCAAGTTCACCCCAAGGTAAATTTGCAGGATCAGTTTCACTAAAAACTTTAATTCTTTTAACACCAGCCACAACTATTTCATTACCTTCAGCTTTAATTTCATCTTCATGAAAACTTCCATGAACAGTGTCATATTTAACTAAATAAGCTAAATCTTCTGCACTTGTCAAGTCATTAATAGCTATAATATCAAAATCAGTTTGTGTAACTATTTGTCTAAACGCTAATCTACCTATTCTACCAAAACCATTAATTGCTACTTTAATCATTATATCTTCCTCCTATAAATTCTCGCAATATTGATTCATCATTAACATATTCTCCCGGTATTGGAAAGAACTGTTTTAAGAAATCTACTAATCTTCTTGCTTCTTCATAATAAATGCTATCAACACTTACTGACAAAAGCAATGGCTCAACATAAACCTTCAAAACCCCAACTTCATAAGCTAATGCTGTATTAATAATAACATTTGCTTGGTGTATATAAGGAAAAATATATTTTTCTTCTCCATTTCTAACACTTTGCCAATTATCTATTGTTTTAATTACATCATAGCCTCTAGTTCTATTATCTCTCACTATTCTTCTAAGTAATCTTAAATCAATTGTTGATACATAATTATATTTATCTATACTTAAAGGAATAAAAGGACTTAAATAAATTTTAAATTTATATTTTTCTTCAATCTCTTTTGTTAAATTTTCATTTAAAGCATGTAACCCTTCAATTAAGAAAATACTTTTTTCATCCATTTTTACTTCTTCTTTATAATATTCTCTTAATCCAGTCATAAAATTATATTTAGGAAATTTAACGCTTTCTCCCTTTAACAACTTATTTAAATTATCGTTAAAAAGTTTTACATCTAAAGCTTCTAAACATTCAAAATTATAATTACCAAACTCATCTTTCGGAGTATCTTCTCTATTAACAAAATAATCATCTAAACTTATTTTTATTGGCTTATAACCTAAAGCTTCAAAATAAGATGCTAATCTACTTGTAGTGGTAGTCTTTCCACTTGAAGAAGGGCCTGCTATTAAAATAAATTTAATATCTTTTCTATCTTCAATAATTCTAGCAACATCTGAAATATTTAAATTAAACATTAATTCACATGACTTTATAAAGTTAATAATTCTACCATTACCAACATCCTTATTTAAATCAGTAATATATGGCATATTTAAGTTATTTAACCAACTTTTTCCATCCATAAAACTTTCAATTATTTTATCATAGTGAACATATTCAGGAACTTTACCATTACTTCTAGTCGTTGGAAATAACAATATAATTCTATTATTACCCAAATAAACTAATTCAAACTTTTCTAAAGCTCCCGTACTATAAGGCATTAATGAATAAAAATAATTCAAATTATTTTTTAATCTATATAAATTAACTACCTTATCACTTATATTTTGGATATTATTAGCTTTTTCATACTCTTTTTTATCATTAAAATATTTAATTGCATCCTTTGGTGAAACATTTAATTTAGTTATTACTTCATTATCACTAATTAATTTGCACATTCTTGCTTTAATTTTTGATATATCTTCATGGCTTAAAATTCTAGGCCCTTTAAGTACTCCAAGCATCCCCCTTGGAACACTATGTTCATAAACAACATCAAAATCATTGAAAATTTCTTGCAAAGAAACTAAAAACAAAAATTTTAATCCCGCTTTATAAATTCTATTACCAATTAAATCATTAGTGTTTATAAATTCTATTTTTTCATCTTCAAATATTTTATTATCCAAAGAAAATACTTCATTATTTATTTTATAACCAACAATATTTTCCATATTATAATCTTTACTGGCATCATAAAATAAAGTACCTTTTTTGTACTCGTGAACAGTATTATCATTAAATGTAATTTTAACCATATCCATCTAACCAACCTCTATTCTTTATAATTATATCAATTTTTTCTAAATTTGTGAATAAAAATTAACATTATTTACTATTATTTACTTAGGTGATCTATTTTGAATATTATTCCCACAGTAATAACAAAGACTAACAATAAAGAATATGCATATGATTTATATTCTAGACTTTTACAAGATAGAATAATTTTTTTGACTGGTGAAATCGATGATACAATGTCAAACATAATAATAAGTGAATTACTTTACTTAGATAATATGAATCACGAAAATATTTACTTATATATCAATTCTCCGGGTGGTGCCATAACATCTGGAATGGGTATTTATGACACAATGAGATTTATTGAAAGTAAAGTTATAACTATCGGAGTTGGCATGTGTGCAAGTATGGCAGCATTTCTTCTTTCTTCCGGAGATGAGAGATATGCACTTCCAAATGCTGAAGTTATGATTCATCAACCTCTCGGAGGTGCCCAAGGTCAAGCAACAGACATCAAAATTGCTGCAGAAAGAATCATCAAATTAAAAGAAAAATTAAACAGAATATTATCTGACAATACCCATCAACCAATTGAAAAAATATATGAAGACACCGAAAGAGACAACTTTCTTAGTGCCAAAGAAGCTAAAGAATATGGTTTAATAGATGATATTATAAAAAAGAATGAATTTTAGTTCATTCTTATGATTAATTCTCCATTTTCTGAGTATAAAAACTTTTCTTTTGCATATCTAACAATATAATCATCATCTTGTAACTTAGTAACTTCACTTACTAATTTTTCTTCTTCACTTAATAAATCATTATATTGTTTATTTAAACTTGTAATTTTACTTTTATTTTCCATTA
This sequence comes from uncultured Bacilli bacterium, assembly GCA_934096035.1. Taxonomy (GTDB): domain Bacteria; phylum Bacillota_I; class Bacilli_A; order RF39; family UBA660; genus Onthocola_B. Next base: position 130,213 of record CAKOKX010000001.1, read on the forward strand.
TTTTAGTCCAATCTCCAGCTACAGAACTAACTAAAGACACAATAAGAAGAATTATAACGGCAGAAATAACAAAAAGCCGTTTTTTTTCTTTTTTTGTTTTTTTCATATCCAGACATCCTCCCCATTCTTATCTGAATTATAATTAATATTACTAAGCTTGTAAATAATTAGAAAACATAATTTACTACATTTACAACAATTTTACAAAAAAAAGACTATTTAAGTCTTATCTTCCATAAATATTTTTTAATAAATAATATACACTTATCATATAAAAACATCATAACAACATAACCAATTAAAACAACAGCAACAAAATACGGATGTATCATTCCAAAATTAACTTTATACATAATATAAATATATAAAATTACCATATCTATAACAAAAACTAATGTTACCAACAACTTAATAACATTATTTTTATTACTTAACATAAACTTATTAAATCTTGTAAATAAATAAAATATTACTCCATATATAAAAGATATCAAGAAAGATATTACTTGAATATAACTATTCATTTAAACAATTTAGTTATAATACTTTCTTCTTTATTTTTAGTTTTACCTTCAATATACATAAATGAATTAATCTTTCCCTTAATCTTTACATTTCCATCTACAGTATCTAGTTTTAATAATTCTAAACCATTACCTAATATTCTTAAATTACCCATTACTGTTTCCATCAAAAACTCTTCATCATCAAAACTAACTATTTTATTAACACCAGTTATACTAATATTACTTCTATCAACCATTTTTACTTCTTGTGTTCCAAAACTAGCTTCTCCCATAAATATCACCAATAAATAATATGAAAAAAATAGATAGAATATTCTATCTATTAGATACATGTCTATTTAAAGATAAATCATTTAATTCAACTAATGGATTTTCTGCTCCTAAATGATCTACATAAGCTGCCATTCTTTCCTTTACTACACTTTCTGTTGCTGATTTTTTATAATGTTGTAATGCAGCATCTAAAGACTTTTGAACCATTAACGAACTTACCCATGGAATAACAATATCTCCAGCTTCTAAAAATTCATATTTATCTGTTTCTGGAAAATAAATAACTCCAGTTGCACCAAGTTTTTCATATTTGCTTTTGAAAACATCAAGATTTTTTACTCCAATTGCATGAGCATTAACACTATTGTTTAAAATATCCTCTAATGAAAATTTCAATCCAACATATATTTCTTGAATAAAAGTATATCTTCCATCAAATGATATTACTTTTGCTCCCTCAAGAACTTCTTTTTCATTTTTATCTTTTCCATAAACATATTGTATACTATATAACATAAATAATCACTCCTTTTTTAGCGACAGGTTTAATTATATAACACTTATACATTATATGTCAAGAACAAAATTTTATGTATTGGAAACAAAAAAAGCTAACTATTCGCTAACTTCTTCATTTAATATTCTATTATATTCATCTAAAATAACTTTTTCAAATTTTTCTCTAGTTTCTTTGTTTGTAGGAAAAACTACATTTTCTTCTTTACCTTCTTTATTCAACTTACCAGGCATTGAAACAAACAATCTTGAATTTCCTTCAATTATTTTAGCTCCTTTTATAGCTAAGCAATCATCAAGAGTAAAATCTACAAACGCTTTTAATCTTGAACCTTCTTTTTCTCTTCTGTAAACCTCTAATCTTGTTATTTCCATAATACTACCTCCTTATGTTGTTTTACTAATTTAATTTTAAAACATTATTTTCATTTTTGCAACAAATTTTTTAAAATTTATAAATATTTTATTTTTACATCTCCAGTTATAACATCTCTATAACAAAAACTTTTTTCTTCACCATCCACTAATACAGTAAAAAGATTAGGATAAGTCTTATACAATATACCTTCTAATCTGTTTACTCTATTACGCATTCCATACACAGATACCATAACCTTACTATTTAATTTACTATTTATTTCATTTTTAATTATATTAATATTCATAATCTCTCCTTATCTTGGATATCCAACATACATAAGCCCATTACAAATAAGACCTCCCATACCATCTTCTTTATATTTAGTTTTTTCAAGTAATTTTTTTAAATCTATTTCTTTATTTCTTTCTGTTAAAGCTACTGTACTTGCAATAATTGCTGGATCCAAGGCATGAATATTTACTCTTTTAGGACTTGAAGCAAAATTAGCACCTGCTTTTATCAATTCTTCATAATCACTTTGACATGCTCCAGCTATAACAACTAATTTTTCATGACTTTTCTCATAGTTTCTTGCAGCTTTAACAGCTTTAACAAAATAAAGAGAATTTTTATAATTCTTTATATCTTTAGCATCGCCTTTTTTTCTATAATAAGCATCATGTCCAGTAATTACCACAATATCAGGTTTAAATTCTTTTAGAAGCATTGGTAATTGTTCATAAACATTTTTTTCATTAATTTTTTTACCTACTGCCATAATACCATTTCTTTTATAAAATTTTAAACATCTTGATAAATATTCTTCATCTGAATCGATATGTAAGGCTTTCGCTGGCAAATAAAAAAACTCTCCCCGATCAAGATTATCCTCTAATAAATCAATATCATCTATTACATCATCCTCATTTATATTTTCTTCTTTTCTTAAATCAGTTATTTCTGCATCCGCAATTAATCTTACTTCAACACCTTTTAAATAATATACGCCATTCTTAATATTAATAACTTTAAAAACTGTATCATTATCATAACTATTTCTAGTTACATAATCACCTTTTTCTATATTCAAAATATATATCACCATTAAATTATATGCTACAACTAAAAAAGAATTCCCATTAAGAATTCTAATTTATGTTTTTCCACAAATCTACAAATATTTCTTCAGTTAATTCTTCTGCTCTCACACTTAAATCTAATCCATATTTTTCTAATACTTCTTCTAATTTTTCTAAATCATATATACCATTCAAATTATTTCTTAAGTTTTTTCTTTTCATTCTAAAAGCATTTTTTAAAAATTTAAAATAACTATCGGCTTTTACATCCACTTTATTTTTTCTAGGTGTAAAACTTATTACACTGCTTTCAACTTTTGGTACTGGATTAAATGCATATTTAGAAACATCACATACTTTTTTTATTTCAAAATAATATTTAAGCACTAAAGTTATATACCCATAATCTTTAGTTTTTTCATGAGCCATAAATCTATCCGCAACTTCTTTTTGAATCATTATAGTAAACTTAGTAAAATTTATATTTTCTTTTATAACATGTTCAATAATCGGTGTTGTTATGTAATAAGGAAGGTTACCAACTAAATATAAATTATTATATTTTATATCTTTAATATCATCTTTTATATTAATATTTAAAAAATCTTTATAAATTACATGTAACTTATCATCTTCTAATTTACTTAAAATATTTTTTAAATCTTTATCTAATTCATAAGCAATTATATTACATCCTTTTTTCTTAAGTTTACTTGTAAGGGCTCCTCTTCCAGGTCCTATTTCAATAATTAAATCATTATTACATGCTGAAACTTCATCAACAATTTTATTGATTACTTCATTATCTATTAAAAAATTTTGTCCCAAACTCTTTTTTGCTTTCATAAAAAATTCGAGTGGGGTTTATTCCCACCCGCTCCTTAAAACATCATATGTTATTTTACTTCTACCTATATTTCTAGAAGCATATTCTTCACTTGGTGTAAGTAAATCAAGGGCATAGCCTCCAACACCACGGTCAAGTACTATTGCAAATTGTTCACCTTCACCAACTCTACTACTAGTAAATCTAACAATAGATCCACAAGCTAAATTTTTACTTGAAGCAACAATATTTACTTCTCCATATTCATAATCTTTATATGTTGTTATTCCATCTTTAATATTATATTTTGGCATACATCCAAGTGTTCCATTACATAATGGACAATTATAAGCATAACCAGTTAAGTCACCAGTATATGTTGCTATCGGAGTATATTTTATTGTATCTTCAACTTCAATAATTTTCATAGCCATTGTTGTTAAATTAACTGTTTTATTCAAATTATCATTTTCAACCATAGCCATTTTTGTATCTGAACTGCTTTTAGCAATTACAAGCATAAATATAACAATTGACATTCTAACAAAATAATTTACTACTTTCATCTAATATCCACCTTTCACTGGACAATTAAATTATAACATTAATATATTAATAAAGCAATTGACAATATTTTACAAAAAACCATTTTAACTTTAAATCAGTCAAAAAAAGATAAAGTTAAGAATTAATCTAACTTCATCTTTTTATACATATTAATAATGTTTTTATTTGTTTGTTCTGCTAACTTCTCTAATGAAATATTATATAAATCAGCTACAAATTTAGCAACCTCAAGCACATGTCCAGGATTATTTTGTTTGCCTCTAAAAGGTTCTGGAGTAAGATATGGACTATCTGTTTCTAAAACAATATTTTCAAGACCAACCTCTTTAATCACTTCTTTTATCTTAGCATTTTTAAATGTAATAACTCCATTTACACCAAGTAAATAACCCATTTTAATATATATTTTTGCAGTTTCCAAACTTCCAGAAAAAGAATGAATTACCCCTTTACAATTAAATTTCTTTAAAGAATTAATTGTATCTTCAGTGGCATCTCTAGAATGTACAATCACAGGCATATTATACTTTTCTGCTAAAGCTAATTGAGTTTCAAACAATTTAATTTGTTCTTCTTTATTATCTTTAGTATAGTAATAATCCAAACCAATTTCTCCAATTGCTACAATTTTTTTATTAGATAAATTATCTACCACAAATTTTATGTCATCTGGTGTTGCTCCATCAACATCTTCCGGATGAATACCAATTGCACCATACATATTCGGATATTTACTAATTAAATCTAATACTTCTTTATTGTATTCATTATTACTTCCATTATTAATAACATATTTTATATGATTATTACTTGCAGTTTCTAATACTTCGTCTATATTTTCATAATCAGATTTAAATACATGACAATGCGTATCAACAAAATAATTATTCATTTACTTCAATCCTATTAAATAATATTTCTGGTTTATTTAAAGTAATTCCACATTCTAAATTACCAAATTCATTTATACTTTCAATACTTCTTTCATTAGTATTAAGTTCATTTAATATTTTTTCACTTGTCACATTAATAAATGGTTCAAGAAGTATTGCACACACTCTAATACTTTCTAAAATATTATATAAAACAGTTTTTAATCTATCATGTTTTGCTTCATCTTTAGCAAGTATCCATGGTGTAGTGTCATCAATATATTTATTACATCTTTTTAATACTTCAAATATTTCTTCTAAAGCCTCATTTACTTTTAAACCATCCATTTTTTCATCAACTTTTGCTTTTAAACTTGATACAGCATTAATTAAATCATTATCTATTTCTTCATTTACTTTTGGATTTTCTACCACTCCATCAAAGTATTTATGACTCATGCTTATAGTTCTATTAACTAAATTTCCTAAATTATTTACTAAATCAGTATTTGTTCTATTAATTAATGCTTCTTCAGAGAAATTACCATCACTACCAAAAGATACCTCTCTTAGAGCAAAATATCTAACTGCATCAACACCATAGGCATCAATATATTCTCTTGGGTCTTTATAGTTACCTAAAGATTTAGAAATTTTACCGCCATTAATAATTAACCATCCATGTCCAAACACTTGATGAGGTATTTCAATTCCTAAAGCCATAAGAAGTGCTGGCCAGATAATAGCATGGAATCTTGTAATTTCTTTACCCACTAAATGTAAATCTGCTGGCCAATATTTTTTAAATAAAGGTGCATTTTCATCTGGATAACCTAAAGATGTAATATAGTTTGATAAAGCATCAATCCATACATATATAACATGTTTTGGGTCAAAATCTACTGGAATTCCCCATTTAACTGAAGTTCTTGACACACATAAATCTTCAAGTCCTGGTTTAATAAAGTTATTTACAAGTTCATTCTTTCTTGAAACTGGTAAAATAAATTCCGGATTTTTATCATATAATTCAATTAATTTATCTTGATATTTAGATAATTTGAAGAAGTAAGCTTCTTCAGTTACAGTTTTAACTTCACGGCCACAATCTGGACATTTACCATCAACAAGTTGAGTTTCAGTCCAAAATGACTCACAAGGAACACAATATAAACCTTCATAAGAACCTTTATAAATGTCTCCTTGATCATATAATTTTCTAAATATTTTTTGAACAGCTTTAACATGTGATTCATCTGTTGTTCTAATAAAATAATCATATGAAATATTTAAACTTTTCCATAAGTTTTTAGCATTTTCAATTATAACATCAACATATTCTTTTGGTGTTACGCCAGCATCTTTAGCTTTTTGTTCAATTTTAGCTCCGTGTTCATCAGTTCCAGTTTGGAAAAACACATCATAGCCATTTAATCTTTTATATCTTGCAATAGCATCTGCTATTATAGTTGTATAACAATGTCCAATATGAAAATTAGCACTTGGATAATATATTGGTGTTGTTATGTAATATTTTTTATTCATTTTCATTTCCTTCTTTCTTTTTATTTGTACTGCCTAGCCCACCAGTTCTAAGTGTTTTAGCATTATCATCATCTGTTGTTAAAAACTTAACAAATATTCCTTGAGCATAAGCATCTCCTTTATTAATTATATATTCTTTATCTCCATGATTTTGAAGACAAATCCACATATGTCCTTCATTATCAGGATTATTATAATAATCACTTTCAATTATTCCCACTTGATTAGTAAGTCTAACATTATATTTAAAACCTATACTACTTCTTACAACAAGCATTAACATTTCATCACTCTCAAATGTAGCTTTATAACCAGTTGGTATTTTTAAAATTTCATTTGGTTTAATAACATAATCTTTTATGGCAAAAAAATCATAACCTGCACTATATTTTGTCCCTCTTAAAGGGAGCATATAATCATCATACAAAGTTTTATTATAACCAAAAACTTTAACAAATTCTGGATAACTTATTTTTTCAAATTTTCTCATAAATGCCTCCAATAAAAAAATCACAAACTAAGGACGAGCTTCAACCCGCGGTACCACCTTAATTCATGATTTATCATGCAACTTAAAATTTATAACGCAATTACCCGATTTTAACTCCAGAGCCATATTCGTATATCTTCATTTTTTCTTTTCCACCAACCAAGAAATCTCTATAAAACGAACGATACCTACTCTTTCCTTCTTCGCTAACTAAACATAGTCTATCATATATCATTTATTAATTCAAGTTAAAATTTCATTCTTTTATCTTGACCCAAAATTATCATCTGGAACAATAGTAACTATTCGCGGAGCTGAAGGTAACTTTGATTTTAACTTTTCTAAAAGACTTAAAAGTTCATCATATTCTTGAAGCTTTTGTCTAAAAGGTTTTATATTTTCTCTATATTTTTCAACTCTTTCAGAAAAATCGCTTTTTTGATAATAACAAGGAACAAATTCAATCTTTACATAATTTATTATTTTTACAATACTTCCACGCCATTTTAAAGAATCTAGCTCTTCATCAGAAAAAAATGTTGGCGTCACTTGAATTCTATATTCCCCATAATTTCTTAAGTCTCCCCAATATCTCTGACCAGTAGCAGATTTATAACCAGGGTGTTTTAAAGCAAATACTACCTTTTTTTGCTGACCTTCAGTCACATTAAAATCTCCTTTTGGAATACCATCACTATTAAATAAGGTGTCCAAATAAAAAGGAGCATTTTTAATACATAATTCTAATTTTGGGGCTTTAGCAATAATTTGTTTTTTCATTTGCATAAGCATTTCTTGAATTTTCATAACATCTTCTTTTGTTTCATAATTACGTTTTTCTTTGCAGTTTTTAGTAGAATCTTCGTTCATATATATCTCACTTCCACTTCGTTATTATAACATCAAAATATTTTTTTTCAATAAAATTCTAATAATTTAGTAAAAAAACTGATTTAGTTTCTATAATCAGTTTTTTTAAAATATATCAATTTTATCAGCAATAATCTTTGCTAGTAATTTTCCCAAAGAACTATAATCAGTTCCAATATCACTTATTAAAATAACAAGTCCCAAAGAATCACTAGATGCAATAATTGGAATAATTGTATAATAACCACTAACATCATTTCCAAAATTTATTGTGGATAACTCTCTACTTATAAACATTTCTCGATTATCAATAAGTTCTATAAGTTTAGAGTTTAATTTTGTATTTTCTAAAATATCTTTATTTGATGATGTAATAACTTTTTCTCTATCAGTTATGACTAAATCCACATTATAAATATTTTTTATAAGTTCACATAATTTACCACTTAAATCCTCATATTTTCTAACCTCAAAATATTTTTTTAATATGATACTATCTTCACTAGTAAATATCTCTAAAGTTTCACCATCTCTAATACCTAAATTCTTTCTAATTTCCTTTGGAATAACTATTCTTCCAAGTTCATCTATTTTTCTTGTTACACCAGTTTGTTTCAAAAAAATTCACTCCACTTCATTACTTATTGTGGAGCAAATTTATTTTTTTATGTATTAAAGTATTTTTTCTAATAAAGTAACTATATAAAATATAAAATGCTTAGGTAAATCTTTAGTATAAAGTAAAATACTAATTCTTTTATTTACATATTTTATATTAAATGATCTAGATAAATTCATTGCTTCAATTAAAAGTTTATCTCCTTTAATATTACTTGATATTTCTTCTGGTAAAGTAATTTCAATACTTCTATCAGTTTGAACAACTTGTTTAATATTATATTTTTTAGCTAATTTTTCAAACCATTCTTCATACATATAAACAAGCATATCATCAGTTACTTTACCAAATCTATCTTCCAGTTCATTCTTTATTTCTAACATCTTTTCATAAGAATCAATTTCATTAATCTTTCGATGTATTTCAATCTTAATATCTTCATCTGTTACATATGTATCACTTATATGAGTATTAACATTTATTAAAGCCTGTGTATCCGTATCTTCCTCTTCAACATATTCCCCTTGCTGACGTTTAATTTCATCTTCAATCATTTTCATGTATAAAGAAATACCAACACTATCTACGAATCCCGCTTGAGATGCTCCGAATATATCTCCGGCACCTCTTAGACTTAAATCTCGCATCGCAATTTTATATCCACTACCAAGTTCAGTAAATTCCTTTATAGTATTAAGTCTTTTAATTGCAATATCATTTAACATTTTATTTTTTTCATACATTAAATAAGCATAGGCAATTTTATCACTACGACCAACACGACCTCGAATTTGATAAAGTTGACTTAAACCAAAATTTTCCGCATCATGAATAATTAGAGTATTTACATTTGGTATATCTATTCCACTTTCTATTATTGTTGTGCATATTAATATATCATAATCATTATTAATAAATGAAGTCATTATATTATCTAGTTCATCTTTTTCCATCTTACCATGAGCAAAAGTAATCCTTGCATCAGGAACCAACTCATGAATATGATTCATATACTTTTCAATAGTTTCCACTCTATTATAAAGGATAAATACTTGTCCTCTTCGAGCTAGTTCCTTATAAATAGCATCTTTAATTAAAAAATCATCTTCTACAGCGACATAAGTTTGAACTGGATATCTATTAACTGGTGGTGTATCAATAATTGATAAGTCTCTAAGACCTGACATTGCCATCTTTAAAGTTCTAGGTATCGGTGTTGCACTAAGAGTCAAAACATTAACATCACTTTTCATAGTTTTTATTTTTTCTTTATGTGTAACTCCGAATCTTTGCTCCTCATCTACTACGAGCATACCTAGATTCTTACAAACAATATCATCACTAAGTATTCTGTGTGTACCAAATAATATATCTATTCTACCATTTTTTAAATCATCAAGTACTCTATGAGTTTCTCGAGCACTTACATGTCGATTTAATAAAGCTATTTCTATTGGCCAATTTTTAAATCTCTCTTTAGCAACATTATATTGTTGTTTAGAAAGAATCGTCGTGGGGCATAAATAAAGAACTTGTTCATTATTTAAGACGGCTTTAAACATTGCTCGCATAGCTACCTCAGTTTTACCAAAACCAACATCACCACATAATAACCTATCCATTGGATTATCTTTTCTTAAATCATTATTTATTTCTACGACTGCCTTTGCTTGATCAGTTGTTAAATTATATTTAAATTCACTTGCAAATACTTCTTCTTCAGGATAATCTTTGTAAGGTTTCTTTTTTAATTCTAATCTCTTTTTATAAAGTAATATTAATTCTCTAGAAATATCTTTAACTTTTTCAGAAATATATTTTTTAGTTTTTTCCCAATTTGTACTTCCAAGTTTATTAAGTTTAGGCTTTACTCCATCTTTCCCAGTATATTTATATATTAAATCTATTTTTTCAACTGGTACATATATTTTATCCGTTCCTTCATAATAAATTGTTAAAAAATCTTTTTGAACTCCGCGAACAGTTAAAGTCGTTATCCCTTGATAAATACCAATTCCATGTGATATATGAACTACATAATCGCCTTTTTCTAATTGATTAAAATCTTTAATTCTTTTACCAACATGAAAATTATTTTTATAAACCCCATTTACTAATTTTACATCTTCAATATCATTTTCAGAAATAACCACATACTTATCAAGTATAAATCCATGGGATAATTCTTTCATGACTATATTAGCACTAGGAATTATCTTTAATAACTTCTTCTTTTCATTATTATTACTCAAGTAAAAATAAACTATCTTTCCTTCTTTAATCCAATTATTATAATCACTAACTAATTTATCAAAATTTTCTTTATAATTTATTATACTTTGAGCTTTTAAATCAAGGCCTCCGGTTGAAAACAAATTAACAAATATTCTATCATTATCTTTAATATCATCAAAAGAATACATTAGATCTTCACTTATATTGTTAGATTCTTTATATTCAACTATATCATTATATAAATGTGTATATGAGGCATCAATTTGTGATTTATCTACATATACCACCAAAGGATTATTAGCATAATCAAATAAAGAACTTTTATCACCCGAGGCAATTTCTTCAATTGCTTTTATTTTTATAGATGAAATATCTTCCATTGACATTTGCGTATTTTCATTAAAATATTTTATATTATCTATAACATTTCCATCAAATTCAATTCTAATCGGATGTTCAAAATCTATCGGATACAAATCTAAAATAAATCCACGGACAGCATATTCACCAGACATTGTAACTAATGATTCACGATGGTAACCAAGTTCATCAATTTTACCTACTAACTCATCTCTTTTTATAACATCATTTTTATTTACATCAAAATAATTTTTAATGTCTTTACTAGGTAAATATTTTAAATATCCCATTAAATTAGTAACAATTATATATTTTTTATTAGCTTTTATTTTATCTAATGTTTCTAATCTTTTATACTTTAATTCCGGACTACTTGCTATAATCATTGATGACAAAAAATCATCCATTGGAAAAAGTAATGTATTTTCATGTATTTTAACTAACTCATCATATATTTTATTAGCTTCAAATAAAGAACTAGTTAATACAATAATATTTCTATCATATTTTTGACTCAATTTTTCCACGAAAAAAATGTTTAACTCATTTGTTAAACCAGATATTTCTGTTCCAATTTCGTATTTAAAATATTCATCTAAAAAATTCATATTACCTCTTTATTTAGTATTATAAACATTCATTGTTTTATCTATTCCCACATTTATAAACGAATCTATTATTTTACCAAAAGTAATAAATTCATTATTTAATGTTTCCAACTCTATCTTACTAAATTTACCTAACACATAATCTATTACTTGATCCTTTTTAACACTTCCAATTCCTACCTTCAACCTCGGGAAGTCTTGATTTCCCAAAGAATTAATAATAGATTTTATACCATTATGCCCCCCACTTGATGAATGACATTTTAATTTATAATCTCCGACATTTAAATCTAAATCATCTTGTATAACTAAAATATCTTTCATATCTATATTAAAATATCTAACAAATTCACCAACTGCATTACCAGAATTATTCATGTAAGTTAAAGGTTTAACAAATAAAACTTTTTCTTGATTTATAACACATTCATAATACAATGCATTAAATTTAGTTGACCATTTTACATTCCCTAAGTAATCGTCTAAAACCATAAATCCAATATTATGTCTTGTTTTATCATATTCTTTACCAGGGTTTCCTAATCCCACCACTAATTTCATTTAAATAACCTCACTTTCAAATAAATGTTGATAAGTATCTAGGTTATCAACACAAATCTCTTTTCTCAATTTAATTCCAGGTTTGCTATTTTTAACACACTTAACCAAAATTGTGTTCGCAGCCTTTTCTTTTTTAGTTGAAATAAATTGTAATTCTTTAACATTCATTTTATTTTCTCGTGCTAAAACTATTATATCATCTAATCTTTCAACACGATGAACTAAATAAAATGTTTTATTATCTTTAAGATATTTAAACGCAATTTTAAAAATTGTCTCTAAATCAATGGCAATTTCATGACGAGCTAATGTTAAAAAATCATTTTTATTTCTATATCCATCTTCTTTTGTCTTAAAGTACGGTGGATTACATGTTATTATATCAAATGTATTACTTTCAAAATAATTATCTATATTTTTAATATCATCATTTATTATTCTAATATTTTTTTCTAAACCATTAATTGCTACCGATTCTAAAGCTAATTCACTAATTTCTTTTTGTATTTCAAAACCTACAATTTCTGCATTAGTTTTTAAACTTAAAACCAAAGGTACCGGAGCATTTCCCGTACACATATCTAATATTTTTTTATCATCTTTTTTTACTTTAACAAACTCTGCAAGCAAAAGAGAATCAAGGGAAAACTTAAATCCATCCCTCATTTGCATAATGTATCTATTTTTATAATCAAATAGATCATTTTTCACTTTCGAAATCATAATCTATTTTTTCTCCATTTAATAAGATTTTACCACGATGATTTATTATATCCACACTTAATACTTGTGCTTCTCCGGCAGACGTAGTTATTTTATCTCCGACTTTTGGTAATTTGCTAGCAGCTTCAATATAAGCCTCATCTTCATATGCCAAACAACATAAAAGTCTTCCACAAGCACCATTGATTTTTGAAGGATTAAGGGCTAAATTTTGATTTTTAGCCATGTTCATACTTATCGTATCCATTTTTCTTAAAAATCTAAGACAGCATAACTCTCCACCACAAACACCAATTCCACCAATTTCTTTGGCTTTATCACGAGCTCCAATTTGTCTTAACTCAATTCTAGTATGATAAATACTTGCAAGTTTCTTAGCCAGTTCTCTAAAATCTATTCTTCCATCTGCAGTAAAATTAAATAATAATTGGCTTCGATCTAAATTAAATTGAGCACTTACAACATTCATTTCTAGCTCTAAATCTTTAGCATATTCTATACATTTTTTTAATGCCTTATCTGCATCTTTTAAATTAGTTAAATATGCATCATATTCTTCATCAGTTGCTAATCTTTCTATCTTTTCAATTTCTTCTTTAGTTTCAGCATCTTCCAGAATTTGTACTACTTTTACTAATTGTAATCCTCTTTCAGTATTTACTAAAACTAAAGATCCAACTTCATAATCTTCTTCACCCAAGTAATAATATTTTTTATCAATATTATTAAATATAACTCCATATACTTTATTCAATGTAACCACCCAATTCTATCACAAATTTATCCAATAACAATTCTATATTTACATTACTATCTATATCTTCAATATACCTAATTACCATTTTAATTCTTTTTATTATTTCATTATTACTTAAAAAATCAAATTTACTTAACACTTCCAAATCTAAATTAGTTTCTAAATCTAATTTTTTATTTAATAACTCTTCATAAATAATAAGAAGAACTTTAAATATAGTTTTTATGTCATTTCTTTCATTAAATTTATTTAAAACTATATCTCTATTATACATTATTCCATCTTTTTTTTCTACTTCTATTTTCTCTAAGTATTTAACAGCTATATCATAATAATCTTTATAGTCATCATTCATTAAAGTTTTAGAATCTAATTCATTACTTCCATATATAGCCCTTATTACCTCACATCTACTTCTTATCGTAGATATAACATTATTAGCATTATCAGTTATAAAAAAGCCAATAATATTTGGTTCAGGCTCTTCTAAAAACTTAAGCATCGTATTTGCTGAAGCACCATTTAATTTTTCAGCATTTTTTATAACATAAATATTTTCTTTTGTATAAATTGGAACAGTACTAAATTGTTTTTTTAAATCTAATATCTGTTCTTTTTTTATATTCATACCATCCGGATTAATCACAATTAATGATGGTAAATAGTTTTGTTCAATTAGATTACAAATATTACATTTATTGCACTTTTCACTAAATTTATTTTGACAAAATATTTTTTTAATAACAATTATTAAATCATTAAAACAATTATCCAGATTATTTGTTTCAATTAAATAAGCATGAGATAGTTTATTCTCATGATAATATTTTACTAAATTTTCTAAAACTTTTACTTCCACAAATCCTCCTATAACAAGACAAAATAAATTGCTACTAATGCCAATAATCCACTCATTCCTAAAGAAGCTACCACACTTACTGTTACTACATTTATAGGAATAAATATTTTTAAACCACTTACTAATAAATTAAATGCATATACTAAAAAAACTGCTAAAATTATTTTCTTAATTACTATAAAAATTATTTTTTTCATAAGTTTCTCCATTTAACTATATGAAAAAAACAACTATTTAATCACTTATTTTCTTTCTATCTTCTAAGGCTTTATCTAGTGTTATTATATCTAAATAATCTATTTCAGCTCCCATTGGAATACCATATGATAATCTCGAAATTAATACATTCTTTTTTTCAAATATTTTCTTAATATATAATGTTGTTGTTTCTCCTTCAATTGTTGACTTTAGAGCTAATATTAATTCTGGTTTTTCCGCTTCTTCTACTCTTTTAACTAAACTAGATAAATTAATATTATCAGGGCCTATATTATCGGCAGGACTAATAAGACCGTTAAGCACATGATAAACACCTTTATAGTTACCGGCTTTTTCAAAAGAAAATACACTTTTATAATCTTCAATAACACAAATTAAATTTTTATTTCGAGAAGGATCACTACATATATTACAAATTTCATTTTCTGTTAAATGACCACATATACTACATTTATGTATCTTTTTTATATTTTTCAAAGATTCTGAAAATTTATCTAAGTCTTCTTCCTTAAAATTTAATGTTGCAAGTGCTAATCTTTCAGCGTTTTTTTCACCAATTCCTGGTAATTTTTTATAATAATTTATTAATTTTTCTAATGACTCAGGATATATCATTTTAGAACAGCCCACTCATAGATGCATAGCTTCCTAATTTACTTTCAGTTTCTTTATCTATTTTACTAAACGCATCTTTAATTGCTATCATAATCATATCTTCTAGCATTTCTTTATCATCAGCATCTATTTCATCTTTTAAAATCTTAAATGATTTAATTTCTCTTTTTCCATTAAATACTATTTCAACCCATTCAGATTTTCCAAGAAACTCCATTCCATCTATTTCTTCTTTTTTCTTCGTAATATCCCTTTGCATTCTTTGTGCTTGTTGCATTATTTGTTGCATATTCATAAATTTTTACCTTCTTTCCTTATTCTACTTCTATTTTATTTATATCAAATATATCTGCAACATCAGATATATCAATATCATTATTTAATTTTTCTTTTGTTTCTTCAATTAAAGTATATTTATAACCACTTTTTAAGTTGTTTATATACTCTAATTTTTCTTTTTGCCACTTATTTTCATCTATAAAAACAAATTTATATTTAAAATCATACTTTTTATTAAATAAATCCTCAATTAAATCTATTTTTTCATTTAATTCTATATCTCCATGAGGAATTGTTACTTCCATAATAGTATAATCTTTTGAAGCTGCCACTACTATAGTATCACTAACTATTCCCTTTATTAAAGCATCATCTAAATTATTTATAAATTCATCCCATTTGCTTTTCATTTCATTTAAATCATTTTTTGTAGCACCTACAAAACAATTATTTATTCTAATATCAACGTTTTTATTTTCTACATTTTCATCAAATTTTTTTTGAGATTCTCCCTTGTTTTTTTCGATATTTTCCGGCAATTTTTCAACTTTATTTTCTATTTTTTTTGGTATTTCAACATTACTTTTATTTACTTCAATACAATTATTTAATTTAGCATTTTCTATATAACTTAAAACAATCATTTTAATAAGTAAATACGGATTAACACTAATGTTTATTTTCATTAATATATTATTTAATTCAATAACTAAATTCTTATAATCATCAAAAGATAATCTAGAAATTTCTGGATTTGATAAAATCTTAACACTTTTTTCACTTAAAATAAGAACTAATTTTTTAATAAACACTTTATAATTCAAGTTTGCACTTTGTAAATCATTAAACAAGTTTTCAATGCCATTTATATCATTTTTATCTAAATATACTAAAAGATCCTCAATTTTTTTATTTGATATGCTTCCAATCTCTTTTGAAACTAAAGAACTTGTAATAACTTCTTCGTTTTTAGATAATTGATCTAGAATACTTAATGCATCTCTAAGACCACCATCAGCCAAAGTAGCTATTTCCTGTAATCCATCAATTTCATATTCTATCTTTTCTTCATCACAAACAAACTTTAATCTATCAATTATATCTTGATCAGTTATTCGATGGAATTCAAACCTTTGACATCTTGAAACAATTGTTATAGGCACACTCTCTAAATTAGTCGTAGCCAATATAAATATAACATGTGCTGGTGGTTCTTCCAAAGTAAGTAATAATGCATTAAAGGCACTTTGACTTAACATATGAACTTCATCAATAATATAAACTTTATATTTTAAACTCGTAGGCATTATTTTAACATTATTTATTAGTTCTCTTATTTCATCTACACCATTATTTGATGCTGCATCTATTTCTATAATATCTGGATTTCCATTAAATGAAAGACAATTTTCACACTTACCACATGCAATACCACTTTTATTATCTAAACAATTAATTGATTTTGCTAATATTCTCGCTGTTGATGTTTTTCCTGTACCTCTAGGACCAGAAAATAAATATGCATGTGCTAATTTTTGTTCTTTTATAGAATTTTTTAATATATCCACAACATGGTTTTGACCAATTAATGAATCAAATCCATCAGGTCTATATTTACGATATAAAACTTTATAATTCATAAGAAAACCTCCTGATACCATTATACCACAACAATTACTTTTTTTCTCTTAATTCTTTAAAAAATTTACTTAATATTTCTAAATATTCTTGTTCTTTATTTTTTTCATTTATTCTTTCAAATTTTGTTTTATAAAACTCTTTTTTTTCTTCTGGTTTATCTAATAAATAATAAACATTATTAATTCTAGATTGTTTAATTATTTCTGTACACATAGAACATGGTTTTAAAGTTACATACATATCACAACCACTTAAATTCCAGTTATTGAAAATATTTTGTGCCTTTATAATACAATTAATTTCTGCATGCTCTAAAACATTTTGATTCTTTTCTCTTGTATTAAAACCAGACACAACTAAAACTCCATCTTTAACTATAATTGCACCAATTGGTACATCCATAGAATCTAACGATAATTTTGATTCTTTTATTATTTTATCTATATTATTGTTCATAATATTTTCCTCCAAAAAAAAGGTGCACACAAACATAGGCTGATGTGGCTGCTATTTTCCAATCCTGACCAAGTTACAGCATATTTGTTGCACGAATAAATCGTATCAAATAAAAGGAACCATGTCAATACTTTTTACCACATATATTCAATTCATACTTTTTTTGTTGTTCCAAATTATTTTTGTGTTGATAACTAACAATTTAACTTTATAAACATTTAAATTTTTGGCTAATATATGCCTTAAAATCACTATGGATAAAAATAATAGTAATAACAATTTGTTGATTTTCATAAAATTTTTAAAATATTTCCCGGGAAATATTTGTTCTAGAAAATCTAAGATTTTTTTTATTACGTTTTTTTATATCAAAACCCATTTGATCTATTTAAATATCTGGCTTTTTTAAAATAAATAAATTATACTATTTTGAACAAAATATTATGTTAACTAATTATTTCCCGGGAAATAATTTTTCTTAATTTAATTTTCATTTATTTTTTTACTTAAGAACAATACATACATATGTTTGCCTTAAATGTTTCACGTGAAACACAATAAAAACATTATAATTGTAATTATATAAATATAATATACTTAATTAACAAAATATTAACTATATATAACTGTATTATACATTTTATTAACACCATTTAGTTTCACGTGAAACATTAAAGCATAATTTGATTAATAACAGCTAAAATATTTATATACATTAACAAGCTAGAAACATAAAATCTAAATTTGATCGTATTAATTAAATAATCAACAACTTATCAACATATGTTTCACGTGAAACATAACAATAATAGCACATAATTTAAAAATATAATTATATTACTAATAATATTAAAAATAATTATATCAACAAGTTATCAACACTAATGTTTCACGTGAAACATAATACATATTACATATCATTATTAAAAACTATTGGATCAACTAAAATTATTACATATTCGGTTAAAAAGTAGAATTATAATTAAAATAATAAAAAATTGTTTTACTATTTAGTACATCCTAATTAATTAAAAAAAATAGACAAAACAATTATTTATATAAATTTATTTACAAAAATAATACTTATTAATATATGTTTCACGTGAAACAAAAAAACTATAAAAATTTAATATGTTTTGCATAATAAAAAACTAATTTTATTAACCTTAAATATCTGTGTTTAACTATTTGTTAAGCAATGATAAATAATAAAAAAAGTTTCACGTGAAACTTTGTGCTTTTTGTAATAAATATGTTAGTAATCTAAAATCAATTTATTATTAATATAATTAAATATTAGCTTTAGATATTATACATTGTATATACACATTATAACAAGTAAAAAGAGACTTATTCAGTCTCTTTAATTTCAGTTATATTCTCATCTTTATTAGATACATTTTCACTCAAATTATTTGTTTCTTCTTCTGCAGATTCACTAACTTCTTCTTTTTCAACTAAACTAATAGTTGATACTTTTTGATTATCCTTTAAGTTGATAAGTCTTAAACCTTGAGTTACACGACCCAATAATGATATTTGATCTAAAGGCATTCTCATTGTCATACCTGAGTTAGTCATTATAACTAGTTCTTGATTATCTTGAACAATTTTAACACTAACTAAACTTCCGTTTTTATCAGTTATATTCATGGCTTTTACACCTTTTGATCCTCTTCTTGTTTGACGATATTCACTTACTTTAGTTTGTTTACCATAGCCTTTTTCAGTTACTAGTAATATTGTATCATCTTCTTTAACGATTTCAGAACAAATACATTTGCTTCCATCTAAAGAGATTCCTCTGACACCTGAAGCAGTTCTACCCATAACTCTTATTTCATCTTCGTTAAATTTAACCATTCTACCACTATCGCTACCTAGAAGTACTAAATCATTACCAGTTGTTTTTTTAACATCAATTAATTTATCATTATCTCTTAATGAAATACAAATCTTACCACTATTTCTAATATTAGCAAATTCACTAATTAAGGTTTTCTTAACAACTCCACCTTCCGTAGCAAATAATAAGTATTTACATTCTTCTTCACGGTTTATTTGAATAACAGCATTAACTCTTTCATCCTTTTCTACTTGAAGTAAGTTAACAATTGGAATTCCTTTAGATTGACGAGAGAATTCTGGAATTTCATAACCTTTTAATCTATAAACTTTACCTTTATCAGTAAAGAATAAGATATAATCGTGTGTTGATAAGTTAATCATGTGTTCTACAAAGTCTTCATCATTCGTAGTCATTCCCTTGATTCCAACACCACCACGGTTTTGTGACTTAAATGTATCAGATGTAGTTCTCTTAATATAACCTTTGTTAGTAAGTACTACCAAGATATTTTCTTCTGGTATTAAAGATTCATCTTCGATATAATCAACCGCAGTCATATCAATTTTTGTACGTCTTTCATCACCATATTTATTTTTAATTTCAGTCATTTCATCTTTAATGATACCTAATACCTTATTATTATCCGCTAAAATGCCACGTAAGCGTTCTATTTCGATTCTTAATGCATTTAGTTCTTCTTCAATCTTTTCGCGTTCTAGACCCGTTAAACGACGTAATTTCATTTCTAAAATATTATCAGTTTGAGCTTCAGTTAATCCAAAACGTTCCATTAACTTAGCTTTGGCTTCACCATCTGCCTTAGATTCTTTAATAATCTTAATAACTTCATCGATATTATCAAATACAATTTGGTAACCTTCTAAGATATGTACTCTCTTTTCAGCTTTATCTAATTCAAATTGAGTTCTTCTAATAATAACTTCTTGTTGATAATCAACATATTTACTAATTATATCTTTTAAACCTAATGTTCTTGGAACACCTTTATCAAGCATTAAGAAGATAATACCAAAAGTTGTTTGAAAAGCCGTATGCTTATATAAATTATTTAAAACTACTTGAGGATTAGCATCCTTTTTAAGTGTTATAGTTATCTTAATACCATCTTTTAAATCAGTATGATAATCAGTAATACCTTCAAGTACTTTATTATGTACTAAATCAGCAACTTTTTGTTTTAAATCCAGTGTATTTACTCCATAAGGAACTTCTTCAATTACAATATAATGTCTTCCATTCTTTTCCTCAATTGTTGCTTTACTTCTAATAGTTATTGAACCTCTACCAGTTTCATAAGCTTTTTTTATTCCCGAATTACCTAAAATAATACCACCAGTTGGAAAATCTGGACCTTTAACATGTTGCATTAATTCTTCCGTAGTAATTTCAGGATTATCTATATATGCAATACATCCATCAATAACTTCACCTAAATTATGTGGTGGAATATTTGTTGCCATACCAACTGCAATACCCATTGTTCCATTAACTAAAATATTTGGAAATCTTGAAGGTAAAACCTCAGGTTCTTCAGTTGAATCATCATAATTTGGTACAAAATTAACAGTATTTTTATTGATATCTCTTAAAAGTTCCATTGATATCTTAGCAAGTTTACTTTCAGTATAACGATAAGCAGCTGCTCTAGGATATTCAATATTACCAAAGTTACCATGACCATCAACAAGTAAATAACGATAATTAAAATCTTGGGCCATTCTTACCATGGCTTCATATATTGATGAGTCTCCATGTGGATGATATTTCCCCATTACATCCCCAACTATCGTCGCACTTTTACGATGTTTTTTATCTGGTGTTAATCCATTTTCTAACATATCATAAATAATTCTTCTATGAACTGGCTTTAAACCATCTCTTAAATCTGGTAAAGCTCTGGAAATAATAACACTCATTGAATATTCAATAAAAGAAGATTCAATTTCACTTACTATATTATTTTCTTCTAGTCTATCTCTACTATGATCCATAATAACCTCCTAAAAATCCAAATTCTTTGCATAAGTTGCATTTTCTTCAATAAACTTACGTCTAGGTTCAACTTCTTCACCCATTAATTTACTAAATGCTGCATCAGCACTAATAGCATCATCTACTGTTATTTTACGAAGAATTCTATGATTTATATCCATTGTAGTTTCATTTAATTCTTCAGCATCCATTTCTCCTAAACCTTTCATTCTTGCTATATCATATCTAACATTCTTTTCATTTAATGTTTTGATATATTCATCTCTTTCTTCATCATTTAAAACATATTTTATAGTTTGACCATGTTTAATACAATATAAAGGTGGTTGAGCAGCATATACATAACCAGCTTCCACAATTGGTTTAAAGAAACGATAAAATAATGTTAATAACAAAACTCTAATGTGAGATCCATCAACATCGGCATCACTCATAATAATAACTTTATGATATCTCATTTTACTTAAATCAAATTCTTGACCAATACCAGTACCGAAAGCCGTAATAATTGTTTTAATTTCATCATTACTTAAAGCTCTATCAAGTCTTGCTTTTTCAACATTTAATACTTTACCTTTCAAAGGAAGTATAGCTTGAGTCATACTATTTCTACCCTTAATCGCAGAACCCCCTGCACTATCCCCTTCGACCAAGAATATTTCACAAACACTTGGGTCTTTTTCTTTACAATCTACAAGTTTTCCTCCAAAGTTTACGATATCTAAATCACTTTTTCTTCTAGTGGCTTCTCTTGCCTTCTTCGCAGCTATTCTACCACGAGATGCACTAATACATTTTTCCACAATTGTTCTAGCTTCATTAGGATTTTCCATTAAAAATCTTTCGAAACCTTGTGAAAATACATCACTTGCTATTTTTCTAACTTCACTATTGCCTAACTTAGTCTTAGTTTGTCCTTCAAATTGAGGATCTGGATGTTTACAAGAAATAATCATTGTTAAACCTTCACGACAATCTTCTCCAATTAAAGCAGCATCATTTTCTTTTAATATCTTTGCATTTTTAGCATAATTGTTAATAACTTTAGTTAAAGCAGCTTTAACTCCATCTTCATGAGTACCACCTTCATAAGTATTAATATTATTAGTAAACGAATAAATACTTGGTGAATAAGTTTCATTATATTGACAAGCAACTTCAATTTCAATCCCATTTTCAGAACCATCCATATAAATTATATCATCATGAATTGGTGTCTTACTCTTATTAAGCATTTCAACATATTCAATAATACCTCCATTATAAAGGAAAGTATCATGTTTTTCAGGTGTTTGTCTTAAATCATATAAATTAATTCTAAGACCTTTATTTAAGAAAGCAATTTCTTGTAATCTTTTATATAAAGTATCATAGTTATATACAGTTGTTTCCGTAAATATTTCTTCATCAGGTTTAAATATTACCGTACTTCCAGTTCTTTCAACATCACAAGTATCAATGATTTTTAATGGTTCAACTGGATGTCCACCATTTTCAAATCTTTGATAATATACATTTCCATCACGATAAATCTTAACTTCAAGCCATTTAGACAATGCATTAACAACACTAGCTCCAACACCATGAAGACCTCCAGAAACTTTATAACCTTCACCACCAAATTTACCACCAGCATGAAGCACTGTAAAAATTGTTTCTACTGTTGATAATCCTGTTTTGGCATTAATACCTGTTGGTATACCTCTACCATCATCCCTTATTTCAATAATATCTCCTTTATTAATCATAACTTCAATATCATCACAAAAACCAGCTAATGCTTCATCTACAGCATTATCTACGATTTCCCAAACTAAATGATGAAGACCTCTCTCACCAGTTGATCCTATATACATACCAGGTCTTTTTCTAACAGCCTCAAGCCCTTCCAAAACCTGTATATCACTATCAGTATAATGTGTTTCTTTCATATTCTACTCCTCCTCTAATATACCATCAATTACTTTAAATTTCTTTGCATCTTTTATTACCTTTTTACTAATATTTTTTAAATCAGTTGTTGTTATAAATGTCTGAACATTTCTATCAAGCATCCCCAACATATTAGTAATTTTATTCTTATCTAACTCACTAAATAAATCATCTAAAATAAGTATTGGACAATATCCCTTTATTTCATTAACAACACTTATTTCTGCTAACTTAAAGGAAATAATAGCATTCTTTCTTTGCCCTTCACTTCCCCATTCTTTTAAATTATTATTATCTAAAATAAATACAATATCATCATGATGAATTCCTTCCAAAGTTTTACCAACACTAAGTTCTTTCTGATAATTTTCTTTATATCTTTTAAATAAAGTTTCTTCATCTTTTTTCTTAAATGTTGATACATATCTTACTTTTAAAGTTCCACTACCAAATATTTTTTCATAATTACTTGTAATATATTTATTTATATTATCAATAAAATTTTCTCTATATTTACAAATAATACTCCCATATTCAATCAACTTTTTAGTTAAAATATCTAAATAAGTACTTGTGTAATTACCATTTACATACATTCCTCTTAAATAAAAGTTTCTCTGTTTTAAAATCTTTTGATAATTAGCTAAAATTACTAAATATTCTTTATAAATTTGACTAATTTCAATATTTAATAATCTTCTTCTTTCGCTTGGTGCTTCATCAATTAATCTTGTATCACTTGGATTAAATAAAATAACATTTACTCTTGAAACATAATCACTTACTTTATCTTGCTTCTCACCATTAATTGTTACAATTTTTCCTTCATTGCTTATTTCTACACCAAACTCATTTTCATCATTATTTTTAAAAACATTTCCATTAATTTTTGCTTTTATTTTTCCTTTCTTAATCATCACTTTATCATTATTTATTCTAAATGATTTAGTTAGTGCTAAAGTATATATAGCTTCAATAATATTTGTTTTTCCACTACCATTTAAACCATATATAATATTTAAGTCACCAAAAGAGATATTTAATGATTCATAATTTCGAAAATTCATTAAAGTTAAATTATCTATTTTCATTAAATTACCCCCTTTAGTGCCCTACATTAAAAATTTAAGGCATTTTGGTATACCTATACACATAATAATTATATCACAAAAATTCCCCTAATAAAAGAAAAATCTCACTTTTTAACAAATTATCCTCGTGTTAAATACACTAACCACAACCTACTACATTTTAAAAGTTGATTATTAAACTTTGCAGGGGTTATATTAAAGCATTTTTTTTCACCATTTTTAAATAAAACAACAATACCATTCTGACTCTTTTCATAGTTTTGCACTTTATTAAAATTAAGCCAATAATAGCTTTTTTCTTCTTTTATTGGAAAAAAGATTATATTATTCTTTTCACTTATCATAATTGGTAACTTATAACAACCACCAAGAATATTTTTACTTCCCATAATTCTTCCCTTCAAAGAACTACCATAATAAATACAGCTAAAATTTAATATAGAATTTAATAAATTACCATCAAATTTTAATTGATTATCTTCTTCATGAACAATAGTATTTTCGCCATTAAATTCCATAAAAAGAGTATTATTATTAATTTTAAACATCTTAATTCTCCTTTCTTGATTTGCTATAATAGCAAAACCTTTTTAAAAAATTTGTCGAAAAAAAAAGAACAAGTTAATATTTTGTTCATTTTTTAAAATTAATATGTTTTTATAGGTAAAATTAACTCTGTTAAAGTATCATCTACAACTGGTTTTATAAGAATAGGTTTATCATCTGTATTTAATAATAATAAAATATTTTCTTCTTTAATTACCTTTAAGGCATCCATCATAAATTTACTTGAGAAAGATATTTCTATCTTTTCTTTATTATTACAATCAATACTTAATTTTTCTTCAGCATTACCTAATTCATTACTTGTAGATGTTATTACCA
This sequence comes from uncultured Bacilli bacterium, assembly GCA_934096035.1. Taxonomy (GTDB): domain Bacteria; phylum Bacillota_I; class Bacilli_A; order RF39; family UBA660; genus Onthocola_B. The sequence continues at coordinate 155,841 of CAKOKX010000001.1, forward strand.
TATCTTTATCTTGAATATGCATTTTTATTATATTTTTATCTTTATTTTGAGCAAGTAATGAAGCTCTATCAACAGCATCATAAAATTCTCTCATATTTAAATTAATAATATATGCAAAATCATTTGGAATAAAATGACTAGTTTCTGGATAACTTCCACTTAAAAGGTTACTTTGAATATAAATATTCTTATAAACAAATAATATTTTGTTAGTAAATACATAGATTTCCACATTATCATCATCTGCTATAATCTTTTCTAGTTCAGTAATACTTCTACCAGGAATAACAATATTTATTTGTTTAGAACTAGGTACATCTAATTTAATATTTTTCTTAGATAATCTATAAGAATCAGTACAAATACATTCTAAAATATCACCATTTACTTTAAAATTAATACCTGTAAGAAGTGGTCTTACTTCTTGTGTTGACAATGCATAAGATGTTTGATTTATTAATTCTCTTAAATTTTGTGAATTAACATTAATTACATCACTACCCTTATCAATCATAATATTTGGATAATCATTTGGATTATAACAATTTAATCTATATTGATTATTCGGAGTACTAATCTTTATTTTTAGATTATCTTCAACTTCAAAATCTATTACATCACTAGGCATTTTCCTAATCATATCCACAAAATATTTACTTTGAATAATAATTCTTCCTTTGCCTTCCATCATTTTAATATTTTCATGAGGAATTAAAACTTTAATAGTAAGTTCTGAATCACTAGCAAGTAATTCCATTCCTTTTTCATTAATATCAAATACTATTCCATTTAGTACTGGAATTGTAGTCCTTTGACTTAAAGCTTTAGTAACATTATTTAATGCTTCCAAAATTACATTTTTTTCAATTGTCCATTTCATATTTTTTCCTTCTTTCTTTATTAGTTTTTTTTATTATTATTTATTAATAGCGTTGATAATGTTGATAACTAATTAATTTACTTATTTTACTTAGAAAATGATTATTTTTTATACCCAACTTATCAACATTATTGTAACTTCATTTTAATTTCTTTCAACACATTATTTAAATTCGGATTAGTTTCTAATTCTTCTTTTATCTTATCACATGCTGTTGATACTGTAGAATGATCTCTACCCCCGAATTCAAGTCCTATTTTCTGTAAATTTTCATCTGTTTCAACTCTACATAAGTACATTGCTATATGTCTAGGTTTTACTACTGTATTAGTTCTTCGCTTACTTTTTAAATCATCTACCGATATTTTAAAATATTCTGCAACAGCATTTTGGATAGAACCAATCGAATTGTTGATAAATATGTTAGTATTAACATAATCATTTAATGCTTCGTTAGCAAAATCCAAAGTAATTTTATCAGGAACCATCATTGCTGTGTAAGCTAGCAACCTGTTTATAGTTCCTTCAATGTGTCTAACATCATTAACACATGAATTAGCAATATATTCTATAACATCATTAGTTAATTTATCTTCAATACTTGTATTTTTTATCTTTGATCTTATAATATCACATCTTAGATTAAAGTCTGGTGGGAATATATCAACAGGAAGCCCCCACATAAACCTACTTCTAAGTCTTTCTTCAATTTTCTTTAAGTCATCTGGACTCTTATCACTACTTATAATTATTTGTTTATTTGCTTGATGTAAAGCATTAAATGTATGGAAAAACTCTTGTTGTGTTTTTTCTGCTTCTACTAAAAATTGAATATCATCTATTATTAATACATCTACATTACGATATTTATCTTTAAAATCATTAGCATATCCCATTTTATTATTACTTGTAGCAATACCAGTAAATTCATCTCTAAATTCATTACTTGTTGTATATAATACCTTTAAATTAGAATGATCTTTAATATAATTTCCTATTGCTTGCATTAAATGTGTTTTCCCTATTCCACTTCTTCCATATATAAATAACGGATTGTGGATAGTTCCCGGAGCTTCCGCAACTGCTCTGGCTGCAACAAATGCAAGTCTATTTGAATTACCTACTACATAATTATCAAAAGTAAATTTTGGATTTAAATTTGTATTCCATTCTATATCTTTTTCAACAGTTTCTTCAGGAACTACAGGTTCAACAAAGTTTTCAACTTCTTCTTCAGTAATATAATTAAATGTATAATTTATACCAGTTAAAGCAAAAAATGTATTACTTATAAGATCTTTATATGTTTCTCCAAGCATTTTTTTAGTTATTTGCAATCCAACTTTTATTGTTACTACATTGTTGACAATTGATAATAGTTCAAGTTTTGAAAACCAAATATTATAAATTGTATCGCTAACTTGATTCTGAATATCTTTTAAAAAATGTGAAAAAAGCTCATCAGTTTTCAAAACCTCACCCCACTAACTAAATTTCCTAACTAAATTTTACCCCATTTTTCTAAAAAAAAAAAGACTAAATTTCAATTTTTGATAACTTTTTTATAATCCCCAAAATTATCAACAGAGAAAAGTCTTATTTTATGCTTGTTTAAACAAGTTATCAACAGTATCAACAAATTTTTGTTAACATAGTATTTATCCCCATTCTATCAACAAACACAATTTTGATAAAATGTTGTTAATTATGTGGATTATTTTTGATAGTTATCCACAAATTATCCACAATCCACAAAAATGGCTAGTTATTAACAAAAAGTTGTGATATAATAGTAATGATGTAAAATGGAAAAAGTAGCAATTTTAAATGATATACACGGTAATTTATTTTTATTAAATAAAGCTCTAGATTATTTAAAAGATAAGAACATATCTAAATTTTTAGTTTGTGGAGATTTTTTAACTGATGGACCCGATGATAATAAAATTATAGATACTCTAAAAAAACTAAATTCTGAAGTAATTTTAGGTAATAGGGAAGAATCATTACTAAAATTAACACCTAATTCTGGTGAAATATCTGAAAAATTTTATTCATTTTATTATACTTACCAAAATTTAACATTAGAAAACCTAGAATATCTAAAAAAGTTACCCACAACAAAAATAATAAATATTGCTAATAAGAAAATTTGTATGTCTCATGGAAGTCCTTACAAAAGTAGGGATATGATAGATTCAACGTCATATGAACAATTTGCTAAAGTAATAATTGATTATGATGCCGATGTGTATTTGTTTGCACACACACATAGATATTTTGAAAAGATCTACAAAAATAGATTGTTTGTAAATTCCGGAGCAGTTAATTTATCCATGGGTAGATCAAAATCATCAACATTTGGAATTTTATCTTTATCTGATGATTTAATTATATATGACCAAATAATTTTAGATTATGATTTTGAAAAAGTAAAAAGGTATTATACTGAAAGTAATTTTTATAAAGTACATCCCGAATGGTGCAACATTATATTATATATGTTAAAAGACGGTATTGAATATAATACAAAATTTTCTAAAATGTATGATTACAATAAAAGTTTAAAAACAAATTATTACAAATTTACATTTATATATAATCTTCCAAAAATAGTTGAATAATTAAAATAATATGTTAAAATATTTTAATATGTTGAAGGGAAGGTTTTGACATGGCAAATATTTTAGAATCAAAATCAAGATTAAAACAAATTATTTATACAAATAAAGATAAATTCACTAAAGAAATATTCGATTATTTAAATTCATTATTAGAATTAGAATTTGCAGTAACAAAAGATTATATAAATTCAAAAACAAGAATAGAATTATCACAAGATGAAACCTATTACCAAGTAGCTTTATATAATATTTATCACTTAATAGACAATTTACTTACAAGACTTGATACAACCAAATTTGTTAGTTTCGATAAACTTCCACATTATGATTCATATGAAATGCAAGGAATATCAAAATTAAGAGATGAAGCAAATTCTAATTTATTTAGATTAATTAGAGTATTATATAATTTTGAAGATTGGCAAAATATTTCTATTGTTAATGACTTATACTTATCAAGTGAAGGAGAAGTTACGAGAAAAAAAGCGGAAGAATTTTTTATAAAAAGAGATTTATCGCAAGAATTGCACAAAGAATTATTACAAGAATTTGCCTTAGAAAAAATAGAATTTGTAACCATTCCTTCAAAATTAATTACGGAAGATATTGGGTGGAGTACAAGTGTTACCAAAAAAGAACAAAAATTAATACGAACTCTACCAGGAATAACATTTATCCATGAAATACACCAAGAATATTTTGCAAAAAAGTAGTTAATTTGACATTAAAATGGCTGTAAATAGCAATTTTTCTTGACTTATCATTAATTTTAATATTATAATAATAACGCTATTAAAGAAAAGGAGAAATTATATTATGAAAAGAACATATCAACCAAATAAAAGAAAAGCAGCAAAGAAACATGGTTTTTTTGCTCGTAAAGAAACTGATATATTAAAGAATCGTCGTAGAAAAGGACGTAAAGTTTTATGTAAGTAAAAAACCACTTTATTGTGGTTTTTTTTCCTAAAAAAAATTATGAAAAGATACGAAATGGTTAAATCTCATGAAGAATTTAATGAGATTATAAATAAAGGAAATAAAATAAAAGGAAAGTATGTATATATTTTTTTCAAAGAAAAAGACTTTTCAAAACCAAATTATGGTATTGCAGTTGGTAAAAAACTAGGTAATGCTGTAGTTAGAAATAAATTTAAACGACAATTTCGAAATATTGTAGATAATAACAGATTTCTCTTTAAAAATAATCACAATTATATTATAATGATTAAAAAGGAAGCAAATAATGCTTCATTTAGTGATTTAGAAAATGATTTAATAAATACACTGAAGAAAGGAAATTCATGAAAAATAAAATAATGGCAATTATACTTGTTTGTGTTTTATTGCTTACAAGTGGATGTGGTGATAACAAGTATATAAAAGATAAAGACAATAAAATAGTAACATATAAAGAAACTGGTCAAATGCTTGAAAAAGATATTGTATGTTTACCAGAAAAAGATGGCGAATTATATAATCTTTATAAAGAATACAAAGATCAATTAAATATTGATTTTGAAGATTTACCAGCATGTACAGAATTTAAAGTTACATCAAACGAATCATCAGGTTTATGGGAATTTTTATTTGTAAAACCCTTAGCATTCTTAATACTTGTTCTAGGTAAATTAGTGGGTAACTTTGGTATTTCTTTAATTCTTATAGGTTTAGCAATTAGATTAGTACTTTTACCATTTACAATAAAGAGTACTAAACAAACTATGAACATGAAAAAAGCTCAACCAGAAATTGAAAAAATTGAAAGAAAATATCGTAATAGAACAGATAATGAATCTTTGATGGCTAAAAGTCAAGAAACAATGATGGTTTACAAAAAATATAAAGTAAATCCAATGATAGGTTGTTTAATGGCGTTTATTCAATTACCATTATTCTTTGCCTTCTTACAAGCAATATATAGAACACCAGCTATATATGAAGAAACATTATTAACATTCAATTTAGGTATGACCCCACTTGTGGGTATTAAAACCGGTAATTATCTATATTTATTACTTTTAGTTTTAATCGCCGTATCAACATATTTCTCATTTAAACAAACAATGTCTCAGACTGGCAGCGCAGCTCCAGAAGCAGCTAAACAAATGAAAACAATGTTATATGTAATGCTAGTAGTAATAACTTATGCATCACTAACATTACCAACAGCCTTAGCATTCTACTGGATTGTTACATATGCATTCATCGCAGTACAAAATATAATTATTAATAAAGTTAACAATAAAGACTTAACTAATAAAAAGAAAGATAATAATAAAAAAGATAAAATAAAAGATAAATTAGTTAAGAAAGAAGGTATGAAGTATGGAAAAGATAATTAAAGAGGGAAAAAGTGTTGAAGCAGCATTAAGTGCTTTAATGGAAGAAAATAATCTTTCAAAAGAAGAATTTCTTTATACTAGTAATGTTAAAAAAGGAAAATTATTTCAAGGGACAATTTATGAAGTAACAGCATATTTGAAGACTGATATCAATAATGAAATAAAAGAATTCTTAAGAAATGTCGTAGAAAACATGGGACTTGAAGTAACAATGGAACTTACCAATAAAGATGATAGAGTTACTATTAGAATGTTTTCTAACAAAGACTATATTTTAATTGGTAAAGAAGGAGCAACTCTAAAAGCGTTAGAAACATTAGCAAAACAATATATTCAAAATACAACAGGAATATATTATAAATTTAATTTAGATGTTTCTAATTACAAAGAAAAGAATATTAAAAGACTAGAATGGTTAGCTAAGAAAACAGCAAAAGAGGTAGTTTCTACGAATGCTCCAGTTGCTTTAGATAATATGACATCATATGAAAGAAGAATTATTCATAGTGCTTTAACAGATTTTAAAGGTGTAAAAACCGAAAGTGAAGGCGAAGAACCAAATAGACATATCGTTATCAAACCACTTTAATAGTGGTTTTTTAATGCCTAAATTTAGGAAAAATGTGTAAATTAAGTCAAAAATAGCTGGAATTTTGTGCAAAATGTGGTTAAAATAGTTGGAAAAATGTGTAAAAATAGGTTGAAATGGTTGGAATTTTGTGATAAAATTATAATGAGGTGAGGTAAAATGCTAAGATTAAAACGAAAAATAGACCAATTTTTGATAGATTGGAAAAATTCAGAATATAAGATGCCATTAATAGTAAAAGGCGCAAGACAGATAGGTAAAACTGATGCAATAGAAAATTTTGCAAAAAATAACTATAAAAATTTTGTTGAAATTAATTTTGCATTACAAAAGGAATATAAATCTATTTTTGATAATGGCTTTGATGTTGACAATATAATAAATAACATATCAATGATAAACAACGATTTTGTTTTTGAACCGAGAGATACGTTAATATTTTTCGATGAAATTCAAGATTGCATTAACTGTGCAACATCACTAAAATCATTTAATATTGATAAAAGATTTGATGTAATATGTTCAGGATCAATGTTAGGAATAAATTATAGCAAAATTGAATCTAATAGCGTAGGAAATAAACAAGACTATGTAATGTATTCCATGGATTTTGAAGAATTTTTATGGGCCAAAGGTTACAAAGAAAATCAAATAGAAGAATTATATTTATGCATGAAAAATTGTACACCTTTATCAAGTACAGCAATGGATGTAATGATGAAGGTATTTAAAGAATATATGCTAATAGGTGGAATGCCGGCAATTGTAGAAAGATACATTGAAAATAATAATTTTAGTGGTATTCTAGAAATGCAAAAACAAATATTACTTGATTACGAAGAAGATATTTCAAAGTATGCTCAAGGTTTTGATAAAGCAAGAGTTTTAAATGCATATAGAAAAATTTCAACATTTTTAGGAAATGAAAATAAAAAATTTCAAATTTCAAAACTATCCCCTGGAGCTAGAAATCGTGAATATTGTGGAGTTTCAGATTGGTTGTCTGATGCAGGAATAGTAAATATATCTTATTGCATGGAGATTTGTGAATTACCTTTAAAAGGAAATTATAATCCAGATAATTATAGACTATATTTTTCTGATACAGGATTATTAATTGCATCACTGGATGATGAAGCTCAAGAAGATTTAAGAAAAAATAAAAACTTTAATACTTATAAAGGAGCAATTTATGAAAATATAATTAGTGAAATTCTAGTAAAAGAAGGATATCAATTATATTTTTATAAAAATGAAAAAGGCACAATAGAAATGGATTTCTTTATTAGAGATACGAATTCATTAATACCAGTTGAAGTTAAAGCAAATGATAATGCAACAGTTTCACTAAATAATTTAATTGATAGTAATAAATATAAAGATATAAAATATGGTATTAAGTTATGCAATAAAAATATTGGTTTTAATGGCAAGTTTTACACATTCCCATATTTTATGGCATTCCTTCTTAAAAGATATTTAAAAGAAAAAGACACTTAATAAAGTCAAATTATTATCTGTATAAATTAAAATTATAATAGATATAGTATATACTTATTTTTAATATAAATTAATATTATAAAATTAATTTATGAAAGGAATAAGTGTAGTATGGAAAATCTAAGAATAATCAGAGAAAAAAGACACAAAAATCAATTAAATGTAGCTTTAGCAGTTGGAGTAACTCAAGAATCAATAAGTATGTATGAATCTGGAGTAAGTTATCCAAGTGCCATAGTATTAATAAAGTTAGCAAAATATTTAGAAACAAGTACAGACTATCTATTAGGATTAACAGATGATGATACACCAATAAAATATATGAATAGAAATTTAACTAATAAAGAAAAAGAATTATTAGAAAGATTTATTTATCTAGCAACTGAAGATCAACTAAAATTAATAGGATATGCTGATTCTTTAAATAATAAAGTTACAAATTAAAACAAGTTCTTATATTTATTTTGAACTTGTTTTTTCTATGTCCACAATTGACTTAGGATAAGGTTTTCTTTCATCAGTAAGGTACAATAAATAATCAATTGAAGTATTATAATATTTAGCTAATTTTTTAAGTACGTCGGTAGGTATATCATTAGTTTCTACTTCATATTTAGAATAACCTGTTTGAGTAATACCTAAAACTTTAGCTATCTCATTTTGTATTATATCTTTATCTTCACGGAGTTCTTTTAATCTATTCATGATATTTCCTCACAAAAAAGATATCATATTCCAAAATGGCTTACTATTTTTTAAGACAAATTGGCTTATAAAAAAATACTCTAATATTCAACATGATAAAATAACATAAAAATAAGAAAAATAAATTACGGAGTGGAAGAATGGAAAATAAAAAAACAAAAATAGTAAGTGTAGTATCAATTATTGGACTTGCACTAACTCTTGTTACTGCAACATATGCATTTTTTGCAGCCCAAACAGGTGAAGGAGCCCAAACTGATATTAAAATAAATGCTAGTACCGTAGATACATTAACATTTGAAACAGGTTCAGCATTAAATTTATCACTTGACCAAGATAATTTTGCAGGTGGCAAAGGAAATCAAACGGGTTCAACATTTGCAAAAGCAATGTTAAGTGCAAATAGTAAAACAAATACTGCAACAAAGTATTATTATTTGTATTTAAATATATCAAAAAACACATTTAATTATACACAAGATACAAATACGCCAGAAATACTTTTAACAGTAAAAGATGGCACAGGTAATGAAATAACAAGTATTAATGACCTTACATATAAAACAGTAACAGATGGTAAAGGTGCAAGTATATCAGGGTTTGATATCACAACAGGTATCGGATTAATAACTTTATTAGGTAATAGAGAAATAAGTGCAAGTCCTCAAAAAATAGATACTTGGAATGTTACAGTAACATTTATAAATTATGATAAAGATCAAAGTAAGAATGCAGGAAAAAGTTTTAATGAAAAATTAATTGCTCAACAAAAAGAAATATCAGATTCTGTTTCTGATTATTGTAAGAATGGTGATAACTTAGCAAATTGTATTATTTCATTGGGAGCACCAGATGTTTTTGGAGCAACAAAAGTATATCATCATGATGAAAATTTAGTAAATGGAGCAAATGATAACTCATATAGATATGCAGGTGGAGATAATACTTGTACATTTAATGGTGAAAATGTTCAAGGTGCATATAGTGGAACATTTGGTGCATCAAATGAAAATGATTGTAAAAAAGTATACACAATTAAAAGTGATGCATTAACAATTTTGGTGGATAATTCAGTAACAAGATTATTATCAGATGAAAAACCAGTGACATGGAGTGAAGGTGCCTGTAAAACCACAGATGGTGAAAGTGTTAATGTTGGTTTTGCCAGTGGAAAATTTAATCCAGTTACAGAAGCAACATGTAAAGGAAAATCTTATATAGTAAAAACTGATGATTTAACTGCTCGTGTAGCAAATTTAAATATGGAATATGCAGGTGCTGGGAAATGGAATAGAGTTAATAACTTTGTATGTTTTGGCTCATCAGAAACACCATGCCCAACAGATAATTTATATAGAATCATCGGAGTAATAGATGGCAAAGTAAAATTAATCAAATATGATTATATCACAAATGCATTACTAGGAACAGATGGGGAATATTCTAATTTAAGTGCACCAAGTTCGACATATAAAGGAAGTTTGTCAAAAGTAGATACATATTATTGGAATAATGCAACCCTAAGTAACACATGGAGTAAGTCTAATTTAAATAAAATAAATTTAAATACAAACTTTATAAATAACATTGGTAGTACATGGGCAAATAAAATAACAACAACAACCTGGAAAGTTGGAGGAAATACATTTGATAATATAGGTAGTTCAGTTCCATCTATAGCATATCAAAATGAAATAGTAAGCCCATCAGAAAATACAACATATGATGCAAAAATAGGATTAATGTATGTATCAGATTATGGATTTGCAGCAAGTCCAAGTGCATGGACTAAAACTTTGGATAATTATGATGGTAACGATGTAAATGGAACATCTATAAAAACAATAAATTGGATGTATATGGGATATTTTGACTGGACGATTTCACGTAGATCTGACTATTCGGGCATTGCGTTCTTTGTGAGTCGCGATGGTAGCGTGAGCAGCTACGACGTTAGCAACGACTGTGGGGTGCGTCCGTCCTTTAATCTTTCATCTTCCATAACCTATCTATCGGGGAGCGGAAGTATGAGCAACCCAATTCGCATAAACTAATATGTGGCTAAATAAAAATCTTTAAAACAATATAAAAATGTGTTATAATACTTCCGATGAAAGGAAGTATTTTTTATGGAAGATACAATTTGTGCAATATCAACATCTATGGGCATCGGTGCAATCTCTATTGTCCGTGTAACTGGACCAAATACTATAGACATTGTGGATAGTATTTTTGACCATGACCTAAAAAATGCTTCAAGTCACACAATTCACTATGGACATATCAAATATAATGAAGAAATAATAGATGAAGTTTTGGTAATGTTAATGCGTGGACCAAAGACATACACAACTGAAGATACAATTGAAATTAACTGCCATGGTGGAGTAAATACCACTAAAAAAATAATGGAAGTATTACTTGCAAATGGATGTAGACTAGCAGAACCTGGGGAGTTTACAAAAAGAGCTTACTTAAATGGAAGAATTAATCTTCTTGAAGCAGAAAGTGTTAATGATTTAATTATTGCTAAAACTGATGCTGCAAGAACACTTGCTATAAATAATGTTGATGGAAAATTAACAAAACAAATAAGCAATTTACGAGAAAAAATAGCAAAAATACTTGCTAATATTGAAGTAAATATTGATTATCCTGAATATACTGATGAACTAGAAGTAACAAAAGATTTAATGCATAGCTATTTAGATGAAATAAATAAAGAATTAATCAAGTTAGTAAATGGTTCTAAAAATGGAAGAATTATTAAAAATGGTGTAAATGTTGCTATAATAGGCAAGCCAAATGTAGGTAAAAGTAGTATTCTAAATAGTTTATTAGATGAAGAAAAAGCAATTGTTACAAATATTCCTGGAACAACTCGTGATATCGTCGAAGGTTCAATTACATTAAATGGTGTTGCAATTAACTTTATAGATACTGCAGGAATCAGAAAAACCGAGGATATCGTAGAAAAAATTGGGGTAGACAAAAGTAAAAAGACTGCTGAAAATGCCGATATAATTTTATTTGTTTTAAATAATAATGAAACTATTAGTGAAGAAGAAAAAGTATTGTTAGAAAAATATAACAATGATAAGCTAATAGTATTTGTAAATAAGATGGATTTGGAAAGTAAGTTAATAATACCAGAAAACATTAAAGATATAGTTTATGGAAATACAATCGATATAAATGGTTTAGACAAGTTAAAAGAAAGAATAGCTGAAAAACTAAATTTAAGTAATATTGTAAATAAAGATATGAGTTATTTATGTAATCTTAGAGAAATTGATTTAGTAAATAAAGCATATGAAGCATTAAAAAATGCTCAAAGTAATTTAGATGCTGGTTTTTCAGTGGATATGATTGAAATAGATTTAAAAAGTGCCTGGGATTATCTCGGAGAAATTATGGGAGATAGTTATGAAGGTGAATTAGTAGACAAAATATTTAGTAATTTTTGTTTAGGAAAGTAGATGATAATATGTATGATGTTATAGTAGTAGGCGGAGGACATGCGGGAATTGAAGCAAGTCACATCGCTGCCAAAATGGGTAAAAATACCTTATTAATAACTGGAAATATAAAAAATATCGGGGATATGCCATGTAATCCTTCAATCGGAGGAACTGCCAAAGGGATAATAGTTCGTGAAGTTGATGCACTCGGAGGATTAATGGGAAGAATCGCTGATGTTTCCCACATTCAAATAAAAATGCTTAATAATTCTAAAGGACCTGCCGTAAGAAGTCTTCGTGCTCAAGCAGACAAAGTAACATATCCTAAAAATATGCAAGAATATTTAATGAAGATGCCTAATTTAACTATCAAAGAAAGTTTAGTTGAAGATTTAATTATTGAAAATAACATAGTAAAAGGAATTATTACTGAAAATAATGAAAAAATTGAAGGAAAAACTGTAGTTCTAACAACAGGTACCTATCTATGTGGAAATATACTCGTAGGTAGTAAGAATACCCCAGGAGGACCTCATGGAGAAAGAAGAAGTAACTATTTATCCACAAAACTAAAAGAGTATGGTTTAAAAATAATTAGATTGAAAACAGGAACACCACAAAGAATAAAAAAAGATTCTATTGATTTTTCCGTAATGAGTGAAGAACATGGTGATAACACTTACTGGACATTTTCAAATGACTTTGGGCCAAATTATAAAATTGAAGATCAAAAATCATGTTATTTATTATATACAAATGAATTAACACATCAAATAATCAGAGAAAATTTATCAAAATCAGCCATGTACGGAGGATATGCAACTGGAGTAGGCCCTAGATATTGCCCATCTATTGAAGATAAAATTGTAAGATTTGCAGATAAAGAAAGACATCAATTATTTTTAGAACCCGAAAGTTTATATTATGATGATTGGTATTTACAAGGTTTTTCTACAAGTATGCCAGAAGATGTTCAAGAAAAAATGGTTCATAGCTTACATGGACTAGAAAATGCCGTTATAACTAAATATGCATATGCCATAGAATATGATGCTATTGATCCCTTGCAAATAAAACCAACACTTGAAAATAAAGTGTTAGAAAACCTATTTACAGCGGGTCAAATAAATGGTACAAGCGGATATGAAGAAGCGGCAGGACAAGGAATAATAGCTGGAATAAATGCTGTTTTAAAAGTTGATAATAAAGAGGCATTGATATTAAAAAGAAGTGATGCCTACATCGGAGTTTTAATTGATGATTTAGTAACCAAAGGAACAATTGAACCATATCGTATGCTTACATCCAGGGCAGAATTTCGTTTAATATTAAGACATGATAATGCAGACTTAAGACTTCGTCATTATGCCCATGATATAGGTACAATAAATGAAGAACAATACAATAGATTAATTGATAAAGAAGAAAAAATAAAAGAATTAACCAAATATTTACAAGAAAATACTTTACATTTAACTGAAGATGTCATAAAAGTATTTGAAAGTAATAATATAAATGTTCCTTTAACGGGATTAAACTACTATGATTTATTAAAAAGACCAGAAATAACATTAAAATTCATTGAAAATTTTATAGAAATAAATTATTCATCTGAAGTAAAAGAACAAGTAGAAATAAACGCTAAATATGATGGTTATATTAAAAAAGCCTATAAAGAAGTTGAAAAATTATCTCGTCTTGAAGAAAAACAAATACCTGATGATATTGATTATCAAAAAGTTACTAACTTAGCAAGTGAAGCAAGACAAAAATTAGAAAAAATTAGACCTAAAACAATTGCTCAGGCATCTCGTATAAGTGGAGTAAATCCTGTAGATATATCTGTTCTAACAATTTATTTAAAGAAAGAGTATGGAAAAAATGAAGATTGAAGAATTTATAGAAAAATGTAAGAGTTTAAATATTGAAGTAACAGAAAAAAAATTAAGTCAATTAGAAATTTATGCTAAGTTTTTACAAGAATATAATGAACATACAAATTTAACCGCTATTACTAATTTAGAAGACATATACTTAAAACATTTTTATGATAGTTTAACTCTTACAAAAGTAATAGATTTAAAAACTTGTACAAATTTACTTGATTTTGGTACTGGTGCAGGATTCCCAGGAATGGTTCTGAAGATATTTTTCCCTGATTTAAAGGTAACATTACTTGATAGCAATAATAAAAAGATAAGATTCTTAACAGAATTACAAGATAAAATTCATGTTGATAACTTAGAACTTATCAACACTAGAGTAGAAAACATAAGAAACGAAAGATTAAATTATTATGATGTTGTTACAGCAAGAGCAGTAACCAATATGCCAGTTTTAACTGAACTTGCCATGCCATTAGTAAAAATAAATGGATATTTTATTGCTATGAAAGGTAGTAATGAAAAAGAAATTGAAGATGGAAAATTTGCTATAATAAAAATGCATGGAATAGTAGAAGAAATAAATAAATTTTCATTATCAAAAGAGGCAGGAATGAGAAATATTGTAAAGGTCAAAAAAGAAAAAGAAACACTTAACACTGAATTAAGACCTTATGAAAAAATCATTAAAAAGCCCTTGCAAAAAGTTAATAAATAATGTATCATTATAGATGATAAGGGTTGATTAAAGTGAATAATAAAGAAATGGAAAAAACGATATTACAAGTCCCTGTTGAGGACATAATTCCAAACCGTTTTCAACCACGGTTATCTTTTGATGACACTTCATTAAATGATTTAGCACTTTCTATTAAACAACATGGTATAATTCAACCACTTGTATTAAGAAGAAAAAACGATAAATATGAAATAATTGCTGGAGAAAGAAGATTTAAAGCAGCTAAACTAGCAGGTCTAGCATCAGTTCCGGCAGTAATTTCTAATTTAGATGATAATGCATCTGCAGAAGTAGCAATCGTAGAAAATATTCAAAGAAAAGATTTAACGGCAATCGAAGAAGCTAAATCATTTCAAGCACTTTTAGATAAAGGTTATATGACTCAAGATGAACTAGCTAGAAAAATGGGATTATCTCAATCAGCAATTTCAAATAAATTAAGATTATTAACACTAGATGAATCTGTTCAAGAAGCAATTTTATCTGAAAAAATATCTGAAAGACATGCTAGAACTTTATTAAAAGTTCCATCACATGAAAAGCAAAAAGAATTATTAAATAAAATTATTAATGAAAGATTAACAGTAAAGCAATTGGAAGATGAAATAAAAAATATGGAATTATCACCAAATAATGAAGTAAGTGTAACTCCTGAACCTATCACACCTAAAGAAGATGTATCTTTTAATAATGATAGTAACAATAATAACCTTGGAAGTATCGAAGATATTTATAGCAAAGCAATGGATATAAAAGATATCATTGGTAATGAAGAAAAACAAGAAGAATTACAACCTGTTGAAAAGATAACACCAGAGGCATTTTTCTCAAATCCAGAAAAAATGCCTAATAAATTCTTTAATTTTCTTGAAGATTCTGCAGCTAATATGGATACAAATGAAACAATACCAACATTTGAAATTCCCAAACAAGAAAATCCTAATCCAGTTAACTTGATTAATCAAACTGAAGATATAGAAATGCTTGATGATTTATTTACAGAATCTCCTAAAGAAACAGAAAATAATAATCAAGATTATTTAAATTATGTTATTAAAACAATCCGAGGTCTTAATTTAGATAGTAATAAAGTAAGATTAGAAGAAATGAATTTACCAACAGAATATCGCATAAATATAATAATTAAAAAGGATGACAGTAATTAAAACTAGTCATCTTTTTCAATAAAATCTTTTAAATTAAAATTATATAAAGTAACTTTGTTATTATCTATATTTATTATAGTATCTTCATCCTCAATTTTATAATTCATATTACTTAAATCAATTTTAAATATTACTTCAAACTGAGGCATTATTTGCATTCCCCCAGATTTCATTGGATTATCTCTTTCAGTATCATAAAATACTAATACATTTTTATTTGTTAACAAAATATTAACTAACATATTTCTATTTGTAAACTTAATATTTACATCAGCAGCTTCATTTAAAACATGTTCATCGTTTTCTTTAAAAGTATAATTATACATCTTTATCACCTATAATAATTATATTATATTACTTCCAAAATATCTAGTCTTCTTTAGAATTTTCTTCCTTTATTACATATTGTTCTTTATTAACTCCAGGCTCTGTACCTTTTACATAATAATATAATGCTACTTTATTTTGATTATTCGTAGTTTTTCCTGTTACAGCATCTAAAGGAATAGCTACCACATTTTTAGGTGTTTCATACCATGTGGTATTTATACTATTTAGTGATTCTTCAATAGTTAAAGCCCAAATCTTTTTAGCATTATTTCTAACATTGCCATTAACTTCTTTATTGTTATCATAACCCATCCACATCATCATAAGTCTATCGGGATTATAACCCACTATCCAATAATCAGTATTAGTTGATCCAGTTTTTAAGGCATATTTATGGGTTAATGTTGAAGCAATATTTAAAGCTGTCGGAGTTGTATAATCTACATATGCATCATTCGTCGTAGATGTCATCATTTCATTTAAAATATAGGTATAATTTGGATTAATAACTAATCTATTTATATCTTCGTGTTCATATAAAACATTACCATCAATATCTTCAATTTTTTCAATAAAGTATAATTCTTTTTGATATCCTCCGGATGCAAACGTTGTATACCCAGAAGCATAATCTAAAATATTTATTTCACTAGTACCTAAAGGAAGTGATGCTACTTCATCTAAATTGGCATTAATTCCTGTTCTTTTAGCAACATCAATCATTTTATCAACACCCAAAAATAAATTAGTTTTAACAGCATAAATGTTATCTGATAAAGCAAGTGCTGCGGCCATTGTTATTTCTTTACTAGCATAAATATTACCGGCATTTTGTGGAGCATAAGTTTTTCCATTAGCTAAATTAAATGTTGTTTCTTCACTCCTAAAACTACTAGACATAGTCATATTATTTTCTAATGCAGCATAATAAAGAAAAGGCTTCATCGTAGATCCAACTTGTCTTTTACTTTTTAAAGCCCTATTATATTGACTTTTTGCATAATTCATACCACCGGTTAAGGCTTTAACTGCCCCAGTTTTAGGGTCAACTATTACACTTGCTACCTGTAGTTCATCATCAACCTTATTATTTAAAATATTATTTTCTAAGCTAGTTTGCTCATCTAAATCTAAAGTTGTATATATTTTTAAACCTCCAGCATTTACTAATGACGCCGGAACTTCTTTTATATTAGATAACTCATTTAAAACAGCCTCTTGATAATACATAATCATTTGTAAATTATTATTTTTAGTTTGGCCAAAAATCTCTAGTTTTTCTTTAAATAAATTATTATACGTATCTTCATCAATATACCCATTATTAAACATAGATTTAGCAACTACCCAAGCTCTTTTTAGAGAGGCTTCATAATTACTAACAGGATTATATCCTGCTGGATTTTTAGGAATACCTGCAAGCATTATAGCTTCTTCTAAAGTTAACTCACTAGGTTTCTTATTAAAATAGTAGCTAGAAGCATTAACTATACCCATATTACCTTGTCCATAATTAATTGTATTTAAATAACCTTCTAAAATATCATCTTTATCATAATGAACTTCAAGTTCTAAAGTTAGCATTGCTTCTTCAGCTTTTCTTTTCCAAGTTTTATCAAAATCTAAATATAAATTCTTTATATATTGTTGTGATATCGTGGAAGCTCCTTGCACAATAGATTTCTTCTTAATATTTGTAAGCATCGCTTTTGCAATTCGTAAATAATCAAAGCCATGATGATTATAAAAATTCTTATCTTCAACAGCAATAACAGCATTTTTTAAATTATCAGATATATCTTCTAAATTAGCCCATTCATTACTTCTTGAACCCTGATATATTAAATCATTTTTATTATCGTATAAATATAGACTCCCGCTAGTTTTTAAATCTAGTTTGGGACTTAAATAAGCATAGGTGTAAAGGCCAATTAAAAGAACTACAAATGAAATAAAAAGGAATATAAATGATTTAATTAAAAACTTCATTGTCCTCAAAAGGCATCACCTAAAAGTAGTATGAGTTAAGTTTAAAAAAATTATGCAATTTTACTATACAATTATTATAAAGTCTGTTATAATATGTGAGAAAAAAAGAGGTGGCTAAATGAAAATAGATTGGAAGCTATTTGATGATGAAGAAACCATAATTGATGAAAAAGATAAATTAGTAAAATATGAAGATAATGTTATATATTATAAAGATGAATATGGAACCCACAAAGTAGACTTAATTAATAAAATTTATGAAAGAATAAATGAAAGTGATATATTCAGGGTAGATTTTACTAACGAAATATTAACAGTAAAATTTGATAATGCAGATTTAAAATATAATATTAATGCAAGTTTTGAAGAGTTAGATAATATAATAAGGTTAACTTATTCGCTCGGAGAAGAAAAGAAAGTAATAGAAATTACTAGAAAAGAGGAATTATGAAAGAAATATTAAAAAATGTAATTGAAAAAGCTTTAGCAAAATTAAATGTAAGTAATGTTGAAATTGAAATAAGTAAACCAGCATTACAAGAAAATGGAGACTATTCAAGTAATATAGCTATGAAATTAGCTAGAGTACTTAAGAAAAATCCTTTAGAAATAGCAAATGATATTGCAAATAATATAAGTGATGAAAATATAACTAAAGTTGAAGTAAAAGCACCAGGTTTTATTAACTTTTTTGTGAGTAAAAAGTATTTGTTTGAAAATATTAACAAAGTTTTAGAAGAAAAAGAAATGTATGGTAGTTCAAATATAGGAAATGGAAAAAAAATTAATATTGAATTTGTAAGTGCTAATCCAACTGGAATTCTTCACCTTGGAAATGCTCGTGGTGGCGCTTATGGAGACTCTTTAGCGCGTATCATGAGATTCAGTGGTTTTGATGTAACAACAGAATATTACATCAATGACTTAGGAAATCAAATAACTAACTTAGGTTTATCAATTCTTGCCCGTTATAAAGAAATATGTGGTATAGAATCTAGTATGCCTGAAAATGGATATTATGGAAAAGAAATTATAGCTATAGCCCAAAGACTATATGAAGAACATCAAGACACTTTATTAAATAATGATTTAGATTATTTTAAAAAGTTAGGCACAAATGAAATGGTTGGACATATATTTGATGACTTAAAAGAATATAGAATAGAATATGATATAAAAACAAGTGAAAAAGCCTTATCAGAAAAATATGATTTAATGGGTGTTGTGGATATTTTAACTAAAAACGGATATACTTACAATTTAGATGGCGCAACATGGTTTAAATGTAGTGCTTTATTTGATGATAAAGACCATGTCTTAATTAAGGAAGATGGTATTCCTACATATTTTCTACCAGATATAGCATATCATATGGATAAATTTAATCGTGGATATGACAAAATGATAGATATATTCGGGGCAGACCATCATGGATATGTAGCACGTTTAAAAAGTAGTGTTAAAGCTCTAGGAAATGATCCAGAAAAATTAGAAGTAAAATTATTACAACTTGTAAGACTTGTGGAAAATGGCGAAGTTGTAAAAATGAGTAAAAGAACAGGTAAATCAGTTACATTAAAAGAGCTAATTGATGAAGTCGGAGTAAATGCTGCCAGATATTATTTCTCTAAATATAGCTTGGATACTCAAATGGATTTTGACCTTAATTTAGCTAAAAGTAAATCAAATGAAAACCCAGTATTTTATGTATGCTATGCTTATGCAAGAATTTGTTCAATTTTAAAAGGACAAGAAAATGTCAAAAACTGTGAAAAATATATTGCAATTAATGACGATACATCATATAATGTTTTAGAAAAAGTTTATGAGTTCCCAGAAGTAGTAAAAAATGCGGCTTTAAAAGAGTTACCTCATTTAATTACTAACTATGTATACGAACTTGCTAGTTTATTCCATTTATACTATGCAAAAAATCGTGTATTAACTGATAATGAACAAGAAACTTTAGAAAATTTAAATTTAATTAAATGTGTTAAACAAACAATATTTAACGCACTTAATCTAATCGGGGTTATCCCACCAGAACAAATGTAAGGAGAATGATTTATGAAATTAAAGCAAATACCAAAAGAAGAATTAGAACTAATGGGCTATGATGATATTGCTTTACTAATACTTCAAGAAAGTGGCAAAAAAATGAAACTTCGTGATATTTTTGCTAAAGTAATTAATGTATTAGGCTTACCAGAAGAAACAATAGATGAAGAATTAATGGAATTTTTTGAATTAATGTCTACGAACAAGAAATTTGTTATGCTAGATAAAGGTTATTGGGATCTTCAATCAAGACATAAACTAGACTTAGTCTTTGATATGGAAGAAGATGAAGAAGAATTAGAAAATGATGATGAAGATAACATTGAAGAAGAAACAGATGAAGACGATGATATCTTTTATGATAAAGATGATGAAACAGACGATGTTGCTGAAGATGATTTAGCGGATTTAGTAGTAGTGGATGATATTGATGAGAATAACTTATAGCGTTTAGTTTTAAATATTTAAATCAAAGAAAGGAAGATAAAAATGTTTAATAGATTAGATGCTATCGAAGAAAAATACAATGAATTAACAAAGGATTTAGCTAATCCTGAAATACTAAATGATTTTAATAAAGTAAAAGAACTATCTAAAGAACAAAGTGATTTAGAAGAAACAGTTAAAACTTATCAAAGTTATAAACAAGCAAATAATAACCTAGAAGAAGCAAAAATGATGGAAAATGATCCAGAACTAAGAGAAATTGCTTTAGAAGAAATAGATAATTTAACTAAAGAAATAGATAAACTTTATCATGAATTAGAGGTATTGTTAGTACCTAAAGATGAAAATGATGGTAAAAATGTTATCATGGAAATAAGAGGAGCAGCTGGTGGAGATGAAGCTAATATATTCGCCGGAGACTTATTTAGAATGTATTCTTATTATGCCGAGGCCAATGGATGGAAAATTGAAGTTATTCATGCTCTTGAAGGTACCAGTGGTGGATATTCTCAAATAGAATTCATGGTTAAGGGTTCAAATGTTTATAGTAAGTTAAAATATGAAAGCGGATCACACAGAGTTCAAAGAGTTCCTGTTACAGAAACACAAGGTCGAGTACATACGTCTACATCAACTGTCCTTGTAATGCCAGAAGTTGACAATGTTAACATCGACATTAAAGAAAGTGATTTAAAAATAGATGTATATCATTCAAGTGGAGCTGGAGGGCAATCAGTAAATACCGCCAACTCAGCAGTTCGTATTACTCATGTTCCAACCGGAGCTGTAGTAACTTGTCAAACAGAAAGAAGTCAACTTCGAAACAAAGAAAGAGCGATGCAACTTTTAAAGATTAAAATAAATGATGAATTAATGCATAAACAAGAAAGTGCTATTGGTGCTGAAAGAAAATCAAAAATAGGTACCGGAGATCGTTCTGAAAAAATAAGAACATATAATTATCCACAAAACCGTGTAACAGATCATAGAATTAACTTTTCAACTATGACTCTAGATCGCGTAATGGATGGAGAACTAGAACCTGTTATTGAAGCTTTAATAACTGAAGATTTAAAATTAAAATTAGCTGGTATGTTTTTAGAATAGACCCAGCTTACTTTTTTATGGAGGGTTATGAAACCAGATTATATAAGCATTCCTGATTGGAAGATATTAACCAAAAAGTATCCAGATACCAATAAGCTTTTAGAGACGTTATCAACAGGTTATCCACCTCAATATTTAATAGGTAATGTTGAGTTTTATGGAAATATTATAAATGTTGATGAAAGAGTTTTAATTCCAAGATTTGAAACTGAAACTCTTGTTGATAAAACAATTAATTATGCTAAAAAAGTATTTAGTAATAAAATAAATATTATAGATTTAGGTACAGGCAGCGGATGTATAGCAATTTCTTTAAAGAAAAATTTAGATTGTGATGTTACAGCCTTAGATATTTCTAGTGATGCCCTAGAGGTCGCAGAGTCTAATGCTTTACTTAATAACACAGAAATAAACTTTATAAATCAAAGTATGACTGATTCTTTAAATAATAATTATGATATTATTATTTCTAATCCTCCGTATATTCCATATGATGGGTATGTTCAAGATAAAGTAAAAAATAACGAACCAAACTTAGCATTATTTGCAACTGACAATGGATTATATTTTTATAAAGAAATATTAAATAAACATTTAAATAATTTAAATAGTCCAGGTCTATTAGCTTTTGAAATCGGAGATAACCAAAAAGAATTATTAGAAGAAATTGTAAAAAGTACAAATCTAAAATATAGTTTTGAAAATGATTTACAAGGATTACCACGATATTTATTTATTTTCAAATAAAAAGCTGGCTTGCAATTTCAATTAAAACATGTTAATAAAAGTATATATGAAAGGAAATTTCATATAATAAAAAAAGAAGCATTGGATTTTAGAGCGCCTGATGCTTACCTTTTGTTAATGGTTATGTTTACTTGAACATTGATAATGACAAGTAAACATTTTTTAATGAATAAATATTTTCATTTATCCCCATTACTATTTTAGGTGAACAATATGAAAAAAGTAATAATAAGTTTATTTATAGTAACAGTACTTGTATTAGTAAATAAAAATGATACTAAAGTATTAATACCTGATAATGCTATAAGATTTAGAATTATAGCTAATAGTAATTCCATCGAGGATCAAAAAGAAAAAATAGAAATTAGAAATGAAATGGAACCAATCATTGCTGATATATTAACCAATTCAAATACAAAAGAAGAAACAAAAAATGAAATTAATCTAAATATGAACAAAATAAACAATCTTTTAAAAAAATATGAGAAAAATTATGATATTAACTATGGATTAAATTTCTTTCCAGAAAAAAACTATAGAGGAGTGACATACAAAGAAGGAAATTATGAATCGTTAGTGGTTACTCTTGGAGATGGTCTTGGAGATAATTGGTGGTGTGTACTATTTCCGCCGTTATGCTTACTTGAAGCAAATGAAGATAATTTTGATGATATAACATATACATCATATTTACAAGAATTAATAAATAAATATTAACATATATTTTATTGGTGATAAAAATGCAAGAATTAGTATCCATCTTTTTAATCGGAGTATCCTTATCTATGGATACTTTTTCTTTATCATTAAGTATGGGTACTTTAATCAAAAATAATAAATTTTTAACTTTGTTTCCATTTGTGGTAGCACTATTTCATTTTATAATGCCATTGATTGGAAATAAGATTGGTATAACAATTATGAATTACTTTAATATTGCTAGTAACATTGTACTAGGATTAATTCTTATAATACTCGGAGTAAATTTAGCGATTCAATACTTTAAAAAAGAAGAAATTAATATAAATATTAGTTTAATAAGTTTATTTTTTTTAGCTTTTAGTGTTAGTATAGACTCCTTTACCATTGGATTAGGAATAAGTGAAATAACCAATAAATTTATATTGGCAAGTTTTATTTTTGCTGTATGTAGTTTTTCATTTACATCTATAGGTCTTTTGATAGGAAAGTATTCTAATAAATTTATAGGTAAGTATGCAAGTATTATAGGAATAATATTACTTATATTACTAGGGTTATATCATATTTTATAATAAAGAAGAACTTAACATAGTTTTATGTTTTTTTCTTTGTTTTGAATTGACTTTTGGTGATTGTATAGATAAAATATAAGTAAGAAAGAAGGACTTTTATGGAAATTTTATTTTATATAGTGCCAATATTAATTGGAATTACTTTTATTATGACAATAGCATTAATGGTTAGCCCTAAGTTACGAGGAAAATTAATGAGTAGACAAATAAAGGCTACTAAACATATGATGGACTATAGTAAAGAGGATTTAAAAGATATTTTATCAACATCTGCAGATATTGGTATTAATGCTGAAAAAGAAATATTAGATAATAATGAAGAAACAATGATGGAGAATGCAACAAGAAAAGCTAATATAAATAAAAAAGGAATCGAAATAACAGCAAATGCTATAAAAGAAGGTTTAAATGGAAGTAAAATATATTGTAAGCATTGTGGCAAATTAATTGATGAAGATTCAAAATTTTGCAAGTCATGTGGAAAAGAACAATAATATTTCTTTTTTACATGCCATAAATATTATAAAGAGGTGATTGTTTTGAAAAGAATAATAATTGAAGGTAATAAACCTTTAAGTGGAAAAATTAAAATCGGGGGAGCCAAAAATAGTGTAGTTGCTTTAATACCAGCAGCAATTATGGCCAATGGAAATGTACATATATCAAATGTTCCAAATATATCTGATAGAGATGCATTAATAGAAATATTAAAATTATTAAATGTTAAAGTAGTAAATAATAAAGATACCATGGATATAGATGCAAGTAATATGGAAAATGTCGTTATTCCTGAAAATTTAAGTAATAAACTTCGTGCATCATATTATTTCATGGGATCATTACTTGCAAGATTCAAACATGTTGAAATGTATTTTCCTGGAGGATGTAATATTGGATCAAGACCAATTGATTTACATCTAAAGGGATTTGAATCTTTAGGTGCTACCATTACAAAAGAAGCTACAAAATATATTATTGATGCCAAAGAATTGCGTGGAGCAAATATATTTTTAGATTTTGCATCAGTTGGAGCCACAATTAACTTAATGATTGCAGCTACTTTAGCAAATGGAAAAACTGTAATAAATAATGCTGCTCGAGAAGCAGAAATAGTAAATATTGCAGAATTATTAAATAACATGGGAGCTAAAATAACAGGAGCAGGAACAGAAGAAATAACTATTGAAGGAGTAAAAGAATTACATAGTGCAGAAATAAAAGTTATTCCTGATAGAATAGAAGCTGGAACATACATAATAATGGGAGCCCTTCTTGGTGATAATTTAGAAATAGATGGAATGATTCCTGAACACAATATAGTACTTCTAAATAAGCTTCAAGAAATGGGAGTAAATTTCAAACTTAATAATCATAAAATGATATTAAATAAAAGTACAAATTTAAAACCAACAAATGTAAGAACTGTTGTTTATCCTGGATTTCCAACTGACTTAGGTCAACCAATGTCTGTTTTATTAACACAAGCAAATGGAGTATCATTATTTGAAGAAACAATCTGGGAAAACAGAATGGGACATGTAAAATATTTAAATTTAATGGGAGCAAATATTGAAGCAGAAAGACAACATGCTAAAATAACTGGACCAACAAAATTACATGGTAGGGAAATTACTGCCACAGACCTTCGTGCCGGAGCAGCCTTAGTAACGGCAGGTTTACTTGCAGATGGCACCACAATAATAAATGATGCAGAACATATTCTAAGGGGTTATGAAAGAATTATTAACAAATTATCCCATGTCGGTGCTATTATTAAAATAGAAGAAATATAATGTAAAGAGAAATCTTTACATTTTTTAATGGGGGCAATTATGAAAAGAAGATATAAATTAATTTTAATTATAGTTCTTGGTGCTATATTAACATTTATAATAAATAGTTTAAGAGTATCATCAAAAACAAACTTTATGGCCATCGGTGATGGCTTTAGTGTAGGTATGACACCATATAATGTCGCTGGAACGAGTTTTAATGATTATTTGGCAGAAAAATTAGAAAATAAAAAAGATCTAGGAATATATAATCATGAATTTTCTTATGCTCATGAAACAATACATGAATTAAATGAACATTTAAATGATAATTCAATAGGTAAAAATTCTAGAGCTCCGATAAAACAAATAATAGCAAAATCAAATTATATAACTATAGCTATTGGAATGGATGAATTTGCAAGTAAATCTCTATCGGAAGAAATAACCACAGAAACAATAGATAGTTATATAAATGAAATGAATACATTTTTAAAAAATACTAGAGAATTTTATAATGATTCTATCGTGGTGCTTGGGGTATATCCCGCTAATAAATTTAATAAAAAAGACGCTATTGAAGTTAATTCAAAATTAAAACTTATATGTGGTAAATATAATGCATTATTTTTAGATGTTCTAGCTCTTTCTTTACATGATGAATATTATTTAGAAAAATCTTCATATTACATGAATTATAAAGCACATCAAGAAATAGCAAAAGAATTATTTTTAATGTATAAAAAATAATTAATACATAGATTTAAAAAAAGATACTAACTACTTTGAACCGAAACCTTTTCTTTAGTATCTTCTTCCATATTTTGAAGAGCATAATTTATACACTCATTAACTAATCTATTAAAAGTTATATTATTATTTATTGCTAAATTCTCTAATTTATTAGCGGTACTTCTTCTAATTCTAATAGTTTTGGTTATAGTATTTTCCTCTTCAATATTGGGTATAATAAATTTATGCATTATATTGAACCTCTCAGAGCAATAATAACAAAAAAACTAATATTATAAAAGTGACACAAAAGTGATTACAAAATGTAATTTGTATGATATAATCAATTTATAAAATAAAGGATGGTAGTAAATATGAAGAATAAAAAAACAATAATATTAATGATAGTTGCAATTATTACTTTACTAACATTAATAATCGGTGCAACATATGCATATTTTCAAGCATCAGGTAATAGTGGTAGTGGTACTGATGTAAATGTCGTGACAGCAACTAGTGATTTACTTACATTTAAAATAGATAAAGACATAAATATAATTGTAAGTCAAAGTGACTTTAAAAAAGGGGCAGGAAATAAAAGTGATTCAACAAAAGCATCAGCAATACTTACTGCAAGTAATTCTAAAAACATTGAAAGTACATCTGATAGATATAATATTTATTTTATAATTGAAGCAAATGATTTTATCTATACAACAGATAACGCAACTGCAGAAATACTTTTAAATGTTACTGACCCAAATGGAAATAAAGTGGAAAATATTACAGGATTAGTACATACAGATAAAGGGTTTGATATAACAACAAGAACTGGTGGTTTTCTATTAGTACCAGATTATGATATAACAGCTACACGTGGAAACATTACAACACAAGAATGGAAAGTAGAAGTAACACTTGTTAACTTAGATACAGACCAAACGAAAAATACAGGTAAAACATTATCTGGTAAACTTTTTATAACAAAAGAAAAAATGAGTAGTTATGAACTTACAAAAATAACAAATGTTGAAACAGAAACAACATACAATTCAATTAAAACAACTTTACAAGTAGCTAGTGGCACATCACCAATAGAAAAATATTATTATGGAATAGAAAAAATATCAAGTGATGCGACCGGTTATGCAAATAATAATTCATTAAAAAGACTAGCTTTCAGTGATGTAAGCTTAATTGAAAGTGATAAACCAACATATACATTTACCAATCTAGAAGATAATGCTACATATAAAATATATAGTTATGGAATAGATAAAAATAAGATAAAAACAAATATGTATGAAACAGAGATAACTACTAATAGCTATAATATAGCTAAAATAAATAGTGTTACACATACATCAACATTAAATAGTATAACATTAAATGTAAATGCCCAAAAAGGGGACAATGAAATAGAAAAATATTTCTATTCTAAAGATAATGGAGAAACATATATAGAAAGTACATCATCAACATATACATTTGATAACCTAACAGATACAACAGAATATAAAATAAAAGTAAAGGTATTAGATAGTTATGGAAGATATTCAACAGAATATCTAGAAGCAATAGCAACAACAACCTATATATTACCAAGTGTAACAAAAGTAACACCAACAACAAAATATAATCAAATAACAGTTACAACAACTGGAACAAAAGGAACAAATGAAATAAGTAAATATTATTATTCAATTAATAATTCTTCATATGTTGAAGGTTCTTCAACATACACATTTACTAATTTAAATGAACAAACAACTTATACAATAAAGGTAAAAGTTGCAGATACCAATGGCAGAATGTCAAATGAATATAGTTTAAGTGCAACAACGGATGCCTATAAATTGCCAACTATAGCAGATGTTACAACATCATCAACATATAATTCAATAACTATAAATGTTAGGGGCCAAAATGGTACTGGTGCAATAACAGAATATTATTATTCAAAAGATGATGGTTCAAATTATGTAAAATCAACAAATTCAAGTTATACATTTACAAATTTAACAAGTGATACTACATTTTATATAAAAGTATATGTAAAAGATAGTAATGGAAAGAGTAGTAGTGTATTTAGCACAAGTATAGCAACCACAAATCCAACAATCGCAGATTTTTGTAAAAACGGAGATACACTTGCAACATGTGTGAAAAATTTTGGTAATCAAGGACCAGAAATGTCCAAAATATATATTCATAATTCACAGTTAACAAATGGAGCAGGTGATAACTCATATAGGTATGCTGGAGGATTTGAAGAAGTTAATAATTTTGTTTGTTTTGGTAATAGTGATAATAAATGTGAAAACGAAAAATTATATCGTATAATTGGAGTTTTTGACGATAAAGTAAAATTAATAAAATATGATTATGCAACAAGTGATCTTTTGGGAAGTAATGGAGATTTTTCAAAGGAATCGGATTATAAAAGAGCTAGGTATTATAAGGGAGAACAAACGATTAGTTATCTTTACCACTGGAACTACAATAATGATACAACAGCAAATAATGGTAAAGGTTCCATAAACTGGACAACAAGTCTTTTAAATAAAATTAATTTAAATAATAATATGCTAAATAATATTGGAGAAAGTTGGGCAAACAAAATTGCTACAACGACATGGATTGTGGGTGGAAATACATGGGATAACATTTACTCTAAAACAGCTAAAGAAGTGTATAATAATGAAATTGTAAACTATTCATCTGTTTTATCCCAAACAACTTATTTAGCAAAGGTTGGTTTAATTTATTTGTCAGACTATAAATATGCAACAAAACCAGAAGTATGGAATGAGACAACGGTTACAATAGCGAATAGACCTTGGATAGATATAGGAGCAAGACCTGAGTACTCAATGACGCCGAATGTTCAATATAACTCTATTTTTAACTTAGATTTTACAATGACTGACCCCAATGCTCCAGCAAGTGTTAGACCTGTTTTTAGTCTTCTGTCATCAATAACATATAAATCAGGAAATGGAACAAAAGATAACCCAATCTTTATAAACTAATATATATTTAAATTATTTATTCATTAATCATAAAAAAATAAGTAATATATTTTTCCTATAAATAATTAGCAAAACCCCCTTGTTAAAAACACAAAATATGGTATAATAGGTTAGAAAAACGAATTACTATGCCATGAATGTGGTATGGCGGAAGGAGAGAATATGAAAGCAAATATCCATCCAGAAGTAAAAGATGCTACTGTTACTTGTGCATGTGGAGCAACATTTCAAACAAAATCAACTAAAGAAAAAATAGACGTTGAAATTTGTAGTGAATGTCATCCATTCTATACAGGTACTCAAGGTAAAACTAAGAAAACTGGAAATATTGAAAAATTCAATAAAAAATTTGGTTTAGACAAAGAACAAAACTAATTGATTTGTTCTTTTCTTTTGCCTAAGAGTTTAGTATAATTAATTATAGGGAGATGATTACTATTAAAATATTTTTGGGTTTTGACCACCAAGGGGTTAAATGTAAAGAAGATATAATTAACTATTTAAATGAATTTGGTTATGAAGTATTAACGCCAGACATTCCAAATAATGATCAAGATGATTATCCTGATTTTGCTAAATGGGTCTGTGAAAAAGTGTTAAATGAACATTCGCTCGGAATTTTAGTATGCGGTTCAGGAATTGGCATGTCTATTGCTGCCAACAAGATCCGTGGTATTCGTTGTGCTAGAGTAGTAGATGGCAATGATGCTTTTACAGCTAAAAATCATAATGGTGCTAATGTTATAGCTTTTAGTTCTAATATAAAAGCAGAAGAAATACATAATATCCTAGATAATTTTATAATGACAAAAGAACCTAGTGAAGAAAGACATTTAAGAAGAATAGAAAAAATAAATAAAATAGAAAGAGAAAATTATGTTAGTTAAATTATTACTTTATATCTTTTTTACATTTGTAAGTGCTTTCGGACTATCCGGAGTAAACTTCAACGGCATAATTAAATCAGGAAAAGTAATCGAAGCCAAGGTCCTTGTCATGGTTTTAAGTTTCTCATTTGGTTACTTATTAACAAATTTTGTACTAGATTTTTTAAACATTTAATATAATTAAAATGGAGAATATATGAAAAATAAAATACTATTAATAGTGGTAGTAATTTTGTCAATCGTAGCAATAAGCAGTTCTAAAAAAGAAACTGCTTATTTTAATAATGAAAAAAAAGATGATTATACTGAAGTAAAGAATGAAAAAATAAAATTAGCAATTAAAGATACAAGTACCGGAAATATTACAAATATTGATTTAGAAGAATATGTAATCGGAGTTATCGCCGGAGAAATGCCAGCTTCATTTGAAATTGAAGCTTTAAAAGCTCAAGCAATAGCATCTAGAACGTATGCAATATATAAAATGAAGAGCTCAAAAGGAACTTATGACTTAGTAACAGATAAATCTAATCAAGTATATATAACAAAAGATGTAATGCAAGAAAACTGGCAAAGTAATTATGAATATTACTATAATAAAATAAAAAGAGCAGTTGATGAAACTAAAGGTTTAGTGATGACTTATAATGGAGATGTAATATTAAGTATGTATTTTGCAAAAGCAAATGGCAAGACAGAAAATTCATCTTATGTATTTGGTTCTAATAAAGAATATTTACAGAGTGTAGAATCTCCGGAAAGTAATATTACAAGTAATGTAAGTATCAATAAAGAAGAATTTTGTAATAAATTAAATATAGATTGTAAAAGTATAATAATAAAAGATATAAATAAAACTTCATCAGGTCGTGTAAATACCATAAATATTAATGGTAAAGAGTTTAAAGGAACGGAGATTCGTTCTTTACTTGGGCTTAGATCAACAGACTTTACTATCAATATAAAAGATACAATAAACATAACTATGAATGGTTATGGACATGGTGTTGGGATGAGTCAATATGGTGCAAATGAATATGCCAAGTCTGGTAAAAGTTATGAAGAAATATTAAAACATTATTATCAAAATATAAATATTGAAAAAATTAGTGTATAAAATATAAAAATAATTCCCATACTTTAATTAGGATGGTGAATTGATGAAAACAAAAAGACTTAAAAAATTTGTTTTACCAACAGTATATGTAACGGTTATCGGAGTATTATTTGTTAGTATTTCCTTTTTAGGTAATGTATTACAAAGTAAAGTAGAATATGGTAATATGGCCGTAAGTGCTTTAAAAGACAATGTAACATCAGTTGGCAAAAATGAGGATGTTGTAGAAAGTAAGATAGAAAGACCATATGTAAGTAGTAATGTATCTATAAGCAAATCATTTTATGATATGAAAGATGAAGAATCAAAGCAACAAAATTCATTAGTATATTACGAAAATACTTACTTACAAAATAGTGGTGTTTTATACTCATCAAAAGATGAATTTGATGTATTAAGTTCATTTGATGGAACAGTAACTAATGTTTCTAAAGATGATATATTAGGAAATTTTGTAGAAATAACTCATAACCAAAACTTAAAAACCATTTATTATAGTCTAAGTGATGTTCAAGTAAAAAAGGACGATGTTGTAATAAGTGGAGATGTAATTGGTAAAAGCGGAGATAATAGCCTAAGTGGAGAAACAGAAAATTGTTTATTATTTGAAGTATATCATAATGGTACAGCAATAGATCCAGAAGACTTTTATAATATGAACATCGAAGATTTAAAATAACATAAAAACAGCCCTTTAATAATATAGTTTATTAAGGGGTTGTTTGGTTAATGAATAAAGATATTAAAAA
This sequence comes from uncultured Bacilli bacterium, assembly GCA_934096035.1. Classification (GTDB taxonomy): domain Bacteria; phylum Bacillota_I; class Bacilli_A; order RF39; family UBA660; genus Onthocola_B. The sequence continues at coordinate 187,974 of CAKOKX010000001.1, forward strand.
AAGAGTTTTAAATGAAGCAAATCATATAATAAAAACTCAAGATACAATAAGACAAACTGCAGGTTTATTTAATGTTAGTAAAAGTACAGTACATACAGATCTTTCTGAAAGATTAAAAGAAATAGATAAAAAACTTGGAGCAGAAATAGATGATATATTTAAAAATCATGACAGAGAAAAACATATTCGTGGGGGAGAAGTAACAAGACAGAAATATAAAAGAGGATAAATTATGAAATATAATAATATTTTACATATAACAGATGATTGTTTATATTTAAAAAGTAAGAAACAAAAAGATATTATAAAATATAAATTATCTAAGAATATAGTTTATGGTGGAAGAATAAGTAATATAAAGAAATTTATGAAATCTTTTGAAAAGTTATTAAGTGAAAATCATTTAAATAACTCTTTATTTGGTGAAACAATAAAAGTAGTTGTAGCATCAAATTATACACCTGCAGATATAACGTTTTTAAAAAATATAATAAACTCATTTAATTATAGAAAAATAATTATAGAAAAAGAGTTAAAGTATTATAAATTAAATAATAATATTGCATATATAAATGTATTTGATGATTACTTTAATATAACATATTTAGATGAATATAAAAAAATAAATAATATATACATGGAAACTCAAAGCTTTTTAAAAACAGATGATATATTAGAATACCTTAGTTATATTTTAAATCAAAAAGAAGTATATCTTTTAGGTAGTGGTGAACTAATAAAAGAGATATTTTCTAAATTAGAAGATAAATTTAATATAAAAACATATATTTTTTCAAACTATGAAACCTACATAATTACTGGCGTAAAAGACTGAATTTAAGGATATTTGTCATAAAATGTCGAACGGTTTTTGTTGCATTATAAACTTTAGTGTGTTAAAGTTTAAATGTAGGAAGGAGCTAAGAGTTATGATGCAAGGAACTGTTAAGTGGTTTAATAATGACAAAGGTTACGGTTTCATCGAATGTGATAAACTATCTGACATCTTTGTGCATTATTCAGCTATTGTTAAAGAAGGTTATAAGACATTAAATGAAGGTGCTACAGTAAATTTTAAACTAATTGAAACTTCAAAAGGTTTACAAGCAGTTGATGTTTTAGAACAAGAAATGACTACAATTAAGTAGTTTTTTTCTTTTTTTTGTGGTATATTAAAATTAGGAAGGTGATAATTTGAAGATAAGTATTCGTGGTGACAAAGTAACTGTCACAAAGTCAATGAAAGAATACATAACAGAAAAGTTAGGAAAGCTAGATAAGTATTTTGAAAGTCCTAAGGCAACTGAATGTAAGGTCTTAATTAAGGTAAAGAACCAAGATCAAAGTATTGAAGTAACAGTGCCAACAAGTAAATTTACTTTAAGAGCAGAAGAAAGACATCCTGACCTTTATGCAGCAACGGACCTAGTAGTTGATAAACTTGAAGGACAAATTAGAAAAAATAAAAGTCGTCTTGGCAAGAAGTATCACGATGTTCCTAAATTTGAAATGAGTTTTGATTTTGAAGTTAATGATGATGAGGAAGAAGAAGTACCAAAAATCGTCAAGAGAAAAGAAATGGAAATGAAACCAATGGATGAAGAAGAAGCAATGCTTCAAATCGATTTATTAAATCATGATTTCTTCGTTTTCAAAAATATTGATGAAGATTGTGTTTCTGTTCTATATAAAAGAAAAGATGGTAAATTTGGTATTATAAATGTTAAATAGTTTATAATTTGAAGCCCAAAAGGCTTCTTTTTTTTGATATTACTACGAAAAAAAGGTTAAATGCTTTTTCTTTTTTTTTACTTATGGTATAATACACATTAAGGAGAAATGAGAAAATGAATTTTATAAAAAAATTATTAGATAGTGAATATAAAGAATTATGTCGCTTTGAAAAATTAGCAGAAGAAATTGAGAAATTAGAGCCTGAAATGCAAGCTTTAAAAGATGAAGATTTTAAAGATAAAACTTTAGAATTTAAAGCAATGCTTGAAGATGGAAAAACTCTAGAAGATATTGTGGTTCCTGCATTTGCATTAGCTCGTGAAGCTGCTTATCGTGCTATTGGAGAAAAGCCTTTCCATGTACAAATCCTTGGAGGCTTAGCAATCCATTATGGTAATATCGCGGAAATGAAAACTGGTGAAGGAAAAACTTTAACTACAATTTTACCAGCTTATTTAAATGCTTTAAGTGGAAAAGGTGTTCATGTTGTAACAACTAATGAATACTTATCAAGTCGTAATGCTGAATGGATGAGACCAATATATGACTTACTAGGTGTATCTGTTGGTATCAACTTAAGAGAATTATCACCAAAAGAAAAACAAGAAGCATACAATGCTGATATTACATATTCAACAAATAATGAAGTTGGATTTGACTACTTAAGAGATAATATGGTAGTAAGACGCGAAGATAGAGTTCAAAGAGGACTTAACTTCTGTATCATCGATGAAGTTGACTCAATTTTAATTGATGAAGCAAGAACTCCATTAATTATCAGTGGTGGTCAATTTAATACCAATAGTCTTTATATTGAAGCAGACAGAGTTGCTAAAAGATTAAAAGAAGAAGATGATTATACAATTGATTTAAAAACAAAGAGTGTATCATTAACTGCTGAAGGTAGTAAAAAGGTTGAAAAGTTCTTAAATATAACAAATCTATATGATTTAGATAATACTAATTTAGTGCATCATATTAATCAAGCCCTAAAAGCTAACTATGGATTTAAAAAAGATATCGATTATGTTGTTGATAATGATGCAATTATAATTGTTGACCCATTTACAGGTCGTTTAATGCACGGAAGACAATATTCAGAAGGTCTTCATCAAGCTATCGAAGCTAAAGAAGGGGTTACAATTAACACTGAAACTAAAACAATGGCAACTATTACATTCCAAAACTTATTTAGAATGTATAATAAACTATCAGGTATGACTGGTACTGCCAAGACTGAAGAAGAAGAATTTAGAAATATTTACAACATGTATGTTATTAGAATACCAACTAATAAACCAGTAATTCGTGAAGATTTACCAGACTTAGTTTATTCTGGAGAAAATGGAAAATATAAAGCAATTATAAATGTTGTTAAAGAAATTCATGCTAAACATCAACCAATTCTAATTGGTACAATCTCTGTTGAAGCTAACGAAAAGCTAAGTAAATTATTAACTAAAAATGGTTTAAAACATGAAGTATTAAATGCCAAGAACCATGAAAGAGAAGCTGAAATAATTGCTCATGCTGGTGAAAAAGATGCTATTACACTTGCAACAAACATGGCAGGACGTGGAACAGATATTAAACTTGGAGAAGGTGTTCGCGAAATCGGTGGTCTTTATGTAATTGGTACTGAAAGACATGAATCACGCCGTATTGATAATCAGTTGCGTGGTCGTTCAGGACGTCAAGGAGACCCAGGAACAAGTCAATTCTTTGTTTCATTTGAAGATGATTTAATGCGTCGTTTCGGTACTGAAAAAATTAAAAATATGTTAATAAGTATGGGAATTGATGGAGATCAAGCAATTCGCTCTAAAGCATTAACCAGAAGTATTGAATCAGCCCAAAAGAAAGTTGAAGGAAATAACTTTGATTATCGTAAGAGTCTTCTTGATTATGATAATGTTTTAAATGAACAAAGAGAAATAATTTATGCACGTCGTAATGAGATACTTGATCAAGAAAGTATTCATGATTCAATTATTGAAACATTTAAAAATACAATAACAAATCTTGTAGACAGTCATATTCCACCAGAAAATTGTTTAACAGAAAATGATTTATCTGAAATTGCAGAATATGTAAATACTAACTTCTTAAAAGGTGAAGAATTAAATGCCAAAGTCCTTGAAGGAATGAAAGAACAAGAAGTAATAGATTACATTAGTGAACTAGTTATCAAAAACTATGAAAAGAAAATGATATCATCACCACTTATGAATGACTTTGAAAAAGCTATATCACTTCGTGTTATTGATACAAGTTGGGTAGATCACATGAGTGCTATGGAACACTTAAAAGAAGGTGTTGGTCTACGCGGTTATGGGCAATCAAATCCAGTTCAAGTCTATACAATGGAAGGCTTCGAAATGTTTGATAACTTGCTTAACAAAATAGATAATGATATTGCGCTTTTCTTACTTAAAGCCGAAGTTCGTCAAAATGTTGAAAGAAAACAAACTTTAAAAGGAACTGCTAACGATGGTAAAGAAAAAATTAAGAATCAACCTAAAAGAGTTAGCCACAAAATTGGTCGTAATGACCCCTGCATTTGCGGTTCAGGGAAAAAATATAAAAATTGCTGCGGAAAGTAATATAATTTAACAAAAAGGTGTAAACAAAATAGTTAGGTTACACCTTTTAATTTAAAAATACGGAAGTTTTAATGAGATAAAAAGCAACGAAGGAATGAGGTAGAATGAAAAACAAAAAAATATTTATTGTTATCAATACTTTATATATATTAGTTCCCTTATCAATTTTAATTTTTCAGCAATTGTTTAAATATAAATTTTATATATTAGTAACATTTGGAATTCTAATATATTTTTGGTTAAGAAAAAATAATATAAGTAATGAGGATTTAGGTATAACTAAAAGAAATATTGCAAACTCATTAATCAGCAATTTACCCATAATTATTATATCCGTATCAATTATTATCTTAATGAAATTTTTAAATATAAATAAGTTTGTTCCAAGTGAAACAATATACTTTTATTTATTTTATATATTTATTTCATGCCCAATTCAAGAATTCTTATATCGTGGTTTCTATGGCTATTTTGATAATGGCAAACATAGTACTATGTTAATATCTTCGTCTATGTATGCATTTGTCCATATTATATACAAAGATATATTAACCATTGTATTAACTTTTATAATTGGTTTAATTTGGTATAATTTGTATATAAAAGATAAAAATTTATTTGGAGTATCGATTAGTCATTGTATTATTGGCGTGGTAACAATTTTTTTAGGAATTATAGATTAATATAAAGGGGATATGTACTATGGATTTAAAAACAAAACATAATATTTGTAAAATAAAATTAAACGAAGATTTAGATGTAATAATTCAGGCTTTTATTAATGTTTATGGAACTGAGTATTCCGATTTTATCACTAATAGATTTAAAGAGCTGAAGATTATTTGGTATGATGATGAAATACAAAATTATAGCGATATAAATGATATAATAGAAACCTCTTTACCAAAAGAAATTATAGATGAATACTTAAAGAAATATAAAGAGAAATGTTTTTCACAAAGTGCTTTTATTGATGAATTAGATGTTTTAATTCTACCTTTATCGTATAATATAACTCATATAATTCACGAAATAAATCATATGATTAGTTGTCATGTTTTATCAAAAAATCCATTAAGAATAATAAGCGGTTTAAGTACAATAATAGAACAAAATAATGGAATAGTATCCAATGATAATGACTTAAATGAAATAATTAATCAAAAAATAACAATAGATATTTTGGATGAGCTTAGAAGATTAGGCATAGATTTAAAAATATCTTCATCGTGGCAAGAACGATTATTCCCATTAATTAATTTGTTTTATAAAACATTTAGAGATGAAATTAAAAAAACATATGTTACCGGTAACTTATTATCATTTGCTAAAAATCTCGGAGGACAAAACTACATCGACTTTACTCAAGTTGTGTTTCTAAAATGTTTTAAAGCACGCAGAAATATTTCAAAAGGTGAAACCAAAATTATTTCTAAAGATGATATAGAACAAGTAGAATCATTAGTATTTATGATGAATGAAACTAGAGAGCAACAAAATATAAAAAGATAAAACAGCGAAATAATTAGGTGTTAGAAAAAATGTATAGCATTAACATTAAAATTTAAAAGGCAATATATAAAAAACTTGTTAATAACCATATAGTTATTAACATTTTTTCTAAAATATAGCATTGTTATTGTGGCCAAAGAAAATTAATGATATAATTAAATTGATAAATAATTATGCACAAGGGGGAAATATGAATAATAAATTAATTGGCACAGAAAAAAATATTATATTTTACAATGATGAAGAAGGTAATATAAAAATTGAAGTATTACTTGAAAATGAAGACGTTTGGTTAAATGCAGAAGCTATTGCGGAACTTTTTAATGTTGATAGAACAGGTATTATCAGGCACATTAATAATATTTATAAAGATGATGAATTAAAAGAAGTGGCAACTTGTGCAAAAATTGCACAAGTTCAAAAAGAAGGAAATCGAAGTGTGCAAAGAACATATTCTTATTATAATCTTGATATGATTATTTCTATAGGTTTCAGAGTTAATTCAAAAAAGGCAATTAAATTTAGAACTTGGGCTAACAAAATAATTAAAGATTATATTATTCAAGGTTTCGCTTTAAATGATGACAGATTTATGAAAGCTAGAAAATCAGATCAGGAATATTTTAAAAGATTATTGGGAAGAATTAAATTAATTCGTACTAGTGAGAGAATGTTTTATCAAAAAATCGCTGATATATTTGCAGAATGTTCAATTGATTATAATAAGAGTGCTGAATTTTACAAAAGAGAAATTTTTGATAGTATTGCTATTACTAGTGCATTGCAGGCCTTTTTAAATTACAATCAAAGTTATCAACGATTAGAAAGAAAACTAGATAAATAAAAAAATATATGTTATACTAATGACAATTCTTTAAGGAGGAAAAAATAATGAGTAGTAGAGAAATAATAGATAAAATAAGAAATTTATCAACACAAGAAAAAAGAGATTTAACATATGAAGATTTAGTAAAAATAATTGAACCATTAACATCAGATGAAATAATTGAATTAAGTAATGTCATTGGTTATCCTGTATTTACTAGATTATGTATGGGTGTATTAAAACATAGATTTGTTTTATTACAAGACGGTGCTGCCGCCATAATTGTTAATAGTGAGGGACAAATTCTATTACAAAGTAGAGCAGACAGAGATAAATGGGGATTACCTGGAGGATGCCAAGAACTTGGAGAAAGGTTTCAAGATACTGTTTTAAGAGAAGTAAAAGAAGAAACTAATCTTGATGTTAATGAAGAAGATTTAGAATTAATAGACATTGTATCTGGAGCTTCAAGAAGAAATGATTATCCAAATGGGGATGTAGTAATTAATAACACAGCACTTTATTGTATTAGAAATTATAGCGGTGAATTAAAATGGGATAGTGAATCAAAAAATATGAAATTCTTCGATTTAGATAATTTGCCAGAAAATCAAAATGATCCAGATTTAATTGAAATTTATAAAAGAAAATTTGGATCAAGGGGTAGATAAAGATATCAAACAAAAATTGTTGACAACTTAAATGTTATCAACGTTTTTTTAAAATTAATGATATGTTATTGTGGCTAAAAGAAATTAATGGTATAATTAAATTAACAAATAATTCTATTTATAGGGGGAAATATGAATAGTAAATTAATTAGAATTTAAAAAAATACTAAATTTTTATAATGAAGATTATAATTAAAAAAATAAATTATTTAATACTTTTTAAAATAGAAAAATTGAAAGGAGATAATAAATGAAAAATAACTTAGTTACAGAACAAATAATTGTTAAGGAAAATAAAATAGGAATATTAAGAATTGGAAAAGTCAGTTATATATCATTAACTGATTTGGCAAAATATCAAAATTCTAGCGATCCATCTTTTACAGTGAAAAATTGGTTAAGAAGAATAAGCACTATTGATTATATTGGATTATGGGAAGAAATCCATAATAAAAATTTTAATTTGGTCGAATTCGACCAAATTAAAACAGAATATGGCAAAAATTCATTTGCAATGTCCCCGTCTCAATGGATAAAAAGAACTAATGCAACAGGAATAATTTCAAAAGGTGGAAGATATAGTATTGGAACATATGCTCATCCGGATATAGCATTTGAGTTTGCTAGTTGGTTATCTCCAGAATTTAAATTATATTTAATAACAGAGTTTGAAAGATTAAAAGCAAATGAAGCATACCAAGAAAAAATAGATTGGCAAGCAAATAGAATTTTATCCAAATTAAACTACGTAGTTCATACTGATGCGGTAAAAACATATATCGTTCCAACCCTTACTGAAGAACAGAAAAAATTTGTTTATGCCGAAGAGGCCGATGTTTTAAATGTTGCCTTATTTGGTATGACAGCTAAAGAATGGCGAAAAGAAAACCCAGAACTTGCTAAAAGTGGAAATATAAGAGATTATACTGATTTATTACATTTAGTAATATTAAACAATTTGCAAAATACAAATGCAGAGTTAATTGAGGAAAAAATCCCTCAAAGAGAAAGATTGATAAAACTTAATAATTCAGCAAGAAGACAAATGAAAGTATTAAAAGAAAACAAGAATATTAAAGATTTAGAAATGTTACAAAAACAGGTAAAAGAAGAAAATAAATTAATAACCAACTAATCTTCTTTATTTATTTGATTGTGAAAAAAAAGATAGTGTTATAAAAAATAGTTAATAGGAAGTAAATATATTGGCAGCTTATAGAATAGTTTGAATGAAACATTTACGCATTTTAAAAATAGAATGGAGGTTTTGGTTATGGAAATAACAAAAGAAAAAGAAATATCAGAAAAAATAATAGGTTTAATAAATGAATTGCATCCCGTTAAAACTCCTAGGATAGATTTAGATATGCCAAGTTTTAAAAGGCCATCTTTAGACATAATAATAAATTTAATAGAAGAAGATAATGTGCCACACACATTTATTAGTATCCTCGATGGCACTGAAAATTCTAAACAAAGTGTACCAAATGGAAATATATTAACAGATGCGTTTTTAGATATTAATACTTTAAAAGAAATAATTGATTATATACTTGCGAATTTTCCTGTAATATATAATCTTAGCGTCAATGAGTATTCAATATCTTTAACTTTTTCATTTTCTAAAAATAGTGATTTTTTGGAAACTCCAGGACTATCTTTAGAAAATATGAATTTAGAATTTTGCATTAGAGATTTAAAACTTCAAAAGAAATTAAAAGAATATTTGATATTTATAATTAGTACGTACCATGCTGAACTAAAACAAACTCCCTATTGGCAAGAAACAATTGAAAAAAACAAGAAAAAAATACTTTTTGAGATGGAATATGGTTATATAATGGATTTTGTTTCTCATTTAAGTGAAGAAGAAATAAGAAAATTACTAGTTAATATTACTAACGAACGATTTATAGAAATAATGAATGATATAATTTCTAAAGAAACAAAATTAGAAAGATTAAAACCGTAAATTTGTTGATAACTTAATTGTTATCAACATTTTTTAAAAAAAACTTGACAAACGTACAAAATACGCATATAATTAAAATGAAGGGAAAAAGTAATGGAATTAAAGAATAAAAGATATGAAAATATTGGTTTACATGTTCTATCAACCATATTTACAGTAGATAAAGGTAAAATTAAAATTCTTTTAGTAAAAAGAACCAATGAACCATTTAAAGATTTCTGGGCACTTCCGAGCGGAGCATTATATAATGATGAATTGTTATGTGATGGAGCCAAAAGAGAATTAAAAGAGAAAACAGGCATAACAGGAATCGATTTGGATTTTTCAGCTGTATTTGATGACATTGAACGAAGTGAACTAAGACGTATGATAGGAATCTCATTTATTGGTGTAATAAATGTGAATGGAATAGAGTTACAAAAAGAAACCTTAAAAACATCAAATGCAGACTTCTTTGAAATAAGTAATATTCCGAAACTTGCATATGACCACAACAAAATAATTGAAACGTCACTTGAAATACTTAAAAGTAGAGTGTTAGAAAGAAACATCTTAAAGGATTTATTACCTAAAGAATTCACATTACCGGAGATACAAGAGGTATATGAAACTCTATTAAACAAACAATTTGATCGAAGAAATTTTAGAAAACAATTGTTAAATAAAGGTATTATTGAAGATGTGCATAAAAATACCGTATACAATGGCAAAAAGCCAGCTAAGATGTACAAATTTTGTACAACAAACAAAAAAGATGTATTTTAAAAAATACCTTTTTTAAACAAATATAATGCGTAAAAAATACGCAAAAGGAGAGATGGAAATGACAGATTTATATATAGATTTTGATGGAGTTATAAAAGATACAATAAAAGTAAGTTATAAAATGATGGAAGAACAGGGAATAAGTTTAAGTGATAGACCTCGTGTTATTAAATTTTATCAAGATATAGATTGGAATAAACTTATAGAAATTTCTGAAGAATTAAACAAAGCATTCGATTATATTAATCAAATTTGTGAAGAGAAAAGATATAGAGTATCGATTTTAACAACAGTTAATTCTCAACAAGAAATGATAGCAAAAGTAAATTATATAAGAAGTAAAAATAAAGAAATAGGAATTGTTTTTGTTCCTAATGGAATAGATAAATCACAAATTGTAAAAGCTCAGGGTGCAATCCTTGTTGATGATTATTCCGGCAACTTATTAAAATGGACGGAAGCCGGAGGAATCGGTATAAAATTTATTAGTAAAGATAATTTTACAACAATAAATTCATTACAAGTATTTACAGGAAATGAAAACTCAATGATTTTAAAACGAAAAAGGACAGGTTAAAAATAATTGTTTTTGATGACATTCTTTTGTATATTTGATAAAATTGTACTAGGTGATTAACTATGTCCAAAATATCAAAGAATATAAAAATGCTGGAAATATTATCGTCTGGTAAAAAATATACTTGTAAGGAATTATCGGAACTTTTAGAAATCAGTCCAAGGGTAGTAAGATTATATAAAGATGAATTAGAAAAAGAAGGTATATACATAGAATCTATAATGGGCAAAAATGGTGGATACAAATTATATTCGAAAATTGAATTACCATCTATTTTATTTAATGAATATGATATAAAAGTAATTAATGAAATAATAAGTCATTTAAAAAGTAATAATGATATTGAAAAATTAAATAATTTAAAAGACAAAATTACTAATTACTGTAGATTAGTTGCAAATGAAGATGAAAACATCCCAGAAGATAAAAAGAATATATTAGATATTATGAAAGAAGCAATAAGCTTACAAAAAAGTGTTAAAATAGAATATTTTAGTAAAGGAGTATTAAAACAAAGAATTGTATATCCTAAACAAATATATAAATATAATGATTTAGTAATGATAGTAGTTAGATATTCAGAAGATGATAATGACATAAGAAATTTAAATCTAAATAGAATTGAAAAAATAATAAACTAGCATAAATACCACCTATTTTGTATTATATAATGATTTTGGAGGTGGAAAATGTTAGAGTTTGATCATATTGCATTAACAGTAACCAATTTAGAAGGATCTATAAATTTTTATAAAGTTTTAGGCTATAAAGTAGAAACTGTTTTTGAAGAAGAGGATTATAGGTGGGCAAGTCTTTTACTCGGAGATACAAGTTTAGAATTGTTTCAAATAAAAAATAAAAAATGTCCCAAAATATATCATGTTGCCTACAATTTTACAGATGAAAAAGAGGCAATATCGATTGCAAAATCATTAGGTTACGAAAAAGAAGATTTAGATATTTTTTTTGGTGATTTAAATAGAGAAAGTTTTTTTCTTGAAGATAAAGATAATATATCAATTCAGTTAATAAGAAAAAAATAAAGTTTGTTGATAACTTAAATGTTATCAACATTTTTTTATATACAAACATAAACTATAAAGAAAGAAGTTTGCCAAATGGATAAAAAATGTAATTTTAATGATAATTGTAGTAAAGCAAAAAGAATAGTTGAAGAAGCAAATAAGGACTTAAAATATTTTTATGTTGAAGGCCCTACTGGCCCAAAAGGAGAAGCGGGTCCTGAAGGTCCACAAGGATTACCAGGTCAAGATGGTAAAAATCCTATCACAGCATATGGAATGCGTTATTCAACCACAAGTTCACCAATGACATTTAATGCAGGTGCAGAAATAACTATACCACTTGCAGATAAAGGTTCATTTGTTAATGTGTATTTAAATACCAATGATTCTATAGTTATCAAAGAAAGTGGAATATATTTAATATCCATATTTATTTAGTGGAAAGCCTATGGCAAGAGATAATCTTCAAATATCAGTTAAAAGTAACAACTTATTATTGCCAGCTACAAATACAAATAATGATTGGGAAGGTGCATCAATAAATACATATAGTAATACTATTATAGCACCACTTGTAAAGGATGAGGTTGTACAACTTTGTGTAAGAACAAATTCAAATACAACGATAGAATTTGATGGAACAACCAATGCTATATTAAATCTTGTTAAAATTTATTAATAGGCCTATGGTCTATTTTTTCTTGATTAAATTTATAAAATTTTATAAAATTAAATTGAGTGATAACCATGAATAACAAAGAAATAATGGCTTTGGGAATAAAACAAGCAAGAAAAACGATGAATGAAAATAAAGGTGGCCCTTTCGGTGCAGTAATTACAGATATGACTGGAAAAGTTATAAGCGTATCTTCAAATTTAGTGTTGGAAACTTATGACCCAACAGCTCATGCTGAAATAAATGCAATTAGAGAAGCGTCAAAAAAACTAAAAACTCATGATTTATCAAATTGCATACTTTATGCAACCGGATATCCATGCCCAATGTGTCTATCAGCTATAATCTGGGCAAATATTCAAACTGTATATTATGGAACTAATGTAAATGAAGCAGAAGAAATAGGATTTAGAGATGATTTCATTTATAAATATATAAATAATAAAAATGAAGAGATTTTGAAAATAAAACAATTAGACCATGAGAAATGCTTAGAATTGTTTGAAGAATATAAAGAAAAACAAAAACAAATATATTAAAACTAAAAAGTAAGTGATATAATTTATATAGGAGGTTTTGACATGAATGAAAAAAGAGAATTAAAAATAAAAAATTTAGTAACAAAAGATGGTAAAGTTTGCAAAAAAGATGATATGCCCATCGAAATAATTTTATCAACAGAAATTGAAAAAGTATCATTTCCTCAAAATATTGTAAAATTGGAAGTATATGAAACTAGCGAAGAAACAGAAGAATACTTATTTTCTATATACATCGGAGAAGTTTTTTATAAGAAAACTATTCAATCATTAAACCCGACCTTTCAATTTTCTCAAGGAAAAGATAATACGCCTTATGTATTTGTACCAAATTCTAATGGGGCTTTAGTTTTACTTGCAAAATTAAATCGTGGTGACATGGTTGTAGAAAATATAAATCAACTTAAAATTTTGTTAGCTGAATTAACGGAAAAACACCAAAAAAGATTAATGGGAGTATCCAGAATTAAGGAGATAAATAATGAAAGAAAACATTATAATAAAAATAATAAACACAAATAGTAAAGGATTTTCATTTCTAAAAGATAAAAGTAATTCGCCATTAGTGCTTGAATTACCTTGCGATTTAGAAAGCGTTGAATTTCCAAATAATATTTTAAAGTTAGAAGTATTTGGAAAACAAGATGGTAAAGAAGAATATATATGTGCAATATATGTTGGAGAAGTATACCCTGAAAGAATAATAAAAAGCATACATCCCAATTATAGATATTGTGAAAATTTTGATGTTAAAACTCTAAAAGATATTAGAGATGATTCTCCGTGTGTATTTTATAAAGATGTTTATAATAATTATGTTTTAGTGGCTAAGTTAGACTCAGACGATATAGTTTTGCCAGATACTACGGAATTAAAAAAATTTTTAATGGATTTATCAATTATTTTAAATGATGAAAAAGCATTAAAAAGAACCAAATCTAGAAAGGAAATTAATTAATGTTTAACAAAGAAGATAAAGAAGAATTAAAGGTTGTTGCAGTGTTTGGAAAAAGTTTTCCCACAATAAAAGATGAAAATACATCTCCATTAGTTATCAACATGCCAGAAGATATTGATAATATTGATTTTCCAGAAGATTTATTGAAATTAGAAGTATATGAAATAATAAATTCTAATAAGAAGAAAAAGGACCTTGTAAGAACAATTTATGTCGGAGAGGTTTATACAGTAAATGAAATGAATAAAATATGTCCGCGTTTTAGATTTTCGTTTGGTATGGACTGGGCTAGCCTATGCAATCTTGGTCATGATTCTCCATGTGTATTTTATAAAAATGAAAATGACGTATATGTTCAACTTGCTGTATTAAAAGCACCAGACATAGTGGTATCTTCAATTCAAGAATTAAAAGAATTATTAAAAGAGTTATCTGATAATTTTTCTTTAGTTCAACTTGGAATGTCAAGAATAAGAAATATTCCGTCAAAAAAACAATAAAAGTCAATTGCAAGGCTTTTTTTATGGTATAATAAGAATTGTTAAAAATAGTGTTATATTTGAGGTGCAAAATGAATAAAAGCAAAAATAATAAAAAAGAATACTACAAAAATTTAAATATAATCAGAGTAATAGCCTGTATTGCAGTATTATTCTATCATTTAGGAATACTTAAAGGTGGTTATTTAGCGGTATGTACTTTCTTTGTATTAAGCGGATATTTATCATGTGTTACGTCTTTTAAAAAAGAAAAATTTTCATATAAAGAATATTATATATCTAGATTAAAAAAAATATATATACCTCTAGTAATGGTCACTTTAATATCAGTGGCTATCGTTTCTTTTTTTAGTAGTATTAACTGGCTAAGTTTAAAAATTGAAACTACATCAGTATTATTAGGATACAATAATTTTTGGCAAATAAATGCTAATTTAGATTATTTTGCTAGGCATGTAGATTCACCATTTATGCATTTGTGGTACATATCAATATTGTTACAATTTGATTTAGTTTTTCCATTTATTTACAAAGGATTAAAAAAACTTGGAGATAAAGTAGATAAATTAGCTCCCTGTGCTTTTACTTTTATCCTTGCAGTAATTGGGACAGCATATTTTTATAAATGTACTCTAGGTTCTAATTTAATGAATGCCTATTATAATACATTCGCAAGAGTTTATTCAATACTTTTTGGTTTGTGCTTAGGTTTTATTCATTCATATTACAAACCATTAGTACCAGAGTATATTAGAAAAAAACCACTTCGTAAAATAATATTCGGAGCATATTTAGTTATATCCATGGTACTATTTTGTTTAATAGATTCAAATTCAAAGTTATTTACATTTAGTATGATTATAATAACTTTAATATCATGTAGGTTAATTGATTATGCCGTTTTAGATAAAAAAGAATTAAAAACATGGGATAAAGTACTTAAGGTAATATCTGATTTAAGTTATGAAATTTACTTAGTACAATATCCAGTTATATTTTTATTTCAATATATAAATATAAATCATTATTTAAAAACACCATTAATTATAATAATTGTATTAATAATATCATATGTATTACATATGGTACTAAATAAGAGGGATAATATGAAAATAGTAAGAAGAATAATATTAGTTGCAGTCTTAGGATTATCAGTATTCGGAGGTTATAAATATATAACTACAAAATCACACGAAAAAGAAATGAAGCAACTAGAAGCTGAATTAGCAGAAAATGAAAAAATAATGTTAGAAAAACAAAAAGAGTATCAAATTCTTGAGAAAAAAGAAGAAGATGATTGGGCAAAACAACTTGAAGAACTAGAAAACAAGAGTCTTGATGAATTAGTTAAAGAACTTCCTGTAACTTTTGTAGGAGATTCGGTTATGCTCGGAGCCATGAACAATTTAAAAAAAGCGTTTCCAAATAGCTATTTTGACTCTAAAGAGTCTCGTTCTACATATGTAGGATATACAATTCTTGAGGAACTAAAAAATAACAAAAAGCTTGGTAACCCAGTAGTAATTCATCTAGGAACAAATGGAGATTGCAAGAATAGTTGCAAAGAAAAAATAATGGATCTTTTAAACGATAAAACAGTTTTTTGGATCAATACAACAAATTATACTTATGTAAATGATAATTTAAATGAATTAGCTAAAAAATATGATAATTTACATATTATAGATTGGTATAGTCTTTCAAAAGGTCATAGTGATTGGTTCTATGCCGATGGAATTCATTTACCACCAACAGGTAGAAAAGAGTATACAAATATTGTTTATAATGCGATCGTAGATGTTTACAAAGATACATTTAAAGATAAAAAAGAACAGCTTATTAAAGAACACCAAGAGGAACTAAAAAAGAAAATGGTCTTTTATGGTAATGATATATTATTTTACGATTTTGAAACATTACAATCAAACTTTACAGACTCAAAATTCGTAATAAATAAAGATTTTAGTTATAAAGATTTAAAAGAAAGTATTGAAAAATCTATTAAGGAAAATACCTTAGCAAATAAAATAGTACTTGCTTTTGATAATTCCACAGTGATATCCATAAAAGAGTATCAAGAATTAATTGAACTTTGTAAAAATAGCAAATTATATATAGTGTCAAGTGGAAAACCATTAAATACTCTAGGAAGTTATAGCAATGTAACAGTAATTAATTTTTACAGTCAAATTCAAAAGAACAAAGATTATTTAATGGCAGATGGAATACATCTAACAGAAAAAGGTAATACTGCATTAAATAAAATTTTAGAAAGCTCACTAAAAGATAAATAAAATAAAAGTACATATCAATTTAAATGGTATGTATTTTTTTTAAAATAATACAGATAAAGAATAGTCATACATAAATTAAAATTTAAAATCTAAAAGGCGCATTCATAAATAATTAAAATAATTTTCTTGTAAAGAAAATTAAAAAAACAAAGTAAAATGATATAGAGTGAAAAAACAAAATTGTATTTAATAATTAAGAATGTTGGAAAAAATAATTGATAAATTTTATGAAACATTAAAAAAGCGATCGTAGCGATAGAATCATTAGATGTAAAATCATATATCGGATATTTTTATGTTGTTCAAAAAAAGTAAATAGTTTTTTTATTGACTAGATTGTTTTAATCTTCTATAATTTCTTTGTAAGGAAGTGATACTTTTGAAAATAGAGAATTTATGTATGTCATTTGGCACCCAAACTATATTCGATAATGTATCATTTCAAATTAATAACAATGATAAAGTAGGTATAATCGGGGTAAACGGAGCAGGAAAATCAACATTATTTAATATTCTGCTTGGAAACATAACCCCAGATTCAGGTACAATAACTTTAAATACCAAAATCAATCTAGGATATTTACCTCAAGTAATAATGGATGATGCGAGTAATAAAGAAGAAACAGTATTTGACTATTTACTTGAAGGAAGACCAATAAAAAAACTTAAAGAAGAACTAAATGAATTATATGAAACTATTGCTAGCATTCAAAATGAATATGAATTAAAAAGATACTATAAAAAAATAAATCGTGTTAGTGAATTACTTGAATATTATGATGAATACAATGCTGAGGTTTCACTTCTTAAAATTATCAGTGGTATGAATATTGAAGATTCATTATTAGATTTAAAACTAAAAAATATATCCGGAGGTCAAAAATCAAAGGTAGCTTTTGCAAGGCTTTTGTATTCAAATCCCGAAATAATGCTTTTAGATGAACCAACAAATCACTTAGATTTAGATACAAAAGATTATATAATTGATTACTTGAAAAATTATCATGGCATTATTTTAGTAATATCCCATGACATAGAATTTTTAAATGAGGTAACGAAAAAAACTCTTTATGTTGATAAAATAAAGCATAATGTTGAAATGTATAATGGCAATTATGAAAAATATATAAAAATTAAAAGTGAAAGAGATTTAGCAAAGAAAAGATTACATGATCGTCAAATAAAAGAAGAAGAAAAATTAAAAAATATAATTGCAAAATATATTCGTGGTAATGAAAAGAAAGCAAATATAGCCAAAGATAGAATAAAGAAGTTAGAAAAGTTAGAAAGTGAAAAGATAGAATTAGAAAAGAAAAATAAATATACTAAATTTAATATGAAAATAAATAGAACGAGCTATAGTATACCAATAAAATGTAATAACCTAACATTTGGTTATGATGAAGAAAATTTATTATATGAAAATTTAAATTTTGATTTGTCCCGTGGAGAAAAACTTTTAGTAGTGGGAGAAAATGGTATAGGTAAAACAACCCTTTTACGTTTAATAATGGGGTATTTAAAACCTTTGGAAGGTAATATTGAAATAACTGAAAAAACCGACATAGCATATTATGCTCAAGAACATGAAATACTAGAACCTAATAAAACAATTTTAGAAAACTTTGCTAACTTTGGCCTTGCTGATTATGAAATAAGAAGAATGTTAGGAAGTTTTCTATTTTCCGGAGAAGATATTTTTAAAAAAGTTGAAGTATTATCACCAGGAGAACGAAGCAGAGTAGCTTTAGCCAAAATATCCTTAACTGGAGCCAATACATTGCTATTAGATGAACCAACAAATCACTTAGATCCAATGACTCAATTAATAATCTCAGATACGTTTAAAAATTATGAAGGAACAATGCTTGTAGTATCTCACAATTTGGATTTTGTTGATAATCTTAATATTAACAGAATGTTACTTTTACCAAGTGGACGCATTACTTATTACGATAGAGATATCGTCATGCATTACGAGATGTTAGATGAAGAAAATCAGTAAAAAAAGTTAAAACCCCAACAAAATTAATTGAAATATCACGACTTGAAAAAAATAACTAGTTATGATATGATGTATCTAGCAAAGAAATTTGCATAAAATAAAAATGGGACACTTTGATTTTGCACGTTGAGTGTCAGCCATATATAGGTTTTACCCAATCAAGCTTGATTGGGTATTATTTTTTTATTATTAAAATCAAAATGATAATTAATTACAAATCAAATGATATAAATGCCAAACCCCTCAGAAAGAAAGTTTTAAACTTCATAAGCATTCCTCCTTCATTTACTAAAATAAAGAAGGCTAACACCCAACAATCAAAGTTCCCATGGAAATTATTATAACAATATAAAACCATTAAACCAAGCAAACAAGATTAAAAAAATTATATTTGCGTTTGTGGGTAAAAAGTGCTAAAATACTATCTCGCGGAGGTAAGTATGAACTTTAAATCAGAAAAACAGTTAAAAATATATTTAAATAGTTTAGAATTTTTAGGACAGGGATCACAAGGAGTATGTTATTTAGACAAAACTAATAATACAGTAATAAAAATATTTCACGAGTTTTTTGAAGAAGGAATAACATCTTATAAAAAAGAAGATATATTAAAATTTAGTAATGTAAAAAACAAAACTTTTATTTGGGCAACAGATGTTATTATGTTAAATGATATTGTCATAGGTTATACCATGCCATACATTTCAGCAAGAAGTCTATGGGAGATAAATCCATTAATGTTAAATCTTGATACATTATTAAAAGGCATTAAAAATGCTACATTAGATTTTAATATTCTATCAGAAAACAATATAGTAATCTACGATATTATGTACAATATTTTATATAATAATGGAACCTTTAAAATAATTGATACTCTGGAATATAGCTATGGGGACAAAGTTAAAGATAACATGCGCGGGTTTAATTTGGAAATAATGTTGTTTCTTGTAGATAACTATTTTGACGATTTCGTAAATAAAAACTCAATTTTAAAAGAAATGTACTTATCTGATTCTGTTTCTTGCATTGAATTTATCGAAGCATTACGGTACGCTTTAAGTAGTTATATAGGTACAAAAATAACTAGACTTAATGAAGCTAAGAAATTAATAAGAAGAAAAGAAAAGCCAATCTATATTAGAAATTAAATTTGTTGCTTATTTTTTTATAATATCTATGATATAATCTATTTAGGAGATGATATTATGAACGTGCCTTTTAAAAGAGGTAATATACTACTTCCTAAAAATGCAGATATGACAAAATGGAGTGTAGTAGCTTGTGACCAATATACAAGTGAACCAGAATATTGGAGTGATGTTGAAAAAATCGTCGGAGATAGTCCATCAACATTACAATTAACATTACCAGAGATATATCTTGAAGAAAGTGATGTAGAAAAAAGAATTGAAAACATCAATTCAAACATGGAAAAATTATTAAATGAAGATTTTTTTAAAGAATATAAAGATAGCATGATTTACCTAGAAAGAACACAAAATGATGGAAAAGTTCGTGAAGGATTAATGGGTATCGTAGACCTTGAAGGATATTCTTATGAAGTTGGAAGCAAGACTCCAATCAGAGCAACAGAAAAGACTGTTATTGAAAGGATACCACCACGCGTAAAAATCAGAGAAAATGCATCACTGGAACTTCCACACATTATGATTCTAATTGATGATGACAAAAAAGAAATAATTGAAAGTCTAAAAACAAAAGTAACTGAAGAAGATGTTGTTTATGATTTTGATTTAATGAAAAATGGTGGACACATTAAAGGATATGTTTTAAATAATGAGGCAATGGATGAAGTTGATAAAGGACTTGCAGCTCTAGCAGACAAAGATGCTTTTGAAGCTAAATATGATGTTAAAGATAAAGGAGTTTTACTATTTGCCATGGGAGATGGAAATCATTCACTTGCAACAGCTAAAGCTTGTTATGAAAACTTAAAGAAGACTATGAGTGAAGAAGAATATTTAAATCATCCAGCTCGTTATGCTTTAGTTGAACTTGTAAACTTACATAGCAAAGCTCTAGAATTTGAAGCAATTAATAGAGTAATATTTGATACAAATCCAGAAGATTTAGTAGAAAAATTAAAAGAATATTATGTTATTAACAAAGATGGTAATGGAGAAAAATTTGAAATAATTACTAATGATATTGATGAAGTTTGGTATATTGAAAATCCAAAATCAAATATTTCTGTTGGTTCAATTCAAATGTTCTTAGATGAATACTTAAAAGATCATCCTGGAAAAGTAGACTACATTCATGGTGAAGATGTAACTAAAGAATTAACACATAAAAATGAAAATAATGTTGGTTTCATCTTTGATGCAATGCCAAAAAGTGAATTATTTAAAACTGTTATTTTAGATGGCTCATTACCAAGAAAAACATTTTCAATGGGACATTCTTATGACAAGAGATATTATCTTGAAGCAAGAAAAATAAAATAAATATATTAAAAATATGAATTAATGGTTCAAAAGAAGTATTAGTTACCGAAGATAAAATTACGTAATATTAACTGGTTTAATTAAAACAAGGGCTATTACAAATAAATTTATTACAAAAAAGATAGATAAGAATTCTAAACTTGATGTAACAGATATTAATGCTATAGTTATAGTTACAATTGATAATCAAAAAGAAGAACAAGTACCAGAAGAAGCTTCAAAAAGCATCAATGAACTTGCTAAAGAAAAAGAAAATATAAAAGTAGTATCATTCTTTGATATTACATTAAATGTTAAAAATAATGTAACTGGAGAAACTCTTGGAACTCTTACATCATTAGATAACAAAATCAAATTCAATATGGCTTTACCAGAAGAACTTACAAAAGTTGCTGAAGGCTATACAAGAAAGTATTATGTTGTTAGATATCATGATGGAAAATCAGAAATAATTTCTGCATCAGTTGCTGGAAACGTATTATCATTTGAATCAGATAAATTCTCTACATATGCCTTAGCTTATGAAGATGTTAAAGATGAAGTGATAGTAAACCCACCTACAGGTGATAAAATAGTTTTAGATTTAGTAGTTGGTATTGTATCAGTTGCTGGTCTAGGATTAATAGCAAAAAGTATTGCTAAAAGAAAAAAATATTTTAATTAATAAATAATAGAACTAAGTAGCACATTGTTACTTAGTTTTTTTATTTTGGACCCTAGTTTTTTTTGAAAAAATATGGTAGAATATTGGCACGAAAGGAAAATTCGCATGAAAGAAGAATTATTAAGTAAATTAAATACATATAAAGAAAAATTGAATTCTTTAGGGAGGTATCTTTGACCTTGATAAAAAGAAAAAAGAAATAGCTAATCTAGAAGAAGAACAAACAAAAGATGATTTTTGGCAAAATGTTGATAAAGCTAATGATATTAACAAAAAATTATCAAACTTAAAAAAAGAAGTATCACTATACAATAATTTAAGAAAAAGTATTAATGATAATATAGAATTATTACAAAGTGATGAAGAAGAAATAATTATGTTGATAAGTGATGAGTTAGTAACACTAGAAACAGAAATTAATGAATTAGAAACATCTGTTACCTTAAGTGAAGAATTTGACATGTTAAATGCTTATTTGGAAATTCATCCTGGAGCAGGTGGAACAGAGTCATGTGATTGGGCTAGTATGTTAGCTAGAATGTATCAAAGGTTCTCTGAAAAAGAAGGATTTAAATGGGAAATAATTGATGAACAAAAAGGTGACGAAGCGGGAATTAAAAGTATTACTTTAAAAATAAGTGGTGATTATGCCTATGGTTACTTAAAAAAAGAAGATGGAGTTCATCGTTTAGTTAGAATATCACCATTTGATGCTGGAGCCAGAAGACACACATCGTTTGCATCAGTTAGTATTATGCCTGAGATAAAAAGAGATATTAATATTGAAATAAAAGAAGAGGACTTAAAAATAGATGTCTATCATTCCAGTGGTGCTGGTGGCCAATCTGTTAATACAAGTAATTCAGCAGTAAGAATTACTCATATACCAACTAAAACTGTAGTTACATGTCAAAATGAAAGAAGTCAATTAAATAATAAAGAACAAGCAATGAAAATGCTAAAAAATAAATTATATATGATAGAACTTGAAAAAGAAGAAGCAAGATTAAATGCATTGAAAGGTGATTCATCAAGTATTAATTTTGGTAGTCAAATAAGAAGCTATATTTTAGAACCCTATAAAATGGTAAAAGATCATCGAAGTAATTATGAGTCTCATGAACCTGAAAAAATACTAGATGGAAATATAAAAGAGATGCTTGTATATAATTTAAAGGAGTTACGATGAAAAAAGTTATCGAATTTTTAAGAAATAATATAAAGGAAAAAGATTCCCTAGTAGTAGCTTGTAGTGGAGGACCTGATTCGATGTGTCTTCTTGATTTAGTAACAAAATTAAAAGATGAATTAAATTTAACTATTGTAGTAGCACATGTAAATCATAAATTAAGAATTGAAAGTGATGAAGAAGCAAAAATGGTAGAAAAGTATGCTAAAGATCACAATTTAATTTTTGAATTAATGGAATTAAATGAATATCTTAATAATACTTTTACAGAAAGTGATGGAAGAAAAAAAAGATATGATTTCTTTAATAAAGTAATAAAAAGATATAATGCTAACATTTTATTAACAGCTCATCACGGAGATGATTTAATCGAAACAATTCTTATGAGATTAACCAGAGGTAGTAACTTAAGTGGTTATATAGGAATTAAAGAAGTATCTATAAATGATAATTATAAAATATTAAGACCGTTACTTATGGTAACAAAAGAAGATATATTAAAATATCTTACTGATAATAATATTATTTATGCTATAGATAATACTAATAATGAATTGGAACATACTAGAAATAGATATCGTCATGTAATACTTCCATTTTTAAAAAAAGAAAATGCTAAAGTACATGAAAAATATTTAAAATTTTCAAAAGAGTTAATAGATTATGATAACTTTGTTAATGATTATATTTTAAAAAATAACTTTATTGTTGATAACCAAATAGTTATCAACAATATAATTAATGAAAGTGATTTTATTAAAAGAAAGAGTTTAGAATTATTAGTTAAAGATATTCAAAGTAAAGATTACTTTGATATATCAGATGAACAAATGAGTAATTTAATGAAATTATTTAATCAAAGTAATAAAAGTATAGATTTAAATAATAATTATCAAGGAATAAATAGTTATGGTAAGATCTTTATAAAGAAAAAAGAAAATAAAGTTCTAGAAGAAACTGTATTAAATAAAAATATAGTAATAGATGACTTTGAATTTTATTATAATAGTAAAGATGGAGATAATACCAATTCATGTATATATTTATTAAGTAATGAAATTAATCTTCCATTAAAAATTAGACCTATTAAAAATGGTGATAAAATGCAAGTTAAAAATTTAAATGGCAGTAAAAAGGTAAGTGATATTTTCATAGATAGTAAGATTCCTAAAGAACAAAGAAGTACATATCCAGTAATAGTTGACAGTAATAATACAATTTTATGGATACCAAATATAAAAAAATCTCAATTTTCTAAAGACAAATCAGAAAAATATGATATAATAATTAGATGTAAGGCAAGGTGAATTAAATAAATGAATGTAAAAACAAATAAAAATGATAATTTTAAAAACTTTTTACCTTATGTAGTTTTAGCGGGAGTAATAGCGGTAGTGTTATTTGCCCTAAATATGCAAGGTACAAAAGTTCATGAATTAAAAACTGGAGAACTTATAACGGAATTAAAAGAAAATAATGTTACAGAAGTTACTGTTACTCCGAAAAGTAATGAAAGTATTTATGTAATTGAAGGTAAACTTGAAGGTTATAAAAAGACTGAAAAGTTTGAATCAAAAGTAGTAGGTACTGAACTTGATACAGTTCTTACATTAATTAAAGAAAATAATGTAAAAGAATATGATACGAATTCAGATCCAGGAGAAAGTGTATTCTTATACATATTAGTTAATGTATTACCTTTAGTATTAATGGTAGTAATAATGTATATTTTATTTACAAGATTAGCTAATTCAAATAAAAGTTCAATGGATTTTGGTAAAAGTAAAGCTCGTTTAAGCAACGATAATGATAAGAAAAGCTTTAAAGATGTTGCGGGCTTAAAAGAAGAAAAAGAAGAAGTTGAAGAATTAATAGATTTCTTAAAAAATCCTAAGAAGTTTGAAAAAATGGGAGCTAGAATTCCTAAAGGTGTTTTATTAGTAGGTCCTCCAGGAACAGGTAAAACATTACTTGCAAAAGCAATTGCTGGTGAAGCTAACGTACCATTCTTCTTTATAAGTGGTTCAGATTTCGTAGAATTATTCGTAGGTGTTGGTGCATCACGTGTTCGTGATATGTTCAAAGAAGCTAAAAGAAATGCTCCATGCTTAATCTTTATAGATGAAATTGATGCCGTAGGTCGACAAAGAGGAACAGGCCTTGGTGGAGGGCATGACGAAAGAGAACAAACATTAAACCAATTACTAACAGAAATGGATGGATTTGGTGAAAATGAAGGTATAATCATTATAGCTGCTACAAATAGACCGGATGTTCTAGATCCAGCATTACTTCGTCCAGGTCGTTTTGATAGACAAGTAACAGTTAGTCTACCAGATGCAAATGAAAGAGAACAAATATTAAAAGTTCATGCTAAAAATAAAACATTAGGAAAAGATGTTAACTTAAGTAATTTAAGTTTAAGAACTCCAGGTTTTTCTGGAGCTGACTTAGAAAACTTACTAAATGAAGCTGCACTTCTTACAGTTCGTCGTAATAAAAATGCTATTACTATGGATGAAATAGATGAAGCAACGGATAGAGTTTTACTTGGACCTGCAAAGACAACTAGAAAAATAACTGATAAGGAAAAGAAACTTGTTTCAATTCATGAAGCAGGACATGCCGTTATTGGTATTAAGTTAGAGGATGCTCAAGAAGTTCATAAGATAACAATTATACCTCGTGGTATGGCTGGTGGTTATACAATGATGCTTCCAAAAGAAGAAAAAATTGCTGTTATGACTAAAGATGAATTGCTTGCACAAATTACTGGTTTACTAGGTGGCCGTGTTAGTGAAGAAATGTTTTTAAATGAAATTTCTACGGGTGCAAGCGACGACTTTAAAAAAGCCACACGTATTGCAAGAAGTATGGTTACTGAATACGGAATGAGTGATTTAGGACCTGTTCAATATGAAGAAAAGAGCGAAAACGTCTTCTTAGGAAGAGATTATGCTAAATCAAGAGATTTCTCTGATCAAGTAGCTTTAGAAATTGATGAACAAGTTCGTAAAATAATAGAAAGCTGTTATACTAAAGCTAAAAAGATAATCGGCGATAATAAAGATTTAATCTTTGCACTAAGCGATGCCTTAATAAAATATGAAACAATTACAAAAGAACAAATTGAATCAATTGTTGAAACTGGAGAAATTAAATCAGTTGAAGAAATAGAACAAGAAGAAAAAAATGAAGAAGTTAAAGAAACAAAGAAAAAAATAAGAAAAACAAAGGAAGAAGAAAAATAATTGTTGCATAGTTTAAAAACTTGTGATAGATTATTTATGAAACGGATGTGTTAAAATGTTAGAAAATATATTACTTGTAATATCTGTATTATTGATTGCTATAGTTCTTTTACAAGGAAATAAAGCAAGTGATGCTGGTGGAATTATTACTGGTGGAAACGATAATTTATTTCAACATCAAAAAGAAAGAGGACTAGAATTAGCAATAAGTAGAATTACAATGATTCTAGGAATATTATTCTTTGTTATATCTTTAATATTATTCTTGAAATAGTGGAGTTATCCACTATTTTTTATATAACAAGAAATTTATGCTTTAATAAAACACTTGCTAGTTGTTCATATTTATTGTTAGTTAAGAAGAAAGTAATAGAGTTAAATAAAAACTTAAGTGTAAAAACCGGGTGCGTTTAAGGTATCATCCAGCAAGACACAGCTTAAACTAAATCAAATTATCACGATTAAAGTATATAAATTAATTGAAAATAATAATAAGTTTAGTGCAAAATAAGAAAAAATATTGTATAATTTAAATATAATCGGAGGAAAAAATGAAAAAAAATGGATTTACATTAATTGAAATTCTATTGGTAATAGTTTTACTTGCTGCTATATCTGTTACTGTCGGAGTAAGTATGAATGGAATGTTTAATAAAGAAGAAGACAAGAAATATAATGCATATATCTCACAAATTGAAGATGCTGCTTGTGTTTATGCTGAAACACATAATATAAAAACAAATACTACGATAACTATCAATAATTTAATAGGTGATGGTTTAATAAGTAAGAATTTAAAGAATCCGAAAGAAGATGTAGTGGTAGAAAATGATAATACTATAAAAGGCGTTATTATAGAATGGAAAAATAATGAAAAAAAATGTACGATAAAGACTAGTTAAATAATAAGAATTATGTTATACTTTAAATGTGATAGAATATGAAAGATAAAAAACGGGTGTTGACAATATTACTAATTCTTATAATTGTAATAGCGATTATACTAGCGGTCGTTTTAATTTTTGGTGGCGTAAAAACAAAGCAACTACAAACATACCATAAGGAATTAGAAACAGCTGCGTGTAAAATGGCAAAGAATGAAAATTATACCGAAGAAATATGTAATGCATTTCCGTATTTATGCAAAGTAAAGTATGAAAAACTATTAAGTAATGAATATATAAAGAAAGACTTAAGAAATCCTTTGACAGATAAGAAAATGAGTGATGATACTAAAAGTTTTATAGAAATAAAATGGAAAGATGGCAAAATGATTTGTACTCATAAAGAAGGATAGACAAAATGAAGGAAAAAATTTTAGAAATTTTAAAAGAAGAAACAAAAGGACAAAATATTAATGAAATAAATAATAAACTTCATCTAAGGGGAATGGAAGAAATAACTGAACTTGAAGATAACCTTAAAGAGTTAGTAACCGAAGGCATTTTACATATGTCTAAAAATAGAGAATATATGTTAATGAGTAATACAAAGTCCCTTAAAGTAGGAAAACTTAGAATAAATAAGAATGGCAATGGCTTTGTAGAATGCGAACCAGAAGACATATTTGTACATGGTAATGATTTAAATGGTGCAATTAATGGAGATTTTGTTGAAGTTGAAATTAAAACAAGATTAAATGATCCAGAACCAGAAGGTTATATAAGAAATATATTAAAAAGAGACTTAAAAACCATTGTGGGTGAGATGGTAAAGGATAAGAAAACTTTAGCATTTAAACCGGATGATGAAAAATTAAATATAGCAGTAAAATTAACAAAAGAAAGTATGAAAGGCTGTGTTGAAGGTCATAAAGTAATAATTTCTATTATAAAAGAAATTGGCAACAGAACGTTTCTTGGAAAAGTAGAAAAAATCATTGGTCATAAAAATGATCCAGGGGTAGATATACTTACTATAGCAGCGAAACATTCAATTGAAACAGAATTTAGTGAAGATGTAAAAAGAGAACTTAAAAATATACCCGATGAAGTATGCGAAAATGATTTAATAGGTAGAACAGATTTAACAAAAGAAATGATTTTTACAATAGATGGTGATGATACAAAAGATATTGATGATGCTATAAGTGTAAAAAGAGATGGTAAAAATTATGTCCTTGGAGTTCATATCGCAGATGTATCAAATTATGTAAAAGTTGGTTCTGCCTTATATGATAGTGCTTTTTCAAGAGGAACATCAAGTTATCTAGCAGATACTGTTATACCAATGATACCACATCAACTGTCAAATGGTATATGTTCATTAAATCCTGAAGTTATAAGACTTACAATTAGTTGTGTAATGACAATAGATGGTAATGGAAAAGTAATAAGTTACGATATATTTCCATCATATATTAAATCTAGAAAGCAAATGACTTATAAAAATGTTAATAAGATTTTAGATGAAAATATAATTCCAGAAGGATATGGGAAATTTGCAGATACATTAAAATTAATGCATGAGCTATCAAAAATATTAAGACAAGAAAAAATAAATCGTGGTTATATAGATTTTGGTATTGATGAAGCAAAAGTTATTCAAGATGAAAATGGTAAAGCAATTGACATAGTTAAAAGAGTTCAAGGAACTGGAGAAAAGCTTATCGAAGACTTCATGATTGCAGCCAATGAAACTGTGGCAACTCATATAAGCAACTTGGACTTACCATTTATATATCGAGTCCATGATTTACCAAATGCTGAAAAGATCGAAGATTTCTCTAATTTAATTAAGCAAATGGGTTATCAAATTCATACTAATTTAAATAAAATAACACCTGTTACTATGCAAAAATTATTAAATGAATTTAGAGATAAAGATGAATTTGTAATTCTATCAGATATGTTACTTCGTAGTATGAAAAAAGCCATTTATAGCACAAATAATATAGGACATTTTGGCTTAGCAAGTAAAAACTATACCCATTTTACAAGTCCAATAAGAAGATTTCCAGACCTTACCGTTCATAGACTTTTAAGAACGTATCTTTTTGAAAATAGAATAGATATGGAAACGATTAATTTTAATGCCAAGTATTTAATAGATGTAGCAGATCATTCTAGTGAAACAGAAGTAAATTCTGTTGAAGCAGAAAGAGATGTCCTGGATATGAAAATGGCTGAATATATGGAAAGCCACATTGGGGAGGAATATGAAGGTATTATTAGTGGAGTAACAAATTTTGGAATGTTTGTAGAACTAGATAATTTAATTGAAGGCTTAGTTCATATAAGTACTTTAGATGGCTTTTACACATATGTACCCGAAATGTTATCATTAATAAGTGCGAATAAGAAAAATAAATATCGGATCGGAGACAGAGTAAAAATAATTGTTACAAATGCTAATAAGAATCAAGGTATAATAGATTTCGAGTTAGTAAAAGGTGAAAAAAATGGAAATAGTAAATAAAAAGGCTTATTTTAACTATTTTATAACTCAAGAAATTGAAGCAGGCATAGTACTTGTTGGCACCGAAATAAAGTCTGTAAAAAAAGGTTCTGTAAATATAACGGATAGTTATGTAAGAATAAAAAAGAATGAAGCATATATAATAAATATGTTCATTGATAAATATGATGAAGGAAGTATTTTCAATCATGAACCAACGAGAGAAAGAAAATTATTACTTCACAAAAAAGAAATAAAAAGGTTATTAGAATTAACTAGTCGTGAAGGACAAACTCTTATCCCTTTAAAAATGTATTTAAAAAATGGCAAAGCCAAAGTCTTAATTGGGGTAGCTAAAGGTAAAAAACTCTATGATAAGAGAGAAACAATCAAAAAAAGGGATATGGAAAGAGATAATAGATTAAGGAGGTACTAATATGAAATCTAAATTCTCAAAAATATTGGTAAGTTTACTAATAATAGTTATGGCTTTATCACTAAGTGGATGCGGTAAAGATGAAAACAAAGGTTCTGGAAAAAAGAATAATACTGAAGTAAAAGAGCCAGATAATAAGCAATTAAAGATTGTTGATACAAGTAGTAAATCTAGACCATATGCAGTAATGATTAACAACATAAATGTAGCAAGACCATTACAAAGTGGGCTTCAAGATGCATATTTAATGTATGAAATTATTGTGGAAGGTGGAATTACAAGATATATGGCATTATTTATGGATCAAAATACTACAAGAATTGGTTCAATTCGTAGTGCCAGACATTATTTCTTAGATTATGCTTTAGAAAATGATGCAATATATGTACATCACGGACAAAGTCCTCAAGCACAAAGTGATTTTAGTACATTAGGGATAGATAGAATAGTTGCAGATAACTCTAAAACTGGATGGAGAGATAAATCACTAAATGTTTCTAGTGAACATACCTTATTTACCAGCATTGAAAAGTTAAATAATGGTTTAGGTAATAAAAGAACTACAAGAAATAACGATTTATTATTAAATTATAGTGTAGATGAAGTTGATTTATCTAAAAAAGAAGATGCAAAGGTAGCTGGCGACATTACAATACAATATTCAAGTAGTTATGTAACAAGTTATAAATATGATGAAAACAATAAATATTATTTAAGAAGTGTAAATGGTAAAGCACATACTGATTATGTAACAAAAGAACAATATCATTTTAAAAACATAATAACTTATCAAGTGAAAAATACAACACTTAATGATGGTGAAAATAAAGGAAGACAAAACATTGAAAATATAGGCTCAGGTGAAGGATACTACATTACTGATGGATATAGCATACCAATTAAATGGGTTAAAGAATCAAGAAAGAGTCAAACAAAATACTATTATAATGATGGTAAAGAAATAGATGTAAATGATGGAAATACATTTATTCAAATACAACCAGAAGGACAAAAATTAACAATTAACTAAAAAGGGTGATTGACATGGAACAATTTATTAATTTTATAACACAACATTATTTATTATTTGATATAATAACATTGTTTTTAATATTGGCTTTAATTGGCTACTTTGTAAATATTAAAAAGCAAAAAAGTAATGTATTTAAAATAAATAACGCCGAAAATGAAATAAATGATATTCCAATAAATACTAATATGTCTTTACAAGACTTTGTTATTGAAAATAAAAGTGTTGGAACAAACACAAATAACAATTTTCCAAATTAAGGGGTTACCCCTTTTTATTTTTTCAAAAATTTGATATAATAAGTTGTACAAAAAGGATGGTGTTTAAATGAATCTTTCAACAGTATGGGAAATATTCACAAAATTGTTAGATATATGCTTAGTTTGGCTAGCATTTTATTATATATTAAAGAATGTCAAAAATAATATAAAGATGGTATTAATAGTAAAAGGAGTATTTATAATCCTTTTAGTTAAGGTATTAAGTGATGTATTAAATCTTTATACAGTAGGTGTAATACTTGAATATGCAATTCAATGGGGACCACTTGCAATAATTGTTATATTCCAACCTGAAATAAGAAGTGTTTTAGAATCTTTAGGAAGAACACAACTTTTAGGGCGCCATAAAATATTAACAGTTGATGAAAGAGAAAAAGTAGTATATGAAATAATGCATTCTGTTGAATACTTAAGAAAAAATAGAATTGGAGCTTTAATAGTTATAGAAAGAGAAATCTCTTTAGAAGAATATATAAAGAATGCCACAAAAGTATATGCTGACATATCAGATTCATTGCTTGAAACAATATTTTTCCCAAATTCACCACTTCATGATGGCGGAGTAATTATCCAAGGGGACAGAATAACCTGTGCTGGAGCAGTATTTAGAACAAGTATGAACCCAAATGTTTCAAAAAGACTTGGAACAAGACATAGAGCGGCTTTAGGTATTGCCGAAGAAAGTGATGCCATCGCATTAGTAGTAAGTGAAGAAACTGGTCGTTTATCAATTGCTGTAGATAGTAAATTGCATTATAATTTAGACCCAGATCAATTCAGAATGATGCTAATAGATGAATTAAAACCTAAGATGGAAGTTTTCTTCGAAGCAGATGATGAAAGCGAAGGTGACGAAGAATGATAACAAAGTTTTTTAAGAAGATTTACAAGTTTATAGATCAAAAGATAGTTGTACCTATAAGTAGATTTATTTATTACCTATCTAAAAAATTTAAAAAGAATCAAGGAAAACTAGATAAATTATTAAATAGACCACATTTTTTAATATATTTATCATTATTTTTAGCAGTTATAATGTTTATACTAATTGAT
This sequence comes from uncultured Bacilli bacterium, assembly GCA_934096035.1. GTDB lineage: Bacteria > Bacillota_I > Bacilli_A > RF39 > UBA660 > Onthocola_B. Next base: position 220,402 of record CAKOKX010000001.1, read on the forward strand.
ACCAAAGTAATAAATTTAGTAAAAACAGAAGCTGAAGAAATTCGTGGTGTACCAGTAGTGGTTAAATATAATGAAGAAGCATATGTAATCGAAGGAGTACCTGATACTGTGGATATTACTCTAACAGGTAGAAAAAGTGATATATATTTAGCAAAACAACTCGGAGAATATGAAGTAGTATTAGATCTTTCTGAATATACCCCAAGTGATAATCCTTATAAAGTATATTTTTCATATTCAAAGCCAATCCATTCATTAACATATAAACTTGATCCATCATATGTTCAAGTAATGGTTAAAAACAAGGAAAGCCAAGTAAAAACTTTATCATATGACTTATTAAATATAAATGCTTTGGATAGTAAGTTAAGTGTTAAATCTGTATCATTAAATAAAACTGAAGTAGTAGTTAAAGGCGGAAGTGATGCTCTAGCAGAAATTGCTTCTGTAAAAGCCTTAATTGACTTAGCAAAACAAAACTTCACTGAAGCTGGAACGCATGATATAGACAATGTAGAATTAGTGGCATATGACTCAAAAGGTAATAAATTAACAAATATAGAAATAGTACCTGGAACAATAAGTGCTACAGTTATTTTAGAAAGTTATTCTAAAGCCGTACCTGTTTCTATTGAAACAACCGGAGAATTAATTGCTGGAAAAGCCATTGCATCAATATTAGTAAATGGAAATTCTAATTACTCTATAACCATTTATGGAGACCAAGAAGAATTAGATAAGATAAATAGTGTTCCTGTAACAATAAATGTTGATGGTCTTGGAAAAGAAGATGTTAAAGAGTATAATGCTACAATTAACAAGCCTAATGGGGTTCGTAAAATGAGCGCTGAAAAAGTAAAAATAAAAGTTCAATTCGGAGAAGAAAAGCAAAAGACAATCGATGTAAGTAATAATATTACTCCAATTAATCTTAGTGAAGGATTAACGGCAAATCTAATTAATACTACAAATGTAACAGTTCAAGTAAAAGGTGTAGAATCTGTTATCAACAAGATAAACAATGGAGAAGATGAAAACAAAGTAGATGCATACATTGACTTATCTGGTCTTGGTGTAGGTGAACATGAAGTTGAAGTAAAAATAAATAATACAAATCCACTTGTAAGTTATGTAGTATCAAGTAAGATAAAGATAAAAATTACACAAAAATAAAAGTGTTAGCTTAGTGCTAGCGCTTTTTTAGTCTTCAATGTTTGTAAATAATAAACCAATATTTATTAATCCACAAACACCAACAATTACATAAATAGCTTTTTCAAGTATATTTACATTACTAAATAACTTAGCTACGATATTTATATCGAATAATCCATATATTCCCCATACAATAGCACCTATTATAGTAAATACTAAAGCTATCTTTTGTAGTATTGCCATAATTTTCACATCCCTTTACTTATATTTTTAACCATAAATTAAATAATATACATACATATTTTTAAATAGGAAAAATATATTTAATTAGAAAAGGGGATTTGGTAATGAAAAAGTATTTAATACTAATAACAATTATGTGCTTAATTTTAACAGGGTGTGGAAGCTACAAATTAGAAGATGCTGTTAATGATTTTACAAAGAGTGTAGAAAACAGCAAATCTTACAAGCTAAATGGAACTATGGAAATAAGTAGTGGAGAAGAATTATTTACATATAACATTGATGCTTACTTTTTAAAAGATGATTTTTATAAAGTAGTATTAGTTAATCAAACAAACAACCATGAACAAGTTATATTAAAAAACAAAGAAGGCTTATATGTTGTAACACCTAGTTTAAATAAAAGTTTTAAATTTGATAGTGTTTGGCCTGAAAATTCATCACAGGCATATCTCTTACAAAATTTAGTAACAGATATAAAGAATGATAATGAAAAAACATTTGAAAAAAATGAAAAAGGATATGTAATCAAGAGTAAAGTAAATTATCCGAATAATGAAGAATTAGTATATCAAAAGATTTATTTTGATAAAGATATGAACATAACTGGAGTAGAAGTATATAATAAGGAAGATATTATAAAGATTAAAGTAACATTTAAAAGTGTTAATATGAAGGCTAAATTAAAGGAAGATGATTTTGTCTTAGATGATTTAATAGATACAAATGCTGAAGATAGTAACAAACAAAATGATACGAATACAAAAACGGATGATAAAAACACTGATAATACGAAATGTACTGGAAGTAATTGCAAAGAACAAAAGACATGCGAAGGAAAAGAATGTGATAAAACAACTGGAAGCCTTGATAGTATAATTTATCCACTATATATACCTACGAATACACATTTAAAAAGTTCTGAAACTGTAGAAACCGCAAATGGTGATCGTGTTATTTTAACTTTTAGTGGTGAAAAAAACTTTGTTTTAGTAGAAGAAACATCAAAAGTATCAAATGAATTTGAAGTAATACCAGTTTTCGGAGACCCATTAATGCTTGATAAAACAATCGCAGCCTTAAGTTCAAACTCTATTAGTTGGAATGCCGAAAATGTAAGTTATTATTTAGTAAGCAGTGATTTGTCATCAAATGAAATGGTTAATGTAGCAAAATCTTTAGGAAACTCAAAAACTGTAATATCAACTAAATAATTAGATATATATTATATATAGTAAGGATAGACTAAAAATTTAGTCTATCTTTTTTAGTAGAAAACTTGCAAAAATAAACTAATTTATGTATAATAAAATGTATGGAGGCATTAAAATGGCAAATAAAAAAGTAAAATTAAATGACAAAGTAAAAACTAAAAAAAGTAAAAAGGGTATAAATATTGATAAATATGAAACGGATGAAGCAAGAGAAGTTAAAAGATTCATTATAATATTATTTAGTATTATAATATTAGTCTTAGCAGTTTATGGAATTACTAGAATCATAAATAAAGGTAAAAAAACAACTGAAGAAACAAACGTTACCAAAGGTGAAATAGACTATGATAAAGTATCAGTTGGTACAATGCTTAACAAATTAGATAAAGAATACTACGTAATAATTTACGATGGAGAAGCAAGTGAAGCCGTATATTATTCAGCATTAGTAACAACATATATGAATAAAGAAAAGAGTTTACCGGTATATTTTTGTGATTTAGGAAATGCTTTAAATAAAAAATATTATGTTGGAGATAGCAAAGAAAGCAATAAAAATGCTCAATCAGTAGATGAATTTGCCTTTAAAGATTTAACATTACTAAAGATAAAAAATAATAAAATTGAAAAATATATTGAATCACTTGACACAATTAAAGCAGAATTAAGTGTATAGAAAAGTTTTTAACTTTTCTTTTTTTTGTAAAAATGATAGAATTAAGATAGGTGATAAAATGAAAAACAGCAAAGGTTTTAATTTAATAAGTGTAATAATAATAATTTTTGTAACCTCAATAGCATCAGCAATAACAGCTGGAGTTATAGTAACAAATAATTATAATTTGGCATATAAGGGATTATCGGATGATAAGGAATTAAGTGAATTTCTAAAAACATATTCAGATATTGTTAACAATTATTATGAAGATATAGACAAGGAAAAGATGATAGATTCCGCCATTGATGGTATGTTAAATTATTTAGGAGACAATTATACAACATATTTAAATAAAGATCAAAGACAAGAATTAGAAGAACAATTATCGGGTAGTTATGTTGGCATTGGCATCACATATAATGGAAGAGAAATAGTAGAAGTAGCAAAAAACGGCCCAGCAGAAACTGCAGGTTTAAAGCCGGGAGACAAATTTGTTAGCATCAATGGAACAGATGTAACAGAAGTTCCTAAAGCAATAAAAGCATTAATTCAAGATGCAAAAGATGAAGCAATAACCATTGTGGTAGAGCGCGGAGAAGAAAAATTAACATTTGATGTAAAAGTTGGAAGTGTTCCAACTGTAGCAGTTAGTTATAAACTATTAGAAAACAAAATAGGGTATTTGAACATGTCTATTTTTTCAGAAACGTTAACAAATCAAGTTGAAAATGCTTTAAAAGATTTAGAAGAGCAAGGCATGGAAAAACTAATAATTGATTTAAGAGGCAACAGAGGTGGCTATTTAGATTCTGCTCAAAATACAGCAAGTTTATTTCTTGAAAAAGGAAAATTAATATATTCTTTAGAAGATAAAAATAAAAAAGAAGATTATTTTGATGAAACAGAAACAAGTAGAAAATACCCAATTGTTGTTTTAATAAATGGAACATCTGCGTCTTCTTCAGAAATACTAGCCTCAGCCCTAAAAGACAGTTATGGTGCTGTTTTGGTGGGTGAAACAAGCTATGGTAAAGGAAAAGTTCAACAAACAGTTAAATTAGATGATGGATCTATGGCAAAATACACATCTGCCAAATGGTTAAGACCAAATGGCGATTGTGTGGATGGAAAAGGCTTAATACCTGATTATGAAGTTGTAGTTAATGAAGAAGAAAGTACAACTGATATTGATATACAATTGAATAAAGCAATAGAAGTAATAGGAGCAATGTAAGTTTGCTCTTTTTTTGTAAAGAAAGGTGATGATAATATGAAAATAGGGGATAAATACAAAATACATTGTTATAAACATAACGGAGGGGCATATCAAGCAAGTGAAGAAACAATAATATTAGATATTAAAGATGATTATATTGTATGTGGAAATTATATGGTTGATGTTACAGAACCGGAAGGTCATTCATATAAAACAAAAGAACTAGCAATAATATACTTTTATAAACATAATTGGTTTAATTGTATTGCTCAATTAAAATCATTTGGATTATTTTATTATTGTAATATGGCTTCACCATATATAATAGATGATAATGTTATAAAATATATAGATTATGATTTAGACTTAAGAGTATTTCCGGATGGTGGATATAAAATATTAGATCATAATGAATATAAATATCATAAGAAAAAAATGAAGTATCCAGAAGAAATTGATATTATTATAAATAAAGAATTACAAAAATTAATAGAAATGAAAAAAAATAATAAAGGTCCCTTTGATAAAAACGAAATAAAAAAATATAAAAATTTATATGAAGAGTTAAATAAATAATGTAATATATATAAAAAATAAGCATAAAATATATGGAAAATCCGGTAAATTTAGCCAAATTTTAAAAAAAATAAAAAAAATTTAAAAAATTTGCATTTTTTTGTTGACATTCGTTTCTGGATTTGATATATTATCTATGCACTCAGCAAAAAGGGTGTGAAAATGATCTTTGAAAACTAAGTAAAAAAGTCAATTTTGAGTAGCTTTGATTAAACTTAAAAATAACGATTGTTATAAATCAATTTTATTGAGAGTTTGATCCTGGCTCAGGATGAACGCTGGCGGCATGCCTAAGACATGCAAGTCGTACGAAGGGGCCCAATGAAAGGAATTGAAATTCAGAGTGCTTGCACAAAGAATGGATTTTCTTGGATTTGGATTTTCCCCTTAGTGGCAAACGGGTGAGTAACACGTGGGTTACCTACCTCTAAGATGGGGATAACAGTTGGAAACGACTGATAATACCGAATGTGCTCTACGGAGTAAAGAAGCCCTTAAAGCTTCGCTTAGAGATGGGCCTGCGGCGTATTAGCTAGTTGGTGGGGTAACGGCCTACCAAGGCGACGATGCGTAGCCGAACTGAGAGGTTGATCGGCCACACTGGGACTGAGACACGGCCCAGACTCCTACGGGAGACAGCAGTTAGGAATATTCGTCAATGGGGGAAACCCTGAACGAGCAATGCCGCGTGAGTGATGACGGTCCTCTGGATTGTAAAACTCTGTTGTTTGGAAAGAATTGTAAGAAGAGGAAATGCTTCTTACTTGACGGTACCATTCAAGAAAGCCACGGCTAACTACGTGCCAGCAGCCGCGGTAATACGTAGGTGGCGAGCGTTATCCGGATTTATTGGGCGTAAAGCGTCCGCAGCCGGTTTAATAAGTCTAGAATAAAAGCCTGGGGCTCAACTCCAGTTCGTTCTAGAAACTGTAAGACTCGAGTGTGGTAGAGGCAAATGGAATTTCTAGTGTAGCGGTAAAATGCGTAGATATTAGAAGGAACACCAGTGGCGAAGGCGATTTGCTGGGCCATTACTGACGTTCATGCACGAAAGCGTGGGGAGCAAATAGGATTAGATACCCTAGTAGTCCACGCCGTAAACGATGAGTACTAAGTGTCGGGTTACCGGTGCTGAAGTTAACACATTAAGTACTCCGCCTGAGTAGTACGGTCGCAAGGCTGAAACTCAAAGGAATTGACGGGCACCCGCACAAGCGGTGGAGCATGCTGTTTAATTCGAAAATACGCGAAGAACCTTACCTAGGTTTGACATCCCCGGCAAAGCTATAGAAATATAGTGGAGGTTATCCGGGTGACAGGTGGTGCATGGTTGTCGTCAGCTCGTGTCGTGAGATGTTTGGTTAAGTCCAACAACGAGCGCAACCCTCATCATTAGTTGCTAACATTTAGTTGAGAACTCTAATGATACTGCCAGTGTAAGCTGGAGGAAGGTGGGGATGAGGTCAAATCATCATGCCCCTTACATCTAGGGCTACAGGCGTGCTACAATGGCCGGTACAACGAGTCGCAACACGGTGACGTGAAGCAAATCTCTTAAAGCCGGTCCCAGTCCGGATTGGAGTCTGCAATTCGACTCCATGAAGTTGGAATCGCTAGTAATCCCGAATCAGAATGTCGGGGTGAATACGTTCCCGGGTGTTGTACACACCGCCCGTCACGCCATGGGAGTCTGTAATACTTGAAGTCGGTAGCCTAACCCGTAAGGGAGGGGGCCGCCCAGGGTAGGACAGGTGACTGGGGTGAAGTCGTAACAAGGTATCCCTACGAGAACGTGGGGATGGATCACCTCCTTTCTATGGAGATATTTTATAGAAAACCAACCGTATGAAACCTTCGGGGTTTGCACATTTATGTGAAAAGGTTTCAACTAAGAAGCTGCGGACTATTTTACTTGGTTTTGAGAGATCATTCTCTCAGATTATTGAACCATTTATTGGTTTAGTGATTTTGTTCTTTGAAAAACTAGATAATGCAAAATTGAGTAGTCAATTACTGTCCTAGTAATTGACATTAAGATCTCAAAACTCATTTAATTAGGAATAATGGTGAATAATACGTAAGTGATTGTTTAACGAAAAGTTAAATTATTAAGGGCGTATGGTGGATGCCTTGGCATTAGAAGACGATGAAGGACGCGACAAACAGCGATATTGCTTCGGGGAGTTGTAAGTAAACTTTGATCCGGAGATCTCCGAATGAGGAAACTCACCCATTAGGGTATCATAAAGTGAATACATAGCTTTATTGAAGTCAACCCCGTGAACTGAAACATCTTAGTAACGGGAGGAAAAGAAAGAAAAATCGATTGCCTGAGTAGTGGCGAGCGAAACGGCAACAGCCCAAACCAGTCTTAGGACTGGGGTTGTAGGACACTAATATACGGAGTTACCAAGTTTTATGATAGTAGAACACTTTGGAAAGAGTGACCATAGAAAGTGATAGTCTTGTATGCGAAATCATGAAACCTCTATAGTGTATCCTGAGTACGGCGGGACACGAGAAATCTTGTCGGAATCTGTGGGGACCATCCCATAAGGCTAAATACTCTCTAATGACCGATAGTGAACAAGTACCGTGAGGGAAAGGTGAAAAGAACCCCGGGAGGGGAGTGAAATAGAATACTGAAACCATATGCTTACAAAAAGTTCGAGCGCGTTAATGCGTGAGAGCGTGCCTTTTGCAGAATGAGCCGGCGAGTTATGGTATTGTGCAAGGTTAAGTGGAAAACACGGAGCCGAAGCGAAAGCGAGTCTTAATAGGGCGATTTAGTACAATGCTGTAGACCCGAAACCGAGTGATCTAGCCATGAGCAGGTTGAAGTTGGGGTAATACCCAATGGAGGACCGAACCAGGGTACTATGTAACGTGCTTGGATGACTTGTGGCTAGCGGTGAAATTCCAATCGAACTCGGATATAGCTGGTTCTCCCCGAAATAGGTTTAGGCCTAGCCTTGAATTATTTCATCCTGGAGGTAGAGCACTGAATGTGGAATGGCCGCGTCTAGCGGTACTGACTGCAATCAACCTCCGAATGCCAGGAATTGTAGATTCAGGAGTCAGTGTATGAGGTGATAACGTCCATACGCGAGAGGAAAACAATCCAGACCATCAACTAAGGTCCCTAAATATATGTTAAGTGGGAAAGGATGTGGAGACGCACGAACAGCTAGGAGGTTGGCTTAGAAGCAGCCATCCTTTAAAGAGTGCGTAATAGCTCACTAGTCGAGTATCTCTGCGCCGAAAATGTACCGGGGCTAAACATATTACCGAAGTTATGGATTTATAATTTATTATAAATGGTAGGGGAGCGTTCTAAGGGCGCTGAAGGTAGATCGTGAGGACTACTGGAGCGCTTAGAAGTGAGAATGCCGGTGTGAGTAACGTAAGGTAGGTGAGAATCCTACCCACTATTTGACCAAGGTTTCCAGGGTCAAGTTCGTCTTCCCTGGGTTAGTCGGGACCTAAGGCGAGGCTGAAAAGCGTAGTCGATGGACAACAGGTTTATATTCCTGTACTGCTTATAGGACTGATGGAGTGACGGAGAAAGCTAGGAAGAGCCAGTTATTGGATTCTGGTCTAAGCGTTTAGGTTGATGCACAGGAAAATCCGTGATATCGATAAGACTGAAGCGTGATGGCGACGTGGTCTACGGACCGCTAAGTCTTTTGAAGCTATGCTTCCAAGAAAAACTTCTAAAGATATGTTATAAGTACCCGTACCTAGAACCAACACAGGTGGTCAAGGAGAGAATCCTAAGGTGAGCGAGAGAACTATGGTTAAGGAACTCGGCAAAATTACCCCGTAACTTCGGAATAAGGGGAGGTTTCTTCGGAAACCCGCAGTGAATAGGTCCAGGCAACTGTTTACCAAAAACACAGGTCTCTGCTAAAGCGTAAGCTGATGTATAGGGGCTGACGCCTGCCCAGTGCTGGAAGGTTAAGATGATTTGTTAGCTGGACGTAAGTCGATAACAGCGAAGCTTTGACTTGAAGCCCCAGTGAACGGCGGCCGTAACTATAACGGTCCTAAGGTAGCGAAATTCCTTGTCAGGTAAGTTCTGACCCGCACGAAAGGCGTAATGATCTGGGAGCTGTCTCAACCATAGACTCGGTGAAATCTTAATACCTGTGAAAATGCAGGTTACCCGCGACAGGACGGAAAGACCCCATGGAGCTTTACTGTAGCTTGATATTGAAGTTAGGTAATTTATGTAGAGGATAGGTGGTAGACTGTGATGTATGGACGCCAGTTCATACGGAGTCGCCCTTGGAATACCACCCTTAAATTATTTGACCTCTAACTTACTCCCGTTATCCGGGAGGAGGACAGTGTCTGGTGGGCAGTTTGACTGGGGCGGTCGCCTCCCAAAGAGTAACGGAGGCGCTCAAAGGTTCCCTCAGATTGGTCGGAAATCAATCAAAGAGTGTAATGGTATAAGGGAGCTTGACTGCGAGACCTACAAGTCGAGCAGGTGCGAAAGCAGGACATAGTGATCTGGCGGTAGAATATGGAATTGCCGTCGCTTAACGGATAAAAGTTACCCTGGGGATAACAGGCTGATAGCGCCCAATAGTTCACATAGACGGCGCTGATTGGCACCTCGATGTCGGCTCGTCACATCCTGGAGGTGGATTCGCTTCCAAGGGTTGGGCTGTTCGCCCATTAAAGTGGCACGCGAGCTGGGTTCAGAACGTCGTGAGACAGTTCGGTCCCTATCCGTCGTGGGCGTAGGAAAATTGAGGAGAGCTGTTCCTAGTACGAGAGGACCGGAATGGACATACCTCTGGTGTATCTGTTGTAACGCCAGTTGCAGTGCAGAGTAGCTATGTATGGACGGGATAACCGCTGAAAGCATCTAAGCGGGAAGCCTCCTCCAAGATGAATTTTCCCATTCTTCGTGAAGTAAGATTCCTTGTAGACTACGAGGTTGATAGGCTAGAGGTGGAAGCGTAGTGATACGTTGAGCTGACTAGTACTAATAGATCGAGGATTTAACTTAAACAATTATTCTAAAATTAGATGAATTATATCATTGCATTATCGGGTTTTTTAAAGGACAAAATCCTTTATTGGTGACGATAGCTTAGGTGGTACACCTCTTCCCATCCCGAACAGAGAAGTTAAGACCTAATACGCCGAAAATAGTGTAATGCTAAGATAGGTAGTCGCCAATTTTTTTTTGCGTTAAAATAAATACAAAATAAAATGTAAAATAGTGTTTTAAGACTTGTATTAAATATAAATTATATCTTATAATAGGAATAGGTGATTAGAAATGGATTATAAATACACATCAAGATCAGTTGATGATACAATCAGAATTGCTCAAGATATTGAAAGTGAAAAATTTCCTAATATGGTAATTTGTTTATATGGAGAGCTAGGCAGTGGAAAAACTGTATTTACCAAAGGATTTGCTAGCGCTATGGAAATAGAAGAAACAATAACAAGTCCAACATTTAATATTATAAAAGAATATACTTCTGGAGAACTTCCATTATATCACATGGATGTATATCGTCTTGAAGAAACTGACGAATCTATCGGATTTAATGATTACTTTAATAAAGGTGGAGTAACAATAATAGAATGGGCAGACATAATTAAAGATAAATTACCAGAGAAAAGATTAGATATCAAATTTAAACTTATAGATGAAGATACTAGAGTACTTGTATTTATACCACATGGTGAAGAATACGAAGAAATATGTAGTGCGGTATTATAATGACAACTTTATTAATAGATACCCATTTAAATGATATCTTAGTTTTTCTATTAGAAGACGGCTTTGTTGTGGATAAAAAAGAAGTTATCAACAAAAAAAATAATAGTGAAGTATTGTTTCCTACAATAAAAGAAGTAATTGCTGGAAAAAATATCACTGATATAATAGTGGTAAATGGACCAGGCTCATTTACTAGTGTTAGATTAGGAATTACAATAGCAAAAACATTAGCATATACCCTTAATATTCCTATTAAAACTATTACTTCCCTTGAGGTAACGGCAATAAGTAATAATAAAAGTAAAGTAGGTATAAGTGACGGAAACGGATGTTACTTAGGAGATTTTGATGAAAATTTTAAACCTATCAAAGATTATATTTATGTTAATAACTCCGAGTTTATTAACATGGAAAATGAGTATTACTTAGATTATAAAATGGATGCAGAAAAGGTATATGATTTTGTATTAAATAAAAGACCCACAAATGCCCATGATGTTAATCCTATATATATAAAGAAAATAGGTGTTGAAATTGATAAGAAAAGCAACTAACGAGGATATTGAACAAATAAACATTCTCGGAGAACAATTACATCACAATTTTGTAAAAACTTACCATATTGAAACAGAAATTGATAATAAAATGGCAATTGTTTTAGTAGCAGAAAATAAAGGTATTGTAGGATATTTATATGCAATTGATCTTGGAGACAATATTGATTTACTTAGTATTTTTGTGGATAAAAAAAGTCGTTACCAACATATAGGAACAGATTTAATTGATAAACTAAAAAGTTTAAACAAAGATAAGACCATAACTTTAGAAGTATCAAGTACAAATACCGCAGCAATATCTTTATATAAAAAGTCTGATTTTAAAGAAGTGGGAATAAGAAAGAATTACTATAAAAATAGTGATGCCATTATAATGAAATGGGGGAATTAAAATGAAGGATACGTATATATTAGCAATAGAAACATCTTGTGATGAAACAAGCATAGCAATAGTAAAAAATGGATGTGAAGTAACAGCTATAACAATACTTACTCAAATGTATACGCATGCTAATTTCGGAGGAGTAGTTCCTGAAATAGCATCCAGAATGCATACAGAAAATATTACAAAAGTTCTTGAAGAAACACTAAAAAAAGCAAATATGAGTGTTTCAGATGTAGATGCTATCGCTGTAACACAAAAACCTGGACTATTAGGTTCATTACTAGTGGGGATTGAATTTGCCAAAGTGTTAAGTTATGTATATAATAAACCATTAATAGCGGTAAATCATTTAATTGGACATATATATGCAAATGCCATAAATAAAAAATTAGAATTTCCACTATTAGCATTAGTAGTTAGTGGTGGGCATACAGAACTTGTGATCATGAAAGATGATTACGACTTTGAATTTTTAGGTGGAACACTTGACGATGCTATCGGAGAAGCATATGATAAAGTAGCAAGGATTTTAGGTATTCCTTATCCCGGAGGACCAGGAATAGAAAAAAAGGCTTTGGAAGGTAAAGTAACATATGATTTTCCAAGACCAGTAATGGATAATACATATAATTTTAGTTATAGTGGGCTAAAAAGTAGAATAATAAATGTCGTAAATAATGAAAAACAAAAAGGTAATGACATAAGAGAAGCCGATTTAGCAGCTAGTTTTCAATATGTTGCAATAGATGAATTAGCTCGTAAAACAGATCTAGCATTGAAAAATACAGGAATAAAAAATGTTATTGTAGCTGGTGGAGTATCTGCTAACAAATATTTAAGAGCGGAAATAGCAAAAGTTGCAGAAAAAAATGGAGCCAAATTAAGTATTCCAGAATTTATTTATTGTACTGATAATGCCGCAATGATCGGAGCAGCAGCTTATCCACTTTATTTAAGAAAACAATTTGCAGATTACTCCCTAAATGGAGAATCACAAGCTGATGTTTGTTAGAAAGGAATATTATGGATGAAAATTTAAGTAAATTAAATAGTTTTTTTAAAGACGATTTGTTAATAAAAAATCTAATACATAAATCCTTTCCAAATCCTGCAGATAAATATGATGTGTCAGGAACTATTTCCTATGCAACAAAATTAGAAAATACATTAGACAAAATAGAAATAATAATTACGAGGCTTGTAAAAACATATGTCGGAGCATTTTATGTAGGTTATATAGAAGTTTTATTTAGTTATTATCAAAAGATGATTAGAGATTGTGGAACAGATTACCAAAAATTAGAAAGTGCATTTAATAATATATTTGTAAACATGTCCCCAGAATTAATAAATGAAGTTAATGAAGAGATTCTTGGATATTCTGTTCAATTAGATGTAGCTAGCATCCTATCAAAAGCTAAATCTATTTCCGAAATATTGCATGTTCTTCATTCCTATGTAGTAAACAACGAAGGATTATTACAATCTTGCAATTTAATAAGTCAAAAAAACGAAACTAAGCTTTATGGTATACCTACACCTGTTGCAAAAAATATTTTTGAGTCATTAGATGATTATTTTAGTGATTCTCCCAAAATTATACTTTCTTTGAATGAAACACATATTATAATAATGTTAAGAGATTTTGGTCATGCAACAACTCTTGATATAAACATTGAAAATGATGAAGCCTGGGTAGAATATTTTATTCCTAAAATATGTAATTATTTAATGGTTAATGAATTACCTGGTATTAGAAAAATTGATGAAAAATCCAAGTGGGCAAAAGGAACTTTGAGAATAAAGGTAAACGAATTAGGATCATATATTAACAATTTTATAAAAATGATCCCAACTGATGATGACATGTTTGTAAAAGGTGGAGCAATGTATGACTGGACGTTTACACCAATGGGAGAAATATTTATGCAACAATTTAATGAATCTAAATCAACTGAAAATCAAGAAAGAAGATAGTGGAAATGTTGCTAAAACATAGACAAAAGCCAAATATTTTGCTATAATTATATTGCATGGGGTAGTACTGGTTTCGACATGTATTACTAGGCATGACTGCAAGTGGTCGGCATACCTTAAGTGTAAAATTAAAATTAAATGACGAAGCTAATTATAGTTTCGCTCCTGCTTTTGCCTAATAATAGGATAAGGGAGCACTTCTATTCAATTTCTCTTATAGGTTGAACTAGGGGTTAATAAATATAAGATATAATGTATTAATTGTTTGGGTTAATATATTGAATTTCACTAAACTTACTAATTAATAGGTTAGTGTAGAGCCATTTTAGTTAGGACATTTAAATCTACCTAAACTTGTAGACGTTGTGATATAGGGTATATTGGACAGGAGTTCAACTCTCCTCTACTCCACCAAATTGAATTTTCTCCCGTAAATACGGGATTTTTTAAATTTTACCTTTTATTTATCCCTTATTGTTTTAAAAATTGATTAAATTAGATATAATTATGGTGAAGTTAAAAAAATAAGAAGAAGGTTTATTTATGAATGATTATGAAATAATATTAGACAAATTACGAACATCAAAATTTAGAAATAGTTTTCATTTAAAAGAAAAAGAGATAAAATATATTAAAGAAAAAGGAATGGAGGCAATAAAAAGACATGCTGTCGATTTTATAAATACTAAGCTAGCACCAGCAAATCCTTTAAATGATGGTAAACAAACGCCAATGAAAAATCATCCGGTATTTATTGCAATGCATGCCTGTGCCTGTTGTTGTAGGTCATGCCTTTACAAATGGCATCACATTCCCAAAAATATAGAGCTAAATAACAGTGAAAAAGAATATATTTTAAATCTTTTAATAAAATGGATAGAGATAGAGCTAAAAACAAACACAAATTAGCTCTTTTTGTTTATTATAAAACAAAATTTGTTTTCAAACCTTAAAAAACATGATATTATTATATATAGGGTCATTACTTAAAAAGTACATGGGGTGGAATTATGAATAAACCATATGCATATTATGAACATAAAAAATTAAAAGATTTCAAAGAATTATTAACTTTGAACTTAAGTGATAAAAAAGACGAAGTAGCCTTTATTTTTAATAATGATCGAAAAGAAGAAATAAAAAAAACATATAATGACTTTTACAATGATGTAAGAATATTAAGTAATTATTTAAGCAATAATTACAAAAATAAACACATTGCATTAATCGGAGAAAATTCTTATAATTACTTAATATTATTTTTTAGTATTATAATCAGCAAAAATGTAGCAGTGTTGATAGATAAAGACTTATCAACAGATAAAATAAATGAATTACTTAAAAAAAGCGATTCAAAAGTTTTTTACTACTCTAAAAATTATTGTGATTTAGAAGGCCTAGAAAAAAAATATAAATCATATTATATAGATGATATAGATATATTAATTAAAGATAATAAAGACTTAGAATTTAAAGAAAATAAAGTAAAAGATGAATGTCGTGTAATATTTTTTACATCAGGAACAACTGGTGCTAACAAAGGTGTAATGTTAAGTGAAAAAAATATATTAAGTGATATTTATGGGGCAAGTTGTTTATTTAAGCCAGATGGTTTAGTGTTTTCTTGTTTACCATTTCATCATGCTTTTGGGTTAATCACAAGTGTTTTAAAACCATTTTATTATGGTGTTCCTGTATTTTTAAATCATAGTCTAAAATATTTAATAAATGAAATAAAAAAATCAAAACCAAACACTATGTTTGTGGTGCCTGTATTTATTGAGAACTTTTATAAACAAATATGGAAAACAGCACGCCAAGCTAAAAAGGCTAGTATTTTAAAAGCAACAATTAAGATGAGTAATAGTTTACTAAAAATAGGCATAGATTTAAGACATATATTATTTAAATCAATATTATCTAACTTTGGAGGCAATTTAAAATACATTATTTGTGGTGGAGCTTTTCTAGATGCAAAATATGTTAAATGGTTTAGGTCAATTGGTATCGAAATATTAAATGGATATGGAATTACTGAATGTTCTCCGGTTTTAGCAGTTAACAGAAATGAGTATTACAAAGATGGTTCTGTAGGTCAAGTAGTGCGCGGCGCAGATATAAAAATAGAAAATAATGAAATATTAGTTAAAGGTGATATTGTAATGCTTGGTTATTATAAAGATGGGCAAGCAACCAAAAGTGTCATAAAAAATGGATATTTTAATACCGGAGACTTTGGATATTTAGATGAAAATGGATTCCTTTATATCACTGGAAGAAAGAAAAACTTAATCATACTAAGTAACGGAGAAAATATATCGCCAGAAGTTATTGAAGAAAAGTTATCAAAAGATAAAGGTGTATGTGAAGTAATAGTGTATGCTAAAGATAATAAATTAATAGCAATGATTTATCCAAATGAAGAATATTTTGGAAACACAAGTTACTTTAATGGTTTAATTTACAAATACAATAGTAAGGTTCCCAAAAATCATCAAATATCAAGTGTAACATTAAGAACTGATGAATTTCCAAAGAACAATAATAGAAAAATATTAAGAAATAAAATTATGGAGGAAGAAAAATGAAAGAAGAAATAATTAAAATAATTGCAGGAGTAGCAGAAGTACCTGAAGAAAGCATAAATTTAAAAACAAATCTAATCGCTGATTTAGATTTAGAGTCATTAGACTTAGTAACACTAGTTTCAGAAATCGAGAACAAATATCAATTAGAAATACCTGATAAAGAAATCAAAAAAATTCAAACTGTAGAAGATATAGTAAATTTCTTAAGTAGTCATGTATAAATTATATATAAAAGAAAATATAGATTCTAAAGATCTTTTAAGAGAGTGTTTAAAAAAGAACTTTAATATATCTGATTATGAGATAATATATAATGAATATAATAAACCATATTTAAAAAATGAAAAGATTTATTTTAATATAAGTCATGATAATGGTACTACAGTTTTAGTTGTAAGTGACAAAGAAATTGGAGTAGATGTAGAATATTTTACCTATAAAGAGAGTGTTGTAAGAAAATATTTTACTAATAATGAACAAAATGAAATACTAAATTCAACAAATAAGGAATATGATTTTACTAGAATTTGGGTTATGAAAGAAGCATTTATTAAAATGAAAGGTATTGGAATACCATATGGTTTAATAAATGTTGATACAACTAAGATAAAAGAACAAATAGAATTGATAGAAAATGAAAAGTATTTAATAGCAATATGTAAAAGTGAGGAGTAGAAATGAACATACTTTATTGTGGGGATTCAAATATTGTTGATGGATTAATCATATCCATATTATCATTAATAAAACATGAAAGTAGTGAACTTTATATATATGTTTTTAGTATGGATTATGAAGATAAAAAGAGTGTCAGTGAAAAATCAATAAAAAAATTAGATGAATTAGTAAAAAAAGTAAATAAAAATAGTTTTGTTAAATTAATCGATGTTAAAAAGTATTTTTTAGATGAAATTCCATCAAGTAATATTGATACAATATTTACCCCATATTGTATGCTTAGACTATATGCAGATTTAGTTCCTGATATGCCAAGTAAAATAATGTATTTAGATAATGATGTCGTAGCGTATAACTCATTTAAAGATTTTTATGACTTAGATAATTCCAAATATGAGTTAGTGGGAGCTAGAGATTTTTACGGTAAATATTTTTATAGTAAAAATAAAATTAAGAAAGATTATTTAAATTCGGGGGTATTAATTTTAAATTTAGATTTAATAAGAAAAAGTGGCAGCTTTAAAAAAGCTAGAAATATGTGTCAAACAAGAAAAATGTTACTTCCAGATCAAGCAGCAATTAACAAGTATTGCAAGCCAAAATTAATTGTAAAAAGAAAATATAATGAACAACACGCATTAAAAAATGACACAGTATTTCGCCATTTTACCACAACTTTTAAGTTCTTTCCGTACTTTAGAACTCAAAAAGTAAAACCATGGAACATAGATAGATTACATGAAATCTTAAAATGCCATGAATTTGATGATATCTTAACAAGTTATCAACAATTGAAGGAGGAAATCAAGTGAAAAAAACAATCCCTATATTTTATGCTATAGATGATGGATACGCTAAGTTTGTATCAGTATCAATTAAATCTTTAGTAATGAATGCAAGTAAAGATTATAACTATGATATAAATGTAATATATGAAAATTTAAGTAAAGAAAATACTGAAAAATTAATGAGTTTAGAAACAGAAAATTGCAAAATAATTTTAACTGAGATGAATAAAAATTTAAGTATGATAACAGATAAGTTAGGAAATAGACTTAGAGAATATACATTTACACTAACAATATACTTCCGTATTTTTATTCCAGTTATGTTTCCACAATATGATAAATGTATATATATCGATTCAGATACAGTTGTTCCAGGTGATATTTCAGAGTTTTTCAACGAAGAACTTGAAGACAATTATTTAGGATGTATCATAGATAAATCTACGATAGACAATGAAATACTAGCAAGTTATTTTGAACAAGTCGTAGGTATACCTAGAGATAAATACATTAATTCTGGTGTACTTCTTATGGATGCAAAGAAATTGCGAGAATTAAAAATTGATGAGAAATTTTTAGATTTATATACCAA
This sequence comes from uncultured Bacilli bacterium, assembly GCA_934096035.1. Taxonomy (GTDB): domain Bacteria; phylum Bacillota_I; class Bacilli_A; order RF39; family UBA660; genus Onthocola_B. The sequence goes on from CAKOKX010000001.1 coordinate 238,778, forward strand.
ATATGGTTTTGATGTTGTAGCACCAGATCAAGATTATATAAACGCCATGTGTTATGGACATATGAAATATTTAAAAGATGAATATGATGCTATGCCTAATCCAAACAATAAAGAATTAGATAATCCCGTAATAGTTCATTACAATTTATTTTTAAAACCTTGGCAATATGATGAAGTTCAATACAAAGATTATTTTTGGAAGTATGCAAAGCTTACACCATATTATGAAGAATTATTAAAAATAAAAGATAGCTATACAGATGAAGATAAGAAAAAAGATTCTGAATGGATGGATTTAATGGTTAAAAGAGCATCATTACTAGTAAATGAAAAAAATACTTTAAAAAATGTTTTTGAAAGTGGGAAAGAAACTCGTCTATGATAATCGGTGGAAGTAAAAAAGAAGTTATCAACAATATAAAAAAAAATATTGAAAATAACGAACTAAATAAAAAAGTAGAAATCGGAGATCCCAATCTTAGTGAAGAAGAAATAAATAAATGTCTTAATGAATTTTATCAGAATAAAAAAAGCCCTGTGTATTTTATTAAAAATAAGATAGCTAATAAGACAGTAAAAAAGATAGCCAAAGAAATATACCCAAATATTGATATAATTGGTTTAGAGAAGCTAGAAAATGTTGATTTAACAAACGGAGCAATAATAACAAGTAATCATTTTAATCCTTTAGACAGCTATAATATTAGAAAAATTGTGGAAGAGAAGTTACATAAAAAAATATATATTGTTGTACAAGATACAAATTTAGCTATGCCAGGCTTTTTAGGTTTTCTTTTTAATAATATTGAAGTAATACCTCTATCAAAAAGCCCAAATTATATAATTAAAAAGTTTGTTCCAGAATTAAAAAAGATTCTTTCTAAAGGAAATATTGTTTTAATATATCCAGAAGAAGAAATGTGGTTTAATTATAGACTTCCAAGGCCTTGTAAACGAGGAGCATATCAATTTGCTCATGAACTTGATGTTCCTGTTATTTCGTGCTTTGTTAAAATGATTGATACAGATATTACAGACAATAACGAATTTAATGTTGTAAAGTATAATGTAATAATTAATAAAGTCATTTATCCCGAAGCAAATGAATCTATTAAAAGTGATTCAATTAAGATGGCTGAAGTAGATTATGAAGCAAGAAAAAAAGCATATGAAAACGCTTATAATAAAAAGTTAAAATATGAATTTGATATTAATGATATTGCAGGTTGGAAAGATATTTAATTATCTTTCTTTTTATATATTACATATTCTACATTAGACATTTTGCTTCGTTCAACCATTTTATCCCTTACAATTTCAGCTAATGCTTTACTCTTTTCTTTTTTAGTAAGTAAGTTATCAACACAAAATGGTCCATCAACATATACTACAATTTTAGGCTTCTTAAATATCTTACTTTTTTGATATGTTGCTGTTGCACAGTATACTTCTTTTTCATTTTCAACAGCTAATTGAAAAGCACTGTTTTTAAATGGCCTAATTTTTGTATAATATGGCCAAACATGAGCTTCTGGATAAATAACAACTGGATGTTTAACCCCATAGTATTTTAATGCTTCTCTAAACTTTACCATATCATGGACTCCATCAGGAATAACTAAAGCTCCGAGCGTGGGTAATAATTTACCTAACACAGGTATTCCTAAGTTAGCTTTATTAACAACATAATATGGTCTTTTATATCTAGTTATAAACGGTGGTATAAAAGCATCACCGATTTCTTGAGTATGATTTATATATAAATAATAATTCTTCTTATTTTTTAAAACTTTTCTATTTTTAATACGAACATGTAAAAATAATTTTATATAAACAAAACTTATTATTAAAAATATCCCATAAATTACATAAGACCAAATTACATAAAAGATATTTTTATTAATCCATTTATAGTTATCTTTTAAAACATAATCTTGATTTTTAGATTTAACAACATCACTATCAAAATCGTCATAATAATATATTTTTTTCATAAATACCTCGTCATAATTATAACATGTATTTAAGATATAGACAAACGCACTTTAAAAATATGGACTAGTTCATATAATATAGTGAGGTGAGAACATGAATTATTTAACTTATCCACTAAAAATAATGAATATAACTCAAGGGTATGATGATAATTATACACATAAAAGACATTCTGAAGGTAATTTAAAAGATTATCCAATAGATGATGCTTGTGGTTCTGGTAACAATAGTTACTTTTATTGCCCATGTGATGAATTGGTAGTAAAAAAAGTTTATGGTGTAGGACTCAGAGCTTCAAATACAATATGGCTTGAAAGTACGACTCCAGTAATAACACCGACATTTACAGATTACATTACTATAATGGTTGTTCATCCAGAAGATAAGGATTTAAAAAATATTTATGTAGGTAGAAAGTATCAAAGAAATGAAAGAGTATTTCCTAAGGGAGCAGATGGATTTGCAACTGGACCACATTTTCATATAACTTTAGGTCGAGGAAAAATGTCTGATTCAGGCTGGGCTAAAAATAATCTGGGTTTATGGATTTTAAAAACTACAGAATATAATATTAAACCTGAACATGGGATGTTCATAGATCCTAATTTTACAACGATTAAAAATACCAAAAATATTAACTTTGTTAAAATTAAAGATGAAGAGAGTAAAGACGATAATATTTATTATACTACAGCTAATCTAAATATTAGATATGGACCAGGTGCTAATTACAGATTTGTAAATCTTTTACATAAAGATACTAAAATTAAAATTGAAAGTGTTAATAATGGTTGGGCTAAAATAAATGACAAAGAATATGTTGCAAGTAATTATATTACAAAAAATAAACCTAAAAAGTATTATGAATCTAAAAGTACTACGGCAGCTTTATTAAACGTTAGAAATAAGCCAAATGGTAATGTCATATTATATAGAGTTCCTAAAAATACCACGGTTAGTGTTATGAAAACAGAAAATAATTGGACACAAATTTATAATAATCGTTGGGTATACAGTAAATATTTAAACTAACAATTGCTAAATTATAAAATTTATTATAAAATATAATTAGGTGATATTATGGGACAAGTTTATGATAAAGCATTAGAATTTAAACGCAAACATCCAGGTGGAGTGGTATGGAATTTAAAGGACCATTGTAATGTGGTAGAAAAACATCTAAATCCCGGAGAATTTGTAACTTTTGCTTTCGCAGGACAAAAAAATGATAAGTTTTATGACTTATTTCAAACATGCGTAGTTGTTTTAACTAACAAAAGAATTTTAATAGGTCAAAAGCGTGTTGTCTGGGGTTATTTCTTAAGTTCAATTACACCAGATCTATACAATGACTTATTTGTATATCAAGGCCTACTTTGGGGACAAGTAAAAATAGATACAGTAAAAGAAGAAGTAACTATATCTAATCTTCCAAAAAGTGGACTTGATGAAATAGAAACAAACATAACAGAAATGATGATGGAAGAAAAACAAAAATATGGTCATGCAGAAGAAAACTAATAAAAAAAAATTATTAAACTTAATTATATTTTTAGTTGTAATATTTATTATATTCATCTACTTTTTAAATACATCACATAATTATAATTTAGAATATGCTATAAATGATGTAAAAGTAAATGAAAATTATCACAAAAAAGAAAAGTATTATAGTTTTATATTTACACTAGATAACAAAGAATATGAAGTTATATCATTTGATAAATATACCAACAAAAGAAAGTTAGTGGAAGATATAAAAATTACTAAGAATGATGATAACACGTGTTTATCATTTAAATCTAAAAATATAAATTTATATGATGTATGTTCTAACGAAGAAGAATTTTTCTATCCAAATAATTCTAATGAATTTAAAAAAAATGATATATATAAAAATATTCAAATAGATTCGTTAGAAAATCATACATTTTTGTTATGGAATTATCACGAATTTGTATATTTAAGTCCTAAGAAAAATACAACAATTAGTTTATTTAATAAGGATGAATATAAATTAAATTTAATCTATCAAACTAAAGATTACCTATTAGTTCCTGATTATAACAATGATTATCAATTTTCTAAAATAAACTTAATAGCATTAAAAAATGCCAAAGTAAGTGAAATAAAACTTAGATATGATTTATATTTTGATAGTTATTTTCTCGGAGATTATAAAAACAAAGTATATTTATATGATAATAAGAATGAACTTGAATACTATATAGATTTAAAGAAAAAAGATATTTATAAAACAGACTATAAAATAAATAATGATGGTAAGTGGGAAAGTGTTACTAATCAAAAATTAAAGAACAATAAATTAAGTTTTACCAATACCAAATATTATAATTATACTTTAAAAGATAATAAGCTTTACGGAACATTTAAGAAAGACTACTTAGTAACCAATAAAGATGTAAGTAAAATAGTTAAAGTAGATAATTTAGATATATATTACATATCAAAAGATACATTATATTATTTTAATCCATTATATGGAGAAAAACCTTTACTTAAATATAGTGAATGGGAATTTAATAACACTAATATGATTTTTATCTACTAACCAAAATAATAATTAAACATATCTTATACTAGGAGTGATAACATGTTTAATAATTATTTAGTAAAAGATGGAGAAAATATTAAGACATTAGCTAGTAAATTTAATATATCTCCACAAGATTTAATGAGTTTGAATAATCTATACTTTGATAGTGATTTAAGGGCTGGAATGGAAATAATAGTACCTAAAAATGAAGAAAAGTATTTTAATACTTATATAATAGAAAGTGGAGATTCACTATATAAAATAGCAGAAAAATATAATATTAATCCAACATTACTTGCAAGTTTAAATGGTCTTGAAATGGAAGATTATATTTATCCGGGTCAAGAAATACTAATTCCTAAAAATAATTATAGTTATTATATAACAGCAGAAGGAGATACATTAGATACAGTAAGTAAAGTATTTAAAATATCAAAACTAGACTTACTTAATCAAAATGAAACAATATACTTATTAAAAGATCAAGTATTAGTAACAAAAAGATAGAAACAACTTTACAAAAGGTTGTTTTTTTTGATAGAATTATTAAAGAAAAGGGTTGGTTAAAATGATTTTAAAAAAGCCTTATGCATTCTTGATCAAAAACTTTAGAAAAATTCATTTTATTCTAGCTATTTTAAGTGTGTTTATAATTATTAAAACTAATACAGTAGTAGGATTCTTTAAAGAATATGTAGCTAATAACTATAGTGTAGTAGTAACAGATAATTTAGTATCATCAACAATTAGTAATTGGTTATATGTTGCTATAATAGTTATGATAATTACTTTAATATCAGTATATATTCTTTTAAAAATAAAAAAGAAACCCACAAAATTATATTTTTTTACAATACTTTATTATATAATTCTTTTAATTGGAATAATTATAGCATCAGTATTAATAGGTTCTTTGAGTAAAGGTTTATGGGCAACAGCCAGTGCTAGAACATACCGTGATTTTGCTAACATTATATATTATCCAAGTTATTTCTTTTTGATATTTTTATCTATCAGAGCATTGGGATTTGATGTTAAGAAATTTAATTTTAAAAATGATTTAAAAGAACTAAAGATAACTGAAGAGGATAGTGAAGAAATAGAGTTAAGTCTTAATTTTCAAACATACAAAGCTAAAAGAAATTTAAGAAGATTTGCTAGAGAGTTAAAATACTACTATTTAGAAAATAAAAAAATAATTTATTTAATCGGGGGAATATTAGTTATAATTTTAGGCTTTGTAATATATAAAAATACTGAAAAATTAAAATATACATATAAAGAAAATAAAACATTTTCTAGTAGTGGTATGACTTATAAAATAATAGATAGTATGATAACTAATGTTGATTTAAAAGGCAATACTATAGATGAAAATAAATATTATGTAGTAATTCGTTTTGAAGTTAAAAATAATTCACGAAACGATTTAAGAATAAATTATAATAACTTTAAACTATATTTTAATAAAAATTATGTATATCCATCTCTTAATAAAGGAAATTATTTCCTAGATTATGGAGATCCTTATATGAATGATGTAATCTCTGTTTCAACTACCAAAACATATATAATGGCTTACGAAATAGATAAGAAATATAAAGATGGAAAATTTGAAGTTATATTATATCAAGGCGAATCAACAAAAAGTGAATCGTTTTTAGCCAAAACAACCACAGTAAAATTAAATCCAGTGCAATATATTGATGTTAAAAGAGTAAGGAATGCTAAGATAAATGAAACAATATCATTTTCAGGAACATCATTAAAAGAATCATCATTAAACATTAAATCTGTACTTATAGCTAATAGATATGAGTATCAATATGAATGTGGATATAAAACTGATAAATATAAATGTACCGATGTTGTAGTAGCTGGAGCATCATATCAAAATAAGTCCACATTAATTGTTATGGATTATGATTTAATTTTAGATAAGACAACATCTTCATATCAAAATATAAATGATGCTAATGCCTTTGCATCAAACTTTTTGGAAGTAGAATATATATTAGATGGTAACACTAAAAAAGCAAATGTAAAATATGCAAACCCATCACGAGAAATAAATAAATTAATACTAGAAACAACTAGTGAAATAAATGAAGCAAGTGAAATTAATTTATTAGTTACTATTAGAAATAGAGAATATACAATTAAATTGAAGTAGGATGTGATAATAATGCATGTAAAAAATAATTATAATGAGTGTATAACTAATTTAGCTTGTTCAATAAGAAAATATTTTGAATTAGATTATCAACACAATACTTTAAGTTATGTAGATAAATTATTAGAAAAAAAACAACCCAAAAATGTTGTAGTTATATTATTTGATGGAATGGGATCAAGAATACTTGATAGAGTATTAGATAAAGAAGATTTCTTTATCAAAAATAGGAAAAAAGAGATAACCACAGTATTCCCAGCAACAACAACTGCTGCAACATATTCAGTCATGACTGGTTTAAATCCGGTTGAGCATGGTTATCTAGGATGGTATTCTTATGTTGAACCATTAGATAAAATAATAATGTTATTCAGAGGTATAGAAAAAGATAGTCAAAAAGTAAATAAAGAATATGATGAAATAAGAAATAAATTGTTGATAAATAGAACTATTACTGATGAAATAAATGAAATAGGAAAATGCAAAAGTAAAATTTTATTCCCATTTGGTGATAATCCATATAAAGATTTAGATAACATGTTAGAAATAATAAAAAAAGAATGTCAAGAAGGTGGTAAGAAATATATTTATGCATATGATAGTGAACCAGATAGTACAATGCATGATTTTGGACCAGATAGTAATGAAACAAATAAATTAATTAAAGAACGAAATAAAAAAGTCGATGAGTTATGCCAAGACTTAGAAGATACCATTGTTTTTGTAATAGCAGATCATGGACATATAAAAGTTGATAACATATTTTTAAATGATTATCCATCTTTAAAAATAATGTTAGAAAGAAATACATCCATAGAACAACGTGCGATATCATTTAAAGTAAAAGATGGAATGCATAAAAACTTTGAACAAGAATTTAATAAATTGCTTGGAAATTATTTTACTTTATATAAAAAAGATGAAATAATCAAAAGCAAACTATTTGGTGATGGTAAAGAAAATATATTATTTAGAAGTGCTATCGGAGATTATTTAGCAATCGCAGAAGATTCTAATAAAGCATTAGTATCAGATGGTGATGAAAGACTGGTTTCTCAACATGCTGGATATACAGATGATGAAATATATATACCATTAATAATAATAGACAAAACTTAAGGAGGTAATAAATAAATGAAATTAATATTATGTGGTGGCGGATCTGGAGATCAAAATACATTAGCCAATCAAAAACTTAATGAGATTATTGATCATAATAAACCTATACTATATATTCCCTTAGCTATGGATGAAAATGAACACCCATATGATGGTTGTTTTGAGTGGATAAACGAGGAATTAAAAAGTGTAGATAAAACAGGTATTTCAATGGTACGATCATTTGAAGACCTTGCTTCACGAAATTTACAAGATTATTCAGCTTTATTTATTGGTGGTGGAAATACTTATAAATTGCTATTAGGGCTAAAAGAAAGTGGAGCTTTTAAAAACATCAGAGATTATATCAATAATGATGGTGTAGTAATCGGTGGAAGTGCTGGAGCAGTTATATTTGGTTATGATATAAATATTATTGCCAGTATGGATCCTAATGATGTAAATCTAGAAGATACGAAGGGCTTTGATGTATTATCGGGAATATCTATTTTTCCACATTATACAAATAGGAAATCAAAATATACTGAAGAAGAGAATAATGAACGCATGAAAATGTTTACAGACTCTATAACGAAATATTCTGAAAAAATCGGCAAAGTAATTGCTATTCCAGAAGAAGATGCCATTTACATTTCAGAAGAAGGCGTACAAGTGATAGGTACAAAGCCATATTTTGTATTTAAAAATGGAGTAAGCGAAAAAATAAATTTGTTTGATTGTGAACAAAGATTAAATAAAAAGTTATAATTATATTAAAAAATTTTTTTGCTTTCTTTTTCAACAAGTCAAAAAATTCAAAAAAAACTTGATTTTATTAAAAAATGATATATAATAATATCTGCAATTTGTAAATTGATTTACATTTTTGTGTTGCATTTCCTAGTGAAATGTGTATATAATAAATATAGGAGAAACAAGTTGTTCTATCTCCAAGTCATTATATATGGACGAAAAAAGAGATACATTTAGTTGTCGTTGCTAGGTGTTCTCAGTCCAGTTTGTTTGTTGAGAAACACCTAATCATTGCTGAGTAGGTGTTTTCTTTTAATCCTTTTTGTCTAAAATACGAACTATTAAAACTAGAATCACAGTTAATATAACTAAAAATTCCATAGTTGCTTCCTTCCATTAGGACCACCTCTTTCCATCATTAAATAATTAGTTAAATGGACTGAGGGTAAAACACCTAGCAAACTAAAGTATCTCAATTCCATTATAATATACTTTAGTAAAATTTACTAGTAATTGTTTATATTTTTTCTTGTTTTATAGTATATACAATTCACAATATTCTTTTATAAATTATATAGTTTTTACTTATAATGTTTCTAAAACAAAAATTGTATTAAAAAAAGCCTTAAAAAAGGCCTTATTAACTTTTTGGAGGAACCGACCAGATTCGAACTGGTGATCAGGGTGTTGCAGACCCACGCCTTAGCCACTTGGCTACGGTTCCAGATAAAATTATTTTAATATAATTTTGCCTATTTGTAAAGTAAATAATGCAAATTATACTTAATTTTATATAATTTAATGTATTATATTCTTTAATTAGAAAAAAAGTTCTATTATTTTAAAACTTATCGCCATCCGTCTTTAGCTTTATCGTTAATTATCTTTTGACATTCTTCAATATTATAGACATTACCTGACATTAATCCCCAACCATTAAGTTTGCATTCAATTTTTATAAAGTTATATTTATACATATTAAACTCTCTTTCATACACTAATGATTATATCATAAAGATACTTAATTTTAAACATAGATCCAAACAATAAATACTTAAAATAAAAATAATGCCAATAATTGTCTTTTTTTTACGAAAAATTTATCAATGTTTATTGCTATTTGTCAAATATTTGGATATAATAAAAAAGAATAAGGGAAGTGTGATATGAACTCCGAAGTAAAAAAGAAGTCTAATTTTCGGGAAATATTAAAATTTCTTTCAACTATAGTCAGTTGGACTGTTTTTACTTTACTTATGCTTGTTATGGCAGCACTAGTATACTATTTCATAGCAGTAAGAATTTATGTAGCCAAAGGTAGTGGTCACGAACCTAAATTCTCGTTATATACAATTATTACTCCGAGTATGACTCCGAATATTAATGTATATGATGTAGTAATTGATGTAAAAGTTGATAAACCGGAAGATATTAAAATAAATGATGTTATAACATTTAATTCCAGTATACCAGGTGTTCATGGCGGAACAATTACTCACCGTGTTATAGCAGTTAGTAAAGATGCTGATGGAAATTATCATTATAGAACAAAAGGTGATTATAATCTTGTTGATGATGGCGTAGATGTAGACTTTAATAGTATCGTAGGTAAAGTTGCATTAAGAATACCTCAACTTGGAAGAGCACAAGCTTTCTTAGCTACAAAAGCTGGATGGCTAATTTGCGTTTTAGTACCAGCCTTATATGTTATAATTAAGGATATTCTTAAAATAATAAGATTAAAAAGTAATAATAGTAATGGAAAATTTAGTAAGTTCTTGAATAGACCGTTAATATCATTTAAGAAAAGAAAACTATTACCATATACACCAAAAGAAGAAAGTACTGATCACCCAATTATTTCTAAAGAAGAAATTCCAAAACAAATAATTATTCCTCAAGAAGAAGCCAAAGAAAAAACAATTGTACCCCAAAATGAAGTTCAAGATCAACCTGTAATCTTAAAAGAGGAAACAGATAAAATATTTATTCCTGAAACCAAAACTCAGATTATGAATTTTTACGATGATGAGGATGAAGAAGATTTTGACCTACCATCATTAAAGTAAAGTGTCAAGTTTGGCACTTTTTTTGTTCTATTTTTTGACGAAAAAAATAAAATATGATAAGATAAGGATAATAAAGGGAGGAATGCCTAGGAAATATGTCTAAACTTTTAATAATTTTATAAAGGAGGATAAATGAAAAAAATTATTAAAAATTATAAAGGAACATTAATACTCTTAGGTATGGTAATTATTGGTGTAATATGTGGATTAGTATTTAAAGAAAAAGCCCAAGTAGTAAAACCTTTAGGGGATCTGTTTTTAAATCTACTTTTAGTAATAATTGTTCCTTTAATATTCTTTACAATTACTTCATCCATTTCTAAAATGAATGAAAAGAAAAGGTTAAGTAAAATATTAACTAGTACCATAATAATATTTTTAATAACATCTGTCATAGCAGTATTATTTGGTTTTTTAACAACATCTTTTACTAATCTAGTTAATCCTAATGATACTAATGCAATAAAAGAAGTATTTGATAACACAGTAGAAAAAGATATAGAATTAAATATTCTAGAAAGAACAGTAAATGTATTATCAACAGATTCATTTGTGTCGCTTTTATCAACAAACAATTTAATTGCTTTAATAGTAATGTCAGTATTATTTGGCTTAGCTATAAATAAAGCTGGAGCAAAAGGAAGAAAAGTTGCTGAACTATTTGATTCATTTAGTGAAGTAATGTATAAATTAGTAGAAATAATAATGTATTATGCTCCGATAGGGCTTGGTTGTTATTTTGCTAGTTTAGTAGGAACTTTAGGTAGTACAATTGCCATTGGATTTTTAAAAACTTTTGTAATTTATACACTAGTGTGTCTTGTATTTATGGCATTATTTTATACTTTATATGCTTTTATAGCTGCCGGAAAAAAAGGTGTTAAAGCATTTTGGAAAAATATAATTCCGTCGGCCTTAACTAGCTTAGGAACATGTTCATCAGCTGCAAGTGTACCAGTAAATATAGAATGCACTAAGAAAATAGGTGTTCCAAAAGATATCGCTGAAACTACAGTTTCGTTAGGTACAAGTTTTCATAAGGATGGCTCATGTATAGGAAGTGTATTTAAAATAATGTTTTTAGTTAGTTTATTTGGTACATCACTTTCAACTTTCGGAGACATATCTAAAGTACTTGGAATTGCTTTGCTAGCAACTTTATTAGTAACTGCAGTACCTATCGGTGGTGGTACAATAAGTGAAATGTTAATCTTAACTATGATGAATTATAATGTGGCAGCCTTACCAATCTTAACCATCATAGCAACGATTATTGATGCTCCAGCAACGCTTTTAAATGTCGTCGGAGATTCAGCATCAGCTATGTTAGTGGCTCGATCAGTCGAAGGCAAAAACTGGATTGAAAAGAAATAAGAATTAAATTTGCAAAGTAACATTTGCAAATTTTTTTGTACACAATACAGCAAAATACGAATTTATTTTTTTTGTGAAATTTACAAAAAATACTTTTCCTTAAAATATCATTGTGATATAATAGAAACATAAGTTACCATAGGTAAACAATTAAAGTGAGGTGGATGTATGCCAGCAGTAGTAGAATTATCAAAAGATAGAATTGTAAAAGTAGCAGTGAAAATGGTAAATGAAAATGGATGGGATAGCATTAATGCTCGAAGTCTAGCAGCATCTCTCGGAGTATCTACAAAACCACTATATCGAATATATGGCAATATGGACGAAATCAAGGAAGATATTTACAAAGAAATATCACATCAATATGACGAGTTTTTAACAAGTAGAATAGATTCAAAAAAAGCATTATTAACATTATGTATTGCTTATGTAGAATTTGCTCAAGAATATAAAAACTTATTTATTAGTTTATTTTTAAGTAACAATTTAAAATGGAAAACAATAGAAAATGTTTTAGATGAAAAATGGAATCAAGGTGCAATAATAAACCTTGTTAATAAACATGGATATAGTTTTGAAGAAGCCAAAAATTTGTTTATGAACATGTGGTTATATGCAAATGGTTTAGCAACGTTAATTGCTACGAATGAAATAAAAATAGAAGAACAAGAAATTCTAGTAAAATTAGTTAAATTTTATAAAATATTAGTTAAGGGTGAATAATGAATAGAATTGAAATAAAGCCTAATAATGTGAGTATAGATAGAATTGATGAGAAATGTATTAATTGTGGAATGTGTAAAAAAACATGTAATAGTATAAACAATTTACAAAATGACTGTATTAATTGTGGGCAATGTATTTTAACATGTCCAAGTGGGGCATTAATTCCAAAATATGATTATAAAAAAGTGCTCAATTATATAAATGATACTGATTATGTTGTAGTAGCTTTTACAGCTCCTGCAGTTAGAGTAGCAATCGGAGATGAATTTGGTTTTCCAGAAGGAACATTTCTTGAAGGAAAGATGGTTAGTGCTCTAAGAAATATCGGATTTAATTATGTTTTTGATACAACATTCGGGGCAGATATTACAATAATGGAAGAAGCAAGTGAAATTGTAGAAAAACTTAAACATAAGAAAACTCCTTTATTTACTAGTTGTTGTCCCTCATGGGTTTTATATATGAAAAAGTATCACCCAGAAGATTTAGATTATTTAAGTACTTGTAAAAGCCCAATAGCTATGGAAGCAATAATGGTAAAATCGTATTTTTCAGAAATGTATGAAATACCTAAAGAAAAGATAATAACAGTTTCAATTGCTCCATGTGTAGCTAAAAAAACAGAAAGAATGTATTATCCAGAAACTGATATTTCTATAACTACTAGAGAGTTAGCAATGTTAATCAGAGAATCAAATATAGATTTTTGTAATTTAAAAGATGAAAAATTCGATTCATTAATGGGTAAGTCATCATCAAGTGGTTTGATATTTGGCACATCTGGTGGGGTAACTGAGGCAGTTATAAGAACTGCGTATTATATGATTAATGGAAAAAAAGCACCGATTAAGTTATATCATTTAGATGAAATTCGTGAAGAAGAAGATTTTAAAAGTACCACAATAGATCTTGGTAAATATTATTTAAAAGTTGCAGTTGTTAACAAGATATCAACAGTAATTGAAAAATATGAAGAATTAAAAAAATATGATTTTGTGGAAGTTATGGCATGCCCTGGTGGATGTATTGGCGGAGCTGGTCAACCACTCGGAGCAATTAAAGATATGAAAAGTATTAGAAAAAGTAGAAGTAATAGCTTATATAAAAATGATAGCGCAGAAAATACAAAAGAAGCATATATGAGTTCAAAAATTCAAGATGCATATATATCATATATAAGTAAAAATAATTTAGAACTTCACACTAAACATATTTCAAAAAAGACTATACAAAATGAAACAAACAAAGTATAATAAATATCGGAGGGAAAAATGAAGAAGTATATAGTATTATTAATAAGTATAGTTGGAGTTTTATTTGCAACAAATGTTAAAGCTGCCAAAATAGAACTTCCCGAAAAAACAGATCATGAAATAGTAAAAGTTTATTTATTTCGTGGAGCAGGATGCTCACACTGTTATGACTTTTTAACTTATTTTTCAGATAAGTTTAAAGATTATGAAGATTATTTTCAAATAGCTGCATATGAATCTTGGAATAATTCTACTAATCAAAAACTTATGTTAGCAGTTAAAAAAATAGTAGGTGAAGAAGAAAACGGAAGTGTACCATTTATTGTAATCGGAGATGATTACAAGTTAATGGGATTCGGAGAAAAATCTGGGGAAGAAATAATTGAAGCCGCTCTAAAAGCGTATCAAGATGAAAACTATACTGATATAGTAAAAAAAGCAATAAAAGACAATAATTTAAGTCCAAAAGCAGAAACAATTGCTCAAGCTGCAAAAGAAGAAAGTATATCTGTAAAGGATGAATATACTAAAACAGATATTACTGAAGTCTATGAAAATCATAGTACAAAAAAAGGTCTTTCAGATGGAGCTGTTATTGCCATAGTATTTGGTGTAATAATTCTAGGTTTTGCCGGTTTAGTAGTTTTATCTAGAAAGTAGGCGCTATGAAAAAAATACTTGTAACAATATTAACAGTATTAAGTATATTATTAATACCAAGTGTAGGCGCAAAGACGAAATTACCTGAAAAAACAGATCATGAAAAAGTAAAAGTATATTTGTTTTGGAGTAGTACTTGTCATAATTGCCATAATCTAATTGAATATTTTAGTAATAAATATAATATTTATGAAGATTATTTTGAAATAGTAACATATCAAACTAATAATGATAAAGTAAATTCAACGTTATCAAATGATATTGCTGAACAAGTCGGAGAAGATCCAGGATATGTTCCATTAGTAATAATTGGTGATACTTATCATGTTTTAGGTTGGGATGAAAGTGTTGGAAAAAGAATAATAGATGAAGCTTTAAAAGCATATCAAGATAAAAATTATACTGATATAGTAGCAAATAAGATTAAGGAAGATAATTTAGAAGTAACAGAAAAAACATTTACAGATGCTTGTAGCATCGCCGGAATTACTTGCAAAGGTGGAAGTTTAACAAGTTCAAACGATGGCATAATAATTGGTGTAGTATTTGGAATTCTTATTATTGGCTTTACAGGAATAGTAATTTATTCAAAGAAAAAAATCTGAGTTTTCAGATTTTTTTAAATTTGTTATAAATATTTATTTATAGTGTATTCTCTTCCCCCATTAAGATTAACATAATATTCTTCGATAATTTCTTCTTTGTTATTATTTTTAATAGAAACAGTAACTTTTAAAGTATAACCAACTACACCTTTACCAGCAGTATTAAGTACGGTGGTAATATCGGTATTTATATAAATGTTTTTAACTCCTAGATTAATTTTACTAAATTCTTTTTTTAATTTTTCTTTTTCTTCTTCTTTAATTTTATTAACTGGTGCTAATAAATCTTCGCTATCATATAAGTTTAAGTCGATTGCACATCCACTATTTGTAACATTTACAGCTAAAATATTTGTCTCATCATATTCACCATTACCATA
Source organism: uncultured Bacilli bacterium (assembly GCA_934096035.1). Taxonomy (GTDB): domain Bacteria; phylum Bacillota_I; class Bacilli_A; order RF39; family UBA660; genus Onthocola_B. Next base: position 254,421 of record CAKOKX010000001.1, read on the forward strand.
ATTACAAGTAATTGGTTTAATAGTGTCATTTTTTCCAATTATTAAAGTAGCTTTTTGAGGACTTGTTTTATTACCAGCTTCATCACTAGCGACTATTTCTAAATCATAATGTCCTTCTTTAGTAAAGTTTCTATAATCTATTTTTTCTCCATTTTGATTAAGAGCACCATCATAAAATTCTATAATGCAATCTTTACCACTATTATCTTTACAACTTTCAACAAAATCACTAGCTTTATATGATTGACCAACATTTATTTTATGGCTTTTTGTTTCTAGTACAGGGCTTTCTGTATCAATAATTTCAATTTTTGAATAATATTTTTTATTGTAAATAGTTATTGTTACATCATAAGTTCCCACTTTATCAAATACAACTTTATCATAATTTATTTTAATATCTTTTTCTTTAACATTTTCTAGTTTTTCAAAAAACAAATCTTGATTAACATTTGTATCATTTATTTCTACGGCAATTTTTTCTCTAAGTTTAACTGTAACGTCTTTATGATTGTTTTTTGCATAAACGGTTAGTAAGACTCCTACAAAAATGACAATAATCACACCAATAACTGCAAAGATTACTGTTTTTGAAGTGTTAGAAGTTTTACTTTTTCTACCTTTTTTTACTTTCTGATTAAAAAACTTTGCCATTCATATCATCCCTATCTTTAATAATATTACCATATTTTTTTATTTCTTCCAATAAAAAGAATAAAATTGATGGATTTTTCTTGTAAAATGTGTAAAAATGTGGTAATATCGTAATTGCAAGTTTATATTTTTAATATAATTTGTTAAGTGGAGGGGATAACTTGCGGACTTGCCCTATAACCACTTACGCGAAAAAATTTTATAGGAGGTGTTTTCGTGGCTAAAGAAGTCGTAAAGAAAATTAAATTACAAATCGAAGCTGGAAAAGCTACACCTGCACCACCAGTTGGTACAGTTCTAGGACCTGCTGGAATTAACTTAGGAGAATTCTGTACTAAGTTTAATGAAGCAACTAGAGACAAAATGGGTGATGTAGTTCCATGTGAAATTTCCATCTATGATGACCGTTCTTTTGATTTTGTTCTTAAAACTGCTCCTGCAGCATTCTTATTAAAGAAAGTTGCTAAAATAAAGAGTGGAAGTAAAAAAGGAGCTAATGAAATCGTAGCTACTATTACTGAAAAAGAACTAAGAGAAATTGCTGAAACAAAAATGCCAGATTTAAATGCTTATGATGTTGAATCTGCAATGAAACAAATTGCTGGTACTGCTCGTAACATGGGTATTGCAGTAAAAGGTTTCAACGATGCTGAACTTGAAGAACAAGCAGCAGAAGCAAAAGAAGAAGAAAAAGAACAAGCTAAACGTGAAGCTGAACTTGAAAGACTTGAAGAAGAAGCAAAAGAAATGGCTGATGCAAGTGTTGAAGTTCCAACTCATGATGATTTAGAAAAAACTGAAGAAGAAACAGAAGAAAAATAATATAAAATAAAGAATTGTCCGCTTAATGAACCACAGTTAGGAGGTAAACTATGAAAAAATATGGAAAGAAATATGTGGAAGCATCTAAAAATGTTGATAAAAATAAAGCATACACTTTAGAAGATGCAATCAAATTAGTTAAAGAAACAAGTGTTACTAAATTTGATAGTACAATTGATGTTGCAATTAAATTAAACATCGATCCTAAAAAAGCTGACCAACAACTAAAAGGAGCTTTATCACTTCCAAATGGAACTGGTAAATCTAAAAAAGTTTTAGTTATAGCTAAAGGAGCTTTTGCTGAAGAAGCTAAAAATGCTGGAGCAGACTTTGTTGGGGAAAAAGATATGCTTGATAAAATCAAAAATGAAAACTGGTTTGATTTTGATGTTGTAGTTGCTACACCAGATATGATGCCAGAAGTTGGAAAAATTGGTAATATTCTTGGACCACGTAACTTAATGCCTAACCCAAAGACTGGAACAGTAACAACTAAAGTTGGTGCTATTGTTGAAGATCTTAAAAAAGGTATGGTTACATACAAGAATGATAAATTTGGTAATATCCATACTGTAATTGGTAAAGTTTCATTTGATGAAAAGAAATTAGCTGAAAACTTAAGTTATGTTATCACAACTATTTCTAAAGCTAAACCACAAACAGTAAAAGGAACATTTATTGAAAACATTGCTATTTCAACAACTATGGGTCCTGGAATCAAAGTTGATAAAAATAGTTTTGACATTTAATTAAAAATGTAATATAATACATGTTAGAAAAAGCAAGAACCAAAGACAGTAGGCGTAAAAATAAGTCCTACCGAGGGGATACTTAAAACTACAAGATAATTTTAAGCTTCCCTTGGGAAGCTTTTCTAATATAATAAGGAGGAGAATATGGCAAGCACAAAAATTCTTGAACAAAAAAAAGAAGTTGTTAATGAAATAGTTAACAAACTAAAGTCAAGTGAAAGTGTTATAATATTCCAATATCAAGGATTAACAGTTGAAGAACTAAGCTCTTTAAGAAGAGAACTTAAAAATGTTGATTCTGAAGTAAAGGTTTATAAAAACACATTACTTAAAAGAGCTGCTGATGAATTAAATCTTAATTTAGATGACTTCTTAGAAGGACCAAATGCAATCCTATTTGGTAAAGAATTACTTGAACCAATCAAGATTGTATCAGAATTTGCTAAGAAACATGACAAATTAGATATCCGTGTAGGTGTTATCAGTGGAAATGTTGCAGATTTAGCTGTAATCAAAGAATATGCTACCATTCCATCAAGAGAAGGATTACTTACAATGCTTGCTGGTGGTATGATGCAATATGTTAAAGATTTAGCAATAGGGTTAAATCTTTATGCCGAACAATTAGAAGGGAAGGAATAGAATATGGCAAAATTAAACAAAGAAGATTTTATAAGTGCATTAAAAGAAATGACAATTCTTGAAGTTAAAGAATTAGTTGACGCAATGAAAGAAGAATTTGGTGTTGATCCAATGGCTGTTGCTGTTGCTGCTGCTCCAGCTGCTGCTGCTGAAGAAGGACCAAAAACTAGAACAGTTGTATTAAAATCAGCTGGTGGAAACAAAATTGCAGTTATTAAAATCATTAAAGAAATTACTGGTTTAGGATTAGTTGAAGCTAAAGCTGTAGCTGACAACGGTGGAAATATTAAAGAAAATATTCCTGCTGAAGAAGCTGAAGCTATTAAAACTCAATTAACTGAAGCTGGTGCTGAAGTAGAATTAGTTTAATTCTAAAATAAAAGACCACATTCGTGTGGTTTTTTACTTGATTTTAATTTTTTGATTTAGTATAATGTATACATGAAGAACATTCTTCATAAAATAAAAAGGAACATTCGCAACACGAATGTCTACCTATATTGAATAGTGCGACATTTGCCTAACGGCAGATGTCTAATTTTATTATTAACAACAATAAAGCTGTTATTAACAGAATAATACATAATCGGTTAAGTAGCTTAATTACATAAACTCTCTTCTTCATATGCATTCCTCCTCTCAATAAGCCAAAAGCCCCTGAAAAGAGGTAGACACCCGAGAACAAATATTCCCTAAAAAATACTTTAACAAATAAACACAAATACTTCAAGCAAAAAACGTAAATTTTATAAAATAAAAACATAAATTTAAAAGCCACAATTAATTTTTGTGACTTTTTATTTTTGTTATAATTTCTTCTGTAGAAAATCCATAATTTTTAAGCTCAGTTATTATATTATTTAAATCATCGTATAGTTCTTGAGTTCTATCATTTCTAGCGTTTATAATATCTTCGGTTATAAATGTTCCTTTGGTAGATTTAGTAATAATAATGCCTTTATTATCCAAAATATCATATGCTTTTTTTACAGTATTAGGATTTATTCCTAAACTACAAGCAAGTTCTCTGATTGAAGGTATTTGTTCATTAGGCTTTAAAACATTTAAAATAACTAACTTTTCAACTCCTTTAACTATTTGCTCATAGATAGGTGTTCGTGACTGATAATCAATACTAATATTCACTAAGCATCATTCCTTTTTACAATTACCTTCATTATAACATAAATCTTTATAAGTGTTTAAAAATTTTTCAAACGATTCAATATCTTTAATAGTATATTTAAATGGAGTAATGTAATTATCATTTGTATTATAAATTAACTCAATATATTCGCCTTTATATTCATCATTATAATGTTTTTTTAAATAATTCGTTAAAGCATCATCATCTTTTTCTGAAACATACTCTAATAAATTAGTTAAATCTTTATTTCCGTTTATTATAGATATTTGTTTTGAAGTATCATTATAACTCAAAAACTTTTCATTAAGAAATGTGGTTATATAATTCATAGTTTTCTTATTAACATTGTTTGGAATAGTTAGAATTTGATATTCATGATTTTTATAGATGTATAGTTTTATACCCAGTCTATAATTATTTTTATCAATTTTTATATTATCTAAATCTAATTTATCAACATTTAATTTATAATTATTGTAATAAGCAGCAGTAGTATTTTTATAACTAGCATTATTTATGTATTTAATATAATCGCTTAAATCGTTTTTATGAATACTCGTAAATGCATCACTTGATAAAGGCATGATTATTTGATAAGAATTATTATTTATATTAAATAATTCTGAAGTGTCGCTATGATTATTAAAACTGTTTTTTATTAAATCAAAACTTGTTACTGTGGTAGTTAAATACTCAGAATAAGCATTAGATGTTGTTAGCTCATTACAATTTATAACTTGCTTTTTGTTATAAGCACTAATAATACCATAAAAACATAGAGATAAAATAATGTAAGTCCAAGTAAATATTATCGCAGACTTTAATGGCTTATATAATTTCTTTTGAGTTAATAAATCATAAATTAAGTAATAAAATATTGCAGCTAGAGTAATTATTAAACCAGTAAAAATATTTTTTTCTTTAAGAAACAAAGCATTTAGTAACATAAATGGTAAAAGTGAAATTGTTTTAACAACATAATGTAGAGATTCGTTTTTAAATCCTGCTGTTATGTTTTCCATTTTTCTTCTTTTAAATAAAACATAACCAGCGAATATATAAATTATAGAAAGAAGAGATGTTTTAATAATGTCTGCAGTATTAAATTCTTTTTTTAGAACATAGCTACTTGGTAATGTCAAAGGATGTTTTATATTTTTAATATGATCAACATAATATTCGTTATTATCACCCTTAAACTTTATATAAGTTTCTGTATAATTTTCTGACAACAATTTATCAACATCTAAAGTTATTGGAAAAGACCAAATTAGAATAATAGAAACAATTAAAGCAGTAATAAAGTTACCACATAAAGATATGGCGAGAGTTATTACTATATAGATAAAACTATATAAAATAAAAGTGTATATAAAATAATCAAATAATAAAGCAAAAGGGATAGACAAATTAGTTAAATTAAATAATGAAAATACAATGACATTTATTATCAATAAAACTAATATAAGTAAAAGGCCAGCCAAAATATTTGAAAAAAACAACTTTCTTTTATTTATAGGTTTTGATAAATAAAAATCTAAACTATTTTGTTTAAATAAATAATTATTCAAAATATATGCTATTACTACAGGAAATATAAAAGAAGCAAAGTAAGTCATTTTTGTTAAGTCAATTAAATTTATTACATATATTTGCTGATTTAGCATATTAAATAGATAAAGTATATTAACAATTGGAATAATAAAGAATAAAAATAATAGTATTCCAAGTGATTTTTTTATGTTTTCTTTTATAAAATTAAAATTAATTAATTTCATTAAATTCATATCCTAGGACCTCCATTTTATAAATAAATATTTCTTCTAAAGTAAGGGGTAAGTAATCAAGTATTACTGGATTCATTTTAGATAATTTATTTCGAACATTTTTATTGTCTTCCATTATAATTGTAGCTATATTACCAATTTTCTTGTATAAAAGTATTTCAAAATCTTTAAAAGTATTTTTATCAAAATCACTCTTTAATGAAATTTGAACCTTTATCATATTAGTTTTCAAATTATCAATATCACCTTCAAAAAGAATAGAACCCTTATATAACAAACCAAGATTATCACAAATATCTTCGAGTTCTCTTAAATTGTGACTAGTCATAATAATGGTAGTATCTTGTTTTGTCATTTGTTTAATTAGTAAATCTTTAAAATGCTTTCTAATAACAGGATCTAATCCATCAAAAGTTTCATCAAAAAATAAATATTTTGTATTACAAGCAATAGCGCAAAGTAACGCACATTGTCTTTTCATACCTTTTGAAAAACTAGAAATAGTTTTTGAAATATCAAGCTTTAATAACTTAGCTTCATTTTTAACAAATTCTAAATCAAAATCTTTATAAAAACTTTGATAAAATTTAGCAGTATCAATCAAATTGTAATTGTTAAAAAAGAATAAGTCATCAGGGATAAATACAATATTTTCTTTAATGTCTTCATTGTCAAACGAATTAACATTATCAATTAATGTTTCGCCTTTATCGGGTTCGTAGATGCTACATATTAAGCGTAAAAGTGTTGATTTGCCAGCACCATTAGCACCAACCAAACCATAAATGGCATTATCAGGAATTGTACAATTTAAATTTTCAATAACTTGTTTATCCTTACCAAATGCTTTACTTAAATTTTTAAGTTCAATCATTATTATCCTCCATTGTACTATATGTACTAGTACAAATAAAATATAACATATAATTTTTATATAATCAAGTAGTTACTAAAAAATTTCACAATATAATTAATATTTAAAATTTTTCAAATGAAATTGACAATTACAGATGTTTCAAATATAATAGATTACTGGTGATACATATGCTTAAAAACTTAAATAATAAACTAAAAGATAATAAAGGATGGGGGCTAGCCGAAATGTTAATTCTTAGTGGAATACTTTTGTTAGCATTACTTTTAGCAGCCTATTTAATTTACAAATTATATAGTAGCTTTTAAATCAGCTTTGGACTTATAGTGGGAGCTAATTATGTCAAAAATATCAAATTGTTTATTAATGCTTGAATATTTAGAAAATGGTAGAAAATATAATATAAAGGAACTAGCAGAAAAACTTGAAGTATCCGAAAGAATGGTTAGAAGTTACAAGGAAGAACTCGAAAAAGCAGGAATATTTATAGATAGCATCATGGGACCTTATGGGGGTTATGTTTTAAATCAAAGTATTAAAATTCCTTTACGCAAATTTTCTAAAGAAGATTATGAATTTTTAAAAAGTCTAGAAGTTAATGAAGAAGATAAGGAAAAGTTACAAATAATAGCTGATAAAGTTCATGGAATCTATTTTGAATCTCAAAACGAAAATATTGAATTAAAAGATGATATTAAAAATTATTATAATATATTAAATAAGGCTATAAAAGAAAAAAGAAAAGTAAAAATAAATTACTATTCATTTACCGATGGAAATTTAAATAGAATTATAAGGCCATATGATTTATTTTTATATAATTCTGGATGGGGATGTGCAGCCTTTTGTGAACTTCGTCAAGATTTAAGAAATTTTGAACTTAAAAGAATAAATAAAATGGAGCTTTTAGATGAAACTTTTTAAGTAGACCAAATACTTCCTCTTTAAGTGATATAAATTACTTAAGGAGGATTTTTTATGGAAAAGAATATGAATGAAAATTTCAAAAAATTGAATAATAGGGTTGTTGATAGTTTAAATGATACTGACTTAGAAAAATTAAATTATTTACTAAGTAAAATTAAAGACCCAACATTAGTATCGGGGGTAGGTGGTTCTAGTATTGTTGCTACGTTTGCATCAAAAATATTACTTATGAAAAATATGATTATAACTAAATGTGTAGAACCAAGGGATTTAAAATATTTTAAAGAGTTTATGAACAGCTATAAAAATATTTTGGCATGTAGTTACTCTGGAGCAAACTTTGGCGTTGAATTAGCTTTCGATAACAATCTAAGACATTACTTGTTATCTAGTAAGGAAAATAATGAAAAAGGAATAATTAGTTTAAATTATATTTGTAAGGATCCTGAAAAAAGTTTTATATCTTTAGCAGCAACATTAATACCATGTGCAATATTATTAAATTATTATTTGGATAATGATTATCAAAGAATAATTGATAGTACAAAAGAATATGATTATAATTTTGATGTAAATTGTGATGCTTTTGAAATCTTTACAGGACTTGAAACATTATCAGCAAGCAAATATTTAGAATCTACGATGGTTGAAGCTGGTATTGGTATTCCTGTAATTCATGATAAGTATTCATATTGTCATGGTAGAAGTACATTATCAAAAACTTACAATAATATAGCAATATATTTTAATTTAGGTACAGACTTAGATAAAATATTATTAAGTGAATTAACAAAATACCATAAAGAAGTAATTGTATTAGATAGCAAGCCAACGCTTTTATCGGAGTATAATTTATTAATAAAGTGCATGTATCTAACAAAATATATCGCAACACAAAAAGAAAAAGATTTATCTGGTGTAGATTATAATCCAATTGTAAAAAAACTCTATAGATTTAATAAAGGCGTATGATATTAAGAAAACAACAAATTGGCACAAAAAATCATTATTTTTTCTTGACAAACATAAGCTAATAATGTTATAGTATATTTGCATTTTGAAAAGACGGGTTCTGCTTAGGTAGAACCTAGTTTAAAACAATGTTCGATACACCAGGATGTGTGTTAATGGAAAGGAGCGAAAATAAATGCCTACGATCAATCAATTAGTAAAGAAAAATCGAAGCAAAAAAACAAGAAAGAGTAAAAGTCCAGTATTAAATGTTGGATTTAACACTCTAGAAAAGAAGCAAACTGATGCAAAGAGTCCACAAAAAAGAGGAGTTTGTACTAAAGTTGGTACAAGAACACCTAAAAAACCGAACTCAGCATTAAGAAAATATGCTCGTGTTAGACTTTCTAATGGTAAAGAAATCGATGCTTATATTCCAGGAGAAGGACATAACTTACAAGAACACAGTGTTGTTTTAGTAAGAGGTGGCCGTGTTAAGGATTTAATCGGTGTTCGTTATCATATCGTAAGAGGTACACTTGATACTCACGGAGTTCAAGATCGTAAACAAGGACGTAGTAAATACGGAACTAAAAAAGACAAAAAATAATAGAATAGGAGGAAAATTAAATGCGTAAAAGACGTGCAGTTAAAAGAGATGTATTACCAGATCCTATATATAATTCAAAAGTAGTTACTAAATTAGTAAATCAAATTATGTTAGATGGTAAAAAAGGTACAGCTCAAAAGATATTATATGAAGCATTTGATATAGTTGCTGAAAAAACTGGAAAACCGGCTTTAGAAGTTTACAATGCGGCATTAGAAAATATCAAACCAGCTCTAGAAGTTAAATCTCGTAGAGTTGGGGGCTCAAATTATCAAGTTCCAATGGAAGTAAATGATGAAAGAGCTCAAACACTAGCTTTAAGATGGTTAGTTAATTATGCAAAATTAAGAAATGGAAAGGGAATGGCCATTAATCTTGCAAACGAAATCATAGATGCCTCAAATGGTACTGGTGGAGCTTGCAAAAAACGTGAAGACACTCATAGAATGGCAGAAGCAAATAAAGCATTTGCTCATTATAGATGGTAAGCACTATGGCTAGAGACGTTTCAATTGACAAATTAAGAAATATCGGTATCATGGCTCACATCGATGCTGGTAAAACAACTACTACAGAAAGAATTTTATTCTTAACTGGTATTACACACAAAATTGGAGAAACTCACGAAGGTGAATCTCAAATGGACTGGATGGAACAAGAAAAGGAAAGAGGTATTACAATTACTTCTGCCGCTACAACTTGTCACTGGAAAGGATATAGATTAAACATTATCGATACCCCAGGTCACGTAGACTTTACTATCGAAGTTCAAAGAAGTTTAAGAGTTCTAGATGGTGCTATAGCTCTAATCGATGCTCAAGCAGGTGTAGAACCTCAAACTGAAACTGTTTGGAGACAAGCAAATGAATACAAAGTACCAAGAATGATTTGTGCTAACAAAATGGAAAAGATGGGTGCTGACTTCTACTATTCATTAGATACAATTAAAAGTAGATTAGGTGCTAACGCTGCTCCTATTATGTTACCAATTGGTGCTGAACAATTTTATGAAGGTTACATCGATTTAGTTACTAAAAAAGCATACAAATATGATGGAACTGAAAAACAAGAAGTATCTGAAATGGAAATTCCAGCAGATATGTTACAAAAGACTGAAGAATATAGAACTAAATTAATTGAAGCAGTAGCTGATTTTGATGAAGACTTAATGATGAAATACCTAGATGGTGGAGAAATAACTGTTGATGAATTAAAGGCAGCTATCAGAAAAGCAACATTATCTGTAGGATTCTTCCCAGTTTTATGTGCTGATGCTCTAGGAGACAAAGGAACACGTGCTTTACTTGATGCTGTTATCGATTATTTACCAGCACCAACTGATATTGAAGCTATTGAATGTACTGATGCAAAAGGAAACGATGTATTAAGACATCCAAGTGATTCTGAACCATTCACAGCACTAGCATTTAAGATTATGACTGACCCATATGTTGGTAGACTTTCATTCTTCCGTGTTTACTCAGGTGTTTTAAAAGCAGGTTCATATGTTTTAAACTCTACTAAAGGAGAAAAAGAAAGAATTGGTCGTATTCTACAAATGCATGCAAACCAAAGAAAAGAAATTACAGAAGTATATGCAGGAGAAATTGCTGCGGCAGTTGGTTTAAAAAATACTACAACTGCAGATACATTATGTGATGAAAAAAATCCATGTATCATGAAAGGTATGGAATTCCCAGCTCCAGTTATTGATATAGCTATCGAACCAAAGAGTAAAAATGACCAAGACAAAATGGCTATTGCTATTCAAAAACTAGTTGAAGAAGATCCAACTTTAAGAGTTAAAACTGATACAGAAACTGGTCAAACAGTTCTATCAGGAATGGGTGAATTACACTTAGACATTATTGTTGACCGTATGCGTCGTGAATTTAATGTCGAATGTAATAAAGGTAAACCACAAGTTGCTTACCGTGAAACACTTACTCAAGCTGCTGAATGTGAAGGTAAATATATCAAACAATCAGGTGGACGTGGACAATACGGACATGTTTGGGTTAAGTTCGAACCAAATCCTGAAAAAGGATATGAATTCGTTGATGCTATCGTTGGTGGTGTAGTTCCTCGTGAATATATACCAGTAACAGATAAAGGATTACAAGAAGCTATGGCTGGTGGTATCCTTGCTGGTTATCCAATGGTAGATGTTAAAGCAACATTATTTGATGGATCATACCATGATGTAGACTCATCAGAAATGGCCTTCAAAATAGCTGCATCTATGGCTTTAAAAGAAGCTAAAAATAAATGTAAACCTGTACTTTTAGAACCAATTATGAAAGTTGAAGTAGTTGTTCCAGAAGAATATATGGGTAATGTTATGGGAGATTTAACTAGTAGACGTGGTAAACCACTTGGAAATGAATCTCGTGGAAATGCTTTATCAATTAACGCAATGGTTCCACTTGCTGAAATGTTTGGTTATGCTACAAGCTTACGTTCAAACTCTCAAGGACGTGGTAACTTCACAATGACTTTAGACCATTATGAAGAAGTTCCAAAAAATATTGCTGAAGAAATTATAAAGAAAAACAGCATAAATTAAGAATAATACTTGAAAAATCTTCAAGCATTAGATAAAATATAATAGTAATATAAGAAAAGGAGGAAATTATTATATGGCAAGAGAAAAATTCGATCGTTCAAAAGAACACGTTAATATTGGTACTATTGGACACGTTGACCATGGTAAAACAACATTAACTGCTGCGATCACAAAATACTTTGGAAAATTTGTTGATTATGCTGATATCGACAAAGCTCCAGAAGAAAGAGAAAGAGGTATAACTATCAACACTGCGCATGTTGAATACGAAACTGAAAAACGTCACTATGCACACGTTGACTGTCCAGGACATGCTGACTATGTTAAAAACATGATCACTGGTGCTGCACAAATGGATGGAGCTATACTAGTTGTATCTGCTGCAGATGGTCCTATGCCACAAACTAGAGAACACATTTTGTTATCTCGTCAAGTTGGTGTGCCTAAGATCGTGGTTTACATGAATAAATGTGACCAAGTTGATGATCCAGAATTACTAGACTTAGTAGAAATGGAAATCAGAGAATTATTAGGAGAATATGGATTTGATTCTGAATGTCCTATTATCCGTGGTAGTGCTTTAAAAGCTCTAGAAGGTGATGAAGCTGCTGCTCAAAGTATCCGTGACTTAATGGCTGCTGTTGATTCTTATATCGATGCTCCAGTTCGTGATACTGATAAACCATTCTTAATGAGTATTGAAGACGTTTTCACAATTTCAGGACGTGGAACAGTTGTTACTGGACGTGTTGAACGTGGACAATTAAAACTTAACGACGAAGTTGAAATCGTTGGTCTAAGACCTACAACTAAAACAGTTGTTACTGGTATTGAAATGTTTAGAAAATCTCTAGATTTTGCTCAAGCTGGTGACAATGCTGGATGCTTACTTCGTGGTGTTGCTCGTGATGGCGTTGAACGTGGACAAGTTTTAGCTAAACCAGGAAGCGTTACACCTCATACAAAATTTAAAGCAAGCGTATACGTTCTATCTAAAGAAGAAGGAGGACGTCATACACCATTCTTCTCAAATTACCGTCCACAATTCTATTTCAGAACTACTGACGTAACAGGTGTTATTGAATTACCTGAAGGAGTAGAAATGGTAATGCCTGGAGATAATGTTGACATGACTGTTGAATTAATTGCTCCAGTTGCTCTAGAAAACGGAACTAAATTCTCTATCCGTGAAGGTGGAAGAACTGTTGGTGCCGGAGTTGTATCTGAAATTCTTAAATAATTGACGATATAAAATTAAAAATCTTAGGACTTTTCGTCTTAAGATTTTTTTGATGATTTTAAATTAAAAAAATGATTTGTGAATATGGTGGAAGTGAAAAAAAGAAAAAATGAAAAAACAAAATATGAACACATTGAAAAAGCAATAACACACAATACACTATTTACAGAAAAATACAATAATTACTTTGTAAATGGATTATTATCAGGAAACCGAAGAAGCAAAATAATAAAGTATAAAAACAGCAATTAATAATAACTGCTGTTTTTACTATTTATTAAATTCTTTAGCTAAAGCTCCATTTTTAAGTAATTTATCATATAACTTTTCATCTATAACCAAATCAAATTCTCCGATATATTCATACACATCTGGATTAAATCCCATTTTAAATCTATTTAACCCATAATAATGATTTTCCTTAGATAAATCTGCAGTTATACCATTTAAATCTAAATATTTAAAATCTTGTTGATAATATTTTATTAAGGCGTAATACAAGAAGTAATTTGGACTAAATCTAGCCATAACTTTATTAAATCCACTTATTTGTATGATTACTCTATTTTGATGTTTAATTACCAAAGCTCCAGCAACATATGTTTCTAATCCCGTATTTAAATTTTTAGAAGCTTCTGCTATATCATTTTTATAAGATAAAAGTGCTTTATCAGAATTCATTTTAGCATTTATAATATTGGTATTACTATTAGTTATTAATTTGTTGTTAAGTTCTGAATTTCTTCTTAATTCAATATTATAAGCATTCTGAGCATTTATTAAAAAGTTTTTATAGTCAACTTTTACTATCATTAAATCAACATCAGCAGTTTTACTAAAAACATTATAAAAATCATTATAATAATATTCATCTCTATTAATTTTGTTTTTTATAAATTTATAAAATATATTTAACTTATCCGGAGTGGCCTTTTCTAAAACTAATCCTTTTCTTAATCCTTTTTTTACTTTATTTCTAGTATTTTTAGATAGATTATCATAATCATAACCATCTAGTTTTATAATAGCATTAACTCGAGGAAGTAAAGATTCAAAATTCATATTGCTTTTAAGTTTTTTATAACCAAATTTAGTTAATGAATCAATAACCTTATAATTTTCATTATATTCAAAATTCATAGTGTTTTTGTTTAATTTTGCAATAGCAATTTCCGGATTTATCTTTATAAAAGCAAAATTTCTCTTTTTATAATAATCTATTATTTTTTTTGTAAAGTCTTCAAGTAAATATTCATTTGAATAATTTATTAAAAAACCACGCGGAGAATAACCAAAATAAACATTACCTATTTTTTTGTAAAGAATTAAGGCAGCTGCTACAACTTCATCAGCTCCATAAGAGATAAATTCATATTCATAACCTTCTTCAGCTTTAAGTAAAGCATAATTAATAGATTCATGAAAATTTCCAATAAAATGTGTATTAGCAAAATTTTCAAATTCATCAATAGACATTTCTCTTATAAACATATAATTACCTCCTTCATATAAAGTAAGACAACATTATACCATAAAATGCTGTTAAAATCCACAAAAATGTTGCTTAAAATTAATTTGTTGTGTATAATATAACTAGGTGATAAAAATGGCAAGTAGTTTTAAAAACAGTATTGAAAACATGTATAAAAGAATGATAATTTATTCTATTTTAACATCAATACTAACCGTAGCAGCAGGAGTTGTACTTTTACTAGTACCTGAACTTACAAATAAAGTGGTAGGTATAATTGCTGGAGTTATATTCTTAATCGAAGGCATTAATTCTATTTATAAGTATTTTCATCGTGAAGGAGCAAAACTTTATAATTTGAGCCTAGTATTCGGAGTACTTTATTCAATACTAGGAGTAGTAATTATAATTTATCCATTTACAGTAGTGGAATTTGTAACTGTATGTCTTGGCCTTTATATGATTATTAATGGAGCAAGTAAAGTAAATTATGCATTATGGTTAAAAAGAGGAAATGAAGATTCTTGGTTAATCACATTAGCAACAGGAATTTTAGTTGCAATCGTAGGTGTTCTTGTAATATTTAATCCATTTGCAAGTTTAACCCTAACTAAATTAGCTGGAGCATTCCTAATTATAACTGGTATTTTAGATTTTATGGATACAATTTTATTTAAAAATAGAAGTAAAGAAATAATGGAAATATTTTGGTAAAAAAAAGTAAACTTTAAAGTAAAACTAGCATGTTTTACTTTTTAATTTGTTAAAATTTTGCTATACTAAAAATAGGAAGAAGGGGATAAAATGTTAATTAAAGACATTCATGCTAGAGAAATACTAGATAGCAGAGGAAATCCAACTATTGAAGTTGATATGACACTAGATAATGGAATAAGTGCTACAGCATCAGTTCCAAGTGGAGCATCAACCGGTTCCAGAGAAGCCCTAGAACTACGAGATAAAGATCCAAATAGATACGAAGGAAAAGGTGTATTAAGTGCAGTTGATAATGTAAATAATATAATAAAACCAGCACTATTAGGTAAAAAGGCTGATCAATTAAGCGTGGATAACTTTTTAATAGAATTAGATGGAACTGAAAATAAAAGTAAACTTGGAGCTAATGCCATTTTAGGAGTATCACTTGCTTGTTTAAAATGCTTAGCTAAGTCTAATAATAAAGAATTATATGAATATGTATCAAATAAAAGTGTATCAATGCCTATTCCGATGATTAATATCATAAATGGTGGGGCTCATGCCGTAAATAATATTGATATTCAAGAATTTATGATAATGCCCGTTATGAAAAGTATTAAAGAAAGAGTAAGAGCGGCATCTGAAATATTTCATGCATTAAAAAAACTATTAAGTGTTAATGGTTTTGCAGTAGGGGTCGGAGATGAAGGGGGATTTGCCCCAAATCTAAATAGTAACTCTATGGCACTAGACTTTATCGTGGAAGCAATAAAGAAAGCTGGCTATAAACCTGGTGAAGATGTTTTTATAGCATTAGATGTTGCAGCTAGTGAACTTTATAATAAAGAAACTAACACATATAAACTAGATGGAAGAAATTTAACTAGTGATGAATTAATGAACTACTATGTAAAATTAATAAATACATATCCAATTTTAAGTATTGAAGACCCATTCTTTGAAGATGATTTTGAAACACTAGCAAAATTTACAGCATTAGTTGGAAATCGTATTATGATTGTAGGTGATGACTATTTCGTAACTAATGAAAAATATTTAGAAAAAGGAATAAATATGCATGCTGGTAATGCTATTTTACTTAAGGCTAACCAAATAGGTACAGTAAGTGAAATGATTAAAACAATAATGCTTGCTAAGAAAAATAATTATAAAACAATTATATCTCACAGAAGTGGTGAAACGGAAGATACATTTATAGCAGATTTAGCAGTTGGACTTGCCATTCCATTTATTAAAACAGGTTCAATGTGTCGTGGAGAACGAATTGCCAAATATAACAGACTAATGAGAATTGAAGAAAAATTAAAAAGAGACTAGTTATTTAGTCTTTTTTATTTTATAATAATAATGGTGATAATATGAAAAAAATCGTAGATGGCAATAATGCTTGTAGTAAGATTGCATATTACTTCAGTGAAGTATGCAGTATTTATCCAATAACACCATCAAGTCCGATGGCCTCAAATATTGATGCTTTAACAAGCACTAATTTGCTTAATATATTTAATGATAAACCAAGAGTTTTGGAAATGGAATCAGAAGCAGGAGCAGCAGGAGCCTTACATGGAGCACTTTTATCAGGCTCTTTAGCATCAACATTTACAGCTAGTCAAGGGCTTTTATTGATGATACCTAATATGTATAAAATAGCGGGAGAAATGTTACCAGCTGTAATTCATGTTGCAGCCAGAAGTCTTGCAACTCATGCCTTATCCATATTCGGAGATCATCAGGATGTTTACGCAACCCGTGCTACAGGATTTTGTATTCTTGCATCTTCTAGTGTATTTGATGCTCAAAATCTAGCTGCTGTAGCTCATTTATCTGCCATAAAAGGAAGCCTTCCATTTGTGCATTTTTTTGATGGTTTTAGAACTAGTCATGAGTTAAATACTATTGAAGAATTACCTGAAGATAAACTTTTATCACTAGTTGACTATGACGCAATTAATAAATATAAAGATAGATGTTTAAATGTTGGTAAAAAGTATCAATATGGAATGGCTCAAAATGAGGATATTTATTTTCAATGCATGGAAGCAAGAAATAAATATTATGATGCTATGCCTAATGTTGTAAATGATTATATGGAAAAGATTAATGACATAATGAAAACAGATTATAAACCATTTAATTATTATGGGGCAAGTGATGCCCAAAATATAATTGTTGCTATGGGGAGTGTAACAGACACTATCAAAGAAGTGGTAAAAAAGTTAGACAATGTTGGTTTAATTGAAGTTCATTTATATCGTCCATTTAGTAAAGAATATTTCTTAAATGTTTTACCAAAGTCCGTTAAAAATATTGCAGTTTTAGATAGAACAAAAGAAGCTGGATCAACCGGAGAACCTTTATACCTAGATGTATGTAGTATTTTAAAAAATAAAAATATCAATATATATGGAGGAAGATTTGGTTTATCAAGTAAAAATACAACACCAGATGAAATTTATAGTGTTTATAAAATGCTTGAAGAAAGTCCAAAGGAAAATTTTACAATAGGTATAAATGATGATGTAACAAATTTAAGCCTAAAAGAAGAACATATAGAAATTGAAAATAATAATAAAGAAAT
The DNA here is from genome assembly GCA_934096035.1 of uncultured Bacilli bacterium. Lineage (GTDB taxonomy): Bacteria > Bacillota_I > Bacilli_A > RF39 > UBA660 > Onthocola_B. The sequence continues at coordinate 272,162 of CAKOKX010000001.1, forward strand.
AAAAGTCGTAGGTTTTGGCAGTGATGGTATGGTAAGTGCTAGTAAAGATTTACTAAAGATATTACATGCTAAGAAAGATTTTTATGTTCAAGGATATTTTGAATATGATTCTAAAAAAAGTGGCGGAGTAACAATATCTCATTTAAGATATGGAAGTGATAAAATAAATGAACCATATTATGTAACTCATCCAGAAATAACTGTAGTTACTAAAGATATTTATTTTAGAATGTTTGATATAATAAGAAATTTAAAAGAAAATGGAACATTACTTATTAACACTATTAAAAATGAAGAAGAATTATTAAAATTATTACCTAATAAAGTTAAGAATACAATCTTTAAGAAAAATATTAAAGTATATTATATAGATGCTGAAAATATAGCAAGTAAAAATAATTTAAAAGGTAAAATCAGTAAAATAATGGAAGTACTAATTCTTAACTTATTACATGTTGAAGATGCTACATCTATGCTTGAAGAATCAATTAAAAAGACATTCGCTACAAAAGGTGAAGATATAGTTAATAACAACATTTTAGCAATGCATGAAGCTTTATCAAATTTAAAAGAACTTAAAGTTACTCATGAATATGATGAAACAATAAGCATTGTCGATGATAGTGTATTAAATATGATTAATGAGCGAAGAGGTAATGAAATACCTGTTAGTATGTTAATGGATTATGCTTGTGGTCGTTTTCCTGGAGCAACTACTAACAATGAAAAGAGAAATATTTCTAACGTAGTTCCAAGATGGATTAAAGAAAACTGTATTGAATGTGGCATGTGTGCCTTAGCCTGTCCACATGCAGTAATCAGAGCTATAGCAAATGAAAATGATTCAGATGGTATCCCATTTATAGGAAAAGATGGTTTAAAATATTCTATTAAAATTAGTGAGAAAGATTGTACAGGATGTGGAGTATGTGAAAGTGTATGTCCTGGTAAAATGGGTAAAAAAGCCTTAGAGATGGTGGAAAAAACTGATAAAATTGGTATTGATTTTGATAGTATAAAAAGTGTTAATCCACTACCTAAAACAACAATTAAAGGTGTAGCTTTAGAGCGTCCACTATTTGCATACTCTGGTGCATGTGCAGGATGTGGAGAAACTCCATATATTAAGATGCTAACTCAAATACTCGGAGAAAAATTAGTAATTGCCAATGCTACGGGTTGCTCAAGCATTTATGGTGGCTCAACCCCATCAACACCATATAGCATTCCATGGGCAAATTCTTTATTCGAAGATAATGCAGAATTTGCTTTAGGTATTCATATTTCTTACAAACAAAAAAGAGATAGAATAAAACACATAATGGAAGAAACTATAAACTCTGTTGATGAAGATATTAAAGAATTATTCACAAAATGGTTAGAAAATGAAAATGATTTTGCAATAACTAAGGATATTAAAGAAAAATTAGAAGATAAATTAATTCCAAAAGAATTAAAAGATTTAATTGATTATGTTCCTGCTAGAACTATTTGGGCAATTGGTGGAGATGGTTGGGCATATGATATTGGTTATGGCGGTCTAGATCATGTCCTTCACTCAAATGAAAATATTAAAATATTAGTTTTAGATACAGAAGTATATTCGAATACTGGAGGACAAGCAAGTAAATCAACAAAACTTGGAGCAGTTGCAGAATTTGCTAACTTTGGTAAACGAACAATCAAAAAAGATTTATTTAAGATAGCATCATGTATCCCAAATTGCTATGTAGCATCAATTTCTCTCGGAGCTAATATGATGCAAGCAATTAAAGCATTCAATGAAGCTGAAGCACATAATGGTCCAGCAATCATAATTGCTTATTCACCATGTATTGAACATGGTATAAAAACTGGTATGACTACATCAAGTGAAGAACAAAAACTAGCGGTAGAATGCGGTTATACAATTCTTATGAGATATGATGGAAATTATCATATTGATTCAAAAGAACCAGATTTTAATAAATATGAAACATTCTTAGATAACGAAGTTAGATTTAATGCTTTAAAAATAAAAAATAAAGAATTTGCATCAAAAATACTTGAAGAACAAAAAGAAAATGCAATAAAGAGATATGAATATTATAAGAAAGTAAGTGAGTAATCACTTATTTTTTGTATAAAAAAAGCGGAGACTCCCGAAGGAATCTCCTAAAAGAATAAAAAGGGGTTGACTAGTGTGATACTAGCACCAATTCGCCTTCTTTAAGTGAATTGGTGATTACTATCTTAATCGAAAAAGTGTAATTTGTCAAGCGATTTTTAAAAATTTCTGATATAATATTTACGGAGGTTAAAATGAACTTAGAATTATTACCAAAGGTAGGCCCAAAAACGATAAATATATTAAATAGAATTAACATAAATACAGTTGAAGATTTATTAACATATTATCCATACCGTTATAATATTATTAAATTTATAAATATTGAAGATGCTGATGATACAATGACTTATTATATTAAAACTAAAATTTTAAGTGTGCCAAAAGTATCATATATTAAAAGAAATTTTAATAAATTAGATTTTTTTGCAACGAATAATGATCATGAATTTAAAGTTACTATATTTAATAGATCATTTTTAAAAAGAAATCTAACTGTGGATAAAGAAATAGTGATAATTGGTAAATATTCTAAAATAAAAAATGTATTTACTGCCAATGATATAAAATTTAATGTTGATGAAGAAAGAATTGAACCTATTTATCATTTAACCGAAGGCATTAAAAATTCAGGTTTAGAAAATATTATAAATAGTGCCTTATCAACTAAAATATCTTTAAGTGATAATATACCAAATTATTTAAATGAAAAGTATAAACTATTAACAAAGAATGATGCCATAAGAAAAATACATCAACCAAAAACGATCAACGATATAAAACAAAGTGAATTAAAACTTATTTACGAAGAGTTATTTACATATATGTTTAAAATTAATTATTTAAAAGGTATAAATAAAATATCTAAAGGACTACCCAAAGAATTTAATGACAATGATATCCAAGATTTTTTATCGAGTCTAAATTTTTTATTAACTAAAGATCAATTATCAACTATTGAAGATATTTTAAAAGATATGAAAGAAAGCAAAAGGATGAATAGGTTAGTACTCGGAGATGTTGGTTCGGGAAAAACCATCGTAGCAATTGTTGCCATTTTAGCAAACTTTCTATCTGGATATCAATCCACATTTATGGCACCAACTGAAATTTTAGCCAAACAACATTATGAGTCTATTAAAGAATATTTTAAAGAATATAATATTAACATTAGTCTATTAACAGGAAGTATTACCAAAAAACAAAAAGAAAATATTTATAATCAAATAACAAATGGAGAAATAGATTTAGTTATAGGTACACATGCTTTATTAAATGATAATTTAAATTTTAAAAATTTAGGGTTAGTAATTACCGATGAACAACATAGATTCGGAGTAAACCAAAGAAACTTATTACAAAATAAAGGGTTAAATGGCGAAGCTGATGTATTATATTTATCAGCAACACCAATACCCAGAACTTATGCATTAACTATTTATGGTGACTTAGATTTATCGCAAATAAAGACTAAACCAAATATTAGAAAAGAAATAATAACTAAAATAGCAGATGAAAAAAACATTAAAGAAGTATTATTAAAAATGTATGAAGAATTAAAACTTAATCATCAAATATTTGTTGTTTCTCCATTAATAGAACAAAATGATGAACTAAATTTAAATAGCGTAATGGAACTAAAAGAAAAATTAAATAAAGCTTTCAATAATAAAGTGAGGATCGAAATATTACACGGAAAATTAAAACAAAAAGAAAAAGATGAATTAATGAAAGGGTTTGCAGAAAATAAAATAAATATTTTAATATCTACGACAGTTATTGAAGTTGGTATTGATATTCCCAATGCAACAATGATGGTTATATATAATGCCGAAAGATTTGGGCTAGCAACACTTCACCAACTACGTGGTAGAGTAGGAAGAAGTGGTATTCAAAGTTATTGTTATTTAGTAACTAATTCTTTTAACAATGAAAGACTAAAAGTAATGGAAGAATCATCTGATGGCTTCTATATTGCAGAAAAGGACTTTGAACAAAGGGGACAAGGTGATTTGTTCGGGGTTAAACAAAGTGGAGATATGTCATTTAAAATTGCTAATCTAAAAAGAGATTTTAATATATTATCTCAAGCTAATATTGATGCTAAAGAATTTTTAGATAATAAATCTTATCTAAATTATGAATATTATACTAATATTATAAAAGAAATAGATTTCTTAGATTAACAAAAAGAGCTTACCTAGATGTAAACTCTTCTTTTGCTTTTAAATTATCTTTAACATAAATCCAATATCTATATTCCATAATACCTTCATGCATAGATGGTACTAATGTATCAGACTTTCCAATAAACTTATTCATAGTTCTTTTAGATGCTATATTATTTTCACGACATGTAACTAAAGCATTTTCAATTCCCAGTTTATCAAATTCATTTAATAATAAATCTAACAAAGTGGTAGCATATCCTTTTTTTCTTTCACTAGGTCTAATGGCATAGCCAACATTTCCTCCGATTTCAAATAATTTCCCTTTAAGTTCATGTCTTACATTTGCTGCGCCATATATTCTTCCAAATTCATCAGTTAAAACATATGATGTTTGGTTAGCCCAATTAGGATTAGTATCACTAATATGTTTGTTTTTTTCTAATGAATTAAAAAACTCTTCAAAAGAATGGTCTAATATGTTTTGAAAATTATTTATTCCTTCAAAAGGATATTCATCATTTGCATTTTGAAATTCCTTTGCCATACTTTCTAGTTCTTGCCTATCATCTTTAGTTATTTCTCTTACTAAAAAACTCATATTATCACTTCCTTAACATTTAGTTATTAATATGATATCATATTAAATGAGATTATGAAAGAATCAATTTAATTTATTCAATAATATATTAAAAACGGAGCCTCTCGGCTCCTTCAGGGGGAAATATTAATATCAGTTCGTAATAATTTAATATTTAGTTAAAGTCTTATAAATTAAGGCTTTTTCTTTTATCATAATTTACCAAAGTTTATAAGAATAACTTTATTTTTGATGTTTAGTATCTAGTTTTGGTATCTAGACTTTTTTATAGGCATCACTTATTTTTCTAAATATATCATTATTTATAATATATAAATCTTTTTTTGTTCTAGTCATTGCAACATATAACATATTTATAGTTTTTTGAGATATTCCCTTTATTGAAAAATCATTACTTGTAATTTTATTTAAATTTGAAGTTAAAATTACACATACATCATTATATGTATCACCTTTACAATAACTCCAACTATCCGCATTAAAATTCCATTTGTACGGTGCATTATACATTAATTTTTTAATATTATTATCTTCCAATAATTTTGTTGCCTTATCAATATCATTTATAATTATTACATTACCTTTGTTAATTCTTTGGGATGCTATATCAATTTTTAATTTTTCTGACACATAATTGCATACATCTTCTGAGCACCTTCGAGATTTTTTTAATGTTTTGTCATCAATGATTATTGATAATTTTTTTAGCATCTCTTTAAATTCTTTATAACTTATTTCTTGTGTTTCATATTTTCTTTTAGATACATTAAATTTTTTTCTTTCAAAAGGGATGCCTGATTTAGTTTTTCCATTAACAGAATGTTGAAAATAATCTCCGACCAAAGTTATATTATTACATTTTTTTATAATTTCTTCTAAAACTTTATAATTTTCCTCTCTAAAATCTTGAAATTCATCTACAAATATGTAATCAAAAAATCTATTTAAATTATTAATAGCTCTATCAAATATATCACTATTATCTCTTAAATATAGTATAAGTTCTGCTATACTAGACGAATAATATCTATCATTAATCATATAATGATTTATTGTTTTTTTATTTCTATACTTATTATTATAATTTCCGTTAGAATCAAAAGGCTTTTGTGCTTCATCTAATATCAATCCATTACTTTTAATTGTACATTTAAATAATTCTCCTATGCTAATTTCATATGGTCTAATAAAAAAATTATACAAAAACTTATGAAATGTAAATATTTTTGTATATTTGTTACTTTTTTTATTATTAATTAATTCTTTTTCTATATTATTTACATTTCTATTAGTATAAGCTATTATTAAATTTCTCTTTTTTTCCTCTACATTATTGCATATATGAAACGTTTTTCCTGCACCTGCTACAGCTAGTATTATTTTCTTATCCATTTTATACACTCTTCGATATATTTGGGATAATTTAAGGAAATATCTTCTTTAATTAGAAAATAAGCCACTTCTGTTTTTTGGTTAAGCATCTTTCCTAAACAGCCTTCATAAGTTGCATTCTTACATTCATATAAATATTTTGCATTTTCTTTAAGGGGAATTTTTTCTTTTAATATATCCTTATTTAAATTATATAAACAAACTTCCCAAGTCCAATTATCAACATTAGAATCAGTAAATATTTGAATATTTTTATTATTTTGATTAAATTCTTCTATTTGTGATATTTTATTAGGATTTGTTATAAAATCATTATCAGTTATAACAGCCACTCTTTTATCTATACATTTAGCAATTTCTAAATAATTACTATATCCAACGCCTCCACAAGAAATAATTTCTATACCTTCTGTTTCAATATTTGATTTGTTCCTTTTTAATTTTTCTTCTTCCGTTAATAATTTTTCTACTATTTCTTCATAAGCTTTTTGAATTAAAAGATATTCTGTCGGTCCTTCAACAAGAATAACCTTTGGGGATAAGATAAATTGCAATAAATTTAAATTATCAGCCTTTTCAAAAAACTTAATAGCATTTTTTCCATCTTCACTATTATATAAATCTTTTAATTCAAGAGGTTTCTTATTATTAATCCAAATAACATTGGATAAATTTAATGTATTTACAATAAGAGAATTATGAGTGGTAACTAATAATTGTATATCATCTTCATTATTATTTACTTGTTTAATATGTTCTAGCATTTTTCGCAAATTTATGTGACTCAAATGATTTTCAGGTTCTTCAATAGAAATTAGATCTAAATCATTACTATTCTTATTTAATGCTATTTCTGTTTTAATTAAATTTTCTCTTCCTTTTCCTTTGTTTTCTAAAGAAATATTATCTTCTAAAACAGTAATTATATTTTCTAATATTACTTTTTTGTTATCAATTCCAAATTCAGAATTATCGTCCAATTTATTAGCACCAATTTTTCCCATTAAGTCATTAATTTCATTTCTAAAATCATTAGATATCTTTAATCTCTCTAAATTATCATATTTAGATAAAAATAAATGTTTATTATAATGATTATATGTATTATTACCATCTGATTTTGAATTATCAATAGATAAATACCTGAGTGGTTTTTTCAACAAATTATATGGTTTTCCTTTAAAAGTCTCCCATGACATCTCGTAATAATCATATGGAATTTTTCCATCTAAAATTGCAGTCATTAAATCATCACGAAATTCATCATTAAATTGACATGTAAATTTTATTCCAAAATCCTCTATTTTTTCATTATTTATTTTAATTTCACCATAGTAATCATAATTATTATCACAATCCAAATCTAAAAACAAATATATTTCAATTTTGGGTAAGATTGTAAAATCTTTTCCTTCTTCGAATTTTTTTACAATATTTCTGTTTAAAATATCCCTTACTATGTATTTATCATAATTTGAATATTTTTTATTCAATACAACCTCAATCGCTTCCAAAATTGTACTTTTACCTGATTCGTTATCACCAATTAATATATTAGTACCGCTATTGAAATACATCTCAAAATCCTCAAAAAGTTTGAATCCTTTAATTATTATCTTTTTTATTTTATTCACAAACATCACCACTCTTACTTCATTTTATAACACTATAGTTCATTAATAATGAGCACTCAACTTTCATCTAAAATTTTAAATTTAATTATACTTCAACATAATCATCTATGATGTCATAAAAAACATTTTCAGAAATAATTTCAATATCTTTTCCTTCTAGTTTTAATGTTTCAGCTTTAATTAATTTAGAACTTTTTTTCCCTCTTAAAATTGGATTATAATCATTATTTCCTAAAATTAAATAATTTGTTTTCTTGGTTACATTATCTTCACAGTGACCACCTAAATCAACTATTATTTGCATTGCTTCTTTTCTTTGCATTTTTTCTAATGTACCAGTAATAGCTACATATTTATCATAAAACAGATTATCAACATCAAATTCAGTATTGTTCGTAACAATATCTCTAGCCCTTAAAGTTGTCCCATTTCTATGTTTTTTAAATGCATTCTTAAATTCTTCTACACTTACATACTTTTGTAATGCAACATTTTTTAATTGTTCATAAATATCCATTGTAATTTCACAATCTTTTAATGATCTGTGATTATTTGTTGTATCTATTTCGAAGTATCTTGCTAAATCAATTAATCTATGGTGTGGTAAATCTGGTAATAATTTTCTAGAAATTCTCATAGTATCAATAAAATCATTTGTTAAAACATCAAACTTATTTCTATAGAGATTATCATATATAAAATTTATATCAAAATTGACATTATGTCCAATTAGTATATCATTACCAATATAATTCATAAAATCTGGTAATATTTCTTCTATTGTCGGAGCATCCTTAACCATTTCATTAGTTATTCCTGTTAGTTCAGTAATATACTCATCTATTTCATTTCGTGGTTTTACAAGACTATTAAATTTTGAAACAATTTTATTATCTTTTACTTTTATCGCACCAATTTCAATAACTTCATCATAGGAACTATCTAATCCAGTCGTTTCAATATCAAATACTATATAATCACTCAATATATCTATAGAACTTTTGCCTTTTAAAGTTCTTTCTATCTTTTCTCTTTCAACAATACTAAATCTACCCATTTCAACATTTATAGTAAAATTCATATTTACCAACTCCTACTCCAATAATTATTATCTATATCAACTATTAATTATATATTTATTTCTTTAAAATTAGGATTTATATTTGGTCTTAATCCATTTTTTATATAACTTATTTTTTTGATATTATAAAATAACTCATTTAAATATACAATAAACTTAATATTCTCATAGCATAACAAAGCAAAATCAAAAAGATACATTTCTATAATTTTTTCACTACTCTTATACTTATCATAAAATGTAATTAATTGCGTTTCATTATTTATTTTATAATCAAAATGTGCTATCGAGTTACGAACATTATTGTTTATATTCAAATATTTACTAAATTCTTCATCATCCTTTAAAGCTTGAAGCCTTTGACACTTTGTATTATTGAAAAATGTTTTAAAATTATTAATTTTTGAATCAGTAGTAAAACAATCATAATTTTTTCTTTCTATAATATTATTTAAACCTACCGGAAGTGTAATCATCTCTAGTATTAATTCATAACTATCGGCATAAAATGTTCTCATGTCTTTAAAATTTATAGTTGAAATGCCATATATTTCTTTATCAATTTGATCTGTTTTATTTACAACACTTAAAATAATTACTGACATATATTTTTCAAATTCATTAATCCATCTATAATATATTTCAATTATTTTTTCTGATAACTCTTTAGTATTTATTTTTGTTTCAATAAATTCAATAAATTTAACAGTCTCATTGATTTCTTTACCTAACATTAATTTATTAGCCATATTTGTATAATCTTTTAAAGTGTTAGGAGGCATAATATAATTCATTCCCCCTGTTATTAATTGATGCAAAGCAATTTCAGCATCTAATTCATTTTTGATAATGTAATTTTCAGAAAAATCTAATAATGGCTTTTCTATCAAATCTAGTTTTTGATTAAAAAACAATTCATACAATGGTTTAATTTTGTTCAAAAAACTTTCTTTAAATCGTAGAAATTTACCCATTTTAGCCATAACATTTTGATATTGTTCATAATCTTCAAACATCATAATTGTATTCAAAAATGGACTAGTTCCACTGTTAATTATATCTTTTAAACAATTACATCTGGAAACTTTTTTATTAAGAAATTCCGTAGAAAAATTACCATAAAATCTTGCATTATTAATTTCTTCAAATGTTTCTTTAGCATTACTAATAATTAAAGTGTTTTCATTGATTTTTTTAATTCCATGAATAGAAACCTCACAATTAGGGCAACTGAAATTAAATGGTATGTTAAAATATCCAATTTGAAATCTTAATAATATTTTTTCTTTACAAAAATTACATTTTACGATAGTACTTTTAATCACAACAATCACTTCCTCACTACTAAAAAACGCCAATACAAAAACTTATAAACATAAGCCTGTACTAGCGCTTCTTTTTATACATACTATTATATCACATATTTCATTATTTTTATTATTAAATGACACTGTGACGCATTTTTTTTGAGTATCCTACTCTCATTTATAATGTCATAGTGTCATTATTCAATATTTATTTCTTTTTAACAACGCAACCTGTTGTACCAATTTTAAAATTATGACCGAACATTATACTAACTGTTATCAATTGATAAACTGATGAACAAACTTGTCCTATTCCTATACAAATATGCAGCAATCCATCTTGATGAATCTACTCCACATATGCATATATACTTTACTCCAGTTGTTAATGAAGTTAAAAGAAAAGTATTTGAACTTGATGAAAATGGTCATCAACTAAAACACGAAATAGTTAAAAACCCCTTATAAACAAAAGTATTCCCCTCTCTCGAGGGGAATTTCAGGGGGTTTTGGTTGATCTCTTCACATTGAGATTCGTAAGAGAGATCAGGTTATTAGCATGACTTGTATCATGCTAGTATAATCTTAATATTTTTTTTAAAGTTTGTCAATAAGTTTTTCTTAATTTGACAAATATTTCATCTAATAATATAATTTGCTTGTAAAGACAATTGATAAAGTCAATATAAAAAAATATGAAAGGAAATAAATTATTATAGTGAATATAAAAATATAATTTCACAATAATAATAACTCATGAAAAATGATATTAAATATAAGTGGAAGAACAGATATCGTAGCATTTTACGAAAAATGGTTAATTAAAAGAGTAGAAGCAGGTTTTGTGGATGTAAGAAATCCTTTTAATCCTAAGTTAGTAAATAGAATTAATTTTTCAGATGTTGATTTAATTTTATTTTGTACTAAAAATCCAATACCAATATTAAATGATTTAAACAAAATTAAAATTCCATATTTATTTCAAATAACAATAACACCATATAAAAGAGATATTGAACCAAACGTTCCTTCAAAAAAAGAAGTTATTGAAGCTGTAAAAAAAATATCACAAGCAATTGGCAAAGAAAATGTTTCTGTAAGATACGATCCAATATTCTTAAGTGAAAAATATAACATTACTTATCATATTAAAGCATTTAAAAAATTGTGTATGTTACTAAATGGATATGTAGAAACTATAATTGTGTCATTTCTAGATGAATATAAAAATGTTTTAAAGAACAAAAATGTGTTACAGTATCGTAAATTTACAGAAGAAGATTATAAAATAATTGGAAAAAAATTTAGTAAAATAGCAAAACTCAACAAAATGAAAGTTCAAACTTGTTTTGAAGATCGAAATCTTACAGAATATGGTTTTACAAAAGGGGAATGTTTATCACATGAACTTGCATATAGATTAACAGGTAAAAAGTATAAAAGTTGGAAAGCAAGAAAATGTAACTGTGTAGAGATGGTTGACATTGGTGTATATAATTCCTGTAAACATTTTTGTAAATATTGTTATGCTAACTATGATGAAAAGATAGTTAATAATAATTTTAAAAATCATGATGTAAATTCTTCACTACTCATAGGAAATGTAAAGAAGGATGATATTATAAAAACAAGAAAATAATAAAATGCACTTAAAAGTTGATAGAATAATTAGATAATTTATAATATAATTATTTTGTAAAAAGAAAGGGTGTATTTATGAAATTTGGTGAAAACTTAAAAAATATTAGAAAGTCAAAAAATATATCTCAAGAATATCTAGCAGAAAAACTTGGAGTATCAAGACAAAGCGTTTCAAAGTGGGAAACCGGAGAAAATTTTCCAAGTATGAATAATATAATGTGTCTTTGTGAAATATTTAAATGTAAAATTAATGATTTGGTACATGAAGACTTTACAGACATAGAATCTTTAGACAGTGAAATAAAAGAAAGTGTAGTTAAATTCAAAAAAGAAAAGCAAATAAAAGTGAAGTTAATAAGCAAAATTATATATATAATGGCAAACATAGTAAATAAGATATTTATTGGTGTAGCTGTTTTAATAAGCATAATGATCTTAGCTTTGCCATTCATAGGTAAATCTGCCAGAATTAGTGGAACAGACCTACTCATATCTAATGTTAAAGTTGCTAGTATTACAACATATGGAGAACTAGCTTATGAATATATAAATAATCATTCTTTTGATGAAATAATATTCCATGCCGAAATACTACTAGTTGGAAGTTTAATTAGCATAGTATGTATAGCTAAAGTATTTGAAAATTTGTATAAATTGTTCTTTAATATTCATAATGGAGATACACCATTTACTTTAGATAACATTAATCGTATTAAAAAAATATCATTCTTTATAATATTTTATATTGTATTTAGTTTTATATATGGGGTAATGTGTAGTATACTAATGGAATTAAATCTAGGAGCTGAATTAGAACTAACAGATATAGTCTACGCATTAATTATTTATAGTATTTCCTTTATATTTGAATATGGATATGAACTTCAAATAGATAGTAAAGGCAAAATGTATGAAAATTAATTTGACAAATGTACTCGTTAAGTGTTAAAATATAGCTCAAAACGGGGGTTTTAAAATGGATGTTAATACATTTTTCTTACTTTATGGAGGTATTAAAGCATATACAATGTTTTTATCTGATTGTTTTATGGGGAGCTCTAAAGTAAGTGATTTCATATTAAAAGAAGATTATTTTTACATGGCTAAATTCAGTTTAGCAATGTGTAGTTTATTTGTTGTTAAGGAAGAATTAATCGAAGGATCAAAAAACAATTTTATTTGTAAAACCATTGATGAAGGAATCTTAAATTGTGTTAAAGAAGTTGCCGTTCAAACAAAAGATGGTTTTGAAATTGATGGAGTAATATTTAAAAATCCAGAAGAAATTGTTGGTTTAATTAGAAATAAACTAGCACATGGAGAATTTATTATAGATTTAGAAAACAAGAAAATTTCATTTAAACTTGAAAATTGTATGATGTCACTTGGAATGTCAAGTGTTATTAACATGATTTCTAAATCCATAGATTGTTATTACTTAAACTCATCTAATACCGAATATAAAAATGATATTGTGATAATGAATAAGCCTGATAAAAATAGAACTAAGTCATTAAAAACTAAAAGTGAAATAAAAGTTTTTTTAAGAACATTTAGTAAAATGAGCTTTAGTTTTGAAAAACATGATGGTGGAGCTTTAAATGATGAAATAATTAAAATAGCTGATGGTTTGGTTACCAGTGCTTATGAAGCAAATTCTTCTATAGGATTACTAGTGAAAGCTAAAAAGAAATTTGCTAATCAAGGTTACTCTTTTGATTGGGAAAAAACTCCCTTAAAAGAAGAACTTATTGAAGAAATAACTGATTATGTTTATTATAACTACCCTAAAAATATGCCTTATGAACATCAAATAAGATTTATGAAAAAAGATTTAGAGAGTAGACTTAATCCCAAAAAACATTTGGTAGAATCACTAAAAAAGAATATGATAATACTTCAAATTGCTTATGAAAATCAAACAGTTAATTATGGAAAAGTTCTTGAAGAATATAAAACTGTATGTAGTTATGATACAATTGGAATAGAAGAATTAGCAACAACATCATTTGCTCTTTTTGAAGCCATATTCTCTTATGGAAATGATAAGTTTTTAGAAAATAGTAATGAATATACATTTATACCAAGTGATGGTTTAGATTATAGCACTCTTGATTTAAGCCCTATAAATGTTTTATATATAAATAAGGAAAACGGCTTTAAAAATAGTATTTTAATAGAACTAGCAAGTAAGAAAAAGAAAATTACAGAAATGGATGCTAAAATTTCTAAAAATGAACAAAGTCTATTGCATGTAACTAATAACGGTAATTTAAAAGCTAAATCAATTTTACAAAGTAATTTAAAAAAATCATATCAAGAAAGAGATAAAATTTATGAAGAATTAAAAACTTTACTAATAAGATTAAATGAAATAAATCTTTATGAAAATTTTAATGAAAATCACTTAAGAAATAAGGCAATAATTAATGGTATAAGAAATAGTATTTCTCATGGCAATTATAAAATAAAAACTGTCGAAAACCGTATTGATAAAATAGTTTTTGAAGATATTTATGAAGGCGTTTTAACATTTAAATGTGAAGTTTCAATAACGGACTTTATCAACATGATTTATAGAAATGAAGAAGCAATTAAAGAATTCCTAAAAAAAGATGAAACTCTAAGAAGAATATTAATATAAAGTGGATAAAACCACTTTTTTTGTTAAGAATAAAAACGTGATAATCATGGTATTAAAAGATTTAATTATAGAAATTTTGTTTTTATTAGTAATTATTTTATATTTATTTAAAAAGAAAAAATACTTATTATTTATTCCATTTATATTGTGTTTTATTCATATAAAAATAAGTAATGAAAACTTATTATTTAAAACAATTTATCATGCAGCATTTTTATCTATAATCGCATCTTTAACAAATAAGACATTAATAAAACAAACTTTATTAACAATTATTTTAATAATTTTAGTAAGCTATCAAATAACTACATTTAAAATACAAAATTTTGCTTCTTTAAATTATATAGAATCTTTTAATAAATTACATGAAATTTTAAAGGAAAATTATGTTTTAAATAAGCATAAAAATATTAATTATGATAATCTATATCAGAAATATATAATAGAATTTAAAAATATAAATAACGAAATAAAATACTATCAATTACTAGAAAATTATTTAAATGAGTTTAATGATGCTCACATTGGCATTAAAAGTTTAATTAATAACACAAAATTAGAAGAAGCAAAAGAAAGTTTTTATAATAGATATTATGATTTTAATATATTTTTCTTAGATAATAAGACTTATGTAGCAACAGGTGTTTCCCATGAAAGTATGGCATATAAAAAGGGTTTACGAGAAGGAAATATAATAACAAAATGGAATGGTAAGGATATAAATAACGAAATACAATCTTTAAAATATTTAAATGTTTCTAGTCCTAATATTTCTAATAAAAATGTTCTAAATTATTATCTTCCTATTTATTTATCTGCAACAGGTAATGAAGAAAATGAAATAACTTTTATAAATAAGGAAGGAAGAAAACAAGTTATTAACTTAAAATCAATTGATAATGGTTATAAATATGTAAAAGAAAATATTAAGATATTTACAAAAACTAATGAAGAAGAAAATTTTACCTACAAGGTTTTTAATAATACGTCTTATTTGAAAATAACAAATGAAAAAGATGATATAAAATATGTTAAGAAAACTATGGATAAAATAGTTGATAATATAAATAAAGATGAGTCAAAAAATTTAATATTAGATTTAAGAAATAATGAAGGCGGTAGTGATTTAGTAGGTAGTGTTATTGCAAGCTATTTTACTACAAACGATTATTTATATATTAAGGAAAGTATTTTAAAAAATAATAAGTATAAGAAAATAAATGAAATATATGTAAATGGTTATAAAAAGATAAATATACCAACCGTTATTATAGTTAATGGTAATACCATAAGTGCAGGAGAAATTATAGCTTACAACTTACAAAAGAAAGAAAATATAAAAGTGTCAGGTTTAACTAGTACCAACGGTAGCATTTCAACAGTAAAAAAGAAAATTATTATGCCTGGTAATATTTTGATATCAATACCAAGTATTGCATGTGGTGATGAAAAAAACTCAGTAATAATAGATAGTGACAATAAAAAAGACGGCGGAATAAAATTGGACATAAAAATCCCGATAAATGAAGATACAATAATTAAAATATTCAATGAAAAAATAGATTATGAACTAGAATATATATTAAATTATTTGAATAAAGAAAAAATATCTTAAAATTATTAACAAAATATTGTATAATTATAAAAAGGAGGACAAAATGAATAACACAATCAGTTTTATTTTACTAGCGCTATTAGTATTTATAATTAGTTTACTTATTTATTTTTTAATCAAATGGGCAGTTCGTGAAGGTATTAAAGAAGCATATCATGATATTACAGGTAAAACAACTTATGAAGATAAAAAGAATAAAGAACTTGCAAATGAAGTTAAAGAAGGTATTAAAAAAGTTGCTCAAAAAAGAGCTACTAAGAAAAAGTAATACCTTTTTCTTTGACATGAATTTGACAAAATTGAGTGTTTATGGTAAAATATAGCTAATTATTAAGGGGGATAAATATGTTTGTTACTAGGGGGAATATACTATCTTTATTATGCAGTACTAACATTAGTTATAAAGAAAAAGAAAGTATAATAAAAAAATATGATAAGTTATTAAAAAAAGCTTTAGAAAATGCAAACTCAAGTACATTAGTTGAGTTATTATTTAGTGGAAAAGTTCCCAAAAGTGCTAAAAAAATTATATCTGAAGTAATAGATTATAGATCCTCTTCTTTTGAAGTATACTGTGAATTTGAAAAATTATTTGCACAATATAATTGTTATAAAGAAAGTGATTTATATAAAGCACATTATCCTGAAATACTAAAAAAATATATAGTGAAATACTTATATAAAGAAAATATTTTAGATGTTTTATCATCAAGAAAAAAAGATAAAAAATTAAAACAACTAATAATTTATTATGGCGTTGATAACTTGTTACTTATAGACTTTTTATCATCTTCAGAAAATCAAGAATTAATTAAATACTCTTTAGAAACTAAATTTTATAATATAGATAATATTACAACTATTTTATATAGTGAAAAAATTAATATTGAACTAAAAGAATTAATTATAAAAAGATTCATTAATGTAACTAATATACTAGAAGTACTAGAAAAACCTTCAACTGAAGAAATAAAAAATAAAATCGTAGAATTAAAAAATCAAGAATTATTAGATAGAATTGCAAACATAACAGATAAAGATTTAAAAGAATTAATAACATCAAGTGAATGCTTTCCTAAAGTAATATATGATATTTTATTAAATGATAAAATAGATATGATTTTTTCTTTATTAGATAAAATGCCTTTTGAAGAATTTAAAAAGACTTTAGTTAGAGTTAAAGATATTAGGATCTCCAATTTAATTATTAAAAGATTTCCAATGAAAACTAAACTAGTATTAGCAAACACAAATGATATTAATGTTTTATCATGGATATATAACGATTCAATTCCTTATGAAATAAAAGAATTTATTATAGATAAGAAAGAAAATGACTTAAAAAATGCAATTAAAGATCGAAAAATAAACAACTTAAAAATTTGTTATCTAAGAAATTCTGAAAAAATTCCTTTAAAAGTTCAACAATTAATAATTGAATTAAAAGAAGACGAATTAAAATTAGATTTGTTAAAAAAGCCATCATCAATAATAATATCAGAAATACTATATGGTAATTATTGTGATTTATATGTAATGTTTTTAATAAGAAACGGTAATTATAATTTAAAAGAGTTATTAGAAAAAAGTAATGAAGAATTAACTATACTAATATTAGAAACATTAAAAGATAAAATTAAATCTTATTTACAAGGGTTATCTTTAAAAGAAATTATAGAGTTTGAATATTTTAAAACATCATATTCTAAAGAATTAGTTATATTACAAAATAAAGAACTAATCTTAGAAAAAATAAAAGAATTAACTAAAGAAGAGTTATATGAATATTTAAAATCATATGAAGTACATCGTGAAATTAAAAAATTAATATTAAAGAGTATGCATATTAATGAAGATGATTTAGATAATTGTGTTGAATTAATTAAATATAACAATATAGAATTAGTAATAACAAACTATAATAGAATAAAATCTTTTATAAATAAATCTGGTATCAGTTTTGAAGCGTTCATTCAATATGGATGTGGAAGTGAAAACTACAAGAATTGGTTTAGTAAAGTCCTAGAAATAATTGAATTTAATAAAGAAGAAGATTTCTATGAAGCAGTTAAATACCTTATGAATAAATTATATCATGAAGATAGTCATAAAGAAAACATGGTATATAACATTATAAATTATTTAGCTATAATAGATGCATTTAAAGACTGTTATAAACTAATAATGAATCTAGTACATAATAATATTGCTTTAGATAAAGAAAGTAGAGATAATTTAAAAAGATTATTTGCATCAACTTATAGTAAAAAGAATGAAGTAATTGATCTAGAAGATATAAAAACTATAAGAATAAAAATATTAGAACAATATAAAAATGTTATTTTAAATTCTAATAATATTGATGAATTAAGAAAAATTTTTATGGAAATAATATGTCAAAAAGCAAATAAAACTTTAGATTATATCGGAGGGTCAAAAACTTTAATTACATTAAAAGAACTAGATAAAGATAATGAAAAGATAAATCTTTTTATTAAAGATTTACTAAAATCATCTCAAGTAATTGAAGCAGTAAAAAACACAAATAATATTGAAAACTTAAGAAGTATACTTAAATTCTTTATTATAGACCATCCAGATAATCTTTTAATTGTGGAAGCATCATTTATTAATTTTAAGAAAAATATTCAAAAATTATTTGAATTAGATGCTAAGTTAAATTTAACATCACTAGATAGTAATATAGCTAAAGAATTTATAGATGAAAAATTGTCAAAAAAATATGGTGGTTTAGTATATGACTTTTCTAAGGTTAATTACTGTTTATATGCTCACATATTAAGTAGAAGTGAAAAAGTAGAAAATTTAATAAATGGCATATCAAGTAGTAAAGCAAACTTTTTATCAGTAAGCCCAATAAGTTATTTAGGACAAAAATATTATTTTGATAGAACATCTACAACATTTGCAATTGATAAAATACCAACAGGTAGTTTCATTCATAGCTCTTTAGTAAATATGGGTACAAACTTTAGCATAACTAATAATTCAGCAGAAGTAAAAGAATTAGAAAGAACTGAAAGAGGAATATTAGAAACAAGTGCAGTTACTTTTAATAATGCGGAAGTTTTACTTTATCGTGAAGGAGTAAAAGTAAGTGGTATAATTTTACCGGGAGGAAGAATTCCATCTGAAGAAGAATTATTCCTTCATAAGGAATATAATTTACCATTTATAATTACACAAGAAGTTATGGAAACAATTTCAAATGTTAAAAAGGTATTTGGGTTAAATGATATTGAATTTGAATTTGAAAAAATGCCAAAAGAATTAGATGATATATTTAAATCATTAACAAACTCATTAAATATAAATTGCTTAGAAAATATTTATACAGGCAGACAAATAGCGGTTATTACGGATGCCCATTCATTGTATGAACCGACTTTAGCAGTTTTAGAAGAAATTAGAAAAAATGGAATAACAGAAGTTTATTCGCTAGGGGATAATATTGGAGAAGGACCAAATCCTCACGAAGTATTAGGTTTGTTAGAAGATTATAATGTAATTTCTGTAGCGGGTAATAGTGAATATTATAATACTTTAGGAATTGAACCATTCATATACTTTGATGAAATAAGAAAAGAAAATCAAGAATGGACAAATAGCAAATTACGTAATAGTGATTTAGAAACTTTAAAACTTTATAAGCCATCATTAGATTTAACTATTGGAGATCAAAAGATTGTGTTATGTCATTTTGCCAATGATATTCGTTGGGATTATTTCGGAGAAAATTCTACCTGGGCATATCATGGAAACTTTAAAAGAGGTAAAACTAGTAAGCAATTCTTATATACAAATAGTAAGGAAGCAAAATTAAAAATAAAAGAAGCAATCGAAGGAAAAAGTTTAAGTAATCCAAGAATTGCGGGATACTTAAATGCTTTAAACAACCCTATTTTTGAAGGTAAAAGAGTAACAGATTATGATGCTATTTTACAAGGTCATGTTCATTTTAATTTAAGTGATAGATTATTTACCACAAAAATCGAAACTCTAAGGGCCGTAGGAATGGGTCAAACTAAAAAAGATCTAGATACCGCATGCTATTATGTATTAAAAGAAAAATGTGATGGAACATTTGATATTGAAAAAAAACTCGTAGATTTTAACAAAAATGTTATGTTAGCAAATATTGTATCAAGTGATATTCCCCATAAAGAAAAAATATTAAGGTTTGTAAGATAATAAAAAAGTAGTATAATATAAAAAGAAACGAGGTGTAATAATGGAAGATAAAGAAAAGATAGAAACTTGCAGTTGCGGTTGTGAATGTGAAGAATGCAATTGTGATGAATCTTGCGAATGTGGATGTGATTGCGAAGAATGCGAATGCAACGAATGCTGCGATTGCGAAGAATGCAGTTGTGAAGACTGTGAATGCTAGTTAATATAAAGAAATTAACACATGCAGGAATTCAAATGGCGAGCCCCCTGAAGAGAGCGTCTAACCGTGCTCTCTTTTTTGTACCCATTTTATAAGGGTTTACTATTGCCAAAATAATTTTAGGTACAATTTTATTTAGCATTTTGCAATATAATCCAATAATAGCATTATATTATGTTTTGTAATATTATATAAAAAATATACAAAAAAGTATTGAAAAATGTAAACATATATTGTAAAATACACAGTAATTAGCAAAATAATGTATATTTTTAATAAAAATGTGATATACTATAATAGAGGAGAGTGATAAAATGGAACCATACAAAGCAAAAATGTTGCCAATTCCATATAAACTTGATAAAGAAACAATAAAACTTTTAGGTCAAGCAAATGATAAATATGGTCAATATAAATCTTTATTAAAAATGTTTAAATTTGATCAAAAGTATTTTCTTGATTCTTTAGTGTTGGGCGAAAGTATTAGATCTTCAAGAATTGAGGGTACTCAAATATCTCAAGATGATATGTATTACATGGATTATAAAGAATCTAATGATAGTATTAAAGAAGTTAAAAATTTAAAACAAATGCTAGAATATGCAAATGAAAAATTAAAAGATAGAAATTTTAGTGTTAATATGATTAATTCTATGCACAAAATATTATTATCTGGAGTTAGAGGAGAAGATAAGTCACCTGGAGAAATTAGGGATATTCAAAATTATATTGGTCCAAGAGGTCTTGGAAAGGAAGGAGCTACATTTGTTCCGCCCATTCCAGAAGAAGTCCCAGAACTTTTAGATAATTTAATGGAATATATGAATAATATGTATGATGAGGAAGCTTTTGTTAAAGTTGCTATTTCACATGTTCAATTTGAATCTATCCATCCATATAAAGATGGTAATGGAAGAATGGGAAGAGCTTTGATGACATTGCAACTTGCAAAATTGAAAGATGATGATCCAATATTATTTTTATCCGAAATTATAGAATTATTTAAAGCAAATTACTATAATGCTCTTAATGAATGTAGAAATGGAAATGTTAATGGATTTATTAGATTTTTCTTGCAATGCGTAGTTGATCAATGTACAAGAAATATTGGTAGAATTGAAAAAATTAATAAAGTGTATGATGAAGATGAGGAAACAATAAAACAAAACATAAATGGTAGCATAGTTCTTAGAATGCATCCATTAATGATGAAAAAAATAGTATTTACTGCACAAGTAATGGCAGATGAACTTGATGTTCATATTAATTCAATTAACAATATTCTAAATAAGATGGCTGAACTTAATATAGTTGTTAAAGAAAAGAAAGAAGGAACTAACAGGATAACTTATAGATACATTAGAATATATGATACTTTTGTTGAACAACTATAAAAATACAATAAATTGAAAAATATTGTTAAAAAAGTTAAAAAAAATAAATAATTTCACATTCTATTGTTAAAATAAAAAAGGCTAGGAGTTAATCCTAGCTTCATTCATATCATCTATAAGTGATGTTATATCTGTCAGAGCACTTTTATATAAATGAGTATATGTATTAAGTGTTTCTTCTATTTTAGTATGACCTAAGAATTTAGAAACAGTAATAATATTAGCACCTTTATAAATTAATAAGGAAGCACATGAATGTCGGAAGTCGTGAATTCTGATCTGAGGTACATCAGCTAATTTACAGTTGTGATTTTTTCTTGATGTAATAGTATTACTTGCAACAGGAAAGTATCACCAATAACAAAGTAATCATCATTAAATCCATACTCTTTAGATAACTCATTTTTTAGCATTTTAAGATTGTTTAAGAGCACTTTGTTAAGTGGTAGGGGTCTTATACTGCTTTTAGTCTTTGGAGTGGAAAATTGGAATTCTTTGACCGAACCAGCACGATCTGTAATTTGCTTTTTAACAGATAAGGTTTTATTAACAAGATCAATATTTTTCCAAGTCAATCCTCAAAGTTCAACTTTTCTTAAACCACAATAATATAATATTTCAAACATAACTTTAGTTTGTAAATTAGTTTCAACAGAAATAAATTGTTTCCATTGATCATATGTAAAATACATCATTTCTTTTGGTATATCAGAAGCATTACTAAACTTAGTCATTTTATTATAAACTTTATTAAGATTAAAATCATACCAAGTCATAGCAAAGTTTAATATTGATTTTAGAAATTTTAATATGTCATTTTTATATCTTGTTGAAATATTAGTTTCATTCATTTGCTTTTTCCAATTATCATAGTGATTAATATTAAAATCTTTTAGTTTGATATTTAATAAAATTTTTAAATGGATTCTTTTATTACCATAATTATATAGAGAGTAGGCTTAACCTCAATAGTAGAAGTCCTATTCTCGATGAATATATCAATCATTTGATCTAAGGTTATTTTATCCATATTCTCATGTCTATGTATTTTTAACCTAAATTCTAGTTCTGCATCCTCTGCTTCTTTTTTTAGTAGCAAATTTCCCAGACTTACACTGTGCATTTCTACCATCTATATCTTGATATCTAACTCTAAAAAAACAGACACGACCATCTTTAGTTTTGCCGGACTTTGCTTTATAAACTCCCATTATATCATAATCTCCTTGTGTGAATAAAAGCGTAGTGATAAAATGTAAATGGAAACCTAATTACATTATTAAAATGTTAAAGTTGTGCTAAACTTTTAATTTGTGTTTCTGTTTGATCTACTGCGCTAACAGCTAACAGTAGATCTTTTTATATGCTTTTACAAGCGTGTTGTAATGTTAGCATACTTTAGAAACTTAATCAAATAGTTTATATCTATCTGACTGTAATAAGAGCAAGTTGATAGTAGAATGATAGTAAATGATAGTTAAGTGATAGTAATTGATAGTAAGATGATAGTAAATGACAGTTAAAAGTATGCTGTAGTGACTATAGTTGTATATAAAATATACTTTTATTATTTAAAAAATTACAGTATATATTTATTACAATTATTTTTTAAAAGTTTAGCACACTTCAAATTAATAATAGAAAGAGATGAGAAAATGAATAGTGAAAAATTAAATGCTGAACAAATATTAGAAATTGAAGTCAATGGGCTACTGCAAAAGATATAATGATGCTAGGTAGTGTAGGAAGAAATAAGGCATATGCAATTAGAAGTAAAATATCATTAGCATTATACAGTGATAACACAAAACTTAGAAATAGAGGATTAGTACCTATGGTGGAAGTATTAAAATACTTTAGTATAGATCTAAATTATTTAAAAGATATTTTTAGCATTCCATAAATAGATACCCCTCTGATGGAAAGATAGAATTATAAGATTAATTTCAAGCCCGACCAGCCACCTACTTTCACACAATTATAAATTTTCCGTGAGTTTTTTGGAAAAAATAGAGATAATCAAAATAAAATCAATATTAAACAAAGATAAAATCATTTCTAAATCAAATTCAAATCAAAACAAAACCAAACGAAATGATTGACCTCCTAGGATAAGGATAAAGGATATAGATATGGATAAGAATAAGAAAAGAATAAAGAATCTTTTTTATTGTACTATTACTACTACAACAAAAAGATTAGCAATTGCTAATCTTTCGTTGTTTTAAGAATGAGTGGATCTTCGCTAATTATTTCTAATGCATATTTTATTTTTAATAAATTGATAAAATCGACTTTAACTTTTTCATAATCTTCATCAAAGTGGTTAATTATATCAGCAGCAGAATTATAATGTTGCTTAAAGCTACCTTTACACATTGCATCACGATAGAATGAATTTGCAATATAAAAAGCTATTACTTCAGGCATAATATAATCTTCTAAAAATTCATCATAATTATCATTAAACGGAATAAGAATTTTTTTAAAATCTTCATTAGTAATATCACCGTTAACAGTTTTCCTAAACATATTGAACTCCAAACTGTTGTATTAATAACTCTTTATCAAAAATATTACAAGTAGTTATTAAAAATAAACAAATTATGTTTAATTTTGTAGGAAAAATGTTAGTTTAATGGTATAATTATTAGTAGAAGATTATTAACAGGAGGGCAAAATATGATAAATAGAAAACCATTTATAAAATGGGCTGGTGGTAAAGAAAAAGAATGGCCAATTATAAAAAAAAATTTACCTAAAGAATTTAGCAGATATGTGGAACCATTTGTGGGTGGTGGAGCTGTTTATTTAAATGTTGATTGCTCTAATTCTGTTATTAACGATAAATCTGATGAATTAATTCTTTTATATAAATTAATAAAAAAAGGTAGTACAGAATTTTTTAAATCGTTAAACGAAATTAATAAGAATTGGATTTTTCTTCAAGAAATAGTCGAAAAAAATTGTAATGAATTATTGAATCTTTATTCTAAGTACATGAATGATAATGACTCTCTAAATGAACTGATAAACGTTTTTATGAAATCTCACTCGAAAGAATTTGATAAACTATTAAGAGATGAAGTTGATATTAATTTATATAATTTGAATATAGAATTTAATAAAAACCTTAAGTCAAAGATATCTAGAATGTTTAAAATAGAAACTCAAAAAGGTAAGATGTCTGATACTGATATCATGGCTAACATTGAAACTGCATTTAAGAGTGCATATTATATGTATTTTAGATATTTATATAACAACCGAAAAAAATTAAAATTAAGTGATGAATTTTATTGCGCAGTCTTTTATTTTATAAGAGATTACTGCTATGCTGCAATGTTTAGATATAATGCAAATGGAGAATTCAATGTTCCATATGGCGGAATTAGCTATAACAGAAAAGACTTTAATAAAAAAATAGAATATTTATCATCTGAAAGTTTAAAGAGTTACATGGGTAATACAAAAATATATTGTTATGATTTTGAAAAATTTTGTGATAAAGTTGAATTGACAGAAAATGATTTTATGTTTTTAGATCCTCCATATGATACAGAATTTTCTACTTATGCAAAAAATGATTTTGATAAAGATGATCAAATAAGGTTGGCAAATTATCTAAAAAATACTAAAGCAAAATTTATGCTTGTAATTAAAAATACGGATTTTATTTATTCGTTGTATAAAAATTGTGGATTTAACATTAGATCATTTGATAAGAAATATTTAGTAAGTTTTATGAACAGAAATGATAAAAAAGTAGAACACTTATTGATTACAAATTATGATATTTAGGAGGTACTATGAAAAATGATATAGTTATTGCAATTAATAATATTCTTACATCAAAAAAAGGATCTAAATATGCACAATTATCAGAGATATATGAAGAAGTATCAAGAATCAGAAATTGTGATCAAGATGAAGCTTTAGAAGCCCAAGTCAGAGCTCGATTACAAGAACATTGTTCGGAATATAAAAACTATCTTGGCAAAGAAGATTTATTTGAAACACAATCATTTAATTCGGGACTTTGGAGAAATAAGATTACGGGTGAACGCGAGATAAAAGAGTATGTTTTTCAGTTAATCAAAGAATTTCCAGGTATTGATATTACAACAATTCAAAAATCCTTATTAAATATTTTAGATGGAAAACTTACGGAAGCAGATCAATTAGAAAGTAAAACAAGACCAGGCGAAATGAAAATTGAACAAATTATTAGAAATTTTGTTTCACATAAAGACAGTTATAAAGACGAAATAAATTTTGTTGTTACAGATGGAGTTACTAGACTATATCTAAAAAATAATGATGAACCTATAGAAGATACAATTGAAGAAACTAATAATAAAAATGAAATAGATATAGAAGAAGAAAAAGTATCTAAAATATTAAAAGAGGAAACAGAAAAACCAGCTATAGATGATGAGGAAGTTTCATTAGAAATGTCTTTCGATATACCTACAAAAACCAAGAGAAAGAATAATTCTGATAAGGTGTATATCAGAAAAAGTGATTTTGAATCATATGTTAATGATTATAAAAAGAAATTAGATAATGGTTATGTTGGAGAGGCTTTAGTGTATGAATATGAGAAAAACAAACTTATTGAATTGGGTAGATCAGATCTGGCCGAAAAAATAAAATGGATATCAAGAGATTCTGGTGATGGCTTTGGATATGATATTCAATCATTTGAAATAGAAAATGGTAATGTAAAAGAAATATATATAGAAGTAAAGAGCACAAGTTCATCTTTAACATCTGACTTTGAAATGTCTAGCAATGAATTGGAATTTGCAAAAAATCATCCTGATAATTATAAACTATACAGAATATATAAAAATGGTAAAAAAACAAAAGGTTATGTTGTTGATGCAAGCTTATATGATACTTTTGATATCACACCAACATCATATAAAGTATCAATTAAAACAACAGACGACAATGGAGCAATTTAATGCTCTTTTTATTTGCTTTTTTACACAATATGTGAAAAAAGTATTAAATATATATTGCAGATAATTAACAATATTTGAGAAATATATTGCAAATATTTCAAAAATGTGTTATTTTATATGCGAGGTGATTTCTATGAATCAAAAAAGAGAAAGGTTTATAAAGATAGCTGAGAATAGAACTAACAAGATAATAAGTACACTTAAATTGCTTGGGAATTGTTCTAATAAATCAAATTATGATTATACGGATGAGGAAGTAAAAAAAATATTTTCCGCTATTGAACAAGAACTAAGAAATACAAAAATGAAATTTTCTGAAGCTAAATCTAGAAAGAAAGAATTTTCACTTAGGGGGTAGTTCCATGAATAATGAAGTAAATTGGTCTTTTCCTACTACAGGTGGTGGAAAGAAAACAGGATTTAATGAATCAGGAATACAATTCTTTAATGATGATACGTTATTGTCTTTAGCTAGAGAAATATGTCAAAATTCGTTAGATGCAAAGAAAGATACAAATAATGATCCGGTTACCGTTGTTTTTAGAAGTTTCCGTTTAAAAAAAGAAGATATTATGGGTAAAAAAATTTTTTCGGATATCCTTGATAAGGAAATTGAATATGCTAAGAAATATTATAAAAATGATAAGACACCAATTAATTTCTATTCAGAAGCAAAAAAACTTTTAGAAAGTGATGAATTATTATGTCTTCGCGTTAGCGATTTTAATACAAGTGGATTAACAGGTAGTGATAGAGAAATAGATTCAAAGTGGGATAGATTAGTTAAAAGTGAGGGGTTTTCTGATAATCCAACAACATCAGGAGGTTCTTTTGGTATAGGTAAAAATGCTGCTTTTGCCTGCTCCAAATTACATACAGTATTTTATAGTACCTTAGATGAAAAAGGACTTGTTGCATCACAGGGAGTTTCAAAATTATCATCTTGTGAGCTTGATGATGGTAATATTACCCAAGGGACAGGATATTATGGTGTAATAAAAAATACAGAATTTGGAATTAGATTGGATAGTATGAATGAACAATTATTCATAGATCCATCTTTTGATGATAGAAAAGAATCTGGAACAGATATATATATTTTAGGTTTTGATGATAGAAATAAAAGTAATGAAATACCTGATGATGACAATGAGGGATGGGTTATTGATGTAGCTGCTTCTATTATTGATAATTATTTTGTTTCAATTTTAGATAAAAAACTTATTGTTAAAATAAATGATTTGGAATTAAATAATAAAACTATTTCTGAAAGATTTGGTTATATTTATAGTAATAATTCTGATATGTTTAATCAATATACAATTGACTACTTTGATATATTAGCTAGTGATAAGTATGAAACAAAGCACGAAACATTTTCTATGTTTGAACCTGATGATGTATCTTTTGATATAGCCTTTGATCCAAATTTTAAAAATAGAGTTGGTATTATTAAAGGGACAGGAATGAAAATATTTGATAAAGATAAACTTCCACAGATTTCATTTTATTGCGGCGTATTGAAATTAGTAGGTAAGGAAGTAAATGCATACTTTAGGCAAATGGAGAATCCAAAACATGATGAATGGTATCCTTCGAAGATGGATGATGAAAAAACAGCGAGAAAAGAATATAATAAATTATTTGATTTTGTTAGAGCTACTATTAGAAAATACGTTGAAAGCTCTATACCTGAATCAATGGATGCAGAGGGAGTAGGAGAGTTTCTGCCAGATGAATTTGATGACGGATCAAATAATGAACCAACTGAAAATATCGTAGATGATATATTGGAAGAAATAGAAGTAAAAGAAAACCCAATTGTAAAAAATGATAATATAAATATTGAAGATGAAAATCAAGATGATGATTCTGCTGGAGGACAAGCGTATGCTGATGGAGAAGAAGAGGGAAATTATGGCCAAGTAGATCCAAATGAAAGTGATGGTGGAAAAGGTACTCCTGGATCTGCAAATAATGATAAGGGAACTATAGATGTTCCTTCAGGAAAAAATGTCCTTACAACTAAGAGTAGATGTATGTATACAAATGGTAAATATGAGTTTATGTTTGTTTCTCCAATAGATTTACAAAATGCTAAGATAACAGTAGAAATAGCAGGAGAATTAGTAAATTATAAACCAGAAATAATAGAAGCGAGTGGAGAAAGAAGACTATTCTCTGGCTCAGGTGTAAAATTCAATGGAAATATAATAGAAGTTGGTAAGGTAAATAAAAATGAACCAAAAAGAATACAATTTACTTTAAAAGAAACAGAAAATTGGGCATTGGAGGTAAAAGTATATGAAAATTAAAAGCAGTAGATTATATTCATATCCAGTACTGTCTACAATGTATGATGATTATATATATAGTAGTTTTAATATAAGAGTAAAAGCTTTTAAGAAAACAAAAAACTTGTTACTTAATATCAATTGTGATTTGAATAACAATGAATTACTTTCGTTGATTGATACTAATAAGGCTAAAATTGTTTGTCATTTTGAATGTCAGAAAACAAAGTTAAGATATACAAAAGATTTGATTATAGGAGAAAATGATTTCGAAATACCTAATGCAGATATTAATGAACAATTACAAATAGTAGCATTCATTGTGGCGAATGAAAATATATCAGGTTATTATTCCAAATCATTTAATCCAGATTATGGAACATCTAAATTCGATGTTGAAATAGGATCAGTTTTAGCTATTTCAAATCAACCAGATATTCCCGTTGAAAAAAACATTTATGATTTATCTAACGTTCCTTCAATAATTTCAATTGTACCTTATACCAGTGAAACAGATCATAAGATATATATTGATATGGATGATAATAATAAAATAAGGGTAAGACTTCAAAAAAATGATTATCAAAACTATTCTGAATTAGGTAGGGGAATTTCAGATTATACACCAATACTCCATTCAATGATTATTATTCCTGCTTTGACTCATGTTTTTGATATTTTAAAGAGTGATATAGAAACATTCTATACATATGAAGATAAAAGATGGTTTAAAGCATTATCAAAAAAATTTGATACATTAAATAAAAAGTTTGATTATGATGAATTAAAAAATCAAGATTCTTTTTCACTAGCACAAGAAATCATTGAATGTCCAATAGAAATGTCATTGAAGAATTTGTTATCAATAGGAGGTAATTAGTATGAAAATAAGATTTTTGAAAAATGATTCACTGTATATCTTAAAAGATTCAATTAAAGATAATGTTGATAATTATTCTTCGGCTAATACACTTTGGATAAAAGGGGTTACAAGTGATAATAATAATTTTATTGATTTTAAATATGAATTTCCGGATTTTGATTTAATCATTTCAGATAATCCTGAAAAAGATGATTTAGAGAATATTAAAATCATATATTCAAATATGCAAAAATTAACGGATAGCCAAGCTAGCGATGAAAGGTTATGGGTTGGCTTGTGTCATGATATATTTTGGAATTATATGCAAAAAAGATGGCCTGTTAATAAGGCGTCAGATAAAGCAAAATATATAAAGAAGAATTATTTCTTTGCGCATGGCGAAAAAAGGTCACTTATGACTAATGGATTAGCTAGGTTATGGTGGATTGGAAGATTAACTTACGATGAAACTAACGAAAATAATCACTATGAATTAACTGAATATTTATCAAAAGATTTTAATGGTAAAGGTTTTCCTTTATTTGGTAGTAATTTTTCTAATAATAGATTTTTATTAAGAAGTTTTCTATATAATATAAAATCTTTTGAAGAAAACAATAATACTAATCTATCAAGAACTCAATTTATAGAAATGATAAAGTCAATGAATATGTGGAGTGGTAAGTTGATGATTGATAGCTTGAATAAAGAAGTTTTAGACAAAAAAATAATAGATAGATTAACATATATAGTTAATAACTACAAATAAAAGAAGCTTGGAATTTTATCCAGGCTTTTTTATTTATTACTTAAAAACGAAATATTAGTTGCTATTATTATTGCTTTATTATTATCATCAATTCCTATGTATCCTTTTATACCAATCAAATCATTAACTTTGAATCTTTTCTTTATCTCCTTTCTTATTAACTTGTTAATCAGTATTTTTACTATTTGATGATTTTCACAACTATCAATTTTTAGCAATAGATTACCATTTTCAAATCCAAAGAAGTATCCTGTTAATACTATATTATTAATCATATTTTTATTCTCCTTTCAAGCTGTAGTATTAATCACTTAAATAATAAAAAAAGTCAAGTTAATTATGGTAAAATAAGCAATAAGATGCTATAATTAAGGTGTGCTAAAAATACAACGGTTTAATGTTGTTTTTTGCACAAAAAAAGCCATTCTTTGAACAATAAAGAAAGGCTAATTTATGTGCCACACCCAATGCACAGCAATAAATAAACAACTTATTATTACAATACTATTATATAGGATTATTGTCTTAATAGCAAGATGTCTTTATTGTAGTAACCTTTCTTGTTGTCAAACGAAAATCTTGGCTAAGAAAGGAGAGTTAGGAATGGCAAATAAAATAAGGACTTCTAAATCAGTTGCAAAAAAGGCAAGTAGTCAACTTAGAAGTAAAGCTACAACAAAAGCAACTAAAAGTGTAGCTGGAAGTGCTCTTTCTAATAGAAGGAAGTAGTAAAAATGCCCTGGAGTTAATCTGGGGTTTTCCATTTTTAGGTACCATTTAGGTACCAACAGACTAATAAATACCAAATTAATAAGGTTATTACTAAAATAAAAAGCCCATAAAAGGCCGAAGTTAAAAGGAATTAACACATACAAAGAATAAAATGGCGAGCCCTCTGAAGAGAACAAATTTCTGAATATACAACAAGTTTTTTTGTAAATAGTAAAATAAAATGAAAGAATATGACAAAATAAAATGTCATTTTTTTGTGATTATATAATGGATGTTAATATAGTTTCTAACATAACTATTTGTTGAACTATGATAAACTCATTAATAATAACTTACAAAGCCACCTAGACATATTTTCAAAATTATATTATCATAAATACATGAAAGGATTGATACAATGAAAAGTAAAGTATATTTTACAAAAGAAATAACAAGCGAAAGTTTAGTTAAAATTTATGAAAGTTTAAATCACGAACTAAAAGGTAAAGTTGCAGTTAAAATTTCTACCGGAGAACCAGGTGGACATAATTTTTTAAATCCAAATTTAATTAAAGCTTTAGTAAATAAATTAAATGGTACAATCGCAGAATGTTGTACAGCTTATTCTGGAAAAAGAATGAATCCAAGTGATCACTGGCAAGTTATCAAAGACCATGGTTTTTATGATATAGCTCCATGTGATATTATGGATGAAGATGGCGAAATAACAATACCTATAAATGGTGGAAAACACTTAAAGGGCATAAACTATGTTGGTAGTCATATTAAAAATTATGATTCAATGCTAATGTTATCTCATTTTAAAGGCCATATAATGGCTGGCTTCGGTGGAGCTCTAAAGAATATGTCAATCGGAGTTGCTTCCAAAAATGGTAAAGCGTGGATTCATTCTGCAGGAAAGACAACTGTACCAGATGAATGCTGTAAATTAGAAACTAAACAAGATGATTTTCTAGAAAGTATGGCTGAAGCAGATAAATCTGTCGTGGACTACTTCAATCCTGAAAATATTGTTTATATAAACATTGCCAATAATATTTCTATAGACTGTGATTGCGATAATAATCCAAAAGATCCAGAAATTGCAGATATAGAAATATTTGCATCACTTGACCCAGTTGCTTTAGATAAATGTTGTTATGATACTATTATGAATTTAACTGAAAATGGTGCAAACTCTTTAAGAATGCGAATGCTTGATAAAAATGCAATTCATATTGTGGAAGAAGCAGAAAGACTAGGTTTAGGTACAACTCTATATGAACTAGTAAGTATTAATTGAGGTTATTATGAAATTAGAAGAAATAGTAAAAATATTAACAGAACAAAATAAAACTGTATCCACGATGGAATCTTGTACCGGCGGAGCTCTTGCTAATGCCATTACAAATATCCCTGGAGCTAGTGAAATTCTAAAATTTAGTGCAGTAACTTACTCAAATGAATTTAAAATAAAAATGGGTGTACCCAAAGATATAATTGATACATATTCAGTTTATAGCATAGAAACTGCCATAGAAATGAGTAAAAAAATATCTGAATTTACCAATTCTAATTATGGAATAGGTATAACAGGTAAACTAAATAGAGTGGATCCTCATAACTTATCTGGTGATAATAACACAGTTTACTTTAGCATATATAATAAAGATAAAAATACAAATTATAACGATTCATTAAAAGTAACAAAAGAAACTAGAAAAGAAAATAAAGAAGAAGTAATAGAAAAAATAATTGATAAATTTTATAAAATATTAAAAAAAGAAGACTAAAGCAAGTCTCCTTGATAAATATTTCTCTTAACCATTTCTTTATCTATATCATTTAAAACTACAAACTTCTTTATAAGCCAATCCGGAGCAATCAACTCATCTAAAGTTGGGTCTCCAGTTATTCTCATTATAACAATATCTTGATTTAAAAGTCTTAATTGATCACAAACAATATCAATATATTCCTCTTTAGTTAGAATATGAAATTTATTTTTTTCATAAATACTAGCTAAAGGGGTATTTTTTGCTACATAAAGCATATGAATTTTAATTCCATCAATCCCACAATCATTAACAAACTTTATTGTATTTAACATATCTTCTTTAGTCTCATAAGGAAGACCATTTATAATGTGTGCAACAACAAATATGTTTCTTTCATGTAATTTTTTTACAGCATCTTTAAATACCTCACTATTATGGCCACGATTAATAAAATTTAATGTATTATTGTTGCTACTTTGTAAACCTAACTCGACAATTAAAAAAGTTTTTTTATTTAGTTCATCTAAATAATCTAACCATTCTTCTGTTAAACAATCAGGTCTAGTAGCTATATCTATTCCCACAACTTTAGGTAATAATAACAACTTATCAACATAACATTCAACCAAGTTTTTATCATTATATGTATTCGTACCAGATTGAAAATAAGGGATATATAAACTATCTGGCCATTTTTGTTCCATGATTTTTTTACCATTTTCAAATTGTTCTAAAATATCTAAGTTTCCATCACTTATATTTGCAGTAGACTTATTAGAACAATAAATACATCCACCATTAACTTGATTAGGACATGTACTATTAATATCTATGGGTACTTTAAATACTTTTTGTCCAAATTTCATTTTAAAAAAATAATTTAAAGTATAATATCTTTTATTATCTAATGTATTTTTAAACATAATACCACCTGTCAATATTTTAACATGTAAAAATATAAAATTAAAGTTGTTATTTTTCATATTTGTAGTATAATAATATTAGTTGCTGAAATAGCTCAGTTGGTAGAGCAATGCCCTCGTAACGCATAGGTCGTAAGTTCAAGCCTTACTTTCAGCACCATAAGATAACAAATGCTCTTTTATCTTTAAACAGAAATAGAGCATTTTTAATTTAAAATTAAAATTATATATACAAAAGGTATACTATGTGCTATAATAAATTTATGAGCTAAAGGAGGAATAAAAAATGCGTGTATACGGAATGAATGTTTTAAAAGAACTAGATAAAAAGAAAATCAAAAAAGTATTTACATCCAGAAAAGAAGTGTGTAAATATTGTGGAGAAAATCAAATAAAGTACGAGTTTGTTGATAATCACTTATTAAATAAAATGTGTGAATATAATCATCAAGGAGTAGTTATCGAAGCATTTGATTATGATTATTACACATTAAAAGATTTAGAAGGCGATTTAGTTTTAATATTAGACCATTTAGAAGATCCTCATAACTTTGGAGCAATCATTAGAACTTGTGCCGCCGTAGGGGTAAAATCCATAATAATACCAAAGGATAGAAGTGTCGGAGTAACAGATGTTGTAGTAAAAACAAGTGTAGGAACAATAAATTATGTAAAAATAATAATGGTAAATAATCTAGTAGCAACAATAAAATCACTTCAAAAAGATGGTTACTTTGTATATGCAGCATCAATGGAAGGAGAAGACTTTAGAAAAATAGATTATAGCGCTAAAAGAGCGTTAGTAATAGGAAACGAAGGATCTGGAGTAAGTAGACTAGTAAAAAAAGAAAGTGATGTTTTAGTAAGTATTCCAATGAATCAAAATGTTGAAAGTCTAAATGCATCAGTAGCAGCAAGTATTCTTATATATCATATGGGGGCTAATGAATAAAGTAAGTGATTCAGAACTTTTAATGCTTTTTCACGAAAAAGTTGAAGAAGCAGAAAAGATGTTAAACCAAAAATATGAAATAATAATTAAGTTGATCCTTAAAAAGTACATACCAATTATTAAAATATTAAATATATCTTTTGAAGATTTATATAATGAGTGTTTTGAACTTTATCATAATGCGTTAGAAAATTACCGTAACAAAACAAGTGCAAGTTTTAACACCTATGTTAGTTTAATAATTGAAAGGAAAGTAAAAAAAACAATTATTAAGGAATATAAAGAACGAAAAAAATATACTATAATATATATAAAAGACATGATGGATAATTTTAATAGTGATAATAAGTATGCAAAAGACCCTTTAGAAATACTATGTGAAAATGAAAATTTAGAAGAAATGAATAATAAAATCACACAAAGACTGAATGAAAAAGAGATAAATATTTATAAATTAATGGTAAAAGGATTAAGTTGTAAAGACATATCACTTACATTAAAGAAAGATTATTATTCAATCTATCGAAAAGTTAGGTCAATTAGAAAAAAGGTAAATTCAGAACTTAAAAATTTTTAACCTAAATTACTTGCATTTTAGGTATTATTATGCTATATTATAAATGAACACGAAAGTGTTTTTTTAAATGGAGGTTTTTTAGACTATGGCAAAAGAAGCGAAAGAAACAAAAAAAGTAACAAAAGTTACTAAAGACGCCAAGAAAAAAAATATTAAAACAAAAAAAGTAAGTAAAGGTCCTAAAGAAAGTTATATTAAAAAAGTAAACAAAGAACTTAAATTAGTTAAATGGCCAACAGCAAAAGATGTGTTAAAATACACAATTTCAACAATTGTATTTTGTATAATATTATGTTGTTTATTTATGTTATTGAACTTAATATTATCAGTAGTTAAAGGATGGTTAGCATAATGGAAAAACTTTGGTATGTAGTAAATACTTATTCAGGACATGAAAATAAAGTAAAAGAAAAATTAGAAGCAAGAACTGAATCAATGGGAATGCAAGATTATATTTTCCGTGTAATAGTTCCAGAAACAACAGAAGTTGAAGTAAAAGATGGAGTTAAAAAAGAAAAAGTTAAGAAAATGTTTCCAGGATATGTTTTAGTTGAAATGATTATGACAGATGAAGCTTGGTATATTGTAAGAAATACACCAGGTGTAACAGGATTCATTGGCTCAAGTGGAAAAGGAGCGAAACCCACTCCATTACTTCCTCAAGAAATAGATAGAATACTAGCTAACATGGGTATGAGTAGAGTAGATGTTGAATCAGAATTACAAGTTGGAGATACAGTTAATATTGTTGATGGACCATTCAGTGGTATGACTGGTAAAGTAGATAACATTGATCTTGAAAATAATAGATTAAATATTATAATTGACTTATTTGGTCAAGAAACAAATGTTGATGTAGAAGTATATCAAGTTAGTAAAATGTAATTGAAAAAAGTTGAAGGTTCTTAATCTTCAGCTTTTTGTGTGCTTTCAAATATTTCTAAATTATTTTTAATTCTTTCATTATTAGGATTAATTTTTAAAGCTAATTTAGCATTTTTAATGGCATTTTTATAATCCCCTAAATTAAAGTAAGCTATAGATAGTAAATCATTTAATGTTTCATCATAACTAAAAACTTCATTCATATACGTTTTAGGATTACTCTTAATTTTTAAAGCTTTAATAACATATTTACAAACATTTTTATAATCTTCTAAAGTATAATAAAGTAAGGCTATTTCCGTATACGGATCCCTTAAATATGGTGCTTCATTAATCGCTTTTAATAACCACATTTCTGCCTCATTATATCTATTTAAATTTTTATAACATCTAGAAATAAATCTCATGGATGCACATCTTTCATCTTTCCATGTGGCAGATTCTAATCTTAAATGCTTAATTAAAGTATCAATTGCATCATTCCATCTTCCATAATACATGTATTCTCTTCCTAAATAATGCATATTTCTATCATTTAAAGGATTTTCTCGAACAGATAATTCAAGCAAAGGTAAATAATTAGCTCGAGATTTTTCTTTATCTGGATAATGGTTAATTACAATATTATCTGTAAAGATTTGCTTTTCCTCATGATCGAACTTAAGTACTTCATGAACTGGATATATCCACTTACATCCATTTCTTTTATGTATTTTATCAGCATAAAAACTTATCTTTGGAATATCATTTTCAATATACCAATTATAAACATATTTTAATCTATCAATATCATCATTCCAAATTTTTAAAATTTCTTCTTTCCAACCAGGAGCCATTATTTCATCTAAATCTAGAGAAATACATATATCATATTCATTAGGAATCATTTTTAATGCTTCATTCCTTGCAACATCAAAGCGCCATGGTTTTATTATTTTTTTCTTAACAACAACTCCATGCTTTCTTAACTTTTCCCTAGTTTTATCAGTTGATCCTGTATCTAAAACAAATATGCCATCAGCATCTTTTACAGATTCATACCATCTATCTACAAAATTCTCTTCATTTTTGCATATTGCATATACGCATATTTTTTTTATAATTATACCTTCTTTCTCTAAATTATATAAATTAATTTCCCAAATATTCTATAATTATCGTAACTGGTGAATTAACAAAATAAGAGTTACTATTAATATTTTTCAAATCTGGTGTTTTTAAATATATACTATGTTTTGATAAATTAACTAGATTATATTCGACATTTGTATCTAAAACAACAAGTATACCATCTGCGGTTATTTCTCTAGATACTTCATCAGGTATAAATGCACTTGCTCCAATATAAATGTTATCAGAATCTTTTGGTTTAAAACCTAAAGCCACAAAATCTTTATTAGCATCAAAATCAGTATCATTTTTTTTAACATATGCGTTAACTTTAAATGACACTTTAAAATGTCCAATTTTCCTAAATTTTATTGTATCGTTTTCCAACATAACAATATTTTTATTGTCAATTTCTTTCCTCGTTAAAGGAAGATTTCCCAATTCTTTAACTTCAATACCATCATTAGTAAAATTATCAATAAATTTTGCTAAATATGCCATTTCTATTAAACTTGGTCCTTGAGGTCCAGTTGGTCCAATATCTCCTTTTTCGCCTTTTATTCCATCAAAACCTTGTGGAATATAAAAATCTATTGTGTGAGTTTTGCCATCGTAAGTATCTTCAACTCTTGCTCTAGCATTAGCATCTAAAGTTTCTGTTTTACCTACCAAAATTCTATCTCCATTACCATCGCTACCTTTAGGTATGTAAAAATCTAAAACTACATTGGTATTAGTTCCATTATTTTGTACTCTAGCTTTTTGATTGGAATTAAGAGTATAAGTTTCTCCAACCTCAATAGTAGCAGGACCAGCAGGTCCTGTAGGTCCAGGAATTGGCATGCAAGTATAAATTGGCCCATCCAATTTTGCACATTTTACTTTTTTCTGAGCTTTTTCCAAATTGTTCATAGTTATTCAACCCCCTTAGGATATACTATGTTAAAAAAACACTTTTAAATAATTACCATGCCTAAAAGTTAAATGAGAAAAGAAGAGATATTAATAAATAATAATATTATACGTTATTTTATTGACGATATGTAATGGTAGAATGTTAAATAAATATAGTTTTAACTAAATTTTATGCTATTCCTGATTTTATATATAATCTAACATAATTATGTTACTACAATCAAAGATTTATTAAAAAAATAAAGTTTTTGAAAATATCAAAAATAATAAATTATATATGCAAAGCTCAACAAATATTGTTAATAAAATAAATATGTACTATAATATTAATGCGGAGAAAAAAGATGAAAGAAGATAAGGTTTATTTAAAATACAAAGAATTTACTAAGCAATACAAATTATCAAATTATGATACAAAGAGGTTATGGAAGATAATTGAACCTATTGCAACTCATGAAGAATTTGTTAAAAGATGTAGTGATCCTTATTTTCATCATGATATAAAAACCCTCGGAGATCATATTCTTTGTGATGCCATAGTTACATATAAATTAGCAACTAAACTAAAAAGAAAAAATCATGCATTAAAAAGTATAAATATAGAACTTGCGGTAGTAATAGCAATGTTTCATGATTTATATGAATTGCCATGGCAAAATATAGATATAAAGAAAATAATGCGAAATAAACATGGGTTTGTTCATCCAATCGAAGCAATTACTAACGCTATAACATGGTATCCAGAATATTTTGAAAATAAGGATAAAGCCATGGCTATAATTGATGGTGTACTTCATCATATGTTTCCTTTGGCAGTAAGAAGAATAGATGGCACCGATATGGAACTTAACAACAAAGAAAAGTATGAAAAGTTACCAAAAAAATATAAAGATATGATTAAATTATCCACAGATATAGGCAAAATTGGCCATTATTCTTTAAGAAAAACATTTTTTGTAGAAGGAAGAATTATGTCAAAAGCAGATAAACTTGTAGCTTTAAAAAAAGATATTGGTTCATTTAATGGATATCTTGCCCTTTTAAGTGGAAAGAATAAAAATATTAAGAAAAAACATAATAAAAATGGTGATAATAATGAATATAAACATAAGTAAAGTTAAAATAGTAGTGATGGTACCTAGAAATTATACTGATAATTTAAGAGAATTAATTTGTAAAACTAAAGCTGGAGTCATTGGAAATTATACGGACTGTTCAGTATCAACTAATGTTATTGGAACATTTAAACCAAATGATAAAGCTAATCCCACGATTGGCAAAAAAAGAAAGTTAGAAAAAGTAAAAGAAACAAAATTAGAAGTTATATGTAATGTTGAAAATGTAAAAGAAGTTTTAGAAATAATCAAAAAAAATCATCCATATGAGACACCTGGTATTGATATTATTCCTTTAATGGATGAAAGTTATTTTAATTAGTATATTTTATCAGGAAGTAGGGTATCTAAATATTTTAAGATGTCCTCTTTTTTATACTTATTCGGATATTTAATATATTCTAAGCAAACATTTATAACAGCACTTACATAAAATTTAGAAATTATTTCTACAGGTATTTCTGTTTTTAATATTTTATCACTTTTTCTAATATGATTTTCCACATCTCTATAAATTGCATCATTTGCCATATCCATAACAATACTATTATTATTTTTCTTAAGTATTGAAGAATAAACGTTAATATTGTTACTAATATGATCAAAAAATATTTCAATCATTTGCATATAATATTCTTTAGCATTAGTATAATTTACATTTTCTTCTAATTTTTCCACTAGATCATTTTCTAAGTCACTAATTAATGAATCAAGTAATTCATACTTATCAGAGAAATGATCATAAAAAGTTGACCTATTAGTTAAAGCTGCATTACATATATCGGAAACTTTAATTTCTTCAAAAGTTCTTTCTTTCATCAAACTAAGTAAACCTTCATAAAGGTTCTTTTTTGTTTTTATAATCCTTAAATCTACCTTTTTTGACATTTTAACCACCTACTTACATTATATAGCAAAAACTACTTTTGTAAAGTTAAACAACACAAATAGGCATAAATATAGTACAATAAACTACATTATGTTGGATATTATACAAAAATTAAGTTTTGCTTTTGAAATTTATATTTATTTAGCATAGTATATATAGCGTGGTGAGAAAAAATGAAAAAATTTGCAAAGTTTATAGCAAGCCATAGTGTACTTATATTAGTAATAAGTTTTTTGTTACTAGTACCAGCTATCTATGGATATGTAAATACGAGGATTAATTATGATATTTTAGTTTATCTTCCTGATTCAGTAGATACCATAAAAGGTGAAAACATTCTAACAGATGACTTTGGTTTAGGTGCTTATGCCTTTGTTATGGTAGATAGTTCTAATAATAAAAAGATATTAGATCTAGAAAAAGATATCAAAAAAATTGAAGGAGTAAATGCTGTTGTTAGTATCGCAGATGCAACTGATACGCTTATTCCAA
Source organism: uncultured Bacilli bacterium (assembly GCA_934096035.1). Lineage (GTDB taxonomy): Bacteria > Bacillota_I > Bacilli_A > RF39 > UBA660 > Onthocola_B. The sequence goes on from CAKOKX010000001.1 coordinate 313,399, forward strand.
TTGATATGTTACCAACTCAAGTAACAGAAAAGTTAAATAAGGATAACGAAACAATTATCATGGTAACATTTGATGGTTCAACTAGTGAAGATACAACAATTGAAGCTGTAAGAAGCCTTCGTGAAGTAGTAGGTGATGCTACAAAAGTTAGTAGTATGACAAGTATGGTAATTGATACCATGGATTTATCAAATAAAGAAATATTTGCTTATGTAACAATCGCTGTTATTCTTTGTTTAGCAGTTTTATTCGTAGCAACAGACTCTTATGTAATTCCATTTTTCCTACTTGGAAATATTGGTATGGCTATTATTTACAACATGGGATCAAACATTTTCTTAGGACAAATATCTTACATAACACAAGCAATAACTGCAGTTTTGCAACTTGGTGTTACAATGGACTTTTCAATATTCTTATATCATAAGTATGAACAAGCAAAACTAGATAATCCTAAAATATCTAAACAAGATGCCATGGCAAATGCAATCGTGGCAACTTTCCAATCAGTATTAGGTTCATCCCTTACAACATTTGCTGGTTTCCTAGCATTGTGTACAATGGATTTAACACTTGGTACAGATATTGGTATAGTTATGGCAAAAGGTGTTTTATGGGGCTTAATTTGTGTTCTTACTTTATTCCCAGCACTTCTTATGGTCGGCGATAAAATAATTGATAAAACAAAACACAAAGTGTTACTTCCACAATTTAAAAAGTTACAAGAATTTTCAACTAAACATTATAAAGGTATAATCGTAGCATTCTTAATTTTATTAATTCCAGCATATTATGGTAATAAAAATTATGATGTATATTACAAACTAGATGAATCTTTACCAAAAGATTTAGCATTTAATGTTGCAAATTCCAATTTAGCAGAAAAATTTAATATTGTTTCTCCAGAAATAATATTACTTGACAAAAACGTTAAGACAAATGATGTCAAAGAACTTGTAAACAGCCTAGAAAATATTGAAGGTATTGACTTAGTTCTTGCTCCGTCTACACTTATGGACCCATCTATTTTTATGTTACTTCCAAGTGACTTAAGCAAAATGCTAGATAATGATAAATATCAACTTATCATTGTAAACTCAACATATGAAATTGCATCTGATGAACTAGCAAGTCAAATTGAGAAAATCGATAGTCTGGTTAAATCATATGATAAATCGAGTATCATTGCTGGTGAAGGCCCTTTAATGAATGACCTAGTTACAATTGCTGACCATGACTTTAGAATGGTTAACTACACATCAATAGCAGTAATATTTATAATAATGGTTCTAGTATTAAAACAAATTAATTTACCAATAGTTTTAATACTTACAATAGAATTTGCTATATTCTGTAATATGTCTGTAGCATTCTACACCAATACAACACTTCCATTTATAGCCTCAATTGTTGTAGGTACTATTCAACTTGGAGCAACAATTGACTATGCAATTTTAATGTCAACCAAATATATGGAAGAAAGACAAACTATTAAAGATAAAAAAGAAGCTATGTTAAAAACATTAAGTTTAACAGTTCCATCAATTATAACTTCAGCATTATGTTTCTTTGCAGCAACATTCGGAGTTTCTGCTTATACTAAAATAGATATGATAGGTAGTATATGTGAACTTCTATCTCGTGGAGCAATCATATCAATGCTTGTAGTTATATTAATATTACCATCACTATTAATGGTATGTGATAAATTTATTATCAAAAATAAGAAAGAAGGAAAAAATATGAAAGATTTAAAGACAGTTGCCTCTGTTCTAACAATTAGTGCTTTATCATTAATGCCATTTAGTGTTAATGCTTCTAAAACAGAAAGCATTTACACTAATATGGATTACACAGGAACTATAAAAAAGACTACTGTTAGTAATCATCTAGAAAATGACAAAGATGGAGAAATAAAAGATAATTCTATCTTAACAAACATTTTAAATGTAAATGGAAGTGAAGACTTTACATTAGATAACAATATTGTTACATGGTATGCAAAAGGTAAAGATATATTTTACACTGGAACAACTAAAAAAGAACAACCTTTAAATATTGTTACAAAGTATTATTTAAATGGAAAAGTTACAAAAGCAACCGATATGATTGGTAAAAGCGGTAATGTTAAAATAGAAATATCTATACTTAACAACTCTTTACTTCGTACCAATAATACATTTACACCATATGTTGTAGCTCTAGGTGCTATGATGGATAGTGATACAAACACTAATATTGAAGTTACAAATGGTAAAGTAACAGACACAGGAACTCGTAATGTTTTATTAGCAATAAGTGCTCCAGGTCTTTATGAATATACTAATATTAGTGAATTTAAAAGTCTTAACAAAGTTACAATTACATATAATACAACAGATTTTGAAATAAATGATATTTATATGGTAGCTTCTCCAAAGATTTTATCTGAATTAGATCTAGGAATATTTGATAAATTAGATACTATTACATCATCAATTTCCACTCTAGGTGAAAAAATGGATGAACTTGAAGCCGGTACAAAAGATTTAGAAAATGGAACAAATACATTACTTACAAATTCAAGTGTATTTAATGAAAAGTTATCAACTGCAGCTTCATCTTTAGAAAAAATAGCAAACGGCACAGTTAAATTGGTGGATGGTGTTGATGAAATGCTAACAACTTTAACAGATGCTAAAACTATGATGGAAAATAAAGATATTGATGGATCTCTTGCAAACTTAAAAGTTTTAAAAGCAACAAACGAAGCAACAATTACTAAATTAACTAATCCGCAAGTTGAAGCAGCCTATGAATTATACAAAATGAAACCAACAGAAACTGAAACAGAAATGATTGCAAGAATCAAAAAACTTAATCCAAATCTAACTGCAGCAAAAGAACAAGAATTAAAAACGGTTAAATCAACTCATGAATTAAAATTATTACTTGAATCAAATAATGAAGCTGTAAAAGAAATGATTACAAATCTAGAAGATTTAAATACCTTACTTGATACTTTAACAACAAAACTAGAAGAAGTTAAAGAAATGCAAGGAAAAGTTACATTATTAAATGCAAGCTTAAATGAATTAAGTGTTGGTCTAAATAAATTAGCACAAGCATCAACAGAAATAAATAAAGGTATAAGTAGCCTAAATGCCGGAGCAACCAAAATATCTTTAGGTACAAATGCCTTAAATGAACAAGGTATTAAAACCATTGTAAATTACTCAAATAGAATAGTTACATATAGTAATAAATTCGAAAGTATTGTTAACTTATCAAAATCTTATAAAGGATTTGCATCAAATAATGCTGATAATACATTATTTGTATATAAACTAAGTAAATAATAAAAAAAGTTCGAGGAATAATCGAACTTTTTTATTTGCTTTGAGTTTAATAATTGTTGATAACTACCAAATATGGAGCATCCATATTTGGTGTGTTTTTATATATCTTATATTCTAGTTTATTTTTATTTAAATATTCTAGAACAACTTGGGCCTCTAACTTTCCTTCTGGATGTGGATAAAATACAATTAAAATTAATCCATTACTATTTAACATACTTAAACTATTTTTTACTGCATTTAAAGTGGTTTCATGATTCGTAGTAATTGACTTATCCCCACAAGGTAAATAACCTAAATTAAATAAAATAAGTTTAATATTATTTTCATATTCTTTCAAAACATCATTTATTTTATCATGACTAATGTTGAAAAGTTCATAGTTTAGAGCATTATTTTCTTTTAATAGCGTTTTAGTATTTTCTATAGCAATATTTTGTATATCAAATCCAAATACCTTCTTAGAAATATTAGCTAAAAACAAAGTATCATTTCCATTGCCAACAGTCATATCCACTACAAAATCATTTTTAGTTATATTCCCACTACAAATCTTTTTAACCATATTTAATATACTTCTATTAAACCCTTGATAAGTATTCCGTTTTAAAAATTCATCATCAATTTCTTTTTGATAGTTTGATTTTATTTCTACATTACTTTTAACGTTTTCTAAAATATTACAAAGCGTAGATATATTTATATTATCCCCACAAATATTAACAATTTTGATACCTTTAGGTAAATTAATAATTTTATCTTCAAAATCAGTATCATTATAATTTAAATCAATAACCATAAATAATCACACTCAAAAAATATTATAACATTATTTACTTTTTAAGTTAATAAGATTTTCAATTTCTCTATTTAATTCATTTATTCTTTCTTCATTTTTTCTTATCGTAGCTATATTATTTTTAGCCTCATCTTGTAACATCTTACACCATTTATCATAATCTATTTCATCATTATCATTCTTATACATATAAATAAAAGCTAAAACATTTATAACTATAAGAATAACAATAATAGCTATTTTTAATAACATCTATATCACTTCCTAAATCCTTTTTTAAAAAACAAGTTCATTTGCTTTTTTAATAATAATTTTTTTTGTAATTTAATAATTTTTCTGTGTTTTTCTAAATCAGTATCATAATATATATCAAATCCATGATACTTAGTATGATCTTTATCATTACTATCATTAATAGCAATGATAAATAAAGTAGAAAATAAAATTATTAATAAGAAAAAAACTAATATTATTATATTCATTAATAACTCCTCCTTTTTAGGGCACCCTTCGATTATAACAAAATAATTTTTTCAAAACAATAAAAAAAATAACATAAAATATATAGTTTACAAAATTATTTTTTAAACCCTTAAATTTATTAATATCAAGATGTAAAGAAAGAGTGTAAAATAAAAAATTAAGTTTTCTAACTACTTACATATTACCACAAAATCATGTTTTTTTTAAGTCTTGTAATAATATAAAAACTATAGTATTAAGTATTCTGAGGTGATTTCATGTACTTTTTAGAAAATATAAAAATGGAAGAAAAACAACTATTAGAATTAAATAAGTATATATCTAAAGACATTGTTTTAACAAAAGAAAATGTTTTAGAGCTTATAAATAATAAAAACAGTGCATTAAAAGAAATAGGTAGAATAGATTTAACAAATAGCACCTTAGAAAATATTATTTTAACATTTACAGATTCTTCATTTATTGATAAAAATAATTATATGTATATTTTTTTATCTTTAACAGAAATTTTTTTGTGTTATGAAAACATTTTTTCTAAAAAAATAAGTAGTGAAGAATTATTAAAGTATTTAAAAGATGAGTTTGAGAAAAATGAAGGAAGTATCGAACTTATTAGTACAATTTCTTTAGAAAGGTTACAAGATAAATTATGTTAGAAAATATTGAAAATATTATAAAAAGTAAAATAGACAATAATAACTATATTAAATCTTTATTAAATTTATCATTAAAGTACAATCTTATTTCCAAAGAAATATATGATAATATTTATTATAATTTATATGGCTTGTTAAAAGAAGTATTAAAAAAATATACCGGCGAAGTAAATCTAACAATAAGTATAAGTGAATCTAAATTAATTAATGAATCTAATCTATATATGCTAGGATTATATCTAAAAAATAAAACTATTAATGAGTCTTTAAAAGAACTTTTTAACAAAAATTTATTACCACTTTATAATAAGTCAAAAGAATATCTAATATCCTTAGTTAACAAGACAAAATTTTTCTACAAAACTATTTTTAAAAGTAATATGCTTAATGTTAATAACTATTTTTATAATATTACATTTAATGAAGGAATTGAAGCTTTCTTTAATAAATATAATACTTCGTACGAAACAGACAATCATTTAATAAATTTAGACTACAATCCATATTTAAAAATAACTAATTTATATGGAATAGAGTATATAACTAAAGTTTTAGAATATATAAATTATGAAAATATATTCTGTAGTAAATTTAAAATTGATAATTTATTAAAAAAATATGATAATTTACCAATAAATATATTTGAAATTGTTTTAAAAAGGGTTTTATGTGCAGAATATTTGAATAAAGATTTTAATTCATTAGCTTTAGAAAAAAATGATATTCCAAAACTATTAAATATAAATGAGAATTCTTTATATAAATCATTTAATAATATAAAAATAAAATTAAATAGTTCTTCAAAAGTAAATGATTATTTAGATAAATGTATAGATGAAATAGTTAAAGATTTACTTCATACAAAAGATAAATTACTCAATATAGAAAAATAATGGTATAATACAATCAAACGGAGGATTTATGACAAAAGAGAAAAACAAATCGGAAGATATATTGTATGTAAGCGATTACATTCTTGAAAACTTTTCTAATCATGGTGATAGTGGAGAACTTTATTTGGCTACAAGCAAAAAAGACCCGAGTGAAAAGTACATTCTAAAGCATCAACATTATGATTGTGCATGTAATGAATTTATGTACTATAAAATCGGAACAAAACTTGGAGTAAACATAGCACCAGTAAAATTATTTATTGTAAATGATAATGAAGATAAATTTAAAACTCCATGCGTATGTGGAATAAAATATTTAGAAAATAGTGAACATGTTAGTTTTAAATATGTTAAAGAAAATAAAAACAACATCAAAAATTGGCAAGATTACATAAAATTTATTAGTTTAGAATCCATGTTTCAAGAATCGGATGGAATTGAAGTTTTAAAGTATAAAAATGAAATTTATAGAATTGATACAACAGATTCATTTGTATCGGAATATTTTATCGGTGCTTTATTTAGTAATACAAAATCTAGTTATGAAAAGGAAATCTTTACAAATTTACTTTTAAAATCTGCAGAAAGAAATAGTGATTTTAGATTAAGGGAATGGAATATGAATTTAGAAAGATTTATCAAAAACTATGGAAAGGAATATTTAGATATTTATTTAGAAACTTTTAAAAAATTAGATAAAATATCTGATGGAGACATAAAGAATTGGACAAGAATTTTAGAAAACATTTACCCACCAGTTATAGAAAGATTCTTTACTATTTATTTTGAATATTTAAACAAAGACATTAAAAATTTTCTTAAAAACTTACAAAATAATTGAAATTGTCAAGGCGTCATACTATATAATAAAAATAAAAAAGGAACTCTATTACTAAAATTCCTTTATTAACTTTTTTTCAAGTAAAGTAATAATTTTATATAGCAAGAAAGAAATAATTAAAAGGATTAATATACCAGCCATAACAAGGCTTAAGTTAAATACTTGCGTTCCATAAATAATTAGATAACCGATACCAGCACGACTTACTAAAAATTCTCCCATAATTACCCCAATTAAACTCATAGATATACACAACTTCATACTAGAAATTATTGTATTATAAGAACTAGGTATAACAAGTTTAAAAAGTATTTGTCTTTTGTTTGCTCCGAATGATTTAATAAGTTTTAACTTTTCTTTATCAACATTTATAAAACCATTATATATAGTAATGATACTAATTATTAAGTTAATAAGCAAAGCCATTACAATAACACTTTTTATATTAGCACCCGCTATAATTATAATAAGTGGCCCCAAGGCAACTTTAGGTAAAGAATTAATCATAGTTAAAAATGGATCCATAATACTTGATAGCATTGGAAATTCATAAAGAATAATAGCAATGATGAAACCTAGAACAATACCCAAAATAAAGGCAATCAATACTTCTTCTAAAGTAACAAAAATATGATTAAATAAATTATTTTGGATACTTAAATTAATAATAGTATTTATAATTTTACTAGGTTTTGAAAAGACAAAACTATTTATAATATTTTTATTTGCTAAATATTCCCAAATTCCAAAAAATGCTACAACAATTAATATTTGTGATATAACCACAATTAATTTTCTTCTTTTAATACTTTTTAAAAATTTCTTTTGTTCATTAGACATTTTTATCTAAATCCTTCCAAAGTAAGTCGTAATAGTAACCAAATTCTTTTGCTTTTCGGTTATTTATTGGTGTGGATTTATTAGTTAAATTAATTTCATAAACACTTTTAATTTTCGCAGGCCTTTTAGATAAAACAATAACTCTATCAGCAATACTTATTGCTTCCGCTAGGTCATGTGTTATCATAATAACTGATTTTTTTTCGAGTTTTATAATCTTTAAAACATCATCACTTACTGATAGTCTTGAAACATAATCTAAAGCTGAAAATGGTTCATCAAGCATCAAAATATCAGGCTTTAAGGCAAGAGTTCTAATTAGTGCTACTCTTTGACGCATGCCACCGGATAACTCATGAGGATATTTTTCTAAAAAATCCCCAAGACCATATTTAATAAGTAAATTTTTAACAAATTCTATATTCTTTTTAGTCTTTATTTTTTTAATATCTAAACCTAAACAAGCATTATCTAAAATATTTAGCCAAGGGAATAGAGCATCATCTTGAAGCATATACCCCATAGTGCACCTTTCTTTAATTTTTATTTCTCCACTAGTCTTATTATCGAGCCCTGCCAAAATATTTAAAAGTGTAGATTTTCCACAACCACTTGAACCAACGATACAAATTACTTCCTCATTATCTAAAGCAAAAGAAATATTATCTATCGCTTTTATTTCTCCTTTTATAGTTTGATAATTTTTACTCAAATTTTTAATTTCAAGTATTTTATTCATAGAAATTATTAACTAAATTTTCAAATGGAACATATTCATCAAGTAGATTAAAATCTATTAAAAAGTCCTCCAAGTTAGTAAATAATCCTTCACTTATATATGGATTAGCTAGCCAACAATCATATTCTTTATATCTTTTTATCATTTCTGCTAAATCTTTAACACTTGTATCTGGAAATTGTGCAATGATATCTTGTGCAACTACATCTGCATCATTATCAAGTGTATATTTGATACCTTTATTTATAGCTTCAGTAAATTTCTTAACAATATCCTCATGGTCTTTCACATAACTTTTACGAGTATAGAATGCTGTATATGGAACTTCACCAGAAAGCATACCCACAGATGCCACAACATGACCATAGCCTTGTTTAACTAAAGCTGTTGCATTAGGTTCAAATAGGTTAACAAAATCCCCAACACCACCGATAAATGAACCAGATAAAGCTGAAAATTCAACTGCAGTATTAACATTTATTTTATCAGTATCAATATTGTTTTTCTTTAAAGCATTCAAGAAATTTAATGCTGGCATTCCTGTACTTCTACCAACTAATATTTCTTTATTATATAAATCTTCTAATTTAAAATCTTTAATTTCTTTTCTAGAAACTATAAATTGACCATCTCTTTTAGTAAGTCCTGCAAAAAGTTGTAAATAATCTTCTTCATCTTGTTTGTAAACATATATTGCAGATTCAGCTCCGGCAAAACCAATTTCTACATCACCAGATAATACCGCCGCACTAACTTTATCAGCCCCTGGAGTTAAAATAAGTTCTAAATCAATGCCGGCCTCTTTGAAATAACCTTTTTCTAAAGCAATATAAAGTGGACTATAAAAAGAACTATGTGTAACCTCTGCTAATCTAACTTTAATAAGATTTTCATTTGTATCTTTTTTAATAAATTTTAAAGCTAGAATCAAAGCTACAAATATGATTATGCAAGATAATCCAATAATAATTTTCTTTTTCAAAAATAATTCCTCCCTCTAGGGTAGTATATGAATTTAGATCTTTTTGGTTAAAAAATAATTTTGCATTTAATCTAAAATATGTTATTATTTAATTGTGATTATTATGAAGATAGAATTAAAAAAAGCAAATGCAAAAAATGTAGACATTGCTAACAAATTTTTAACAATGTTAATAAAAGATGAACAACAATATGATGAAAACATTAAAGATAGTTTTGAAGTGGAATCTTACTATGAAAACTTATATAATGATAATTACTTATATTTTGCATATGCAGATGAAAAAATAGTGGGATATTTATACGGATTTATTATAGAAGATGAACTAAACAATAAGAAATCTGCCAAACTAGATGCCTTATTTATCTTACCTGAATATCGTAATATGAAATTAGCATCCTTATTAATAGATAATTTCAAGAATTGGTGTCAAGAAAATAATGCCAAAATTATTATGGTAAATGTGTGGTCTAACAATCTAACAGCCAAGCATTTATATTTAAAGCATGATTTTATTCCTAAAAAAGAAGAATTGTTTATAGGGTATGCACCTAAACATTATCAAAAATTAGTACGAGATAAAATTCCAGAAATAATAAGTTCAAATAATGAAACGCCTGTTACTAGAATATTAAATGATCTAGAATATAAGGAAGAACTAGAAAAGAAACTATATGAAGAATATTTAGAAGTATTAACATCAACTGGTGAAAATAGAATAGAAGAATTAGCAGATATGCTTGAGGTAATGATTTCTTTAGCAAAATTAGAAAACAAATCTCTAGATGACATAATAAAAGTTGCAAAAGAAAAAAATGAAAAAAGAGGCAGTTTTGAAGATAAAATATACCTAGAGACAGTAAAATAACTAATTTAAATTTTAAAAGAACATATGCAACTTTGTATATGTTTTTTTTGTTTGTATCACAAAGTATTTATTAACAAAAAGCCTCTTTACAACAACAAAAATATTTGCTATAATCTATTCATAATAAAGGGCGTGATTAAATGAAGATGTTATCAAGTGAAGTTAAAACATTACTAGATAAGTTATATAACTTACGTGGTGAAGATAGTGTTATACTAGCTAAAATGAATAAGGAAAGACAAGAAGCAATTGAAACTGGAGAAAGAACAAAGAATGAAAAAGAAGTTCTTTTAAATAAAATTGAAAAATTAAGTAATGAAGAAAGAACCTTACAAGAAGAAGGAGATAAATTATCTTCTATTTTAAGCAATATAAATAGAGATGATTTTTCTAATGTTTTAGATAGATTACAAATAGATTTTGATCCAGCTTCAATAAATGAAAAAATAACAAGAATGTTACCTGAAACAATTGAAAAGGTTGTATCAGAAAATAAAAAAGCTAGTGAAGAATTAGAAACTGTTGAAACAGAAATGAATAATGCAATTACTAAAGTAGAAGAATTAGGAATAAGAAAAGATGAAGCATTAAGTAATCAAGCAAAATTAAATGAATATTTTGACTTAGCACTTGAAGGAAATATCAATATAACTAGAGATGCAATTACTAGTTTACTTGAAAAGTTTGATTTTAATGAAGATGAACAAAGAGAAGCTGCTAAGATATTGATGTTCCCAGAAGATGCTTTATATGAATATGATGCATCATTTAAAAGTGGTTCACAAACAAGTGGAAAAACAATAACTGAAGTATTAATGGAAGCTAAAAAAGAGTCAAAACCTGAAGTAAGAGAAGAAACAGTAGAAGAAACTATATTAGATTCTGAAGAACCATCTTCATTAGAAAATATATTTGAAAGTGTAATGAGTGAAAATAATATTCCTGATGTAGAAGAATCAGAAGAAGTACATGAAGAAAAAGAAGAAACTAAAGAAGATGTAGTTGAAGAAGTAAAGCCATTATTTAGTGATAATAACGAAGATAATGTAATGCAAAGTAAAGCAGAAGAACATAGTAATAATGATATAGCTAGTCTTTTACAAAATCTTGGTTTAAATTTAAATGATATTAATAAAGAAAAATTAGATAAAGTTATTAATAGTAATGCTGAAGAAACAATAAATAAAAACATAGAAGCATTAAAGAGTCATGAAATTGATTTAGATATTTTAATAGAAAATATTGAATTGTTACTTGATAAAGAATTAACTGAAAAAATAGATAAGTTAATAGCAGTTGGCAAAGAATCACGAGATATTAGCTTAATGCCTAGTGTATTAGTAAAATATGATTTAAATGGTTTAAATAACACAATAAATTTATTACAAATAAGTGGATTAGATCCAAAGAAAGTACCATTAATGGCATATTAGAAAGGATGATTATATGAAGTCTTTTGAAGAAGTAAAAAGCATTTATGATGAAGAGAAAAAAGGGTTTGATGTAGAAAAGGAAAAACCAGAAAAGTTTTTAATTTCTTTGGAACTTGCTGAACCAGAAAATAGAGTTCTTTTAAGTGAAAATGGTATTAATTTAAAACCAAGTGAATGGATAGTTTTAACAATAGAACCAGAAATCTTAAAAAAGACAGTTTTAAGAGCTAAAGAATTAGGCTTTCTTGAAGCATATCAACAAACACCTTCATTTTTAAAACAAGATGTAGATGCAGTTATTAAAAGAATGGCTCATTTAGAACATTTAGGAGTTCCATATAAGAGTGAAAAAGGAAAGTATCAATCATTTTTATTTAGTAAAAGAGGATATGAATATGTTTTATCTCAAACAAGTGGAGTGAATAAAGAAGTGCAAGGCATATCAGATATTGAATTAAAAGAACTTTCAGATAGAGTAATGGAAACATTTGCAATGGAAGATAAAAAAAACGAAATATATGAAAAGTTAGCCTTGACAGAAAAAGAAGGTTTATCAATAAAAGAAACTTTAATGAAAGTCTTCGGATCATACAGTGATAATTTAGATTATTTAAGTGAAAATATTGATGAAATCCTTGCAAATAATCAAGAAGTAGAAAAAGGGAGAGTAGCATGAATTTTTTAAAAGAATATGGGTTTGAAGAAGTTGATATTAACGAATTTTTAGAAAATACTCCAGAAAAAATAAAAGAAACAATAAAAAAACATGAAAAACTTGTAAGAGTAAACATTGAATATTTAAAAAATCTCGGAGTAATAACTTATAAAGAAATATTTATAAATTATCCAGATATGTTTTTAATGGATGCAAGTACTTTCGAAAAAAGTTTTTCACAATATGAAACAAAAGAATTATTAGAAAAGATAAATGCTAATTATAAAATAGTAAAATACTTTTAAAAAAAATAACCACGTGGTTATTTTTTTTCTAATCTATAAAAATTTATTTCTGGTTTATTATTAAATCTAAATTTAACATTTTCAGTTCCAATACCACCAGAAACATATAATTTATTTGTGCCAATTTCATAATAATCATCAATATATTTTTTTGCACCATCTTTTTTAATAATTCCGCCATAAAAAGGAATACGTATCTTTCCTTTTAATGAATGCCCTGAAAGAGCAACAGCATTATCAAAAGATAAATTATCGGCATAATCTGGGTAATGCATAAGTACCAAATTAAATATAGGAGTTAATTCTTCATTTGTTTCTACTGTTTTAACATCTATAGTATTTATTCCAGTAATCTTAATTGGATTAATATCTTTATAAAAAAGATAAGTTGATTCATTATCTAGAATTTTAAAGCCAGAATTGTTCATAATTTTATTAAATAAATCAATATTTTTTTGATCATTATCACCAATAACAGAATATTTATATAAATTACATTCCAATGATTTTAAAATTTCAATAATATCATTAATATCATTATCAGTTAAATCGTTTTTAGAATTTATTAAATCACCGGTAAAAACTATAATATCAGGTTTTCTTTCGTTAGTTTTTGTTTTAATGTTTTTAAGTCTACTAATATCTTTTTTATTACTGATCAATAAATCAGAAATTTGTAATATTTTAAAGTCTTCGAAGGACTCTGGTAAATTATCAACATAAATCTTTTTTTCTATTATTTTAAATCCATTAGGATTAATAAAAAATCCATCAATTAAAACAAAACTAAGCAGAATAATCATGGCTATTAAAACCTTTTTCAATACTATCACTATCCTTACTAATTAAATAATAACATATTTATATTAATATCGCAATTTGGAATTGAAAAAAAGTTGTATTTATGGTAAACTAAGACATAGGTAGGTGACAATATGGGTAAATTTAGAAAAGCATCATTATTTATGTTATCTTTTGTACTGTTAATGTCGGTTCCAAAGGCTGCAACTTGCAATTATGAAGAAAAAGCCAAGTTAAATAACGAAGCAGCAAATGTTAAGGCAAACTATGAAATTAAGGAAAGAATTCTTAATAAAGATGAATATGATTTGCCGGATGGACTCGAGAGTGGAGAATATGAAGCTAAAACAGATTATATTCAAGTTAATATTTTAAATTTAACAGAAAATTTATATGTTGAAGTTACAAATAATGTAAACGATGATAAAAAAATATTCAGCTATAGTGATTCACAAAACGGTAATATATCATTTAACTGGAGTGAGTTAGATACGATGGTCACTTATACAGTTAAGATATTTTCATCAAGTAACACTGGTTGTGAAGGAAGTACTTTAAAAACACTTTATATTTCACTACCAAGATATAATGACTATTCAACATATGAAATATGCAATGAAATACCTGATTACTATTTATGTCAAAGATATGTAACATATGAAGATGTAGGTTATGATGCCTTTTTTACAAGAGTTCGTGAACAAATTGCTAAAAAGGAACAAATAAAAGAAGAAGAAAATAAAAATAATAAATGGTATAAAAAAACAATTGATTTTATTGTTGAACATAAAGTTCCATTTATTATTGGGGGAGTAACATTGGTTGTTGTTGCCGGAGGTGCAACATATATAATAATTAAAAAACGTAGGAGAAGTATAATATGAAAAAGAACAAAGTAAGAAATTTATTAATATTATTTATAATGGTTATTTGTATAGGAATAACTAATGTCAATGCTGTTGAGTTGGCAGTTGGACAAAAATATGATAAGAGTTGGATTCCCGGACTTACAAATGGACAAGATAACTGGGGTAATAACAAGATACTTGCTTATGGAGTATCAATAGATAATTCGGTAATAAGTAGATTGTCTGTAATTCCATATGAAATATCTGGAAATAATAATAAAATGTTGGGATATTGTATAGATCCTCATTTACAATCAACAAATCCATATAAGGTTGATTATATTTTAGGAGCATCAAAAGACAAGAAAACAAATGCAATTGGTCTTGGCGTTCTTGAAATAATGAAACATGGATATAGTAGAATTCAAGGTGCACCAACAATATCGACATCTTTGAATAATTCAGATTTTTATGTAGCAACAAGTATCGCTGTTAGAGCATTTGCTTTAGGCGTTGGAGATCAAGGAAAAGGTTCAGCAACTAATAGTGAATTAAAAGCAATAGCATCAGCTCATGTTAAAGCTGGAATAGATTGGCTAAACGAAACTGAATATAAAAGTTTATTTAGCGGTTCTACAAAATATTCTTGGTATGACGAAAAATACTCTTTCAAATTTAAATCAGAAAATAATGGAAAAGAAATAGAAAGAGTTGCTAGAGATTTATTTAATATAGGATTAAAAAAAGCTGCAGAAGCTCTAAAAGGTGATGTGACAACTGCTACGATAGAAAAAAGTGCAATAAGTAACAAAGATAATGTTTTTACTGCTACTTTAAATTATAAAAATTTTGATGCAAGTAAAGGAGAAATTAAAAACTTTAAATTAGTTTGTGCTAATTGTGCACAAAATGGTATTAGCATTGGAACACTTAAAGTAAATGGAGAAAATGTTAACTCTAATAAAAACTATTTAAGTGGTTCAAATGGAAAGATAAATTTATCATTTGAAGCAACTATGAATAGTGAAATATGTAAAAAAGCAGAATTTAAAATTACTTATGAATTTAATGATCCGTCTTTAGAATTTGTTGGGGCACACTTAATACCTGGCACAACAAACTCACAAAATTTCTATGTTATTGAAAAAAATGATGGCGGTTTAAAAGACGAAATTACAGGTAAAATTGATACTTGTAAAAATAATGCTTGTAAAACAGAATTACAAACACCAATATGTAGTGAAGATGAAAACGATGCTATTGCAACAATAAAAGGACCAGATAAAATTAAATCTTGTATTTTAGATAATGAAGATGATGCCGGAAATTCATATCAATTTACACCTGCTGCAGGTGGTGTATCAAACAGTTATTGTAATGTATTCTGTAAAGAAGATTATGCACAAATTAAAATGAATCCAATAATTAAAGATGTTAAATGTGGTGGATATTTTAAATTGACTAGTCATGTTGAAGGAACAAAAACTTGTTATACAAGTGGAACTAAAACAGATAAAGGTATAGACAAGGAAAAATTCGAAAAAGACATTAAAGAAGCTGTTGAGAAAATGGTTGATGCATATAATGAGTATGCTAAGTGGAGCGCTGCTGCAGCCATTGAGTCAACCAAAACAACAGCAACATGCTCTTATACTGGAAGAACTTGTTTAGATGAAAATAATGAAGTAAAAGAAAATTGTGAAACTTGTTCATCAGGTTCTAAAAGTGAAGATACATATGAAAAATCTTGGTCTTGGTATACATATAATTATAATGGAGTAAAATCCTCAGTTGCATCCACTGATAGTTATGGCCCTGGAACTCCAAAAGATGGTACATGCTCTTGTACGTTAGATACGTATAGCAATAGAGATGACATACACAAGACAAATGCAAAAAATGCAAAAGAAAACTTGGAAAAAGCTATAAAAAACTATAATAAAATCTTATCTGATTATAATTCATGTACAACTGGGTGGACAAATAACTTCTTGTTTAAACAAAAATTAAGATATTATTATGATGAAAATCATGGTAAAGATGGGGATAATTACACTCCATATTATGATTTGATTGCAACCGATGAATACAAGGACAGTCAATATCTTGCAAAAGACGGAAGTGAAGAAGTTAAAACAACAATTACCGTTTGTACTGGAAATACAGATGATTATTATAACTGTATTTCAGGTAAAAATGTTTATAATAGTGAATCTGAACTTAAAGACAGTGGTATATTCCAATCCGTAGGTTACACAGTTTGTGATGCTAATGGATGTAAAGTTGTAAATGAATCAATATCACAAGCAAGATTTGTAAAAAAAGAAGTTGAAAAGAAACAAGATTATATAACACCAACTGCTTTCTATCAAATAGCAGCAAATGGTAAAATAACTGTAAATGGTAATTACTCAGGAAATAAAGTTCAACTTGAAGCGTTATTAAATGGACTACCAATATCAACAAGTACTGTTGGAGGCGGAAATTTTAGATTAATGATTGAAGATTTGGGTGAGTTCTACGATGAAAAAGAAGGAACAGGTCGTTTGATTGATTTCAATGGTGATAGAGAAGAAAGTAGTATAGCATACAACAATGGAGCTGATACATTTGATGGAAATTATACATGCCATTACGAATCACCATGTAGACCAAAAGAATGTCCTAATTGTACATTTGAATGTATCGGAGATAGTTGTGAATGGAAACAATGCACAGGAGATTCATGTGATGTAGCATGTAATGGATGTATAATCAATTTAGATGAACTAAACATTATACATAAAACAATATCTACAACTAACTTCCATGCTGCTAATAGAACATTCGGATATAACTGGATTACTACAAGTAATTTAGAATCTCTAAAACTATTAAATAAAAAAGCTGAAAAAACAATTTCAGAAATAGAAGAAGTAAATGAAATGGTATATGATAAAACTGGAGATGATTCAGAATTAGCATTTAGTATCAAAATGACGCCAGATGTTATCAATACAATAAAAGAATATAATAAAAAGCATACAAAAGATGGCGGGTATATCAATGACTCATTAACATGTTATGATGCAACAATTGATGGAAAGACATATAAAAACATTTATTGTTATAGTGATTTGATTGATGAATTGGTTGATAAATATGATGATGCAATAACAGCAAATAATCGTCTTGAAAATAATGAATCAAAAAGAAAGAGTGAAACTGAATCAAGTGGTTATTGGACACTATGGAGCGGATATGTATATAACGAATCAGTTCTTGGTGGACCATCTTGGAAATAGGGGTGACTAAATGAAGAATGCTTTCTGGGCATATTGGCTAATACTTCTTGGTATAGTAATAGTAGTTATAATGATGCTAGTACAAAATTTAACTACTACTAGTACACAAGACTATTATGTTATAAAAGAAATAACAGAAGCATCTATGATTGATGCTGTAGATTATTCATATTATAGAAAATATGGAGAAATTAAAATAAATAAAGAAAAATTCTATGAAAGTTTCTTTCGTAGATTTGCAGAAACAACATCTTTAAACACTACATATACGGTGAGCTTCTATGGAGTATATGAAGCTCCACCTAAAGCTAGTGTTGAAATAAAGAGTAAATCTAATACATTTACGGTGTTAGGCGATGCCACAACTGTTGATATGGTTGAAAGAATAGACTCAATTCTAGAAGGAAACGTTATAGACGAATAATTAAAGGAGGAATAAAAATGGGTGGAGTAAAAAATACTTTTAAAAAGTTTTTAACAAATAAAACGACAGTAACTCTAGTAGGAATATTACTAGGCTTAGGAGTTTTAGTAGGGTTTTATCTTTATAGAGTTTCTAAAGAAGTAAATCCAACCCGAATACCAGTTGCAAAAAGAGATATTGCTGCAACTGAAGAAATAACTAAAGATGATATAGAATATATCAAAGTAAGAAAGAATTTCTTAAAGAGTGCGGATGTTTATCAAACAACAACTAATTTAATAGGTAAATATGTTGCAACTGGTACATCTATTCCCAAAGGTGGAATGTTTTATACAACCCAAGTAGTTGAAAAAAAGGAACTACCAAATGCTATATTTGATGAAATACCGGAAGGATATACAATTTATCAATTAAAAGTAAATGAAACAACAACGTATGCAAATTCAATCTATCCTGGAGATAAAATAGATTTATGGCTTAAAACTACGGATAATGGTTTATTAGTATTTGGAGAATTTATTTCCAATATTGAAGTACTAGCCGTAAGAGATAGTTCTGGACAAAATGTATTTGATGTTACAAGCGGAAGAAAACCAGCATGGCTATTATTTGCAGTTAAAACAGATATGTATCGTTACTTAAAGTTTGCTGAAAATATTTCTGGAATGGCTGTATTACCAATACCTAAAAACAATTTGGTAAATCCAGACATTGGATCAACTCAATATTCTAGTCAAGAATTAATTGATTTAATTGATAGTCAAGTACAAAGGATGGGTGCATAAGATGAATGTTATAAATAAGTTAAAACAATTGCTTTTAAATCGTAACACTGTTACGATTTTAGGCGTACTTGCGGGTGTTATTGCATTATGGTTTGCTTACACAGTTACATTAGATAAGGCCGTAAAGCCTCAAAGAGTACCAATTGCAGCAAAAGATATACCAGCAGGTACATTAATTACTAAAGATGATATAGAATATGTTGATATAAATAAAGATGTATTAAAAAAAGCTAAAGTAATAACTAGCGCTAGCCAATTAATAAAATACTATGTAAATAATAATACAGCAATATCAAAGGGAGCAATGTTTTATAGTTCTCAAGTTGTTACTAAAGATAAATTGATAGAAAGGGATTTGGAATTAATCCCCGAAAATTATAAAATATATTGGTTGAGTGTAGATAATACAACAACTTATGCAAACTCAATATATCCTGGAGATAAAATAGATTTATGGTTACTTACGAAAGTAAATGATAAATATGTATATGAACAATTTATATCTAATATTGAAGTATTAAGTGTAAAAGATTCAAGAGGACAAAATGTATTTGATGTTAACTCTGGAAGAACACCAGCGGTTTTAGCTTTTGCAGTACCAAATGATATGTTTGTATATTTAAGTAAAGTAGAATTTTTATCAGGTATGAAATTATACCCAGTGCCAATTAATAAAAATAATACAGATAAAGATGCTAAAACAGAAATAACTAATCAAGATTTGCAAACCTTAATAGATAGTATGTCTATAACTACAAATCCTGATGAACCAAATCAAGATAATAACGAATAAAAAGAGGTGATAATTGTGAATGATGCAGTATTTTCACAAATAGATTTTGGGCCTTTAAAAGAGTTTTTGGAAGAAGATAACATTACCGATGTTTCGTATTCAAACGGTGGTCAAGTTTGGCTAAAAACTCTTGATAAAGGTGTATATAGGGTAGAAAGACCCGAAATAAATAATGCTTTAATGGAAAAGCTTGCTTTTCAATGCTCCAATGTAATGGGAAAAACATTTAACATGGCCCATCCATTTTTGGATGCTGAATCAGCAGAACTTCGTCTTAACTTTGTTCATGAATCAATTGCAACAAATGGTATTTGTTGTGTTATAAGAAAGACGCCAGCCAAAATCCGTCTGAACAAAGATAAACTTATTAATGAAAAATATGTAACTGAAGATTTACATGATTTTCTTATGACTTGTGTTGAAGGTCATTGTAATATCATAGTAAGCGGAGAAACTGGTTCAGGTAAAACAGAACTTGTTAAATATTTAGCAAGTCATACTAAAGAAAATGAAAAAATAATAACTATTGAAGATACACTAGAACTTCACTTAGATAAGATATTTCCTCATCGTGATATCGTAGCCATGAAAACAAATAATATTGCATCATATTCTGATGTATTAGTAACTTGTATGAGACAAAATCCAAGATGGATTTTACTATCCGAAGTTCGTTCCGCCGAAGCTGTTACAGCAGTTCGTAACTCAATATCATCTGGGCACAATATTATATCAACAATTCACTCAGATAGAGCACTAAATATCCCAATGCGTTTATACAGTTTGCTAGAAAATAGTCAAGATATTGATCAATTCTTAAAATCAATTCATAGATATGTACAAATTGGTGTTCATGTAAAAGGATATATGAGTAAAGAATTAGGAAGATTTCAAAGAGAAATAATTGAAGTCGTAGAATTTTATGTAGATGAAAATAATGAAGCAAAATCAAATATTATATTTAAGAAAAGCTTAGATGGTAAATTTAGCTTTAATAATCCAAGTAAATATTTAATTGATTATCTTGGAGTACAAGGAGTAACACTAAAAGAAGATTATTTTGTAAAATCAAAAAATGGTAATACAAATGAATCAATAGAAAGTTTATAAGATAAGAAAGGAGTATATAAATGAAATATTTAACGGAGTTAGTATGTTTATTAGTAATAGCCATAATAACATTGTTATTAAGGAAAAATCCGGGTGAAAATTTATATAAATATGTAGCAGGTAAAGCGACAGTTGCATATGAAAAGTATGCTCCTTACTCATTTAAAATGGTTAGAGAAAAAGCTATAGAACTTGGACAAGAATTTACTCCAAGACAATATTTAACCCAAGTTATTGTATTAGGTGGCCTAGCAGCATTAGTTGGATATTTTTACTTTTATAGTATTATAATAGCAATAGTATATGCCATAATAGCTATAGCTACCGTACCGTATTTAGCATATTTGAGATTGCAAAGAGTATATAGCGAATATATATTTGAACAAATTCAAACATATACAACCAATGTAATAATGGAATTTAACACAACTCAAAGTTTTGTTAAAGCTCTAGAAGGTGTCAGAGACTCTGGTATTCTTGAAGATCCAGTTCTAAGTGATGTTAAAAAGATGATTGAAATGTCATATCAAAATGGTACAATTGATGAATCAATAGATTATTTTAATAGCAAGTACCCATTTTATATGGTAAAAAATATGCATCAATTATTCTTACAAATAACTAAAGAAGGTGCAAGAGATTCAGGACAAGCCCTAGAAAATATGTCATTAGATATAGATGCCCTAGTAGAAGGGGTATATAGAGATCAAATGGATAGAAATAACTTTCATGGTAGATTCCTAAGATTTGGTTTAATTCTATATTTATTAGTAGTAGTTTTAAGATTTATGCTTGGTGAAGAAAACTATATTAAATTATTAGATATTTGGTATGTACAAGTAATTCTCCATGCAATCGTATTTATAAATGCTTTCTTCATGATGAGTGGAGAAAAGTATTATAATGAAGATGTGGGGGTAGAATAATGCAAATAGAAATAATTATAGTGGCAGTTATTGTATTTGGAATTATGACAATAACAGGTCAAATTAGTATAAATCAATTAATTAGTGATAATCAATTATTATTCTTAAAATTAAAAGAAAAAGATTGGGATTTCCTTGTAAGGGCAAAATATGGAAATAATATTAATCCTGATATACTTTTTAATAAAAGAATTAAAAATTCTTTAATAGTGATGACAATAGCATTTGCCGTATTTATAAAAGATTTAAATGCTGTAAAAGTATTGTTAATATTTGTGTTAGGAATATTTATATTTAAAACATCTTATAATGATATCAAAAAATATTATCAAAGACATATGGCAGATATAGATTCAATGTTACCACATTATTTAAAAAACTTAGAAATATTAATTCAACATTATACAGTGCCTGTAGCAATCGGAAAATCAATGGCTTCAGCCCCAGAAATTTTTAAAGAAGGACTGCAAGAAATGATTGACTCAATAAACTCTGGGGATGATACAATAGAGCCATATATGGAATTTGCTAGAAAATACCCAGTTAGGGATTCAATGCGTATGATGCGTTTATTATATCGTTTAAGTTTAGGTCGTCAAGAAAGAAAACAAGAACAAATTTTAACATTTTCAAGATCAATTTCATCTCTTCAACAAAAAGCTCGTGAAACAAGATATAAAAATCGTTTAGAAAAGATGGAAGGAAAAACTATGAGTATGTTGATAACTACTGGAATAGGATTAATGATTTTATTAATTCTAGCAGTTATACAACTTATGGGTATATAAATGTAAAAAAAGTGAAAATATAATTGATATTTTCGCTTTTTTAAGTTATAATAAAAATATATTAAAAAGGAGGATATAAAATATGAAAGAAGCAACTGGAGAATTAAATATGACTGTAGTTACTGTTGTAGCAATAGCAGCGGTTGGTGCATTCTTTTATGCGTTCATTTGGCCAGGAATAAAAACTGGTTTAATGAAAAATACATGTAGTAACATCTGCCCAGCAACTGAAGGGGATGGAAAAGTTACAGTAACAAAAGGAGATAATGACACATATGTATGTCATTGCGGTGATACAAACAACACAGAAATAACTATTGATAAAGATGGAAACACAGTAGATTATTAATAACGAGGTGAAATATGAAAGAGGCTACAGGAGAATTAAATTTGGCAGTAATTGTTGCCATTTCTATTGGAATCTTGGCAGCCTTTTTTTTCGGTGTTTTATGGCCGATGATAGATAACAATTTTCAAAGAACTGCGCAGTGTAACAAAGCTGTTTGCAACTGTTCAAAAGAAGTTAGAGAAAGTGCTGAAAATCAAACAGGATTAGCAAATAGATGTAAGTGTGCAAGTACAAAAGAAGATTTATCAAGTGGAGATGAAAGTAAAATATTTTATTGTCCATTTAAAGGGTAGGTGAAGAAATGAAAGAGTCAATGAGTGTAACAACAATTTTTCAAATAGTAATACTATTTATTCTTTTATTTACGGCAATAATGGCACTAACTATTAATAACTCTAATGCATTTGGAATAAAAGATCAAATAGTAAATATCTTGGAATCTAATGGTGGAAATTATTTAGATGGTGGATCATTAAATCAAGAAATAGTGGATTTAATTGCAGGTACATCATATAGAACAACAGGAAAATGTGATGAAGATTTTACTGGGTTTGATAGAACCGGTGCTCAAGTAAGCGAAAATCAAGAAGCATCAGTATGTATTAAAGAAATTGATGCTACAAGCGGCCTAGATAATTATTTAGTAGAAGTTCTAGGAAATACTGTAGCAACAGAAGATTCAATTCCTGGAAAATATTATCAAATAGTGGTATTTTTCCAATTAGATTTGCCAATTGTAAAACAAGTATATAACTTTGAATCAAAAGCCGAAACAAAAATAATGTATCAAAGATAGGGAGGAAAATAAATGAAAGCAGTAAGTGAATCAACATGGACATTTCAAATGATAATATTTTTCATGCTTATATTTGCTTGCTTTCTAACTCTAGTTTTAAGTTATAATAAAGCCTACACAATAAAAAATAGAATGCTTAGTATAGTAGAAAAATATGAAGGTATTACAAGTGAGTCATTAAAAATAATAAACGGCTATGTTTTAGAAAAAGGATATACAACAACTGGTAAATGTGAAAGTGGTTGGTTCGGAGCTTTAGATTTAAATGGAAATGTTGAAGAAGCAAAAGAAAGTAATAAATACTATTATTGTTTTAAAGAAAACAAGAATAATAAAGGATTAATATATTATGATATTCAAGTCTTTTACAGATTTAATTTACCAGTAATAGGAAATATAGCATTGTATAAAATAAGTGGAGTAACAAAAAGTTTTGTGGGCTCAGATGATAGAATATAAGTAAGGAGTAGATAAAATGAATGTAATAGTTTCTAATAAATATCAATCATTATTAGCAAGTTTAAATATAGATGTAATAAAAAGTATAAATGGAGAATTTTCTGTTGATGATTTAATAGCCCAATTTTCAACATTTTATTATAATAAAATGATTTTAGATATAACAGCAATCAAAGGGTATGAAGATATAAATGTCATGCAAAATCTATCTGTTAATTTTGATATGTCTAAAGTTATTTTATTATTAGATGACTCAGAAAAAGTAAATTCACCAATGTATATCTCCCAATTAATATCAATGGGAATATATAATTTTACAAATGATGTTAATACAATAAAATACTTAATAGATAATCCAAATCAATATAAAGATGTTGCAAACTATCATAATATCGGAGGATTTAAAAAGCCTGCGTTAAATGAAAGAGCAGTTGATAATACCAGAGGTAAGATAGGACAAAAAATAATTGGTATTAAAAATGTTACTGAACATGCTGGAGCAACAACTTTAATATATTTGCTAAAATTACATCTAGAAAAGTATTATAAAGTTAAAGCAGTAGAGATAGATAAAAACGATTTTATATATTTTAATGATGAAACATTAGAAAGCACTTCAAGTTTAGGTTTTGTAGACTTTTTAAGCCAAAATAGTGGTTATGATGTAATATTAGTGGATTTAAATGAAGGAAATGTTTTAGAATATTGTCATGATATAGTTTATTTAATAGAACCAGGATTAATTAAATTAAATAAATTAATAAGACAAGATAATGAAATATTTGAAAAACTAAGCGGACAAAAGATAGTTTTAAATAGAAGTGTTCTAAGTGAGAAAGATGTAATGGACTTTGAAAAAGAAAGTGGAAGTAAAGTGTTTTTCAATATTCCATGTTTAGATGATAAAGTAGATGATCAACAAATTATAAATAATTTCCTAACATCACTTGGTTTTAGTAGAATTGAAGGAAATGAATCATCAGGTATATTTAGTATATTCAAGTAAGGAGGTAAGGTTATGGATTTTTGTTATAAAACTGCCACAGTATGGCAAATGGTTGGAAAAATTTTATTTATTTTAAAAGTATTAATTCCTATAGTAATTATTGTGTTAGGAATGATTGATTTTGGAAAATCCGCAATTTCAAGTGATGACAAAGCAATGCAAAAATCAGCTATGTCATTGGTTAAAAGAATAATAATAAGCATTGCAATATTTTTTGTTCCTTTATTAGTAAAAATAATATTTAACATGATTGGGCAATTTAGCAGTGAAATGAAAAAAGATTACATTAATTGTGTTAATTGTTTAACAAGCCCATATAAAAATTGTGATACTTCATATAAAGGAGAAATATTTAATAAATAATTGACTTTACCGATATTTTAGGGTAAAATAATGTTATACAAAGGGAGGGAGTGTTATTTATGACTTTTTGTTCTGATGCACGAGATATTTTCTATACGATAGGTATGTTCATGCTAGTATTTAAAATTGTTATTCCAGTTTTATTAATAGTATTTGGTATGGTAGACCTAGGAAAAGCTGTTATTTCAAGTGATGATAAAGCAGTATCAAAAGCTGCAAAATCATTACTTAATCGTGTAATTGCAGGTGTGTGTATCTTCTTCGTACCACTATTAGTAAGTATTATCTTCAAGATGGTAGGTTCATTTGGAGAAGTTAAGGATCAATTTGATGTTTGTGCAAACTGTATTTCAAGTCCAACAAATTCAAAGAAATGTCCAGAATAATAAAAACAATCAAAAGGCTATGATAATAGTCTTTTTTTATTGTATTAAAAAAATGGATTTTTAAAAATCCATTTAAACAGATCTATCTTCGTAATTTCCAGTTTTTGTATAACCTTTTAAATTACTATCTTTACTCCAAACATATTCTGGAGTTCTGTGTAGCCATTTAGAACTTACATTTTCTTCTATTTTTATATATCCTTTATATTTATTACTATTACTTTCTAAATCTCTTTTACATGTATCTGCTTTAGTATATAATATATTAAACTTTATTGGGGTAAATATTACATCACCAACATGATCACTTACAGTATATTTTTTAGCGCCATTATAGTTATTATATTTAACAGATATTTCAGTTGCCCAAGTTCTTTGTGCAGAATCATATTTTGTTTTATCAAAACTAAATGTAAAATTATCTTTTCCTAAAGATGCATTTTTAAATGTTGTAGTATCATTTATTTTTACTTCTTGTCTTCCAACTGGGCTACCCATATTATAATCTCTACGATTATTTATGAATGCTTGATAATCAGTAATTGAACTATAATATGTTGGATTTACAATTTTTACACTATTAACAGTACTTGGTAAATCTAAATAGAATTCATAACTAAAGTTTCTTATATCATATTTATTTGTGAAAAATCCACTTGTGTAATACGTTTTTTCATAAGGTTTACAATAATTATAAGTTTTAATTGTTTCTTTTTTGTTTTCAGCTTTTGAATGATACGAATATCCTTCAGTCCAATCAGACCACTTTACGTATTCATAGTAACGAACTTTTTTAACTTCATCTGTTTTGTTATTGTTATTATTGTTATTACAATTTTTTGAACAACACGTATTGCAACAACTGCCACTGCATGTAATTGTAATTGTTGTAGTAGTCGTAGTAGTTGTAGTTTTTCGATTATTATTCGAGCTATTATTTTTATTTGAATTTGAACTATTGCTATTACTATTACTAGAATTGTTAGCTGAATTATTGTTAGATGCATTATTTTTATTATCATCTTTAGCTACACAAGTATTATTAGCACATATATTTTCTTTTTCAATATTTGCTAAAATATAATCAGATTTTTTACCACATGTTAAGTTAACTCTTAAAGCATAATTGTCTTCCAAAGTTCTTGTAGCTTGAATGTAACTATCTTTTAAATCACATGATTTTCCATTATCTGTAAAATCTAATAATAGTTTTTTGTCTAGCATTTCTTCTAATGTAAGTTTTTCAGTACTTCCAACTTTTTCAGGTAATCTTGATTTGGTAAAATATTCATAGGCAACAGCTTTCATTTTATCAAGATTTGTTTCAAAATCATCTTCTGGATTTTTAGTTGTAGTAGTTGTTTGTGCCACCCCATTGTTTTTTGTATTAGTTTTTTTGCTATTGGCTATTTTTGAAAAAATCCAACAAGCAAGAAATATAACTAACGCAAATATTAAGAGTTTGATAATTAATGATCCCCAATTAATATCTAAATGTTTTTTTCCTTCTTCGTACATATTTGTACCCCCTTTAAAATTTTTTCCTTTAAGTGCCACTATATTACCATAAATTGCAGTATTTGTCAAATTATTTCGTTGCATATTTACACTGAGTATATCAACTTTTATTTAATAATATGACAATTAGAAATTCTTTAAAAAATATCTTGACTACAAATATATGTTTGTGATATATTATTTTTGCATGAAAAATAGGTTTTTGTGTTAAAATACTAAGAAGAGGTGTAGCTTTATGAATAATGATAAAATCATAATAAAAGGTGCTAGAGAAAATAATTTAAAAAATATAAATATAGAAATACCTAAAAATAAATTGGTGGTTATGACCGGAGTATCTGGATCAGGAAAAAGTAGTTTAGCGTTTGATACAATTTATGCTGAAGGACAAAGAAGATATGTTGAAAGTCTATCAGCATATGCTCGCCAATTTATTGGAGTAAACGAAAAACCAGATGTAGATTCTATCGAAGGTTTAAGCCCATCAATTTCTATCGATCAAAAATCAACAAATAAGAACCCTCGTTCAACCGTAGGAACAATTACTGAAATTTATGATTATTTAAGACTATTATTTGCAAGAATCGGAGTACCATACTGTCCAACACATCACGTTCCAATAAAAAGTCAAAGTATTGAGGAAATGACTAATAAAGTAATGGAATATAAAGATAAAACAGTGACTATATTATCACCGGTAGTCCATGGTGAAAAAGGCACACATAAAGATTTATTTGATGAACTTCGCAAAGAAGGTTTTACCCGTGTTCGCGTTAATGGAAAAAATATGAGTTTAAATGAAGAAATTACACTAGAAAAAAATATTAAAGATAATATAGATGTAATAATAGATAAAATTACCGTTGATGATGAAGAATATGGAAGAATATTTGAAGCAATAGAAACAAGTACCAAAAAAGCGGATGGAAAAGTAGTAATACTCGTAGATGATGAAGAAATATTTATGAGTGAAAAATATGCATGTGAGATATGTAATTATTCAATACCTGAATTAGAACCAAGATTGTTCTCATTTAATGCCCCATATGGAGCATGTCCAGAATGTAAAGGATTAGGAACTAAATTACATATAAGTAAAGATTTACTTATTCCTAATAAAGACAAGTCAATTGTAGAAGGCGCAATAACAGCTTTAAGTATGGATTCAACAACATATTATACACAAATTGAAACTGTTTGTAATCACTATGATATAAATATGTATGAACCAGTAAAAAATATTCCAGAAGAAAAGTTAAATTATATTTTATATGGAACAAATGAATTATTAGAATTTAATTATAAATCAAAAAATGGTAATACAAGAAATACAAAGAGTACTTATGAAGGTGTTATACCTGCTTTAGAAAGAAGATATATTGAAACAAAAAGTGGATGGATAAGAGATTGGTTACAAGGATACATGGTAGAAACTGAATGTCCTGTATGTAAAGGAAAAAGATTACAAAAATCAGTTTTATCAATATATATAAATGGCAAAAATATTTTTGATATGACAGATATGTCAATCGGTGATTTATTAGCTTTTGTAAAAAAATTAAAATTAAATAATGAAGAAAAAGAAATAAGTGATTTAATTTTAAAAGAAATAATGTCAAGACTAGAGTTTTTAAATAATGTAGGATTGTCTTATTTAACTCTTACAAGAAGTGCAGGAACATTATCTGGTGGAGAAGCGCAAAGAATAAGACTAGCAACTCAAATAGGATCAAAATTATCCGGAGTTTTATACGTATTAGATGAACCTAGTATAGGACTTCATCAAAAAGATAATGAAAGATTAATAAATTCTTTAAAAGAAATGCGAGATTTAGGAAATTCATTGATTGTAGTTGAACATGATACAGATACAATGTTGGCATCAGATTTTCTAGTAGATGTAGGACCTGGTGCTGGTGAGTTTGGTGGAGAAATCATGGCTGCTGGAACCCCTGAAGAAGTTATGAAGAATCCAAACAGTTTAACAGGTAAATATTTAAGTGGAGAGTTAAAAATAGAAATTCCAGAAAAACGAAGAAAAGGTAATGGATTAAAAATAAGCATAAAAGGTGCTAAAGAAAACAATTTAAAGAATGTTAATGTTGATATTCCATTAAACAAATTAGTTGTTGTAACGGGAGTATCTGGCTCAGGTAAATCATCACTTATTAATGAGGTGTTATATAAAAGATTAGCAAGTGAAATTTATAATAGTAAAGTTGTTCCTGGTATTTGTAAAGAAATTAAAGGATTAGAAAATATTGATAAGGTTGTTCAAATAACTCAAGACGCAATAGGTAGAACCCCACGAAGTAATCCAGCCACTTACGTCGGAGTATTTGATGATATTAGAGATTTATTTGCACAAACTAAAGACGCTAAAATGCGTGGTTATGATAAAGGTAGATTTTCATTTAATGTAAAAGGTGGAAGATGTGAAAATTGTTGGGGAGATGGAGTAAAAAAAATAGAAATGCATTTCCTTGCGGATGTTTATGTACCATGTGACGTTTGTAAAGGTAAAAGATATAATAGAGAAACACTGGAAATAAAATATAAAGGTAAAAATATTAGTGAAGTTTTAGATATGCGAGTTAGTGAAGCAATAGAATTTTTTGAAAATGTTCCTAAAATTTACAATAAACTAAAAGTAATGATGGATGTTGGCCTTTCATATATTAAATTAGGCCAATCAGCTCCGACATTATCAGGTGGTGAAGCCGGTCGTGTAAAACTTGCTAAAGAACTTCAAAAGAAAGCCACTGGAAAATCTATATTTATTTTAGATGAACCAACAACAGGATTACATTCAGATGATATAAAGAAATTATTGGTAATACTAAATCGAATTGTTGATAATGGCGACACAGTCGTAGTAATTGAACATAACTTGGATGTTATAAAAGTTGCAGATTATATAATTGATTTAGGACCAGATGGAGGTTCAGGTGGTGGTAAAATTGTTGCCACAGGAACTCCAGAAGAAGTTGCTAAAGTAAACGGTTCATACACAGGGGAATTCCTAGCAAAGATATTAAAATGATTACAGTTAAAAAAGATTTGACAAAACTTAATAGAAAATAAAAAAAGTAGGCTAGGAATTAACTTCCTAGCTTTAATTCTGATAAAAATAAATTAAATATGATAGATTAATTTAACAAAAATTGTTATAATAATAACGGAGAGTGAAATATGAATAGATATATTTTTACAATTGGAAGTTTTAAATTAGAATGGTATTCAGTACTTATAATAATTGGAGCGATGTTAGGAATAACCATGATATTAAAAGAAGCTAAAAGATACAAATTTTCAACAGATTTTGTTTTTAATATGCTTTTTTGGACAATTATATTTGGAATAATTGGTGCTAGAGTTTACTATGTTCTATTTAATTTAGAATTATATGATAGTTTTTGGGACGCTTGTAAAATATGGGAAGGTGGATTAGCAATTCACGGTGGTTTAATTGCAGGATTATTGGTTATACTATTATATTGTAGGAAGTATAAAGTAAGAGCAATAAGAATGTTTGATTTTATAGTGCCAGCGCTATTACTAGCACAAGCTATTGGTAGATGGGGAAATTTCTTTAATAGTGAAGCACATGGTCCAGTAACAACACTTGCCCATTTACAAAGTTTACATATTCCATCATTTATAATTGAAGGAATGAAAATAGATGGAATTTATTATACACCAACGTTTTTATATGAATCAATATGGTGTTTAATAGGTTTTATAATTATATTAATTGTACGAAGATTAAAAATAACTAAAGTTGGTCAACCATTTGCATTATATTTAATGTGGTATGGATTAGGTCGTTTTGTAATTGAATCAATGAGAACAGATTCTTTAATGCTTGGTGGATTTAAAGTTGCTCAAATCGTATCAGTTATTATGGTTATAGTAGGATTAGTAATTATAATGATAACAGGAAGAAAAGGCAGATATGAAGATCTTTATGATCAAGACGAAAATGAAGTAGTAAGATTTTAAGGAGGATTTATGTACGATATTATTATAATAGGCATGGGAATCAGTGGTATAACCGCAGGAATATATGCCAAAAGAAGTAACAAAAAGGTATTATTAATAGATAAAGGAATGCCCGGAGGATTATTAAATAATATAGATAAAATAAGTAATTATCCAGGATTAATAGATATATCAGGGCCGGATTTTGCAGAAATTTTAGAAAAACAAGTAAATAATATGGATATTCCGTATGTTTTAGAAGAAGTAAAAGATTTAGAGTTAAACAGTGAAATAAAAAAAGTAATTACTTCAAATAATACTTATGAGGCTAAAAAAGTAATATTAGCAATGGGAAGAAAACCAAAGTATTTGGGATTAGATAATGAAAAAGATTTATTGGGACATGGTTTATCAACATGTGCTATGTGTGATGCTAACTTTTATAAGAATGAAGATATAGCAATTGTGGGAACTGGAAATAGTGCACTACAAGAAGCTTTATATTTAGCAAATATTGTAAATCATATTTATCTTATAAATAGAAGAGAAGGTTTTCGCGGAGAAGATATGCTTGTTGAAGAAGTAAAAAATAATTCTAAAATTGAAATTATATATAATGCTAATATAAAAAGCATGCATGAAGAAAATAATAAATTATCTGAAATAACTTTAGATAATGGAACAGATTTAAAAGTAAAAGGTGTATTTATTTATATAGGATATAGACCTGCAACAGAATTTGTACCAAAAGAAATATTAGATGAAAATAGTTATGTAAAAGTAAATGATACTTTAGAAACAAATATTAAAGGTGTATATGCTGTTGGAGATATCATAAAGAAGGATACTTATCAACTAGTAACTGCAGCATCAGATGGTGCAAGAGTTATCTATAATATGAAATAAGATTGGAGTCATTCCAATCTTATTTTTATCGGAATTTTTAAGAAAAAATATTGCTTTTACTCTTGACTTTCATATAAACTTTGTATATATTAGATATGGAGGGATAAAGTATGTCATATAGAGTGCAAAAGTGGGGTAATTCTAATGGCGTTAGAATACCAAAAGTTTATTTAGATGCCTTGAATATTAAATCAGGCGATGCAATAAATATAGTCAGGGAAGAAAACAGGATAATAATAACAAAAGCTCAAAGACCTAAAGAATCTTTGAAGCTAAGAATTAAAAATTATAATGGTTCTAAAGTTGAAAATGATTTCACTTGGGATGAAGCAAAGGGGAAAGAGATATGGTAAAATATATACCACAAGAAAGAGATATAGTTTATATTGATTTAAGTCCAATTAAAGGTCATGAACAGAATGGAAAAAGACCCGCTTTAGTTTTAAGTGGTAAGTTGTTTAATCAATTTACAAATATGGCAATTTTATGTCCAATAAGCTTAAATACTAAAAGCTTTCCAACTCATTATGAGTTAACAAAATTAAAAAAGATAAAAGGTTCAGTACTATGCGAACATATTAGAAGTATTGACTATGTTGAAAGAAATATTGAATTTATTGAACGATGTAGTCAAGAAGAATTTGATAATGTTTTGGATTTAGTAAAGAGTTTCTTTGATAAAGAAGATTAATGGAGGTAGTATGAAAGTAAGAACTCGTTATGCACCAAGTCCAACTGGATTTATGCATATAGGAAATTTAAGAACAGCAATATTTGAATATTTGCTTGCCAAAAAATACAATGGAGATTTTATATTAAGAATTGAAGATACAGATCAAGAAAGAGAAGTTGAAGGAGCAATAGATTTCATCTATAATACTCTTGATTTATGTGGATTCAAAATAGATGAAGGTCCAAATAATGAAAAAGGATATGGACCATATATTCAAAGTGAAAGAAAAGATATTTATAAAGAATATGCTTTAAAATTAGTAGAAATGGGAAAAGCCTACTATTGTTTTTGTAGTGAAGAAGAACTCACAAAAATGAGAGAAAAGGCTGAAATGAGAAAGAAACCATTTGTATATGATGGAAGATGCTCAAGATTAAGTAAAGAAAAGATTGAAGAAAATTTAAAAAATAATATTCCATATGTAATTAGACAAAAGATGCCTAAAGAAGGAGTAACAATTGTTGAAGATTTAATATATGGAAAAGTAAAAATAGATAATAGTATTTTAGATGATCAAATTTTACTTAAAAGTGATGGATTCCCAACATATAATTTTGCCAATGTAATAGATGACCATTTAATGGAAATAACTCATGTTATTCGTGGTAAAGAATATCTAGACCAAACAGCCAAATACAATTTATTATATGACGCATTTGGATGGGAAAAACCAACATATATTCATGTAGCCATGGTTCTTGGAGAAGATGGTAATAAATTATCAAAGAGAAATGGTGATGCATCATTTATGGATCTTTATAATGAAGGATATTTACCAGAAGCAATAGTAAATTATTTATCACTTTTAGGATGGAGTCCAGAAACTAATCAAGAAGTATTTTCAATGGATGAACTTATAGCAAACTTTAATGAAGAAAGAATAAGTAAATCATCTAGTCAATATGATGTAAAAAAATTAAAGTGGTTTAATCACCAATATATTAATAAAATGGATGATAATAAATATTTAGAATGGATTAAGAAATACTTTACAATTAATTGTGAAGGTAAAAGTGAAGAATGGGTTAATCATTTATTATTAATATATAAGAGTCATTTAGATTATGGAAATGAAATAAATGAATTAGTGAAAGGTTTCTTTGATAAAGATTTCAAGATAGAAGAAGAAGCTCAAGAATTTATAAAAAGTGATGAAATAATACCAACGGTAGTAAAAATATTTAAAGAAGAAATAGAAAATACAAATGAATGGACAGTTGAAGCATTATCACAAGTAATAAATAATGTAAAGGAAAGAGCTGGAGTAAAAGGTAAAATGTTATTCATGCCAATTAGAATTGCCGCCAGCGGTATAATGCATGGACCAGAATTAGCTGATACACTATACCTAATTGGAAAAGAAGAAATACTAAATAGGTTAGAAAAATGAAAAAAAGAATAGGTTGGTTATTGATACTAGCATTATTTATTGGAATAGGTATATGGATATATAAGTTTTTTAATGAAGGAAACACCATTAATACACATAGCAATCAAGAATTCGTTATGAAATTATCCGATATAGCTAAAATAGATGATGATATTTATATAAAATATAATAAGGTAATAGATAACAGGTGTAAAGATGAGGATTGTGAAAGAGAAGGCGAAAAGTTAGCTAAGTTAATAGTCATAAATAATCCTCATATCGAGTACATTGAATTAAGTAGTATTTTAGATGATGAAAAGGAAATAAATAAAACTGACTACAAAATTAAAATAATTAAATTTAATACTGAAAATGATGAAATTACATTAAAAATATTAAAAAGTGAAAACTAAGGAGGACAAAATGAAAATATATAATACACTTACTAGAAAGATAGAAGAATTTGTGCCATGGCATGAAAACAAAGTAGGATTTTATACATGTGGGCCTACAGTTTATCATTATGCTCACATTGGAAATATGAGAAATTACATAGGTCATGACATATTAGATAAAACATTGCGTTATCTTGGATACGATGTAACCAGAGTAATGAATATTACAGATGTAGGACATTTAACAAGTGATTCGGATTCTGGAGACGACAAAATGGTTAAGAGTGCCAAAGAGGAACATAAAACAGTAATGGATATTGCTAGATTTTATACCGATGCATTCTTTCATGATTTTGAATTATTAAATAATAGAATGCCTGATATTGTAAGCCCAGCAACAGCTAATATAAATGAATATATAAAGATAATTGAGAACTTATTAGAAAAAGGATATGCATACCAAGCTGGTGGAAATATTTATTTTGATACAACAAAACTTGAAGATTATTATCAACTAACTAATCATAAAGCAGATGAAATGGTTGTTGGTGTTCGTGCTGGAGTTGAAGAAGATAATTCCAAGAGAAATCAAAATGACTTTGTTTTATGGTTTACAAAATCTAAATTTGAAGATCAAGAATTAAAATGGGAAAGTCCATGGGGAGTTGGTTATCCTGGATGGCATATTGAATGTACTGGAATAAGTATAAAATATCTTGGTGAATATCTTGATATTCATGGTGGTGGAGTAGATAATATTTTTCCACATCACACAAATGAAATCGCTCAAAGTGAATCATATCTTGGACATAAATGGTGTAATTATTGGTTCCACAATGAACATTTAAACGATGAGTCTGGAAAAATGAGTAAAAGTCATGGAGCAATTTTAACAGTTAGCTTATTAAAAGAAAAGGGCTACAATCCTTTAAGTTTTAGATATATGTGCTTACTTAGTCATTATAGAAAACAATTAACATTTTCATTTGACTCTCTAGAAGGCGCAGAAAATGCCTATAAAAAATTAAAAAGTAAAACATCAAGTCTTAAATTTGATGATAACATTGATGAAAATGAATTTAATAGTTGGAAAGCAAAGTTTGTTAATTGTCTAGAAGATGACTTAAACACAGCAAATGCAATCACTGTTTTATATGATTTATTAAAAAGCGATGTAAACATGGGAACTAAATATAGATTAGTAAGTGATTTTGATGAAGTATTAAGTCTAGATTTATTAAAGAATGAAACTAAGAAAATTGAAAATGAAGATGAAATATTAGCTAAGATTAATGAAAGAAATGAAGCTAAGAAAAATAAAAATTATGAAAAAGCCGATAAAATAAGGGAAGAATTGTTAAACATGGGAATTGTAATTAAAGATACTCGTGAAGGAACAACTTATGAGGCTATCTAATGAAGAAAGTAGTATTCTTCTTATTTAGCCTTTTTTTCTTTTGTTATAGTGTTTATGCCGAAAATTTTGACATTACCGGAGAGTATGTATCATTATATAATATGAATGAAGATATACTATTATATAGCAAGAATGATACTAAAAAAACGTCAATAGCAAGTTTAACTAAAATGATGACAACTCTAGTAGCTATCGAAGAAATAAATGATTTAGATGAAATTGTAACAATTAAAGAAAGAGATTTTGAAGGTACAGTTGGTT
Source organism: uncultured Bacilli bacterium (assembly GCA_934096035.1). Taxonomy (GTDB): domain Bacteria; phylum Bacillota_I; class Bacilli_A; order RF39; family UBA660; genus Onthocola_B. The sequence continues at coordinate 349,929 of CAKOKX010000001.1, forward strand.
ATTCAAAAGCAGGATTTAAAGTTGGTGATAAAGTAACATATCGTGATTTATTATATGGCATTATTTTACCGAGTGGAGCAGATGCTGTAAATGCTGTAGTAAATAATACCTTGGGATATGATAAATTTATTAAAAAAATGAATGAAACTGCAAAAAGATTAGGGATGAATGATACATCATATGCAAATCCTGTTGGTAAAGATGATGAAAATAATTATTCAACATCTAGTGACTTAGCAAAGTTACTAAAATATGCTTTAAAAAACGAAACGTTTAAAACTATTTTTACTACAAAAAGTTATAAAACAAGTAATGGTATAAATCTAGAAAGTACAGTAAATAGTTATAAAAATATTTTAAATACTGATGAAATAAAGGGAGCAAAAAGTGGGTTCACAAAAGATGCTGGTAGATGTCTTGCTTCAATTACAACTTTAAATAATGTTGATTATTTGTTAGTGGTAATAAACTCAAGTACAACAAATCCATATAATGCTGTAAAAGATACAATTACAATTTATGATTATTACAATAATAATTATGGATATAAAAATATTATAAATGATGATACATTTATAAAAGAAATTCCTATTGATTTAAGTAAAGAAAAAACATATAAAATAACAGGTAGTGAAGAAATAGAAAAGTATTTAAAAAATGATACAGAAGTAACATATGAATATGTAGGTAGTGATAAAATAACATTTAATACTAAAAAAGGAAGTAAGCTTGGAGTTGTAAATATATATGATGGCGATGTTTTATTAGCAACATCAAATGTTTATCTTGAAAATAATATTGAATACTATCCAATTATAACTTATGTATTAATTGGTATTGCTGTAATATTTGTATTATTGATAATAAGAAAATTAAGTAAGAAAAAACATCGTCGAAGAAGGAGATAATATGAATACAATAAATCACATAGGTATAATTGTTGATGGAAATGGCAGATGGGCACAAGAACGAGGAAAAATTCGCAGTGAAGGACACAAAGCTGGAGCAGACGCCTTAGAAAAAATAATTCTTTATATAAGTAAAAAGAAAATAGCTAATTATCTAAGTTTATATGTTTTTTCAACGGAAAACTTCAATAGAAGTACTGAAGAAGTTAATTATTTAATGGAACTATTCATGAAATGGTTTAAAAAAGCTAAAAGTAAATATGATAGTGAAAATATTAAAGTTTTATTTTCTTCTCAAAAATCTTTTTTAAAGCCTGAAATAGTTGAAGCTATAAATGAATTAGAAGAAACAACAAAAAACAATACCGGTTTAGTAGTTAATTTTTGTTTGAGTTATGGAGGAAGACAAGAAATCGTAGATGCTACTAAAAAAATAGCCAGTGAAGTAAAAGAAGGTTATTTAAAAATAGAAGATATTAATGAAAAAATGTACAGTAAATATCTTTATAATGATTTACCAGATGTTGATTTCTTAATAAGAACAAGCGGAGAAAATAGAATAAGTAACTTTATGTTATGGCAAATATCATATGCTGAGTTTTATTTTCCTAAAGTTTATTTTCCAGACTTTACTCCGAAATGTTTAGAAGAAGCAATAGAAGTTTATAAAACTAGAGATAGAAGATTTGGAAAAATAAAGAAATAAAAAAGATTTAATAAAAAATCTTTTTTTATGGTAAAAAGTTTATAGCTAAATACATTCCAAAAGTAATTGCAGTGGCAACTATTAAAATAATACTTGTATAACCAGCTATATTCATTTTTTGATTTTCGTTTAATTTTTTTAAGTAATTTTCATTTTCGTCAAATAATTGATAACCACTCATTTTGGGATTATTTCGCGTTAAAGTTAATTCTTTATCCATACTTTGTTCTTGACTTTTATTTTGATTCATACTAGACATTTCATTGTTATAGGCACTAACTATAAAACTATAAACAGAGTTATCATTTAAACTAGCTTTGCTTTTCGCATCTTCAACAATATCTTTAGCAAATCTAATATCCTGTAAAAAAGTTTTAACACTATCGTTTTCAAAATATCTATCAAACATATCTCTGTTGCTTGCATAAATGTTTAATCTTTCAATATATTGTGAAACATAGTTGTTTATAAAATTAATTTCTTCTTCTGTAATAACAAGTTTACTAAGAAGATTAGTAATTAGTTGATTTCCATTCGAAGGTTTGTAAAAGCCATTTTTTATAAATATAAATATTTCATCAGGATTCATGTTAAAGAAAACCGGATCAATTCTACTTAAACCATAACCATTTAATTTAATAAAATTTCCTTCATAAACTAGTGCATCATTTGCTTGATCATAAGTAAATTTAGCTAAGTTAGGATAAGTTTTTTGATAATTGCTTAATATCGTTCCATTAAAACTAACTATATTTTCCATAAACACAACTCCTATTTTCATAATAAGTTTACCAAATTTTTAATAAAAATACAATAATTAATTTTATATCAAAATTAAAAATTTAATAAAAAAATAAAAAAATTATATAGAATTATTATAAATTTTTTAAAAAATAGACTTCAATTTAACAAATTGGCAATTTGCATTCCTTCTTTATAACTGATAAAGTGGTATAGAAAGGAGGAATTATGATAAATCAAATAATTTTAGTTGGAAGACTAACTGGTGACCCAGAAATTGAAGAATACGAAGAAAATAAAAAAAGAACAATTATTAACTTAGCAGTGCAAAGAAATTTCAAAAATTCTGAAGGAAAATATGAAACTGATTTTTTTAGATGTGTTCTTTGGAATGGGTTAGCATCAAGCACTAAAGAATATTGCCATCGTGGGGATATACTTGGTATAAAAGGAAGAATTCAAAATCGAAGTTATGTCGACGAAAACAACACAACTAAATATTTGACCGAAATAATTGCAGAAAAAGTATCTTTTGTAACTACAAAATCTAAAAAACCAAAAGAGGAAGAAACAGAAGATGATTACGAGACAATTATTGAATGTTGTTAATATTAAAAAAGAAGATAAAAATAACATCTTCTTTTGGGTACAGCATATACTTTTACTAGGTGAGTTAATTGAAACATTTTCGAAATCTAGGAATATTAGCGATTGCAGCATTTAGTTTTTTTTATACGGAAAAAATTGCAAACTTAACATTAGATAAAAACGAATTATATCAAAGTATTAAAGAAGAATCTTCTAAATATAATGAAGAATACATTAATGCTTTTATAGAAGATGATCATATAGTACCAGGTTTAAATGGAAAAACAGTTAATATAAAAAATAGTTTTTATAATATGAAAGATTTAAATACTTTTAATTCTTATTATTTGATATATGATACATCATATCCTGAAGTAACAATTGAAAATAATAAAGATAAAATTGTTGAAAGAGGAAATGAAAATAAAAAAAGTGTATCCTTCATATTAGAGTATAATGAAAATATAATTAAGTATTTTAAAGATAACAACCTTGAAGCAAGCATTCTTGTAAATGTAGAAAATTTTAATAAAAATGAAAAACTAGAGCAAGTAAATAATGAAGTTAATAAATATAAAGAGTTAGAATCTTTAATAAATAAATATAGTAATAATACGCATATTTGCTATTTAAGTGGTTCAAATGAAAAAATGTGCCGAAAAAATAACAAATATTTAGTTAAAACAAATAAAATAGTAAATAATAAAACATTTATAGATATAAAAAATAACATAACTTCTGGAGATATATATTATGTTGAAAAATCAACGGATACAAAAAATATAAAGATATTAATAAATAGTATAATATTTAAGGATTTGGATATAATATCTTTAAGTAAAATGTTAAGTGAAGAAATAGATTGATTTAATTTAAGTTTTTTGGTATAATTTATTTACCGAAGAACTTATTTTTTTGATAATGAAGGTGATAATATATGAGTAAAATAAAGATTTTTGGTTTGGGAGGACTTTCTGAAAGTGGGAAAAACTCTTATGTCATTGAAGTAGATGATGAAATATTTGTATTTGATGCAGGAATAAAGTTTGCAAGTGGAAATTTACTTGGTATAGATTATATTATGCCAGACTTTAGTTATTTAGTAAAAAACAAAAAAAGAATTAAAGGTTTATTTATAACTCATGGTCATCCCGAAAACATGGGAGCAGTAAGAGATCTTTTAAAAGACATTCCAACATTAAAAGTTTATGCCACAAAATATACTAAATTTGAACTTATGGAAGATGGAGTAAATGAAAATAATATTGTACTAATTAAACCTCACAAGAAAATTAATTTTGGGAATGTCTCAATATTTCCAATCGCAGTTTCTCATTCATGTCCAGATTCAGTAATGTATGTAGTTAATACAAAAGACGGAGCAATTTGTTATACCGGAGATTTTATAATAGACCCAAGCATGCAAGGGGCATATGATATGGACATTGGTAAAATTGCTTATATTGGAAAACAAGGTGTTCTATGTTTACTTTGTGAATCTTCTTTTGCAGAAAAAAATGGACACACATCTCCGAAACATAGATTAGTAAACTTTTTTGGTGATGTTATTAAACATCATGATAAAAGAATAATATTTTCTGTTTTACCAACGCATTTATATACAATTTCAGAAATATTTGAAGCTGCAGCAAATTCTCATCGAAAGATAATTCTAATGGGTAAAAGATTACAAAATGTCGTAAGTTTTGCCCATAAAGAAGGATATATGAGTTATAATGAAGAAATCCTTGGTGATTTATCAAATATAAATGACGAAAATGCCATACTTTTAGTAATGGATGATAGAACAACACCATATGCAAATATGAATAAAATATTAAATGGATATGATAAATTTGTTACATTAAAACCAACAGATACTATAGTTTTTGCAGAACCCCGTTATGACAGTACAGAAAAAGTTTTAGTAAAATTACAAAATGAACTAGCAAAATTTGGTTGTGATATTGAAACAATTGATAAAGAAAAAGAAATATTACATCATGCATCACGAGAAGATTTAATGCTTATGATTAAATTAATTAATCCAAAATTCTATATGCCCGTAAAAGGAGAATATAGATATATGGTTAATAATGCCAATTTAGCAAGTCATTTAGGAATTCCTGATTCGAATATTTTACTAAAACAAAATGGTGATGTTGTAACATTTGAAGATGGTAATCTTGTAGATAATTTTGCAAGAATTAAAGTTGATGATGTTTTAATTGATGGAACAAGTAATGATGATATTGGGGATTTAGTTATTAAAGACCGTGAAATGTTATCTGAAAATGGTATTGTATTAATCAGTGCCACAGTAGATAAAAAAGATAAAGTTTTACTTGTGGGACCTGAAGTTACAACTCGTGGATTTATCTATGTTAAAGATTCACAAGATATGATAAATGAAATAAAAGTAATATGTGAAGCTATAATTAATAGAAATATAACTCCAAAATATATAGATTTTAATCAAATAAAAGTTGAAATTAGAGAAGAGTTAAGTAGATATTTATATGAACTAACTGAATGTAAACCAATGATAATTGCAGTTGTTCAAGAAGTATAATTTATAAAAAATCACTCATACTATTAATGGGTGATTTTTAAATGGATGATATAACAGTTTTAAATGAACTATATAAAATAGTGGCAATGGGAATAATTGGTATTGATGAAGTAAAAGGGCATATTGAAGATAAAACCTTAGCTAAAACAATGAGTGATGCTAAGAAAAAATACATGGTAAATAAAATGGATATAACCAATATGTTAAATGAACTAGGGGAAAAGCCTACGGAAATAAATATAATTATTAAAACATTTAATGAAATTTACACAGGAATAGAATTAATTAAATGTGATGATGCCAAAATAGCAAAAATGTTAACTGAAGGAACTAACAAAGGAATTATTAAAGTTGAAGAAATATTAAATAATAATATTGATTATAAAGTTGAAAAATTAGCTGAAGAACTACTAGAATTATTAGAGTTCCAAATTAAATCTTGGAAATCATATTTATAAACCAAAGTGCAAAAATGCATTCTGGTTTTTTCTTTAAAATATAAAAATTATATGATATACTTAAAATGAGGTGAAGGTAAATGGAAATAGTATGTAAATATTTTTTATATTTTATTATTTATTCCTTTTTAGGTTGGTTTATGGAAGTATGTGTTTCTTTATGGAATAAACACAAATTTATAAATCGTGGATTTTTAATTGGTCCATATTGTCCAATATATGGATGGGGATGTTTGGCAATTATTCTAGTAGTAGGTAAGGATACTAGTGATATACTCGGAGTGTTTTTAAAAGCTATTTTAATATGTTCTTTACTTGAATACTTTACTAGTTATTTTATGGAAAAAATATATAATGTTAGATGGTGGGATTATTCAAATAAAAAATTTAATATTAATGGTAGAATTTGTTTAGAAACTATGATCCCTTTTGGACTACTTGCATCATTAATAATTTATGTCTTACATCCTGCAGTTATAAAACTTGTTGATAAGTTATCCCCAACAGCACTTTTATGGGTAGCCATAATATTATTTGTAATTTATATAATTGATAATATTATATCGACATATATTTTATTTAAGATAAAAGGTAAAATTAAAAGTGAAAGAAAAGATAACACAGAAAAAATAAAACAATATATTGAGAAATGGTTTCAAGAAAATACCGTACTTTACCGTCGTATTAAAAGTGCGTTTCCTAAATTACAAATATTTATAAAAGAAATAGAAATGCGAAAAAAAGGAAAAGAAAAACATGAAAGTTAGATATGCAGTTAGGGTATTTGCTATAAAAGATGATAAAATAATGTGCATAAGATATAAAGATATTAACAAAGATTTTTTTGACATTCCTGGTGGAAAAGTTGAAGATGGCGAATCGGAAGTACAAGCATGCCAAAGAGAATTTAAAGAAGAAACTGGGATGACAATTGATGAACTTAAATGCATTGGAAAGATAGAGATTATTTATCCAGCAGAAGATAAAAAATATGCTATAAAAACATATATTGCAAGTAAAATAGATGGTACACCTCAAGAGTTTCCTGAAAACTATGCTTGTTGGATACCGATAAAAAAGTTGATTGCGGAAGAAAAAAGACTAGCAACTACGCATTTACTGGATGATGATTTAATCAAATATATGCGTGATGAAAAAGTAAATATGATTTTTACATGTGATAGCAATCACAATGTAATAAACATGGAAATAAGGTGAGAATATGAATGTCGTTGGTACAATGTTTTTTAAAGATAATAAATTATTAATTGATAAACCGAGAAAAAGACCAACATATCAAATGATTGGTGGAAGAGTAGAAGATGGAGAAACTCCACTTGATGCAGCTAAAAGAGAATGTCATGAAGAATTAGGTAATAATGCCATTTTTGATGAGGCATTATTTGAGTTAGTAATGGAATTTGACGAAATAGCAACAAGTGATGGAAAAACTCCGATACATTTTTATGTATTCAAATATAATGGACCACTTGATGGTAGCTTAAGTTTATCCGAAGAAATAGAAAATTTTATGTGGTATGAAAGTAGTATAGGTACAGATATATTATCAAATACATTAAAAAATGAAGTAGTACCATATTGTTTAAAAAATAATTTGATAAAGTAAAACCAAGTAAATGCTACTTGGTTTTATAGCATAAAGGAAGTGGTTAGATGACGAATATTGTAATTGGTGGTTTAATTGAAAAAGACGATAAGTTCTTATTAGTACAAGAAGCAAAAGAAAATTGTAAAGGAAAATGGAATATACCCGCAGGTCGCATGGAAGTAAATGAATCAGTAATTGATTGTTTAAAAAGAGAAATAAAAGAAGAAACAGGATGCGATATTATTCCAACTGGAATACTTGAAATAGGAAATAAAGTATTAGAAAATGATATATTTTTAAGTATTATTTTTGGGACAAAATTAATAGATGAAAAAATAGAATATAATTTAAATGAAATACTAATTGTAAAATGGTTTTCTTATGATGAAATTATAAAAATGAAAAATAAATTAAGATCACCGGAATTAATATTAAAGTGCATAGAAAATTATAAAACAGGAAAAATTGTAAATTTAGATGTCTTAAATATTTTATAATTGGATTTTTACAATTTATAATTGGTTTAATAACAGTAATATTTTATACACAATCAAAATTTGTCTTTGATATCAATGACTATAAAAACATAAATAAAAACAAAGATAGTGTTGTAGTATATTTCTCCAGAATGGGCTATACAAAAAAAGTTGCATATGAGAAAGCAAATGAAATTGGTGCCAATATAATTGAATTAAAAACTAAAGAGAAAACTGATGGAACACTAGGTTTCTGGTGGTGTGGAAGGTTTGGAATGCATCAATGGAGAATGGATATTGAAAATATTAATATTGATTTAAAAAAGTATAAGAAAGTATATATTGTAAGTCCAATCTGGGTCTTTAATATATGTGCGCCGATTAGAGATTTTTGTTATAAATATAAAAATGATATTAATAGCCATGAATATATATTTACTCATTTTATGAAATCTAGTTTTGTGAGAGTTGCAGACCAAACAGATAAAATAATAGGTAAAAAAAGAGAAGACTTAACATCAATCTGTGTGAGATTTGGAAAAGTTAAAAAAGTATTTAAGATTTTACAGTGACAAAAAGATTAGCTTGATTATTTTGAACTAATCTTTTTTTACTTGTTATAATAGTACTTTAAAAATTTAAAAAATTTTGTTATACTAATGTCAGTAAATAATAACAAAACTAGGTGGTGAGACAATTATGAATGATAAGTTAACAGTCGTAGAATTTAGACAAATTAAATCACTGTTAAATTCCATAATAAACAAAATAAAGAATTCTTACCAATTGTCTATAACAATTAAAGAAGAGTTAGCTAATCAATATTATAATATTCAAAATAAATTATTAAGTTGTGACTTAAGTGATATTCCATTTGATGAATGGAAAGATCTTAGAATTATAGCAGACAAAGGTTTTATTGCAGATCTTACAAAAACCAAGGCAAATATAGATTTTGATATCGTAAGTTATTCACCATATATTAATTATAAAGGATGTAATATTAGAAATTTTGATAAGTTGAATAGAATTGTTAATCCGAATCATTTTGATGATGAAATTGTTAAAAGTAATCCAAATAATTTTCTATCAGACTTATTTAGTGAACAATTTAAACAAACCATATATGAATGTAAACTAACTTTGAAAGAAGTGTTTTCTTTAGATTTTGAACAAATAGAAGAATTAAGTAGTAAATATATTTTTTACAATTTAGAAAGTAAGTCTAGAAAAATGGTTGAAGAACTTGGTCTGCCTAAAGTTATAGAAATGTATTATGAATTTTCACAACAAAAAGATAATAGAATATTTAGAAAAATGATTTTTAATAGAAATTTTGGACCAATAGATATAAGCAAATTACCAGAAACATTTGTTGAGGAAAATAAAGAAATTTTATTAATTGGGGCAGATATTCCAGAAGATTTAAGAAAGCGTTATTATAATAGAAAGTTAACTATTGACGATATAATTAATAACATTTCCTTATTTAAAAAAATAGAATGGTCTAATTTTATTTCTTCATCTGTTCCATACAAAGAAAGTGTTAGATTTTTATCAAACTTTTTTGGGGATTTTCCATTACTAAATTATATAAAAAATTTTTCCAAACATTTTAATTATATTATTAAAACAGACCAAGGTACAAAATTTTGTAAAATTATTACGGCTTATAATGATGCAAATAGTGAAAAAAATTCAAACAATATTGATGAAGAGTACGAAATGTTATGCTATCTTGCAGTTTTCTTTTCAGTATGCAACAAATTAAAAAGTAAAGAGCAATTAATGCTATATGATCCATCATTATTTCCACTGGAAAAAGGTCAAAAGATTTTTGTTGAAGCTTTAGGGTTAGAAAATATCAAAAAATTAGAAAACGAGATGGGATTTTTCTCACACCTATGCGCATACAAAGATGATTTAACCACATTAACCAAATTTGCTGATTTTTACAATTCTCATTATTTCTTATTAACCAAAAATAATATTGATTTTAAAAAAGGAACTTTAGATTATGAAGAATTTTTAAATCAATTTGCTAATTTATTAGATTTTATGAGAAGTAAAGAATTTTTTGAAAACTTCCCAAGCTATGATTGGATTCAAGGTGAATTTCGTGAAAAACATCCTGAAATATTCATTGATAGCAATGCTCCTGAATCACTAAAAGAGGCTTTTTATAAAAATTATGTTAGTGCAAGTCTATTATTTGATCACAAAGATTATATTCCATATTTAGTTAATAAAAATCTATTAAACATAATAAATGGTATAATGAAATTGAGAATTCCAAGTTTGAAAGATGAACAAGGTTATGTTGTATTTGATGAAATAGATTTTAAAAAAGAATATATTTTTAGATATGGAAACAAAAAATTCTTAAAACTATTAGCAAAGTATGGAAGAATTTTAACATCGTTAACCTCTTCTATTACAATTGAAAGCATGCATGGAGAAATTGAAGATGAAACTTTGATTGAAAAACAAATTAGAAAAGCCATTTATGCTAAAATTTTAGGTGGATTTAAAGACTACCGATATTTAGAAAATGTTCCAGATTTTCTTTCAGCTTATCCAGATATATTTACTGACCTTAGTAATTTAGAAAATATATCTGAAGAAGATAAAAAAGTAATAACAGATAAATTCTACAGACATAATTTATCGTTTGATGATATTAGAGAATATCCACAATTGGAAGAAATTTTAAAAGACAAAAATATAGAGCTTGTTTTTGATTTTAAAACCTATAGCGTAAACAAATATCATGCAGTAGAATTATTAAAATTAATAGGAAATGAAAAGTTTTTACAATTATGTAGTAGATATGGTAAATATTTGGGAAAAGTGGTAAACTCTCTAGAAAAATATTTAGACAAAGATTTATCGTTTGAAGACTTAATAAAAACAATTGATGAAATTATCATAGATAAAATTAGACATGGAGAACTTGAGTATTTTGAAGAAGACGCTCCGTTATTTTTAAAAGAAAATCACCCAGAATTTTTTCTAGATGAAAGTACTCCAGCACATATAAAGAGATATTTTTATAATTATAAAAATTTTTATCCAATGTCTTTTACATTGCTAAAACAGGATAAAACAATTTTACCTTATTTAGAAGGAAAAGATTTATTGGTAGCTCTTGCAAGAAACAAAGAATTAAAAAAAGATGTTTTCAAATATTTTGAAATGTTTGGAAGTGAAAACGCAGTTAAACTTGGTTTAAATAAGCCTGAAACAGTTGATGAAATGTTAAAATCACACAAAGTAGATTTAATGAAAAAATGGTTTGATAAAACTGGAGGCAAATTTATTCCAGATTATGTCGTAATGCAAAATTTTGACCTTGAAGAAGCTGACAAATTTTTAACTTCTGCATCAAACTGGAGTTCTTTAATGAAAATTGAAAATTTTTCTAAAAAAGTAGAAGCAAGAGATGCTATGTTAAAACTTGCATATTCATTCGGAGCTTTTGACAACGATCAAAAAGGATTCAAAAAACTTATTGATTTATTAACAGGAATACCTAGAACGCTAGCTTTAGAACAAGGTAAAACTATTGAAAAATTATTCGATGACATAAAAGATAATGCTCTCATGGAATTAGTAATTCTTCCATTATCAATTACACCTATAAGTGATGCCATAGATGAAGAAAAATTTGATATAGACAAAAGTCAAAACATGTTTACTCAACTTTATAGGAAAAACGATGATGGCTCTTATACTTTGAATTTTAATCCCCAAAGATATCCAAAAGTAGCCAAAGCCTTAAGGGATATTTTTGAAGAACACAATGAAATTCCTATTATAAATCCTGATAAAGCTCATAAACTTTTCGGAGGATTTCAATTAATATACGATCCAGATTTCAGAGAATTTTTACTAGCAAATATGCCGGAAATTTTAACAAATCCTGAATATATAAAATATATTGCGAGTATTCAAAAACAATTTAATGAAATAAAAGTTTTAAATAGTAATCGTCATCTAACATTATCATTAGCTGTAAGTTATATTCAATCTAATAAATTTCTCGGGATAGAATTAGGTAATGATAAAGTTGCAGAAATATCTGCTATTGCCGGTTATTCTCAATCAGATTTTGATACTTTACAAAAAATATATGATTATGGCAAAAGAAGAACTTTCAGTAGTATTCCTCGAATTGAAGCAACTAAAGGAAAATATTCATATGAAATGTTAAGATTGGATGACCCACTTGCCATGGCAATTGGTACTTTGACAGATTGTTGCCAAGAACTAAACGATACTGCCGAGGCGTGCATGGAACATAGCATGGTTGATAAGAATGGACGGGTATTTGTAATTCGAGATGAACTAGGAAATATAGTATCTCAAAGTTGGGTATGGAGAAATAAAGATGTGTTATGTTTTGATAATATTGAAATTCCAGATAAAGCATTTGCAAGAGAAAAAAGTACTAAAAGTAGAGAAAAATTTACTGATGAAATTTATGCAATTTATAAAGAAGCTGCCAATGAGTTAATAAAAAAAGATGAAAAAGTATACAAGGAACTTTTAGAAAGCGGAAAAATAACTGAAGAAGAATATGAAGGATTAAGGCTTGGAAAAATAACTGTGGGATTAGGTTATAATGATATTGCTGAATCTATAAAAAAGAATGCTTATTTAGATAAAGACCGTTCAGCAAGACCTTTACATTTTGAGGCTCCGGTTGCTTTAAAACGCCATTTGTATACAAGTGATTCTAGCACACAATATGTACTGGAAAAAAGAGAAGATAGAAAATCATTTGATGGTAAAACCTTACCAGTTCATAATGATACTTATATTCTTTATGATGATACTAATTTTAATTTAATATTGTTGAATTCTTTGGAAAGACTGGAAACGATAACAAAAGGAACTAAATATAATTTAAACACATCAATTGAAGATGAAGAACACATAGTTACAGAAATAGCATATAATTGTGAATTAAACCCTAAAACAACAAGAATTATTTTATCTCCAAATTTTGCTATAATATTTGACATAAATGATTCTAAATTAACAATCGGAGATTTATATTTTAATACTTTAATTGATGAAAATATAGTGGCAATGCAAATTAGATTAGCATTAGAACAAATTTCTGATGGTAAAGAAGTTGATATTTCTAAATTAAATAATATTCAACAAGAAATGTATAACAAAGCAGTTTCCTTAAGCGATGAAATAGATAAAGAAAGAGGTGTTGGCAGTGGAAGATAATGCCAGTAAAATAATTTCTAATGCTCTAAGTGTAGGTAAGATAAATCTATATAATAATATAGAAAATATCATTAAGAAAGTAGAAAAAGCATTATTTATAAATAAAGATTTAATTTTAGAAGCTAACAAAATAGATCAAAAAAATAATAATGGTTTTATAATGGATTTTAATATTTTAAATAACATATTTAAAAATTTAGAAAAAGAAACAATTATTTATGGTAATGTTACTTTATCCGAAAAAGATGAAGAAAAGAAGATTATTTATGGTAAACAAATAATGGATTATGGCAATGTATTAGTTATAAATGATGGTAATCCCTATGTTATAATTGAAATGGCTTTAAGAAATATATTAGCTGGTAATACTATAATATTTGCAAATAAAGGTTACATGTATGGAACAAATAATTTAATAATTAATATTATAAAAAATGTTTTAGAAAAATTTGAAGTTTCAAAATATTTAATTCAACTACATGTTACTGAAGAATTTGATTCTATATTATCAAATTATGCTAACATTAATCTTGTAGTTTGTATAGGTAATCGTAAATTACAAAATATAATATTAAATAAAAGCAAAATTAAAACTATTACAAGTGGTTATGAAAATTTCGATTTATATATTGAAGATGATTCTCATATTGATTTATTAAAAAGAATAGTTGACACCGGTTTAAATATTCAATTATATATAAATAATGATTTAAAGCTAGATTATAAAGATGCTATTTTAGTAAGTGATATTGATGAAGCAATAGGTCAAATTAATTATAATGGAAGTAAATATAGTGCATCAATATTTACAAAATCAGCAAATAGTGCATCAAGATTTATGAGAGAAGTTAATTCAAAAATTATCACAGTCAATGCTAGTCCCACAATAGAAAGAATAATTGATATTAAACAAAGTGATTTAATAATAGAAAAAACAATTATTTATCCATTAAGTTTCAAATTCGATGGAAGTAGAATAGATATAAATTAAAAAATAAAATTTCGAGGTGATTTATTATGATAGATATTAAAAGAATACCAAATTCAGATATGAATAAAGCTCTTGGGCTAGTATGGAGTGTATTTTTAGAGTATGAAGCTCCAGATTATACAGAAGAAGGTATAAATGAATTTAAAAAAACAATTGATAATAAGAATTGGATAAATGATAGAGAATTTTATGGAGCTTATATAGACAATACTTTAACTGGAGTTATTGCTACCAAAGATAAAACTCATATTGCTTTATTTTTTGTAGAGGGCAAGAACCATAATAAAGGAATAGGTAGAATGTTATTTGATAAAATAAATGCTTTAAATGAAGAAAATTATATGACAGTAAATTCTTCTTTATTTGCTCATGATATTTATAAACATTTAGGTTTTATTGATACAGATACAGAACAATGTATTCATGGTATAAAGTTTTACCCAATGAAATTAGTAAGAAAAAAAGATTAGTTCGGTTATTTTGAACTAATCTTTTTGCAATATTTCTGAATATTTTCTTTATCATAATTATTATTTTTTATTACCTTATAATATTCATCTTTACTATTTTTATTGCATCTTATTACATCATAAAATAATGTATCGTAATATATTGCAGTATCACTTGATATTTTTATTATTGAAAATCTCGGTGCTTGTTTAATATTTATAACACTTATATAATCTATCATAAATAACATAGAAATAAATAAAACAAGGTAACCTACACTAATTATAATCTTTTTAATAAGTTTTAATTTCTTTATTAAAATAATAATTCCCAACATAGATACTAAAGTCCCAAATATTGAATAAATACTTCCCCATGAACTTTCACTTGGAAAAATAGACATCGCAGTTATTGCCATTATTACTCCGAAAGTAATTAGTATTATTCCAATAATATTATTTTTAACTATTACTTTTTTGTTAGTATAATCAATTGTAGTAATAATGTTTTCTTCTAATTTTTCTTGATATTTATCTTTAGATATTTTTTCACCACTAATTAAATCGTTAATTGAAATATCTAATATTTGACATAGTGGTTTAAATAAAGATAAGTCTGGCATATTTCTACCGTTTTCCCAATTACTTATGGATTTATCTGTAACCCCTAATTTTTCTGCTAATTCGGTTTGGGTTAACTTTTTTTCTTTTCGACATTCTAAAATAAATTTTCCAATTTTCTCTTGATTCATACTATTTCCTTCCTTCATGTTTAATTATACTTTATTATTTAATATTTTAACAGGAAATATAACTAGAGTTTTATTAAATGTTATGATACAATAAATTTAAAGTTAAGAAAGTGTGTGTTATGTATGATATTAATACTAAATTTGTAAAAAAGGGTAGAACATTTCATTTGATATTTATAATAGCGGGGTTATTTTTTTGTTAGTATTTGGAAGTATTTATATTAAAAGTTTAGATTCAAATGTGATGTCAACAAAAGTAGTATTTTACAAATGTTTATGAAAGCATAATTTACAATGAAGATGCAAACTTACCGATTTTTAAAAGACTTAAAAATGCGGTAGATAATGTTTTTGATAAAGCTGAAGATACTTATTTAGAAAATATAATTTTTAATGATAATAAAGATTATTATGAAAAACTAAAAAAACTACATGCAAGAAAAGTAGAAATACAAAGACTAAAAGAATTAAGTTCACTATCAAAACCATTTGTTATTGAATTTTGCGGAACCCCAAGAACTGGAAAAAATACCACAATTAATAACTTGTATGATTTTTTTTAAAAAAGGCGGCTTCAAAGTTACTTTAGTTGAAGAATTTACAACTTCAAAGTATTATAAAGAAGTTTTCTTTCCTCAATATAAATCAGCGAATATGTTAGAACTTAACATGGCAATAATAAAAGAAACAACAAAACAGTTAGAAAGTGCAATTAAATTAGATACGGATATAATCCTAATTGATAGATCAATAAATGATAGACAAATATGGAACTATCGAAGGTATCTTCGCAAAGACATTGATGAAAAAACATATCTTGAAGCAAAAGAAAAATATAGTAAAATTTCTAGTAAATTAATAGACTTTCTAGTAATCACTTATGCTGATGCCATAGTTTCTTTAAAAAGAGATTATAATTCAAGTTTAGCATTAGAAAAAAGAACATTTTTAAATACTGAAAATATAAATGAATATAACAACAGTTTAAATGCACTACAAGAGTTATTTAATAATAGTGTGAAGAATTTTATTTTACTTGATGCAAGTTACATGAATATGGATGACGTTTCTATAGATATAGCAGAAAAAATAATGATTGCAATGAGACAAAAATATATTGATAGTTTTAAAGAAAAATATAATTTGAAATGAAAAGTGGAAGCACAAAAACTCTTCCAATTTTTTTGTTTTTACTAATCTTTGTTGCAATAAAGACTTTGCAAGCTGTTTCTAATATTAAAACATCATTTGCATTTTTGCATAAATTATATTATAATCTAATTAGTTAATTAAAAAGCGATTCATACGAAGTAATTATTTTAAATGTTTTTTAGAGAGCTTGTGATTGGTGAAAACAAGTAAAAGTAAAATAATGAATTACAAATGATGATTTTAAATCGGATAGCATCCGTTATCAACAAGAGGTAATAACTATTATTACAAATAAAGGTGGTACCACGAGCAATTCGTCCTTTTGGATGTTTGCTCTTTTTTATTTCAAAGGAGGTGATTTGTATGGATAGTGACTATTACTATTATTACTTTGATGATTGTAATTTAATTAACTATACAAATAACCAAGGAGGAATAAAAATATGGAAAAAAAGTTATTTGATATTTTAAAAGAAAGAGGGTATGTAAAAGATTTAACTCATGAAAATGAGATAATTAATTTAGTTAATGGAGAACCTATGACATTTTACTTAGGAATAGATCCAACAGCCGATAGTTTACACATTGGACATTTCTTTGCCTTAACCATGTTTAGATGGTTACAAGATTTTGGACATCACGGCATTATATTAATTGGGGGAGCAACTGCTTTAATCGGAGATCCAACAGGAAAAAGTGATATGAGAAAGATGCTTACCAAAGAAGAGGTTGCTCATAATAAAAAAGAAGTTAAGGAATTAGTTAAAAGGTTTGTAAAAACAGACGGGGATAATCCTGCAATTATTGTGGATAACGCCGATTGGATTTGTGATAAAACTTATGTAGATTTTATGAGAGATATTGGAGTACATTTCAATGTTAATAATATGCTTGCCGCTGATTGTTACAAAAAAAGATTGGAAAACGGTGGATTAACATTTTTAGAAATGGGATACATGTTAATGCAAGCATTTGATTTTGTTCATTTAAATAAAGAATTCGGATGTAGGCTTCAAATAGGGGGATCAGATCAATGGGGAAACATTTTAGCGGGCGCTGACCTTTCTCGTAAAATAGGATTTAGTGAAGGAAAGAAAATTGATCCATTATTTGGGTGGACTTGTCCATTACTTATTAAAGCTGATGGTGAAAAAATGGGAAAAACCGCAACTGGAACATTATGGGTATCCAGAGACAAAACAACACCATTTGAATTTTTCCAAGCATGGATGAATTCATTTGATGAAGATGTTGAAAGAAGTTTATCATTTTTCACAAGAATGGAAATCTCAGATATAAAAAAGATTTGTAAAGAAGATATTCGAGAAGCTAAGAAAATATTAGCATTTGAAGTTACAAAGCTAGTTCATGGTGAAGAAGAAGCAATTAAGGCTCAAAAAACAGCTGAAGAACTTTTTAAAAATCAAGGTATTTCCGAAGATATGCCATCAATAACTATTTCTAAAGAAAGATTAGATATAAGTATCGTTGATTTGTTAGTGGAAACAAAATTAGTTTCATCAAAATCTGAAGCTAAAAGGTTAATAGAACAAAATGGAATTTCTTTAAATAAAAATAAAGTTAAATCTACAGAAGAAATAATAACATCTAAAGATTTACAAGATAATTCATTATTTTTACAAAAAGGCAAAAAAATATTTTTAAAAGTAAACTTTCAATAAAAATACAACTTACGAACTTTATAGTTTGTAAGTTGTTTTTATATTGTTTGTATTTCCAACTTTATTATCTAAAAAATACCCACCACCATTCTATTATTAAAATTATAAAGATTTATTAAAAAATTTTTTTAACAATATAAACAAGCCATATTGACAATAAATTTTTAATTTGATATAGTTTAAAACACAATTTAATTTAGTCATCGGAGGACTCAGTGTCGTAACACTATTTTTGTGAGAATGTAAAAACTATCTATTTTATATATAGCTAGATAGTTTCAAAATATTGACAAATAAATAATAATTTAAAGGATGATAATGTATGGAAAAATGGACTTTTTGTGACGATAATTACAACCTTATAAAATTAGTCCTAGATGGGAAGAAAACAGCAACAACAAGTAATTACGATAAAAATGATTTGCCTTCTATTGGTAAAAAAAGTATTATTTTATATAATAATGGTAAGCCAGCTTGCATTGTTGAAACTGTGGACTATAAAATTTTAAAATTTAGAGAAATAAATGAGTCATTATCGGATTTAGAGAGAGAAAGAAACCATGTTCAATGGAGAATAAATCATGAAAGAATATTTAAAAAATATGATTCTACATTCAATGATGAAACATTAGTTGTTTTTGAAAAATTTAAATTAATAAAAAAATACCAATAGCTTTTGAAATAAAGGAAGAAGTACTTAATGTATAAAATAAAGTTTCAAAATTTTATGCTTTAAAATATCAAATAAAAAACTAAATAGAATTTATTTTTTCTACTTAGCTTTTTAACCAATTAAAATTTAATTTTTTTATATTTATTCAATAACGATATTTTAAGTATTTATAAAATTTTCATTTTTTTTATTTTTTCTTCCCTGAAACGATTAAAAATAGGCTCATTAATCATTATTATTTTATTGTCATAATCAATGATAGTTTCAGCATTATACGGTAATATACATCTAGGAACAGAGTGACCAAAGTTAATATTATACATAACTGGAGTTGTTAAATCAGCAAATACTTTTTGATAAATTTCTTTATATTCATCATAATATACTTCATCAATGGGTTTACCAACAATTACTCCCTTTACTAAATTTAAAATACTTTGATTTTTTTATTCCATTAACATTGTTTCTAATTTTTTTGTGTAGGGCGTTCTTCTGATGTTTCTAAAAATAATATTTTTTCTTGCCACTCTGCTTTAGTTGGTAATATTTGATATTTTTCGTAAATAAGAGGTTCATCTTCATGGTTGGTTCCTGTTAAAGCATCATATATACTTTCTATACAGCCACCATACAAATTTCCAGTAATTATGCCTGAGCCATTTAGTGTTTCAAAGCCATGAGTTTCTTGATGAGCTATTCTTGGTTTTCCTAATTCGCTAACACCATAACTTTTACGATCACTGTACCATATAGGACTTGATGTTATATGAAAGCTATCTTCATCTTTAAAAAATTTTTCAAAATATTCTTGGGTATAAGGTAACATTTCTTTATCTAATTCCGCTAAATCAATTAATAAACATGGACCATAAAATGTAGAAAGCCCAATTTTATTTAACATTAAGTGATTATTTGTAGTATCAGAAAATCCAGTAAATCTTTTTGTGTTGTACAATACTGCTTGTTTAAATTCTTCGCCCTCCATTAAATAGGGTATCAACTTATAAGTATCATAACCACCAATTGCAGTTATAATTGCTTTAATAGATGGATCCATAAATTATTGTTTTAAGTCTGAGGCTCTTTCTTCAGGATGATTTTCTAAGTAATCTGATTCCTTAAGCGCATTAGGCATTATAACAGGTACTAATCCAAAATCTAGAAGTCTTTTTATACCAAGTTCTAATTCATGTTTACTATAAGGCATACCTAGTAGCCCTTTTGATAAGCTAACGATTGCAACTTTATCTCCCTTTTTTAATAGTTCTTGTTTTATCATAATAAAATCACTCCTTTTTTATATATTAATTCTATCATTTTTAATAGTAAATAATGTAAAGTTTTATTAAAATGAACATGATTATATGTTATAATAATTTGTAGAAATTAATTTATTGATAAGTTAATGTTATTAGGGTGGTATTTATGACGAAGAAACAAGAAATAAAAATGACAGAATTATTTAAAGGTTACACAAATTATTCAGAAAAGGAATATCAACGCATTTGGTCTTCATCACTTATTGTAGTTGATACTAATATACTTTTGAATTTTTATAGGTATTCGGAAGATACAAAAAGAGAAATGTTTAAAATTTTAACTAGTTTAAAGGATAGATTGTGGATACCTTATCAAATAGCAAAAGAATATTTTAAAAATAAAAATAATGTAATGGTGAGTTCTTATGATGAATATACTAAGTTAAGTGAAAGCATAAATGCATTATTTGAATCATCTTTAAAAGAGATTAATGCCAGAAAAAATAGTCAACTAAAATGTAAATCGGAAATAGTGAAAATTCTTGAAGAAAGTAGCAAAAATATTGATAAAATTTTGTTAAATGAAAAAGAAAGCAAAAAGCCTACTTTTGAAAATAATGAAATTGAAAAGAAAATAATACAATTATTTAATAAATCTATTGGATCAGATTTTTCAGATGAAGAATATGAAAAAATAAAAAAAGAAGGCAAACGAAGAGTAGAGAACAAAATTCCGCCAGGATACAAAGATGAACAAAAAAATGAAAACGGAGATTATTATATTTTTTATTCTTTAATTAAACAATCAAAAAATGTAAATAAAGACATAATTTTTATAACAGATGATGTTAAAGAGGATTGGTTTAATAAAGTAAATGGAGAAAAACATGGTGGACGTTATGAATTGTTGAATGAATTTTATAATGAAACTGGCAACTTATTAATGATATATACATCAGATGGCTTTGCAAAAGCATACAATAAAAATATTGCTAAACAAGAATTGAATAATAATTTTCTTAATGAATTAGTTAGTGTAAGGCATAAATCTGGATTAAGAGACAATTATATTAAATATATTGAAATATATCCAAATTCCATTTATGAACTAAAAAAATATAGAGATTATTTAGTACACAATTTTGATGATTTTGACAAAGAGAAATTTTTACACGATTTAAGAATTTTTATTGAAAGTATGCATATCCCATTGGCTAATAAAATTAATTTTATAAAGGTTATAGATGAAAATAAAAACAAATTTTTAGAAAATGATTTTTATGATAAAGAAATTTTTATTTCTATAATAGATAAAATATTATCATTCTGTAATCGAAATTCTACATTAAATAGAATTAATATAAATTATGATGAGATAAACCATGTTTTTAGAAGTTTGATCTCAGATATTTATTTGTCACAAACAAGTGAACAGCTTTTAAAAGTTTATATAAAAGTACAATTAAATTTAAAATTATACATTCAAAGATTGGAAAAAGTAGATTATACAATATATAGTCGATTATGTTTAGCTTTTGATTTAACTCAAGAACTTATAAATAATAAAGTTACAAGTGTTCGAGGCAAACGAAAATTGGTTGATTTATTGTCAGGCATTGTGGAATTATTAGAAAATAAAAGTGACATGCCGATTTTAGAATAATTATAATCTTTTTAACATTTAATTTAAATAATTTTTAGGAGATGAAAATAATGAGTATTAATACACAAGAGAAATTAAAAACTTTAACTGAATTAACTGGTGGAAAAATAAATAATCAAATAATTCAATTTGCTAAAGATATTTTATTTTCTCGTATAAGTTTTATAGTTACTGATCAAAATTTATTGACTCACATAAAACAAAGAATAAGTGATATAAAAATTGAGTTATTATCAAGTGAAGATTTTAAGGAAACTTTTTATAAAAGTAATGGCAAAGGATTTTTACCTGGAGGATTTGTATATAATGGTACTATTTATTTCACGAACGATTTGGAATTTAACAAAACTGACTTTCATTATTTAATTCATGAAATGTTACATGCAATATCAGAAAATGAATATAAACATGGATTACTGGAATTGTCTGAAGATAGAAAAGGATATCGCGGATATACAATAAATGAAGCCTGTACTGAATATTTGACTTCAGTTTTGTTGGAAGAAAGTTTTCAAGGCTATTCAAAAGATTTAAATTATATGATTCAATTATTGATGAATATAACTGATATAAGAATTCCAAAGTTAATGGAACTATATATTTTGCCTGAATCTTGGTTAACAGAAGATATTATAAAAAGATTTAATTCAAATAATGAGGATCTAATTCTTTTAGTCTTGTTATATGACCAAAGATTAATACAAACTAGAAATAATCCTTACGATTCGAATAAAGTGATAAAAATATTGATCGAGGCAATATTTGATAAATTAAATTTAGGTTGTGAAATTAATTGTGCAGAAGCTGATTCTTTATTAAGAAATATTTATAATTATTATTATGGAGATGGACTATATGTACCAAGCATTGAAATTAAACAAAAAATAGCAAAATTGCTAGATGATTTGGGTGAATATAAAATTTCAAAATCTAATAATGATTTAGTATAAAATGTGTTAATAGAAAGTTAAATCCTTGTGGTTTGATAGATTACTAATATATTGTTTGAATGCATATGGTTGCCCTTAAGACAATGCTTGGAAAAGATAAGATAGAAGCAACTGATTATTTAAAAACAAATTCATTAAAGATACTTGAAAAATTAAATAAATTAGCAGATGAAATAAGTTCTGTTTCATATGTAGAATATTATTCTGAATGAAAAGAAAATAAATAATATGTAAAATAAAATAGTTAACATTAAGTGTTAACTATTTTATTTTAATTATTTTTTATGACAGCATGATAGTTTTTTCTTATGGCATTTCTATTTTTAAGTCTGTTATTTATTTTTTGCTTTGGTTATTTAATATTTATAATTCATAATTATTTTTAAAATTATAATTTCTAGTACTCAAAACAAAAATTACATTAAAAAAATCCCTTTAGTAAGGGACTTGAGATTCAATTTGGAGCAAGTGAGCAGAATCGAACTGCCGTCTCAACCTTGGCAAGGTCGCATACTAACCTCTGTACTACACCTGCGTAAATAAATTGTATCAAATATGTGAAATTTTTGCAACACTAATTGATAAAAAAACTAAATTTTGTTATACTTATCTAAGTAAGAAGGGATAAATATGAAACAAAAAGATAATTATGGTTATAAAAAAAATGTTAAATCAATCGTTGAATATATAATTACCAATCGTTTATTCATATCATATGTAGTTTTATCATTAATTGCTACAATATGTGTGCGTGCATTTACAATTGGTTCTGCTTTAAAACTTAAGCCATTACTAACAGATTTAGGATTTATCCTTGTCATCGGTGGTTTAGGTTATTTGGTAAAGCCCAAAAATCAATTCAAATATTATTTTACGTGGTTAATCATATTTAATGTAATGTGTTTAATATCATCAATATATTATAGATTTTTTACATCATTTGCATCAATCGGAGAACTTGCAACAGTTAGACAAACGGAAACTGTAACAGGTTCAATTTTTGACAGACTAAGAATTGCTGATGGAATTTATATTTTAATCCCTATAATATTTTATTTAATTCATAAAAAACTATTATCATCATCTTATTATACATTTATTGATAAAATTGAAAAAAGTAAAAAAATGGTTGTATCTACAGTTTTACTTGGCGTAATCTTTTTAGGTTACACTTTCGGTGTTGCCAAAAACTCTGATTACAGCAGACTTACAAAACAATGGAATAGAATATATATTGTTGAAAGATTTGGTATTATCATGTATCAATTTAATGACTTTGCCCAATTTTTAAGACCTCAACTAAGTAGTTTATTTGGTCAAGAAAAAGCCTTAGAGAGTTTTAATGAATACTTTGATAGCAAAAAAGCAACTGCTAAAAATGAATATACAGGAATATTAAAAGGTAAAAACATTGTTTTTGTGCATATGGAAAGTATGCAAAGTTTCTTAATGGACCTTTCATTTAATGGTAGAGAAGTAACTCCAAACTTAAATAAGTTAGCTAAAGAAGGAATGCATTTTACAAACTTTTATCCACAGGTATCAACAGGAACAAGTAGTGATACTGAGTTTACCTTATTAACAGGATTAATGCCTGCATCAAGTGGAACTGTATTTGTAAGTTATTATGATCGTAATTATTTTACAATTCCTAAATATTTAAAAGAAGAAAACTATTTTACCTTTAGTATGCATGGAAATCTAGCTAGTATGTGGAATCGAAATAAAGCCCATCCATCTTTAGGCTATGAAAAAATGTATTTTAGAGAATCATTTGATTTTACTGAAGATGATATTATTAATCTAGGAATTAATGATGAACTATTCTTTAAACAAGCAATGCCAATATTAGAAAATATTGAAAAAGAAAACCAAAACTACATGGGAACGATAATTACATTATCAAATCATTCACCATTTAAATTAGCAAGTAAACATAGTGATATAGACTTATCAAGTCATTATCAAGTAACAAATGCAACAGGAAGTACTACCGAAGCAACAAGAGACTATTTATCTTCTACAGCAGTAGGTGAATACATAAAAAGCGCTAATTACGCTGATAAAGCACTCGGAGAATTTATTAGTTACATTAAATCATCTGATTATTTTAATAATACAGTTTTTGTATTCTATGGAGACCATGAGGCCAAATTATCTCGTAGTGAAATAAATTATTTATATAACTTAAATCCTGAAACTGGAGATGTATATGATGATGCAAATCCAAATTATGTAGAATATGATTATTATGATCATGAATTAAATAAGAAAACACCATTAATAATTTGGACAAAAGATCAAGACTTACAAAGTATATTTACAGGAAAAGTTACTTATACTATGGGTATGTATAACGTTGCAGCCACAATACTTAATATGTATGGCATATACAATAAATACAACATTGGAGAAGATATATTTACCATTAAAGATAACAATCTTGTAGTTTATCCAAATGGAAATATCCTAACAAATAAAGTATATTATAATAATTCAACAGGTGAATATAAAGTATTAAAAGAAGATAATTTTACTGAAGATTACATAAAGAATCTAAGTGAAATAGGTGAAAAAAGACTTGAAATATCTAATGATATTATAGTGTATAACTTATTAAACAACAAAAAAATGAATGGAGAGTAATATGAAGAAAAAATATAAATATCCTTTACTATTATTAATTTTAGTAATCATTGTAATAGTGGGATTAATATTATTTAAATTGTTTTTTGCTAAAGATGAAGTTAAAAATAATGTTAAAGTTATAGACTCAATCGTAGATTTTTCATATACATTAGATGAAAGAGATACTAAACTTATGAAAGACAATTACCAAGAGTTAAAAAATATATTAAAAGAAAGAGAAATCGACTATAAAGAATATGCAAAAGTATTAGCAAAACTATTTGTTATAGATTTGTTTACTATGGATAACAAAATAAATAAATATGATGTAGCATGTTTAGAATACGTTTATCCAGATAATTTAGAAAACTTTAAGACTAATGTCGAAGATACAATTTATAAACTTATGGAAGATAACACATATGGGAAAAGAACAGAAAAATTGTCCACAGTAAATAATGTAGAAATTACAAATGAAGAAGAAAGTACATTTAAAATAAATGAAGAAGAAGTACCAAGTTATGTAGTAACACTAAATTGGACATATGATAAAGATCTAGGGTATGACAAAAATGCCACGATAACAATGATAAAAAAAGATAAAAAATTATATGTTGTTGAGTATAAAGCAGGTGCAGTAAATGAATAAAATGGTTAGAAAGTTAAAAAAATCAAATAAAGCATTAAGATTTTTATATTATTTGGTTATGATTTTCTATGTAGTGGGACTAGTATTATTTATTAAAAGTTTATTAAGCCTAACAGGCATAGAAACAATGATAAGAACTATAGTAATAATATTTTTTATTATATATTTTTTACTTTATTCATTTATAAATTTACTAAATTTACTTCGTAGAAAATACAAGGGAGTAATAATAAGTACAATATTTTCTTTATTATTTATACTTATCTTTTTGGTGGGGGCATACTACATAAATTATGTTTATAATAATTTAAATAACATGCAAGAAAGTGATAAGATAACATATAATACATATCTATTAACTTTAAAAGACAGTGAATTTAATAATAACAGTAAAATAGGGTTAATAAGTAGTAAAAGAGATAAAGATAATAACGAATTATCAACAAAATTATATAAAAATAAGAAATTAAAAAATGAAATTGTAGAATATGAAGATTATATTAAATTGTTATTGGATTTATATAATAAAGAGATTGATGCAGTATTTGTACCGGGGAACTTTGAGACTTTGTTTAGAAATGAAGAAGGATTTGAAAATATTCTTAATGATACAAAAGTAATTTACGAATACAGTGAAAAAAAGAAAAATGAGGATTTAAACTTAGTTAGTGATAAAGATTTTAATGAACCATTAACATTTTTATTTCTAGGAGTAGATTCCGAAGGCGATGGGCTTAATGCTAATGCTGCCTTTAATGGAGATACCTTAATGCTTATGTCATTTAATCCTAAAACTCTAAGTTCAGTTCTTTTGTCAATTCCAAGAGACACATATGTACCAATTGCATGTAATAACAATAGATACGCTAAGATTAATTCATCTGCAGCATATGGAACTGGTTGTGTAATAAGTACAATAAATAAATTTTTAGATATTAATATTGACTACTATGTTAAAATAAATTTTAAAGGTGTAGTTGATTTAGTTGAAGCTGTCGGGGGAGTTGAAGTTGATGTTGAAGCACCAACATATATGGCCAATAAATATAATGGCAAAGTTTGTGAACAAAACAGTGATAGAGCGTGGGGAGATAAATTAGTTTGTATGGACCCAGGACGTCAAGTATTAAATGGTGAACAAGCTTTAGCATATGCAAGATGTAGACATATGTATATTGGTAGTGATTTAGATAGAGTAAAACATCAACAACAAGTCGTAGAAGCTCTAGCAAATAAAGTATTGCATTTTAATAGTATTAAAGAATTTCAAGATATATTAAATGCCGTAAGTAAAAATATTGCCACAAATATGGAAACCGATACAATTCTTTCAGGATATAATGTTGCTAAAAATGTTTTAGGAAATAAACTATCTGGTAAAGACTCATTAAATATTCAAAAAGCAACATTAGAAACATATAGTTTAAATGTATATGTTCCATCTCAAGGAAGAAATACATCAGCTCAAGGTTATTATGAAAGTAGTCTAGAAGATATAAAGAAAGCGTTTAATATAGTATTAGGAAAAGAAAAAGAAGAACCTATAAAAACATTTAGTTTTTCAGTTAATGAAACTTACGAAATATATCGTCCAGGAAAAGGTAAAAGAAGTGGGCAATCCGGAGCTTTACTTCCAAGCTTTATAGGAAAAACAGTAAGTGAAGCCCAAGAATTTTGTAAAAATAACAATATCACTTTAGATATAAAATATGTTGATAGTGGAAATGAACATTATAATAGTCAAGTATCTGTTGGACTAATCGGAGATCAAAGTGTTCATAAAGATGTATTATTATCAACAGTTTCAAATTTAACTATATATGTTGTAAATAGTAAATCAACAAATAATAATTCAAACAATAATACTTCTAAAAGTACAGAAAATAAAAATGATAATAGTAAAAGTGATGCTATAATAAAAGGATTTATTGATTAAGTTTCAATAAATCCTTATTTCTTTTTAATATTCTTCTTTCTTTTATTAGGGCTAACATAGCCATTTTTTCTTTTAGTTTGATTATTTGTTTTCTTTTTTGTACTAGTATTTTTATTATTATTTTTATTTTTTGCAGTACTATTTTTATTCGTAGTTTTTTTAGCAGTATTATTTTTCTTTGAAACTTTTTTAGTTTCTTTTGGGGCTTCAATAATCTTATCAAACTTAGTATTTGAGGACAGTTTTGAAGAGCCATTTTTTTCAATTTCAAGTTTTTCCAGTTTACTTAATATAATCCACATTACACCAACTATAATAATTAATAAACATAATGAAATTAAAACAATTAAAATTATATCAATTTTATCAAAATTCTTTTCCAAAATAATCACCCACTCAAATTAAATATATTATAATATAAAAAAGTAAAAAATAATAGTGATTTTACATATATTTACTTTAAATACTGTAAATAATTTGAGTGATTTTACAAAATTTGTTATAATAAAGGTAATAATGTAGAAGGAGGTCAAAATATGAAAAAAATAATAACATTAATTATTTTTATAGTGTCCTTTTTTTACATAAGTAATGTAAATGCGAGTTCTTATACACACAGAATAAAGATCTTAAATAATCAAACAAATCTAAGAAAAGACCCTGGAGGAACTGATGGAACAAGAATTGGTTTGCTTTACAGAAATGATTATTATGTTTTAAAAGATGATAAAATGTATGATGATATTAATAATCATAAAAGATGTAATGGTGGATGGTATCATATGACATATTATACTAATGTTGATGGCTATGTATGTAGTGATGATGTTGAACTTGTAATATCCTATAGTACTGATACAGAAACACCCACAACAGAATGTGAAAAAACTCTAAGTGAAGCTGGATTTCCTTCGAGTTACTGGGGAGGAATATGTAGTTTGAAAGAAAAAAATCCATCATGGACATTTCAACCTGTTAAAATAGAATTAAATTGGGACAGTGTAGTAGAAAAAGAAAGTGAATGTGGAAAGAATTTTATTTCTAAAACTATATATGATGATGAATTTTTTGATGATACATGTAACAAAACATCACCTGGAGGTTATGTAGCACCTTCTAAAATAGCTATAGCTTATTATATGGATCCAAGAAATGCATTTACTGAAAAATATGTTTTTCAATTTTTAGACCAATCATATGATGGAAATTTAAAAGATAATTACCCTAAAGCTGTTGAAACAATTCTTACCGGTACAGCATTTAATGAATATCATACAAGTATAGGAAATAGTTTAAAAGACTTAATTATTGCAGGAAGTATTGATAAAGCAAGTCCAATATCAATAGCATCTAAAATGCGGGTTGAACTAGGCGTAGGCACAAGTCTTGAAAATTTATATAAAGGAATATACGGCGAATTAGAAAATCTTTATTATGGTTATTTTAACTTCTTTAATTTTGGTGTAACAGATGCATGTGTAGCCAAAAAAGGAACAACTTATTGTGGATTGAATTATGCTTATAAGTCTGGTTGGAAAGGTGTAGATGTTGCCATTAATGGAGGGATAGAACAATTTTCAAAAGGTTATATTCAAAAAGGACAATACACTGGATATTTTCAAAAATTTGATGTTAATAAACTTGAAAATATTGCATCACACCAATATATGACAAATGTTTCTGGTGCAATGAGCGAATCAAGTACAGCATTTAGTGCCTATGAAAAAAATAATTTGTTAGACTTAAATTTAATATTTAAGGTTCCCGTATTTAATAATATGAACGCCACAATTACTAATAGTGGTAGTGGTGCAGTAGATAATCCCGAAGATAATGATTCTAAACCAAGTACAATACCAATAAGTACGATTGTTACATCAAGTGGTTATAGATATACATCAAAATATATCTCAAATATAGCGGTTGGTACAGAAGTAAAGGATGTAAAAAGTGATTTAGAATCAGTTGCAGGTAATGCTACAGTAAATATATCTGATAAAGATGGAAATTATGTAACAAGTGGAATTATGAAAACTGGATATAAAGTATCAATAAACAATCAAAGTTCTACTGAAGTACTTGAAGTAATTATAAAAGGTGATACATCAGGTGATGGTGAAATAAATGCCCTAGATTTACTACAAGTTGTAAAATATATTTCTGGTTCATATACTTTAGAAGGAGCTTATAAAGAAGCTGCAGATACATCAGGTGATAATGAAATAAATGCCTTAGATGTTTTACAAATAGTAAAAAATATTTCTGGATCATACCAAATAATTCAATAAAGGAGAGATTTAAGTGAAAAGAATAAAAAAATTTTTTATGGCAATGTTAATTGGTTTATTATTTCCATGTATAGTTAATGCTGCAAGTGGAAGTATAAATATTGCATCTTCATCAACTGTGGTCGTAGGAAATAAAGTTACAGTAACAGTTACAATTTCCAGCGGAACTAAAATGGGAAGTTGGCAAATGTCATTAAATTATGATAAAAGTTATCTACAATTAACAAATAGTACAGCTAGAGATGGTGGAACTTTTATGATTGATTATGCTGAAGATCCTGGAGTTTTAAAAAAAACTTACACGTTTACATTTAAAACATTAAAAAGTGGAACTACAAAGTTATCTGTTGATGGATATAGAGCATATGTATCAAGTGACTTAAGTGCTTTAAGCCTATCCGCAAATACCAAACAAATAAGAATAATAACCCAAGCTGAATTAGAAGCAAGTTATTCAAAAAATAATAATTTAAGTGCCCTAGAAGTTGAAGGATTTACTTTAACTCCAGAATTTAAAACAGATATATTAGAATATTCTGTAGTGGTACCAGAAAATACTAAAGAAGTAAATATTAAAGCAAATGTGCAAGATAAAAGAGCATCAGTAAATGGAATTGGAACACAAGCAGTTAATCCAGGTGCTAATAAATTTTCCGTTGTTGTTAGAGCTCAAAGCGGAGCAGAAAAAACATATGTAATTAATGTTGAAGTAAAAGATGAAAATCCTATAAATGTAACAGTAAATGGTAAAAATTATACTGTAGTAAAAATTAAAGAAAATCTACCAGCTGCAAGTCTTTATACAGAAACCACAATAAATATAAATGGTTTTGAAATACCTGCTTATAAAAATGATAATACTAATTTAGTATTGGTGGGATTAAAAGATGAAGAAGGAAATATTTCATTATATATATATAATAAAGATAAAAATGAATACCAAGAATATAATGAAATTGGTGTTAATAAAATAACTATTTATCCATTAACATCAAACGAAGAAATTAAAGGTTACAAAAAAGATACAATAACAATTAATGGTGTAAAAGTAGATGGATACTATTATACTAAAGATTCAGATTATGTAATTATTTATGGCATCAATGTAGAAACTGGTGATAAAGGATTCTACATGTATGATAAAAAAATGCAATCTTTAATAAAGTATAATGATGAATATGTAATTGATTTAAATAAAAAAATAGAACTATACACTTATATAATCATTGGCTTTAGTGGAGTATTTATTCTAATGATTATTATCATGATTGCATTAGCAAAAAAAAAGTATGGAAAGCAAAAGAAACAAAAAACAATTGAAAAAGAAATTAAGAAAAATGTCGACGAAAAAAATATAATTGAAGAAATTAACTAAAAATACTTTGAACAAGTTGAAAAATATGGTATGCTAAAAATGGGTAAAACAATGAAAGAGAAATTATTATTAATTTGGAAAGATCCAGATTCAAAAACAGGGTATACTATTGGTGAATTAATTAAAAATGATAATGAGTATTTATTTCATTATGTAAATCCAGAACTTAACAGTGCATTAGACAAAAAATTTACAACATATCCAGGATTTCCAAATTATGAAGAAGAGTATAAATCTGAAAATTTATTTCCAAATATTTCTGGCAGATTACCGAACAAAAAAAGGGAAGACTATATTGAAATATTAAATTATTATGATTTGGAAAATAATGCCGGAGATTTTGAAATTTTAAAGCAAACAAAGGGAAGATTAATCACCGATAATTTTGAGTTTGTACCCGATTTTGATAAAAATAAAATAGAATTTGAAGTAGCTGGAACTAGATATAGTAAAGATTTAATGGAGAATAAAGATAAAATTAAAAATGACTCAGTTTTAAGGTTAGAAGTTGTAAATTATAAAGACGAACCTGCGGTTAAAATATTAACAAATGTAGATAATAATCTTATTGAATTAGGTTATGTACCAAGATATTATGCTAAAGAAGTTGCAAATTTATTAAAAGATAATGTTAATTATTCGGCAATGATAAAAAAAATTAGATTTGATAGTCAAAATCCAGATGAAAACATTACTGCTTCAGTTAAATTGTTATTTGATTAACACTTGTTATAAGTGTTAATTTTTTTTGTACAATAAGTGTAAACAATATATATATTTTAAAAATGTGGTGTTATAATAGATTTTAGAATTAGCGGAGGTACTATGCAAGAAATATATATAAATTTAGATGATTCAGGAAAATTAACTAAAAAAGAGCTATTAAGTGTTTACGGAGGTATTGTATTTTTGTCTAAGAAAGAAAAAGATAAATTTATAACACAATACCGAAGCATTATAAATGATATAAAATGTAAATATTGTAAAAATAAAAGTACTTGTAATAAAAAATGCCCGGAAATAAAAAACACTAATATAAAAAATAGTGATAAAAGAAGAATTATGAACTACATAAAAAAATATTTTGTTGTGGGACTAATTATAAACAATCAAAATGTTTATGATCATATTATTGAAAATAAAGCCGCTAAAGGAAGATTTATAGATTACTCATTAAGAAGAATGATAAAAGAAATAATAAACAATCAAATAAGTAATCATAATATTTCTGAAAATAAACCCTTAAAAGTAGTGGTAAATATTGATGAACAAACTACAAAAAGTAATGGTTATTATAATTTACATGACGGATTAGTTGAAGAACTAAAATATGGTATAAGTAATTTTAATTATGCATGTATATATAATCCGATAGTATTTAATGATTTAGATATTAAAATTTCTTATCAAGATTCTGGTAAAAGTTATTTAGTTCAAGCAGCAGACCTAATATCAGGAACTATTCGAAGAGGTGCATTAAATGCCCTAACTAATAATGAAAATATTAACTATGCTTTAGATAATTTTATTAATTATAAAATTATTCTTCCATGAAAAAAAGCTACTTAAAGTAGCTTAATCCCAGTTAGCATGGCGTACACAAAAGCACGCTTAATTATAAATAATCAAATTCTAACTATCGACCTGACAAGATTTCTCTCCGGTAATTTAATACTACACTATATGAAAACATTTGTCAATAATTATGGCTAATATTATTAAATGAACTTTATGGATTTACAATAATTATTTATCTTTTGCTATTATCACACATATATTTCTTTTATTTTTACCAAAATTAGGTTATAATAATTGTACGAGGAGTAAAGTTATATGAATTTAGTAGTAAATAATCATAATGTTTTTTTAATAGTTTTTGTAACTTTTTTAGTAAGTGTATTATTAGTTCCTATAGTAAAAAAAGTCGCTAAACACATTGGAGCAATGGATGTTCCAAATGCCAGAAAAGTTCATAAGGTTCCAATGCCAAGACTTGGGGGATTAGCAATCTATATTGCCTTTTTATTCGGTTATATTTTATATGGTCAAATAAGCACGCAAATGATATCAATTTTGATAGGAAGCTTTCTTCTTATAATCGTCGGAATTTTTGATGATATTAATTCAGTTCCAGCTAAATATAAATTTTTAGTTCAAATTGTTGCAGCAGCAATTGTTGTAATATATGGCAAATTAGGATTCTCTGAATTAACAGTATTTGGATTATCATTTCATTTTCCAATGATTATAAATGATATTTTATCGATATTTTTTATAGTGGCAATTACAAATGCTATAAACTTAATTGATGGTTTAGATGGTTTATCAAGTGGAATAAGTGCTATTTATTTTTTAACAATAGCCATAATAGCATTAATAACTAATAAAATAGGTGGAATAGATATTATATTGTCATTAATCATGCTTGGTGCAACATTAGGATTTTTATTTCATAATTTTCCACCAGCAAAAATATTTATGGGAGATACAGGAAGTTTGTTTTTAGGTTTTATGATTTCTGTTATAGCCTTATTAGGATATAAAGTTACAACATTTACATCATTAATAGTCCCAATTGTAGTACTTGCTATACCGATATTTGATACACTATTTGCAATTTTAAGAAGACTTTTAAAAGGTCAAAGTATCGCTGAAGCTGACAAAGAACACTTTCATCATCAATTATTGAAAATGAAATATAGTCCAGTGGCAAGCATTTTAATTATTTATGCCATAGATATTACTTTTGCAGCAGTATCAATACTTTATGTACTCGGAGATAATCAAGTGGCAATAGCTATTTATGTTGTATTAATGATTCTATTACTATTTGTAATACTTAGAACAGATATATTATTTGAACATAAGAAAAAGTAGAGTTTGTTCAAATAATGTAATATATCTTTCTTTTTTTATGTAAATTTTGCCAAAATAATGTTGACACGTTCAAAGTAAAGTGGTAAAATCATGAATATGAACATTGAAGGAGGCAAAAATGAAAAAAATTATTGTTCTAATTATGGGGTTATTTCTTTTGACAGGATGTGGTAGTAAAAAAGATAAGGTTATTATTTATAGTTGTACAGAGGAAAATGTAACACAAGCGTTAAATCAAAAATTTAAAGAAGATTTAAAAGATGTAGATGTTGTGATTCAAAATATTTCAACTGGTAATTTGGCAGCTAAAATTAAAACGGAAGGCTCAAAAATTGAAGCTGATATTGTTCTAGATTTAGAAACATCACATGCAGAAAATTTAAAGGATAATTTTGCAGATATATCATCATATGATACAAGTGTGTATACAGATGGAACTAATAACTCTGATAAATATTTACTATGGACTAAATATAGTATTGGATTGATAGTCGACAATAAATATTTAAAAGAACATAAATTAGATGTTCCGAAGACATATGAAGATTTATTAGATAAAAAATATAAAGGTTTAATTGCTATGCCAGATCCAAAAACTTCTGGTACTGGTTATGCATTTTTCTTAAATGCTGTAAATGAAATGGGAGAAGACAAAGCTGTTGAATATTTCACAAAATTGAAAAAGAATATTAGGGAATTTACAGCATCAGGTTCTGGACCCTCAAATTTACTTAAACAAGGTGAAATTGCTATTGCAATGGGAATGGTAAGTCAAGGTGTAACTGCAATAAATGATGGTTATGATTTTTCAATTGTTGAATTAAAAACTGGTATGCCTTATAATACTACATCATTTGCAATTATAAAGGGTAAAGAACAAAATGAAAGTGTAAAAAAAGTATATAAATACTTAATAGAAAAAGGCGTTAAATTTAATTCTGAAAACTTTTTTCCAGAAGGCATAATAAAAGATGAAATTTCAAACTTTAAAAATTATCCAACTATTAAAAAAGTCGCTAATATGAAAAATTATGATAATATTAAAGTTAAAGAAGAATTAACAAAATTGTGGGGAAAAGTAAATGGATAATTTAAAAATAAACAATTTGACAAAAGTATATAATGGGAAAACAGTTTTAAATAATATTAGTTTTGAAGTAAATTCTGGTGAATTTTTATCTATACTTGGTCCATCTGGTTGTGGAAAGACAACTCTATTGAAGATTCTTATTGGTATAGAAAGTTCAAATAGTGGAAGCATTTATAAGGATGGGAAAAATATTACTAAAGCAGATCCATCAAAAAGGGGAATGGGAATAGTTTTTCAAAACTATTGCCTTTTTCCAAATATGACAGTATTACAAAATGTAATGTATGCATTAAATATTAAAATAAAAGATAAAAAGAAAGCTGAAAAGTTAAGTTTAGAAATGTTAGAATTAGTAAAAATGGAAGAGCATAAAAATAAATATCCTCATGAATTATCCGGAGGACAACAACAAAGAGTGGCTATTGCCAGAACCTTGGTACTTAATCCTGATATCATTTTATTTGATGAACCAATGTCGGCACTAGATGCTGATAATAGATTAACATTAAGAAAAGAAATTAAAAATATTCAAAAAAAGTTTAAGACAACTATGATTTATATAACGCATGATCAGGAAGAAGCATTTTCATTATCAGATAGGGTTATGGTTATGAAAGAAGGAAATATAGAACAGATTGATACACCAAATACTATTTTTAATAAACCAGCAAATGAATACGTAAGAAAATTTGTTACTAATCATTTAATTGAAAAGGTAAGCTCAATTGAAAAATGTACAGGAATTGATTTATAATGAAAAAGTTTAGTAAAATTAATATATTTGTGTTTATTTTTCTTTTATGTTTTGTTTTCTACCCATTACTTCAAATGCTTATTCAAGTTGATTGGACCGATTTTAGTGAAATTGTTAAGTCAATTTCTTTTAAAGAAGCTCTAACTAATTCATTAATTGTAACGAGTATATCAACTATAATATCAATAATACTTGCATATGTGTTGGCATTTGCAATTAATAGAACTCCAATTAAACATAGAGCAATTCTTCAAATGTTAATAACTATTCCAATGTTAATTCCATCAATTTCACACGGTTTAGGGTTAATTAATTTGTTCGGAAATAACGGTATTATTTCTAAAATCTTTAATTTTAATATTGTCGGACCAATAGGAATAATAGTAGGCTCTATTCTTTATTCGTTTCCAGTAGCATTTTTAATGTTTTGTGATGGATTTAATTACATTGATAATAATCTTTACAATACTGCTAAAGTTTTAGGTTTAAATAAATGGCAAACATTTAAAAAAGTTACATTATGTTATATGAAAAAACCAATAATTTCTGCAATATTTGCAGTTTTTACAATGGTATTTACAGATTATGGTGTGCCATTGGCAGTTGGTGGAAAGTTTTTAACATTACCAGTTTATCTTTATAAAGAAGTAATAGGACTATTAAACTTTTCTAGTGGAACAATTATAGGATTATTTTTACTTATACCAGCTTTTATATCATTTATGTTTGATTATTTATCAAAGGATTTTTCAAATGGAAATTATACAAAAGAGTATAGTTTTGAAGAAAATAAAAAAAGAGATATTATATTAACAATATTTGTTTATTTAATTATAACAATAATATTCGTAATAATAGGTTCATTTATTTACTTTGCATTTATAGATAATCCTAGACTGAATCCGAGTTTTTCATTAAAACATTTTGAATATGTATTAAATAATGATGTATTAAAATTTATCGTAAATTCATTAGTAATTTCATTATTCACATCATTAATAGGAACAATAATAACTTATTTCACTGCATATTCTACAGCAAGAATTAATAATAAAGTTTCTAAGATTATACATTTATTAGCAATTTCATCTTTAGCAATTCCAGGAATAGTCTTAGGGTTATCGTATACAATTAGTTTTAGTGGTACTGTTATATATAATACATTTTTAATTTTAATAGTGGTAAATATAATACATTTTATGGCTAGTCCTTATTTAATGGCCTATAATGCTTTAAAAAAGGTTGACTCTAACTATGAAGTTGTGGCAAAAACATACAATATTAGTTCCCTTAAAATAGTTAAAGATGTTATAATACCTTGTACTAAAAAAACAATTCGTGAAATGCTTTGTTACTTTTTTGTAAATTCAATGATAACTATATCAGCAGTAGCATTTTTATTTAATACGAGAACAATGCCACTTTCACTTTTAATAAATAAATATGAAGGAAATATGTTGCTTGGAGAAGCTGCAATAATTTCAATAATCATACTTTCCTTTAATATAATAGCAAAAGGTATGGTATACTTAATAAATAGAAAAGAGAATAGGAGAAGTCAAAATGCAATTAACAATTAATCAATTTGAAGTTTTAACAGCTATAGAAAGAAATAATAAAAAATTATCACAAAGAGATATATCAAAAGAGACAAATTTGTCATTAGGAACTGTTAATAAAATAATTTCTGAGTTATTGGAAATCAAATTAATCGATAAAGAAAATAATATTACAAAAAATGGTGTGAAAATACTACAGCCATATAGAGTAAAAAGAGCCATTTTTTTAGCTGCAGGTTTTGGATCAAGGTTAGTTCCAATTACACTAAATACCCCAAAACCAATGGTTTTGGTAAATGGCAAAAGAATAATCGAAACGTTATTAGACGCCGTAATAAGTGCGGATATTGAAGAAATATATATAGTTACTGGATATTTGTCAGAACAATTTGAAATTTTAAAGAAAAAATACCCTCAAATTAAATTGATTGAAAATAATATGTATAATGAAGCAAATAATATTTCATCAGCATATCTAGTAAGAAATTTGATAAAAAATGCTTATGTATTAGAATCGGATTTATACCTTTATAATCCAAGATTAATAAGAAAATATGAATATCATAGTAATTTCTTGGGATATTATGTTGATAGAAGTGATGATTGGTGTATAGAAGTTAAAAATGGAATCATAACTAAAGAAAAAATTGGGGGAATAAATTGCTATCAAATGGTAGGTATTTCTTACTATGATGAAAGAGATGGCATTAATATTGAAAAAGATATGGAAGATGTTTTCAAATCACCTGGTGGAAAAGAAAAATATTGGGAACAAGTTATTCTAGATATTTGTAAGAAAAATTACAATATATACTTAAGAGAATGTCAAAAAGAAGATATAATAGAGATAGATACATTTAATGAATTAAAAGCTATTGATAAAACTTATGATGTATAAAATAAGAGAATTACTACTTATTCTCTTTTTTTGTAAAATATGAAGCAATATAAATGTCCAAAATTGACAATAATTAGGGGTTATAGTATAATTTCTTTGGTGAATATAATATGATACTAATAACTCATAAAGATATTGAAAATCTCAATATTTCAAAAAAAGAATGCTATAATTGGGTTGTAGATTGCCTTAAATACAAACAAGAATGTATATTGCCACCCAAAATAAGCATAAAGCCATCTGCAGGAATTTTTTGCAATGTAATGCCAAGTTTTGTTAAAATTAATGATAAAACATATGGTGGAGTAAAAATAGTTACAAGATATCCAGATAGAGAACCATCTTTAGATAGTCAAATTATTTTATTTGATGCCGATACTGGTGAAAATTTAGCAATTATGGATGGCAACTGGATTACCGCAATGAGAACAGGTTCTGTTGCAGCTCATTCCATCGGCCTTTTTGCTAATAAAAATGTTAAAAAAATTGGAATTTTAGGTTTGGGAAATACAGCTCGTACTACTTTTCAATCTTTTCTTGAGAATATTTATGATGGAAATAGTTTACAAGTTAAATTGTTAAAGTATAAGCAACAAGAAGAATTATTTGCAAAACAATTTAGCAATTATAAAAAAATAAATTTTTTATTTGTAGATACTGGAGAAGAATTAGTGGAAGACTCAGATGTGATTATTTCTGCTGCAACATATCTTCCTGATAATATATGTGAAAAAAATGAAAAATTCAAGGAAGGCGTTTTGGTAATACCTGTTCATACATTAGGATTTACTAATTGCGACTTGTTTTTTGATAAAGTTTTTGCAGATGATTATGATCATGTGAAAAATTTTAAATATTTTGATAAATTTAAAAAATTTGGAGAAGTTAGTGATGTTATCAACAAAAGAATAGAAGGTAGAACGAGTGAAAAAGAACGCATTTTAGTATATAATATAGGAATTTCTATTCATGATATATATTTTGCGGCTAAAATTTACAAAAAATTAGCAAACAAAAAAGAAAAGATTAATTTTAAAGGTCCAACAGAAAAATTTTGGGTAAAATAAAGAGAGGCAAAAATGAAAAATAAAGAACAACTAAAAGAAATACAAGATAAGTTATTAGAAATGGCCATTTTTATAGATGAAATTTGCAGAAAAAATAATATTGAATACTATCTGGCTTATGGCACTTGTTTAGGTGCTATTAGACACAAAGGGTTTATTCCTTGGGACGATGATTATGATATTGTTATGACTTATGATAACTATCAAAAATTTATCAAAGTTATGGAATCACAAAAGTCTAAATATGTTATTCAAACTATTTATAATGATCCAGAGTATAATAGACAATTTGCTAAAGTTCGTAACATTGAAACTACATATATTGAATGTGGTAATGAAAATAGAAATATGATTCAAGGCTTGTACATAGATATTTTTCCTTTAGTAGGATATCCTAACGGAAAAATAAAACAACTTATATTTAAAATAAACAGAGCTCTTGCTATGTATTCATATTCAAATATGATTAATAATAAATTCATGAATGTTTTAGCTAAAATAATATATTTGGGAACAAAATCAAAAAAAATAAGTCATTTTTATGAGAAAAAAATTGTTAAATATGACACACAAAAAACAGACTTGTGGATGAGTGTTTTTGGTGAAAGCTACGAAGAGAATATATTAAATAAAGAAATATATGGAAAACCAATTCTTGTAGATTTTGATGGTCATAAATTTCCTGTTCCCCAAAAAAGTCATGAATATTTGACGATAACATATGGCGATTACATGAAAATACCTTCAAAAGAAAAAATTGAGAGTATGCAACACCACGTTTATAAGATGGATTTAAATAAAAGTTATAAAGATTATATAAAATAAAGAGGAAATATTATGAGTAAAAAAAATACATTATTTAAAAATACAATTTTTAAATCTTTGTTAAATATTGTTAATATTGTTGTACCTTTAATTATTGGACCATATATCATGAGACTTCTTGATGTAGATTTGTATGGAACATATAACAGGGTATTATCAGAGTTTCAGGTATTTATGGTCTTTGCGGCCTTTGGAGTTTATACGTTAGGAGTTAGAGAAATCAGTAAAGTTAGAGATGATGAAAAGAAAGTATCTAAGCTATTTACAAATTTATTTGTTATATCATTGATTTCAAATTTACTTATAATGGTAGTATATGTTTTATATGCTATTTTAACATCTAGTGGCATAGCTCAAATGATATATTTTGTACTTACTATTCAAATTGTAGCAAATATTTTTTATGTTGAATTTGTTAATGAAGCATTAGAAAACTATAAATTTATTACTATTAAATCAATCATTGTTAAGATTATATATTTAATTTCTATTTTACTTTTTATAAAAAATCCTGACGATGTGGTTATATATGCAATAGTTGTATCAGTTACGATATTTTTAAATAATATTATAAGCTTTATATATGCAAAAAGTAAGATAAAATTTGACTTTTCAGATCTTAAATTTAAAAAATACATTAAACCTTTATTAGCAGTTTTAGTTATTTCAAATGTAGAATTATTATATGGCCAATTAGATAGAGTCTTATTAGGCAGATTTGTAAGTGATGTTTCCGTAACTGTATATTATACAGCTTATTATCTAATAAGTACTCTAGCATCCAT
The DNA here is from genome assembly GCA_934096035.1 of uncultured Bacilli bacterium. Classification (GTDB taxonomy): domain Bacteria; phylum Bacillota_I; class Bacilli_A; order RF39; family UBA660; genus Onthocola_B. Next base: position 391,533 of record CAKOKX010000001.1, read on the forward strand.
TCCATATTCAATAATCAACGTTTCTATCCCAAGATTATCATACATTTTAAAAAATGAAACTCAAGAAAAATATGAAGAAAAACTTGCAAATTCTATTTCATCATTATTATTTATAATAGTACCAATGTGCTTAGGAGTTTTTGTTTTATCGAAAGAAATAGTTATTCTATATGCCGGAGAAAAATATACAAATATAACAATTCCGTTAATGGTAGCATGTATATCTAGAATTTTTATTTCACTTGAATCTGTTATGAATAATTTAGTAATGTATCCAAATGATAAAGAAAACAGAATATTGAAGGTAACCGCATTATGTGGCGTTGCTAATTTATGTGTTAACTTTCTGCTAATTGGGCTAAACATTTTTAATCCTATAACTGCTTTAGTTACAACAGGTTTAGCAGAATTATCTGTATTTATTATTCATTATAATTATGCTAAAAGAAAGATGAAAATTAATGTTAATATTTTTACTAGGAAAAATATTACATATATAGTTTTAAGTTTATTATTTATACCAATAGCATTAGTGATTAAATGTTTAAATCTCAATTTTTGGATTGGAATAATTTTAACAATGCTTACTTGTATGACACTTTATTTTATAGTACTTTATATTAAGAAAGATAATAATTTAATATTTATATTAAGTAAATTTTTAAGAAAGAATAAGAGGTAAATATGAAAAGAATAATTGTGCCGACTGGATATATGGGAAGTGGTTCATCAGCTGTAACGGACATAGTATCTGAGTTTAAAGATTGTGAAAATAGCTTTAAAAGCTTTGAATATGTAATGTTACACTGTCCAAACGGACTATTTGATTTAGAAGATAAGCTGCTAATAGGAAATAATGCCATAAGGAGTGATGAAGCACTTAGATCTTTTGAATACCAAATGAAGAAATTATATAATAAGAAATATTGGTGGGTTGGTAATTATAAAAAAATAATAGGAGAAGATTTTCTTAGTATGACCAAAGAATTTATAAACGATATTCAAGATTTAAACTATGAAGGCTATTGGTATTTTCAAGAAGATGTTGATTTCAAAATGTTTCTAAAATTAATTGTTTTAAAAATACTAAAAATAATTACCTTTAATAAATTAAAATTTAAAAAAGTTTTAAAATACAAAGATGGAATGAGAATATCATTTAATTCTCCTGAAGAATTTTATAAAAAGTCACACGATTACATTTACAAAATAATTGAATTAATATCTAAAAACAAAGAAAATGTCGTATTAGATCAACTACTTTTACCATTTAACTTATTTCGTGTAGATAATTATTTCGATGATAGATTAAAAGTAATTGTGGTGGAAAGAGATCCGAGAGATGTTTACATTTTGAACAAATATGTATGGGGAAAGAAGAAAATATCTGTACCTATGCCAACGGATGTTGAAGAATTTTGCACTTTTTATGAAAAGATGAGGGAAAGTGAAAAGAAGACAGATAGCCGAAAAGTTTTAAGAGTAAAATTTGAAGATTTAATTTATAATTATGATCAAAAGATAGATGAAATCACAAAATTCTTAGGTTTCAGTCAAAAAGAACATATTTATAAAAAAAGTAGGTTTAATCCTGATTTGTCGATTAAAAATACTCAATTATTTAGAAAAAAAGAATATGCTGATGAAATTAGTATAATTGAAAAAAATTTATCGAGTTACCTATACGAATTTCCTTATCAAATAAATAACGATGAAAAAAACACAATAGAATTTGAATGAAGTTTTAAATTATAGGAGAAGAAATGAAAAAAAATGTTATATTAATAGTACTAGATTCAATTACAAATGATATTTTATTTAACAAAAATAGTTCTAAGCTATGTGCACCATTTTTAAATAGTTTACGAAATAAGTCAATTTCAGGAGATAAAATGTTTTCTGAAGCTCCATACACAGAAGCTGCTTTAATAGCACTTTTAGGATCGCTTGATACAATGGATAAAGGCGGTTATATGGAAAAGTTCAAAAATAAGACTTGTGTTTTAGAATGTTTTAAAAAGAATGGTTATAAAGTTTTTTTTAATAATTATTATCCAAGTGTTTATCCAAGTTACTCAGTAAAGGGTTTCGATGATAAAAAGTATATTGAAGGTTTTGACTTTAACCAACTATGGGAATATAGATTGAACTATTTTTCTTCGATTAATATTTCAAAAGAAGAAAGAAAAATGTTAATTGAAATGCTAGAAGACAATTTTCTTGCTTGGTTAGAATATTTTGACAAAATCAAAAATAATAATGAGGAAACGTCTATGATGAACGATTGCATAGATAAAAGTAATTTGGATTTCAGTATAAAGCAATTAAAACAAGAATTTAACAATTTTAAGAAGAACAAAGAACAGTATTTAGATTGTTTATTTACTATGAAAGAAAAACATCCACTATTTAAAATAAAGACTTATAAAATGACTGATAAAGTAAATGATGATGCAATTCGTCAAGTAGTAATGAAACGATACTTAAAAACTTTCAAAAAAATTGAAAGAATGAATTTTAACAAAAATATTATAAATAATAAATTTCCATTTGCAAAATTTTTAAAAAGTCTTGCAAGTAAAGAGTGGAGTGTAGCAAAAGGACTTTTAGCAGCATATAAAAATTCCTTATTTGATAAAGATTTGTATGATAGGATTAATATAGATTATGATCAATTTAAAAATCAAAGATCATTTTATACAGTATCTCAAGAATTATGTAAATGGATTTCTAATAATAAGAATAAACCTTTTATGGCTTATGTTCATGTTGATGATGCTCATTATACAGAAAGTTTTTTTACTTATGATACGGATGATATAAAAATAATAGATAATGATTTCAAAAGAATTGATGATTATCTTGATAAATTACCCAAAAATTACTATGGAAGTATTGCATATGATTTAGCATTATTATATTGTGATAATGTAATTAAAAATATATTTAAATATTTAAAAGACAATAATTTATTGGAAAGTACAAGTGTTGTTATTACTGCAGATCATGGCTTTTCCTACTATTTTAACCCAATCAGAGAAAAATATGTTATATCCAGTTATAAAGAAAACTATAATGTTCCTTTTATAATATATGATGATGACACAAAACCGCGGAAAATCTATGATTTTTGTTCTACTAAAGATATTCCAACAACTCTTTTATCCTTAGCAAATATTAAAATTCCAAAAGATTTTAAAGGATTAAATCTTTTAAAAGATAAGGGAAGAAGTTATGCTTTACTTGAATACATGGGAGGAGGGTGTCCTGATATTTATCGAAGGCCAATTAACCTAGGAGTTAGAACTAATAATTATTTTGTAAGATTGGATGCTTTCATAAATAAAGATTTTAATGAAAATAAAATAATGGAGCTTTACGATTTAGTTCATGATCCATTTGAAAATAATAATCTTTGTAATAAAAAAAATGTGAATATAAATAAAGAATTAGAGATTTTAGAAAAGAGATTTGATGACATAAAAGAACAATATGGAGGTATTAATGAAAATAAAAGTTAGCATCATAGTCCCAGTATGGAATGTTGAAAAATATTTAGAACAATGTTTAGATTCATTAGTAAATCAAACATTAAAAGAAATTGAAATAATTATAGTAAATGATGGTAGTCCAGACAATAGTCAAGCTATAATTGATAAATATGTTAAGAAGTATCCTAAATTAGTAAAATCATTTATTAAAGAAAATGGTGGGCAAGGATCAGCAAGAAATTTTGGTTTATCAAAAGCCATGGGAAAATATATATCTTTTGTTGATAGTGATGATTGGTTGGATTTAAATGCTTTAGAAGAAATGTATAACATAGCAGTAGCAAATGATTCTGATATTGTTATTTGTGACATGATTGATCGTTTAAAAGATTATGAAGTATATCATGATTGCACAAATTATAAAACGGTTTATGAAGTAACACCATCTGCATGCAACAAAATATTTAAAAAAGCTATTATAAATGATTTAGAATTTTTACCTAATTTATGGTATGAAGATTTTAATTTCACTACTAAAATTTTATTAAAAACAAAAAAAATATCACAAATCAATAAGGGATTTTATCATTGTAATTGTAGGGAAGTTTCTACGATGAATAACAATAATTCTATAAAAAATCTTGATATGATCAAAGTGGTTGACGATTTAAAAAAATATGCCAAAGAAAATAATTTGTATGATGAAGAAATTTTTACTTATTTAATATATAATCACATTTTAATTACTTCAATAAATAGAGTTGCTATTCAAAAAAATAAAAGTAAAAATGAAGTAATTAAAAAATTTATTAAATATTGTCATGAAAATATTCCAAATTATAGAAAAAATAATTTTTATTCAAATGAAAGAAGAAATAAAAAAATAATTGCGTGGTTAAATTACCATTACTTTTATTATTTGTCAAAACTAATTTTAAAAATTAATTCATTAGTAAAAAGAGGTGGAAAATGAAAAAAGTAAGTGTCATAATTCCAGTTTATAATGTAGAAAACTATTTAAGAAAGTGTTTAGATTCACTAGTGAATCAAACTCTCCAAGACATTGAAATTATAGTAGTCAATGATGGAACTCCAGATAATAGTCAAGAAATCATTGATGAATATGTCAAAAAATATCCTAAAAAAGTAGTATCTATTATCCAAAAAAATGGTGGACAAGGTACTGCAAGAAATACTGGACTTTTACATGCAACTGGTGAGTATATTGGATATGTAGATAGTGATGATTATGTAGAAAAAAATATGTATGAAGAATTGTATACTAAAGCGAAAGAAGAAAATTCTGATATTGTTATATGTGGAAATAATGTTGTAAAAGAAACTTATGAATTAATATCAAAGGAAGATGTTGACAAGGAATTCTTATTAGGCAAGATGGCTGTTTGGAATAAAATTTATAAAAAAAGTATTATTATAGATAATAAAATAGAATTTAGAAGTAAGATTTGGTATGAAGATTTAGATTTTACAATGAAAGTATATTTTTCTTCAAAAAAAATAAGTTATGTTGATAAACATCTTTATAATTATCTTTTAAGGGAAGGTTCAACAATGAATAACAACAATATAGAAAGAAACTTAGAACTTATTCAAGCTTTTGATTCTTTAATCGATTATTGTAGAGATAAAAAAATATATAATAAAGTTAAAGATAAAATAGAGTTTTTATGTGTATATCATATGTACATTTTTGCCATAACTAGAGTATTAAATACTAATAATAAATATAAAGATAAATTAGCAATTATAAATAAATTTAAAAGTTATATCAATAATAATTTTCCAAAATTTAAACAAAATAAATACTTGTATTTATTACCCAAAAGAAGAAAAGTTATTTATAATTTGATTAATTTAAAGTTTTATTATATAATAATATGGCTATTTAAATTATGTAGGAGGTGAAAGAGTTGAATATAATGAATTTTTTGAAAAAAAATTGGTTAATGATTTTAATTGCTATTCAACCGTTATTAGACATAGCATCATTTTTTCAATTAAAATATCTAGACAATTCATATACTTGGATAATAAGAATTATTATGTTGTTCTTCTTATGTTTAATATGTTTTATTAAAACAGACGAAAAGAAAAAGTATCTATTTTCGTTATTTCCTATAGGATTATTTTATATATTACATATTTGTAATTTATACAGAATTGATAGACTGTCGTTAATTTTAGATACAAAATATTTCATTCAAACTTTTCAATGTCCTATTTTATTTATAACTTTTATATTCCTGATAAAATATGAAAATAACAATTTAAAATGTTTGAAAAATGGTGTTTTAATGGCATATATACTTATAATTATCAGTGTTATATTGTCCCTTCTTACAAATTCTTATGATAGTACATATGAAGGTTATGGTATAACTGGATGGTTTAGTAGTGCCAACACGCAATCAATGATATTGGCAGCAATTTGTCCTCTAGCAATGTTATTTGTTTTTGAAAAGAAAAAAATATTTTTAAATATATTTGTTACACTAGTATCATATTTATTATTATTTCTAAATGGCACTAGAGCGTGTTATTATACATTAGTTACAACATTAGCTATTTTTTCTATCATGTCTTTATTAAATATTAGAAAGAATACAACTAATAAATATAATTTTGTAACTTGTACAGTATTTTTATTAGGATCTATTTTTTTCTACAGTGACTCATATACAATTTTAAGAAGAAATACCATTAATAATACATCTCAAAATTATGAAGACCAAATAAATATAATCGAAAAAATTTTTGATGAAAAGAAAAATGAAATAATTAAAAATTCAGAGAAAAATAATATTATTGATGATCAAAAAAATGCAGAAATTCTAAAAGAAGAAAAGCATATGAAAATAGAAATATTGAAAACAAGTTATATTTTTAGAGATCTAATGGAATTACATGGAGAAAAATATGTATACGAAGAAATGGAAAATAAAATTGATTCTAAAGCATTAGGTGATACAAGATTAATGAAAAGAATAAATGCAAGAATTGAAATAAAAAAAGCAGGATTATCTTCAAATGTTTTAGGTATTGGTTATAGTACAATTCAAAAGAATCAATTGGATTTGGAAAATGATTTATCCGCGATTTATTACTATTATGGAATTATTGGATTTGTAGTATATATTAGTTATTTTGCCTATCTTTTAATAAAGGCTTTTATTGAATTCTTAAAGTATCCAAAAAAAATCTTCGATTCTGAATATATGGTATTAATTTTTCTAATATTTCTATTGCTATTTGGTGGGGAATATTCGGGAGCGCTTTTAAGAAAAACAAATGCTAACATTTATTTATCAATTATTATGACTCTCTTATATTTTAACTGTTTAACTTTAAAAAAAGAGGAGGCCAAAAATGAAAAAAATAACCATAATTAGTCTTCATCTTGGAGTAGGAGGAATTGAAAAGTATATTTCAGGACTTTGCAAAATGCTAAAGGATAATTATAAAATCAATTTAGTTATAACTTATAAATTAAATGATAAACCATCATTTGAGATTGATAAAGATATTAAAATTACTTATTTGATAGATGGAAAGCCTAACAAAGAAGAAATAAGAAATTGTATAAAAAATAAAAATATATTTTTATTAACCAAAGAATTATTTAAAGCGATAAAAATTCTTTGGTTGAAAAAAGTACGAACTATTAAAGCTATTAAAAATTTAGATTGCGATTATGTAATTACTACAAGAAATTATGAAACAAAATTGGTTAATAAATATGCAAAGAGAAAAAACATTATAAAAATCGCTACATCACATAACTTCCCAACTTGCAAGTTTAAAAAAGAATTGCTAAGTGCAACGACAAATTTTGATAAAATTGTTGTAGTAAATGAAGAGATTAAAAATATTTACTACAAGGAAATTGGAAATAAAGTCATTTGCATTAATAATTTTATGGAAAACTTAAGTACAGAAAAACATGATTTAAAAAACAAAAGACTTATATCAGTAGGACGTTTTTCTTCAGAAAAAGGTTATGATGATTTGATTGACATAATGTCAATTTTAGTTAAGAAGGATAAAGGTATAACATTAACACTCATTGGAGATGGGCCTGAAATGATTAATATTAAAGCAAAAATTAAAAAAAATAAGTTGGAAAAAAATATTAATCTAACTGGTTACCTTGGCCAAAATGAAATAAAAAAATATTTGCTTGATTCATCCATATTTTTAATGACAAGCCATACAGAAGCATTTCCTTTAGTACTTTTAGAAGCAATGGATGTGGGACTTCCAATTATAGCATTTGATACAGCCAGTGGAGCAAGAGAAATTTTATCCAATATAGGGACATTGATAAGCGATAGAAATAAAGAAGCATATGCTAATAGTGTGTTGGAAATACTTAGCAATAAAGACAAAATGCTTGAATTAAGTAAAACATCAAAAGAAGAAGTAAAAAAGTATTCGCTTGAGAAAATAAAAGAAAAATATTTAGATCTATTAAGTTTTTTAGAAAAAAAATCTAAAAAAAGAGTAATGTTTATATCAAGCACTGGAGGACACTTAAACGAACTTTTAATGTTAAAAGATATGTTTAATGAATATGAATATGAACTTGTAACAGAAAAAACTCCAACAAATTTAGGACTAAAAGATAAATATGGAAGAAAAAATGTAAAATATTTAATATATGCCACGCAAAAAAATAAATTAGTTTATATTTTTAAATTATTATTGAATTGCTTTATAAGTTTATATTACTACATTAAATTTAGGCCACAATTTATTATATCAACTGGTGCTCACACTACAGGTCCAATGTGCTGTATTGGCAAAATTTTTGGTAGCAAAATCATTTTTATAGAAACTTTTGCAAATAGTAAATCTAAAACTGTAACAGGCAGAATTGTTTATAAGTTTGCAGATCTCTTTATAGTTCAATGGGAAAGTATGCTAGAACTTTATCCAAATGCAGTTTATGGGGGGTGGATATATTGATATTTGTAACAGTAGGGACTCAAATCCCATTTGATAGATTATTAAAAAGTGTTGAAAAACAAATAGAATTGGGAAATATAAAAGAAAAAGTAATTGCCCAAGCTGGAGTAACTAATTTTAAATCTGATAAAATGGAAATTTTGGGTTTTATTCCAATGGACGAATTCAAAAAAATAATTGAAGAATCCAAAATAATTATTTGTCACGGTGGTGTAGGTACAATAACAGATGGATTAAGAAATAATAAAGTTGTAATTGCGTGCCCAAGACTTGAAAAATTTGGTGAGGCAAAAAACGATCATCAAAAACAGATTGTTGAAAATTTTAGCAATGAAGGATATATAATTCCTTTACTAGACCCAGAAAAGCTAAATGAAGCATTAAAAAAAGCTAAAACATTTAAGCCAAATAAATACAAAAGTAATACGAAAAATATGATAAAATTATTAGAAGATTATATTGATATAAATGAGGTCAAAAGATGAAAAAGAAGATAATAAAAAATAAAAAAATAATTATTGATATTGCTTTTTGTTTATGTATTTTAATGTATATTATGGCAAGTTTAGTAAAGTCTTTTCTTAAACCAATTGATGAAGTAGAAAGAGAAAACAGATATGCCTATAAATACGAAAAAATTAATATAAACAAATTTTTAAATAACGACATACAAAATAATATTGAAAATACATTAGCAGACCAAATTTTAATTTCGGGAAAATTAAAATCAGCGAATAATTATTTTAAAGGTACAATGATTAATTTATACATTAATCAAATGTTAGATGAAAATACAAATGAATATTTATATGCAGTAAATGTATCATTTTATGGACCAAAAACTTTAGTTTTTGCTCCTTATAATTTAGATGATTATAAAGAAAATTTGAATGAAATGATTAGCAATTATAATGAAATAATATCAAAATATAAAAATGTAGATTTTTATGCCTATTATATAGAAAAAGACACTGATATAAATTTTGATACTAATAAAAAAATGGGGGCTTATGAATATATCAAAGCCAATTTATCAGTGAAAAAAATATCAAAATTTGAAATTAATAATATAGATGATTTCAGAAATTATTTCTATAAAACTGACCATCATTGGAATTATAAAGGCTCTTATAAAGGTTATAAAGAAGTACTAAACTTATTAGGAATTAAAAACTTCAAAGAGTATAAATATGAAGTTTGTTTACAAGATGATTTCTCTGGATCAAAAGCTAGAACATCAATTTTTAATAAAGTTATAACTGAGACCTTCTGTGCATACAAGTTTGATTATATGCCAATAGATGTTACAATAAATGGCATAAAAGTTGAAGATTATGGTCAACAAATGAAATATATTAACAAAGAATTAGATTCTAAAATATCATATGGAGATTTTTATGGCTGGGATGAAGGTGAAATAATATTTGATAATCATGATAATACAAAAGAAAATATTTTAATATTTGGTGAAAGCTTTGATAATGCAATATTAAAATTAGTATCAGAAAATTTTAATAAAACGATATCTATTGATTTACGAAACTATGAATTTTACATGAAAAAGAAATTTAATATTGATGATTATTTAAAAGAATACAATATAGATAAGGTGCTATTTATTGGAAATATTGGTTTTTATGTTTCGAGTGACTTTATATTAACGGAGGGTAAATAATATGTTATTTAGTAGTACAACATTTATATTTATGTTTTTAACATTTTTATTAGTTTTATATTTTCCAATTAAAAACATTAAATACAGAAATATAATTTTATTAATATTCTCTTTAATATTTTATTCATGGGGAGAACCTAAATATATAATTTTAATGATTCTTACTGTTTTAGTGGCATATGTATTTGGCCTACTAATTGATAAGTATAGAAAAGATAAAAAGAAAAGTAGATTATTTCTTATTATTAGCGTGATTCTAATTTTATTAAATCTATTTATATTTAAATATTTAGATTTTAGTATAGGAATTATAAATAGTATTTTTAAGAGTAATATAGGTTTAACAAACTTAGTCTTACCAATAGGAATAAGTTTTTACACTTTTCAAATATTATCATATGTTATAGATTTATACCGTGGAAAAGTAGGTGTTCAAAAAAATTATTTTAGATTACTTTTATACGTTTCATTTTTTCCACAACTTATTGCAGGTCCAATTGTAAGATATGAAACAGTTGAAAAAGAAATAAGTGATAGAACAGTTACACTAAATAGTTTCATTAAAGGCTTTAAAAGATTTATATTAGGACTTGCTAAAAAGGTAATTATAGCTAATAATGTAGCATATTTTTGCGACTTTATATATAATAACTATTCAAATTATGGTAGTAGTATTCTGTGGGTAGCAGCAATTTGTTATACTTTACAAATATATTTTGATTTTAGTGGATATTCAGATATGGCAATTGGTCTAGGCAAAATGTTTGGTTTTAATTTTCTAGAAAATTTCAATTATCCATACATATCAACTAGTATTACAGATTTTTGGAGGAGATGGCATATTTCTTTATCTTCATTTTTTAGAGATTATGTTTATATTCCCCTTGGAGGAAATCGTGTTAGTAAAGTAAAATTTATTAGAAATATATTTATAGTTTGGTTATTAACGGGAATTTGGCATGGTGCAAGTTACAATTTTATATTATGGGGACTTTATTATGCAATACTATTATTAATTGAAAAATTATTTACAGGTAAGTTAATAGAAAAAATGCCAAGAGTTTTAAAAACTATATATTCATTATTTTTTATAATAATTGGATGGGTTATTTTTAGAGTTGAAAATATTTCTGATTTAGGACATGTTTTACAAAATATGTTTAACTTTACAGTATCTGATTGGTCAGCATTATTTAAATCAAATATGTTATTAATTACTTGTATACCTTATATTTTACTTGGAATAGTATTTTCAATGCCAATTGATAAATGGTTTAGCAAAAAGGTTAATAATTCAAATAGTGCTACGCTAACATTAATAGAAGATTTTATTTTAGGATTGTTATTTGGTTTTTCAATAATGTTATTAGTAAGCAGTTCATACAATCCATTTATATATTTTAGATTTTAATTATTACTATAGATTTTGAAAGGAAAAGATAATTATGAAAAATATATTTGTTACTGGTTGTACAGGCTACATAGGTAGCCATACCTGTGTAGAATTATTAGAAAATGGTTATAAGGTAATTGGTTTAGATAATTTTAGTAACAGTAAAAGAGAAGTTTTAGAAAAAATAAAAGAAATTACTGGAAAAGAAATTAAGTTTTATGAAGGTAATATGTTAAATAAAGATTTACTCCACAAAATATTTTCTGAAAATAAAATAGATGGAGTAATTGATTTTGCAGCATATAAGTCTGTTGGAGATAGTGTTAATATTCCAATAGAATATTATACAAATAATGTAAGTAGTGTACTTATTTTATTAAGTGTTATGAAAGATTATGGTGTAAAAAACTTTATATTTAGTAGTAGTGCTACAGTATATGGGGATGCCAAAGTAATGCCTATAACTGAAGAAACTCCGATAGGGGGAACAACTAATCCTTATGGAACTAGCAAACTCTTTTGTGAAAATATACTAAGTGATTTATATAAATCTGATAGTAATTGGAATATTTGTATATTTAGATATTTTAATCCTGTAGGAGCCCATAAATCACATTTGATTGGTGAGGAGCCTAATGGTATACCTGCAAACTTAATGCCATTTATTTCAAAAGTCGCAACAAAAGAATTGGAATATTTAAGCATATTTGGAAATGACTATAATACTCCGGATGGAACCGGTGTAAGAGACTATATACACATTGTTGATTTAGCTAAAGCTCACATTAAAGGTTTAGAAAAACTTGAACATGATAAGAAAGGTATGCATATATATAATCTTGGAACAGGAAAAGGAGTAAGTGTACTGGAAATGGTTGAAGCTTTTGAAAAAGCAAATAATGTTAAAATAAATTATAAAATAGTGGGAAGAAGACCCGGAGACATAGCAATTTGTTATGCAGATCCCCAAAAAGCAGAAAAAGAACTTAATTGGAAAGCTGAACTAGGATTAGAAGATATGTGTTATGATGCATATATGTTTACTAAAAATAATAAAAAATAAAATTTGAAAAGGGATAAAATATAGAAATATTTTTGTCCTTTTTTTGTTCGCTAAAATATTTACACTTGATTATTTATCCATTTACCTTTATAATAAAATTGTAGAGATATAAATGTATTAAAATATATTCTATAGAAAAATTGGAGGATTTAAATGGAAAACATTCTTTTTGCCATTTTATCCCTTATTGTTGGAATTGTTATTGGATGTGGATTATTTTATGCAGTACTTGTCAATAAAACATCTAAATCCATGAAAAATGCTAATAAACTAATTGAAGATGCAAAGAAAGAAGCAGAAAAAAACAAAAGAGATGCATTACTTGAACTAAAACAAGAATCTTATAGATTGCGTCAAGAAACTGATGCAGAAATAAAATCAAGAAAAGCAGAAATATTACAATCTGAAGATAGATTATTAACTAGAGAAAATAATCTTGATAAAAGAGAAGAAATGTTACAAACTCGTGATAATGCATTACAAGAAAAAGAAAATGATTTATTAGCAAAACAAAAGAATTTACAAGAAAAAGAGGACAAAATGGATGCGCTATTAAAAGATGAACTTGCGCAACTTGAAAAAATTGCTGGATATAGCAAAGAAAAAGCACGTAAATTAATAATGGAACGTGTAGAAAGTGATATGGAATTAGAAATAACTAACTATATCAAAGAAGAAGAAGCAAAAGCAAGACTTGAAGCTCATGAAGTAGCTAAACAACTAATTGTAAGCAGTATGGAAAGATATGCTGATGATGTTGTTGGAAATCAAACAGTAAGTACAATTGATTTACCAAACGATGATATGAAAGGTAGATTAATTGGTCGTGAAGGAAGAAATATTAGAACTATTGAATCAGTAACTGGAGTTGATTTAATAATTGATGATACACCAGAAGCAATTAGTTTATCATCATTCGATCCATTACGAAGAGAAATTGCTAAAATTACAATTGAAACATTAATTAAAGATGGAAGAATTCACCCAGGTAGAATTGAAGAAGTTTATGATAAGACATTAAAAGATGTTAATGCTAGAATTATTCAAATTGGAAATCAAACAATTAATGATTTAGGAATAACTAAAATGGACCCTGAATTAGTAACATTAATTGGTAAACTAAATTTCCGTACAAGTTATGGTCAAAATGCTTTAAAACATTCTATCGAAGTTGCAAATCTTTGTGGATTAATGGCTGCTGAACTCGGTGAAAATGTAACACTTGCAAAAAGAGCTGGTCTATTACATGATATAGGAAAATCTATTGACTTTGAAGTTGAAGGAAGCCATGTTGAAATTGGTTTAGAGTTTGCTAAAAGACATCATGAACCAGATGTAGTATTAGATGCTATTGCATCACATCATGGAGATATTGAAGCAAAATCAACAATTGCTGTTTTAGTTGCTATTGCGGATACTTTATCAGCAGCAAGACCTGGAGCAAGAAATGATTCTTTAGAAAATTACATCAAGAGACTTGAACAACTTGAGGAAATTGGAAACTCATATGAAGGAGTTGAAAAAACATTTGCAATGCAAGCTGGTCGTGAACTTCGGGTAATTGTTAAACCTCAAGAAGTTGATGATGCTAAAAGTTACAAAATTGCTAGAGATATTAAAGAACAAATTGAAAATGAAATGCAATATCCTGGTACAATAAAAGTAACCGTTATAAGAGAAACAAGAGTACAAGAAGAAGCTAAATAAGTTTCTTCTTTTTTGATCAAAAATTACTTTATTATATTGTCGAATTATGGTATTATAAATACATAAGAAAAAAATAAAGGAGTAAAAAATAAATGAAAAAAGCATTAAGTATAATAGGAAAAGTATTTTCGTTTTTAGGTATTACTTTAGGAATGGTTTTCATTGCCTTAGTTTTAACAATAACATTAATTTGTCATGGTCCAAGTGAAAGTGCCAAAGAATTATTTGCAACCACAATATTAGAAACTGGCCAATTAAAGTTTTTAGCAAATGTATTTTTAAGTAAAGATGAATTACAAGAAATAGTGGATAAAAACTCTTTACAAGACATGGATGTTGAAGTTGATGAAAATTTAATAAATACTGAAGGAAACAAAGAAAAAGAATTAATCGAAATTCATAATGTTAGTGGAGATGGTTTTGAAGGTACAATGATGGTTGTAAATGATCCATCAAAGATTAGCCTAGCAACAACTTATCCATGGAGTGAATACGGAAAAGAACTTGGCGTAATAGTAGATGAAGCTGGAGCAATCGCTGGAGTTAATGGAGGAATTTATTATTCAAGTGGTAATAAAGGTGGAAGACCATATGGAGTAACAGTAAGTAATGGTGAAATTCAAGATATAACTTTAGGTTGGTCTGGACTATATTTAATTGGCTTCGATGAAAATAATCTACTTCGAATCATAAGTTTAGAAGGAATGAATAAAAGTGCTGTTGAAAAAATGGTAAAAGAAGAAAAAATAAGAGATGCAATATCATTTCAAGAAGAATCATCTGATGCCAATAACCATTTTGTTAAATTGATTATAAATGGTGAAAAGAGAGAACTTAGCGGTAAAGGTAGTGGACAAAACCCAAGAACAGCAATTGGACAAAGAAAAGACGGAAGTGTTCTTATTCTTGTAACAGATGGTCGAGGAAAAAACGGGCATCTTGGTGCAACAGCATCTGATTTAATTGATATTATGGCAGAATACGGAGCAGTAAATGCTGCCAATGTAGATGGAGGAAGTTCATCATCATTATATTATAATAAAAAATATTTAAGAACTAGTGTAACATTTTATTACACAAACTCATCATGGAGATTACCAACAGCATTTGTAGTAAAGGATAATTAATATGGCAAAATCTAGAAGAAATAAATCATTATTTAAAAAAAGTTTAATAATATATTCTCTAATTGCAGCAGTATTAGTTGTAGTTTTCTTAATTTATATATTTTTAACATTAAAGTCTTACGAAAAAGGTCAAACAACTAATGTTATAAAAGATACAATTTTATCTTTAGATGATAACACATTAAAAGGTTATTTGAAAGACAATAATCAAAGTGAAGATTTATTAGATGAATATAAAAAACAAATTAATGATAAAGATGTAAAGATAGTAAAAAAAGATAAAGATAATTATGAGGTAGTATTAAATAATAGAGTATTATTTGAAATTACTACCAAATACATAAGTACTGAAACTAAATTAGGAATATTTAGTTATGAAAAAAGAGAAATTACAAGTATTGAACCAAATTTGGAAAGAGGACTAATATTTTATGATGTAACAGTTCCAAGTACTTATAAGGTTTATGTTGATAATAAGTTATTGGAAGAACCAACAACAAAAGAAAAATATAAAAATTTAGATAATATGTATCAAAATGATTCAATGCCTTACATGGCAACATATGAAATAAATGGATTAACAAAAGAAGAAAGTATTAAAGTTGTAAATGAATATGACGAAGAAGTAAAATTAAAACAAAATAAATATTCATATACTTTAGAAAAAAATTATATAAATGTAGATTCATATGATGAAGCTAAAAAATATTTAAGTAGTGAAGTAGATATCTGGGATTTTGCTCACAAATGGAGTTTATTCTTAACAAATGACTTGAGTGGACTAGCTCATGGATATAATACAATAAAAACGTATTTTATCGAAGGTACATCAATGAGTAAGCAAGCTTATAACTGGGCTCATGGAATTGATATTAACTTTACAAGTAGACATAAACTAAAAGATCCTACTTTTACAAATGAAAAGTTAAATAATTTCACTATTTATAGTAAAGATGCCTTTTCTTGTGAAATATATTTAGAAAAAAATATGATAGTAAATGGAAAAGATCAATTAGATGTAATGCATGACTATATATACTTTATAAAAGATAATGGAGTATGGAAAGTTGTAAATATTAAAGCGGGGGATTAAGATGAATAAAGATGTTGTAGTATTAATACCGGTATACGATCCAAATGAAAAAATAATGCAAGAATTTTTAGATAAATTAGCAAAGAGTTTTGCAAATATAGTTTTTATAAATGATGGATGTAATAAAAAACATGATAAATACATGAATAATTTAGCTAAGAATTATGAAGTAGTAAAACATAATATTAACTTAGGTAAAGGTCGAGGATTAAAAAATGGAATTAACCATATTTTAAATAATTATCCTAAAGCAAAAGTTATTGTAACTGCAGATTGTGATGGCCAACATAGTGTGGAAGACATAAAAAAATGTGCGGATGTTGCCAAGAAAAATTTAGATTCTTTAATTCTAGGTGTTAGAGATTTCACAAACGATTTAGTACCTACAAGATCTAAATTTGGCAATATAATTACAAGAAATGTTTTATATTCTTTCGTCGGAGCAAAAGTAAGTGATACCCAAACTGGCTTAAGAGCGATGAGTATGGATATTGCCAAAAAACTAATTGCGGTTGCTGGTGAAAGGTATGAATACGAAACAAATTGTTTAATAGAAACAAAAATAAAAAATATACCAATTAAAGAAGTAATTATAGAAACAATATACATAAATGATAATGAAACAAGTCATTTCAATCCAGTTAAAGATTCAATCAGAGTTTATAAGCTTTTTGCACCATACTTATTATTTGCATTATTTTCTTATATAATAGAAACGATAATATTTGCCAAAACTTATAATATATGTAAAGGCATATATGTTATACCATTATTTTTACTTTTAAGTAAAATAGTATCCAGTATAATAAAAATAATATTTAATAATCATATAAATATAAAATATATAATAATAAATTATTTAGTTACTTCAATAATATTAATTCTTATACCTAGTAATCAAGTATTAATAAAAATAATTATTGATATCATAATGTTCTTATTAAGTATTTTCTTAATAAGGTTTAAGACCAAAAAAGAAGCATAAGAAAACCACACAATTGTGTGGTTTTCTTATGCTTGATTTACTTCCATTATTACAGGCAATATAATTGGTTTTCTACCTGTTAAATTATTTATAAAAGGTAGTAATTCTAAAATAATTTGATTTTTTAAATCAGTATAGCTGTATGGAGCTTTTGCTAAAGAAGAATTAACAACTTCACTAATCTTTCTTTCTATTTTTTGCATTAGTTCTTGATTTTCATTTACTAAAACAAATCCTCTGGCAGTTACATTTGGTTTTAATAATAGCTTTCTAGTTAGAGTATTAATATTTAAAATAGTAATTAAAATACCATCTTGACTCATTAATTTGCGATCTTTAATAACTACTGAACCAATATCACCGACACGAGAACCATCAACATAAACATCTCCGGCTTGAACAGTGCCACCTCGTCTTACTTCGCCATTTAATAGTTCTATAACATCACCGTTTGTACAAATAAATGTATTTTCTGGAGCAACTCCACATAATACACCAATTTCCGTATGTTTTTTTAGCATTCTATATTCACCATGCATTGGCATAAAGTATTTTGGTTTAATAATTCTAAGCATCCATTTTAATTCTTCTTCTTTAGCATGTCCAGAAGTATGAACATCACTAAATTCTGAATTGGTAAATACACGAACGCCTTTTAAATATAGTTTATTAATAATTTTATTAATACTTTCGGCATTACCAGGAATAGGACTTGATGAGAAAATTACTAAGTCATCACCAAGCAGTGATATTTGTTTATGTTGTCCATTAGCAATACGAGATAATGCTGCAAGAGGTTCACCTTGAGAACCAGTACATAAAATACAAATTTCATTTCTCTTCAAACTTTTAGCATCGTTTGCATCAATAAACATTGATCTATCATTAATAAGTCCATTATTTAAAGCAAGTTCAATACTGTTATCCATGCTTCTACCAAAAACAATTATTTTTCTTCCATATTTTTTACAACTCTCAACAATATGTTTAATACGATAGATATTTGATGCAAATGTTGCAATAATAACTCTACCGTGATGTTTGCTAATCATATCATTTAAAGTTCCATCAACAGCGCTTTCACTTTTAGAGTATCCACTAGTTAGGGCATTTGTTGAGTCACTAAGAAGTAGGGTAACACCTTCAGCACCAAACCTTGCCATTTTGTGAATATCAGCCATTGGCCCAACTGGAGTTAAGTCAAATTTAAAGTCCCCAGTTTCAAATATAGTACCATTTGGTGTTTTAATAACTATTGCAAAACTATCAGGAATAGAGTGTGTAGTATTAATAAATGAAATATCAAAGTATTTAGTTTTAACATTAAAATCAGGTGTAATAATTTGATAATTATCATATTTTATATTTCTTTCAACAAGCTTCTTTTCAATTAAGTCTTTAGCAATTTTTGGTGTATAAATAACGGGTATATTAATAGCTTGAAGTAAAAATGGTATGCCACCAATATGATCTTCATGCCCATGTGTTATAAATAAACCTTTAATTTTATCAACATTTTTCTTTAAATATGTAATATCTTGAATAACATAGTCAACACCAAGTAAATTATCTTCTGGAAACATTACACCAGCATCTATAATTAATATTTCGTCATTATGTTCAACAACATACATATTTTTTCCAACTTCACCTAAGCCACCTAAAGCAATAACTTTTGTGGCAATATTATTTTTATTTTCCACTTAAAAATTCCTTCTTTCTTTAAAATAAAATTAATTCATAAAGTTACTGAACTAAGAATATTATAGCAAATATTTAATATTTTGTCCATTATTTTTGAAATATTTATGTTTTTGAAAAAGATTACCATTACAAGTAATATCTTATTTATGAACAAATTGCAATACAAAGTTATTTTTGATATAATGTTTTTACGGAGGTTAATCATGGGATTATTTGATAAATTAAAAAACATAATAACAAAAAAAGAAGTTGAAGAAAAAAAAGATGATACTATAAAAAAATATGATGAGGGATTAGAAAAATCACGAAATGAGTTTGTATCAAAATTAAGTATGTTAGGTATAAAATATACAAAAATAGATGATGAATATTTTGATGAATTAGAAAATATTTTAATAATGGCAGACATCGGTGTAAATACCGTAATGGATTTTATGGATAGATTAAGAAAAAGAGTAAAGTCAGAAAATATTACCGATACAAAATATTTAAATGAAGTTATCGTAGATGAATTATTTATAATATATGTTAATAATGAATCAATTACTGATAAAATTAATATGACAAGCGATGGACCAACAGTAATATTAATGGTTGGTGTTAATGGGGTAGGTAAAACAACTACAATTGCTAAACTAGCTTATAAATATAAAAATGAAGGAAAAAAAGTCATGTTAATCGCGGGGGACACTTTTAGAGCTGGAGCCGTAGAACAATTAAAAATTTGGGCTGATAGAACAGATTCTATCTTTTATGGTAAAGAAAATATTGATCCAGCCGGAGTAATTTATGATGGTCTTGTAAAAGCTAAGGAAGAAAACGCTGATATAGTTTTAATTGATACTGCAGGAAGGCTACATAACAAAGTAAATTTGATGAAAGAACTCGAAAAGATAAACAAAGTGATTGGCAAGATAATTCTAGATGCACCTCACGAAACTTTATTAGTGATTGATGCGACAACTGGTCAAAATGGTATTATGCAAGCAAGTGCATTTAAAGAAATAACCAATATTACAGGAATAGTACTTACAAAATTAGATGGAACAGCTAAAGGAGGAATAGTCCTAGCAATAAAAGAAGAAGTAAATATTCCTGTAAAGTTCGTAGGACTTGGTGAAAAGATGACGGACTTAATACCATTCGATATTGAAAACTATATTTATGGTTTGTTTAAGGATCTGATGTAAATGGAAGAATTTTTATATTATGGAGAGCTATTTGATATATATGGTAATCTTTTAAATGAATCAAACAAAAAGTATTATCAATTATATTATGAAGAAAATTTAACGCTTCAAGAAATAGCAGATTTAGAACAAGTATCTAAAAGTTATATAGGAAATATTATAAAAAAGACAAGTGAAAAGTTAAAAGAATATGAAGATTTGTTACATATTTATAAGGATAAAAAATTATTATCTGAAACACTTTTAACAGATGATATTAACAAGATAAAAGAAACAATCAAAAAAGTATTGGAATAAAGATTCAAACGTGCTAAAATATATCTAGAGGTAGGAATAATGAAGAAGTATATTTTAGTAGGTTTGTTTTTTGTTGCAATATTTTTCAATGTAGAAACCGCAAAAGCCCAAAGGGGATGTTGCTCACATCATGGCGGAGTAGCTGGTTGTAACGAATATGGTAGGACGATTTGTAATGACGGAACTCTTAGTCCATCATGCACATGTACATCAATAATAAATAAAGAAAAACCATCAATTATTTATGGTTGCACTGATAAAAGTGCTAAAAACTTCAATAAAAATGCCAATGAAAACGATGGAAGTTGCATTTATTATAAAAAAGGTTGTACAGATACAAATTCTATAAATTTTGACGAAAATGCCGAAATCGATGATGGCAGCTGTATTAAAAAAGTAGTAGGGTGCATGAATGAGAATGCCCAAAACTATAATCCGGATGCGAATGTAAATAGTGTTTGCTTTTTTTCAGAAAAAGAAGAAACAAGCAATTACGATGAAGAGAAACAAAAAGAAAGTAGTGGGCTTGCAACAGTTTTTTTAACCTTAACAACTGTGGGCACATGTGGGTTTTTGATTAAAAAAAGACATTAGAAAAGTTCTAATAAAATATAAATATCATAATAATTAATAAGGTGTGTATATGAAAAAGATATTATTAATTATTATGAGTTTTTTTGTTTTAAACTTAAATGTTTTAGCAGAAGAAGATTTTGCTCCGAATGGCAAAAGTGCAATTTTAGTAGATAATTTATCTGGTAAAGTGTTATACGAAAAAAACGCTGATGAAAAACTTGCCCCAGCATCGATGACAAAACTAGCTAGTATGCTAATGGTAATGGAAGCAATTGATAATGGAAATTTAAAATTTGAAGACAAAGTAACAATTAGTGAAGAAGCCGCCAACATGGGAGGAAGTCAAGTATTTTTACAAGCAGGAGAAGTTTATACAGTATATGATTTATTAAAAAGTGTAGCGATAGCAAGTGGTAATGATGCTGTAGTAGCTCTAGCAGAAAAAATCGGGGGCTCACAAAGTGGATTTATTGATATGTTAAATAAAAGACTTAAAGAAATTGGAGCCACAAATACAAATTTTGTAAATGCTCATGGACTTGATGCTGAAGGACATTATTCAACTGCCAGAGATATGTCGATCATTGCCCGTGAACTTCTTAAGCATCCAAAAATACTAGAATTTACAAGTATATATGAAGAATACTTAGAAAAAAATGATGGCTCAAGGATATGGTTAGTAAATACAAATAAATTAGTTAGATTTTATGATGGCGTGGATGGATTAAAAACAGGTTTTACAAAAACAGCAGGATATTGTTTAACTGCAACAGCTAGCAAAAATAACTTCAGGCTAATATCAGTAGTAATGGGAGAAGATACCTCTGAAAATAGAAGTAGTGATATTGTAAAAATGTTAAATTATGGGTTTAACACATTTAAAATAAATATAATAAAAACAAAAGGAGAATCATTAGGAAAAGTTAGGGTAGAAAGAGGAAAACAAGATAATGCCAATATAGTTTTATTAAATGATGCCACTGAAATATTAAAAAATACTGATCCAGTAACAGAATATAAATTTAATTTAAAAGTAAACAAAATAAAAGCCCCGGTAAAAGTAGGGGATGTCGTTGGAACAGCAGAGATTATTGATTCAGAAGGAAATATCGTAGATGAGGTAGATGTAACTGTTGAAAAAGACATAAAAAAAGCCAATATACTAGATTATATGTTAAGAAATTTAAAGACAATCGGTTTTGGAAAAAGCATTCTTAAACAAAACTAAAAAAATCTGGAATTCAGATTTTTTTGTGTTTTAATAAAATAAAAAATTAGAAAAATAATTAATTTTATGTTAAAATCGTTATATAAGAAGGTGAATAAATGGACAAAAAAGAATATATAGTAAATCAATTAAAAAGAACTTATGGAAAAAAGTATGAAAACTATTGCATAACACGAATAATCAACAAATTAGATAATTTAAATGTTCAATTTGTTACACAACAGTTATTCCAAAGATCAGATGGAAAGTATGCTTATGCTGATTTATTCTTTCCTCAATTAAATATATCAATTGAAATTGATGAATCTCATCATTTAAACCAAAATGAAGAAGATGCCCAAAGAACTAAAGATATTATAGAAACCAATAAAAAAATTAGAGAAAGATACACTGGCTTAGAAGACATTATATTAGATCCAATTGAAGAATATAGGATTAGTACAAATTATATGAACACAATTGAAGAAATAAATGAAAATATAGACAATATAGTTAAAATTTTACAACAAAAAATTTTAAAAATGGGTAATAACTTTATTCCATGGAAATCTGTGTATGATGATGCATCATATTTTTTAGATAGAGGTTATATCGATAAATGCGATAATGCTAAGTTCCAAACTATCGACGATATTGGTAAATTATTTAGTATAAATAAAGTACCAATGGGGTATAAAATCCATGGTTATGTTCCAATATTAAAGAATAGTGAATATATTTGATGCCCAATATTAAAATTAAGTGATAATGAAAAAATATTAAATAATGTGGAAAACACAATTTCCAATAAAGGAAAGTATATTTTTGAATATTTTAAAAAAAATAATGATAAAGAAGTAAAAAAAGAGTTAAATAAGAATACAAAAAGATATGTTTTTGCCAAATATAAAGATGAAATAGGTAATATTTCTTATAAATTTATTGGTATTTATATTCTAGATAAAGAAAAAGCACTAAAAGAAAATATTAGAGTATGGAAAAGAGTTGAAACCAGAATAAATTTTGTTTAATCAAGAAAAGCACTATAGCAGTGCTTTTAATTATTATAATCTTCGATTTCAGTTTTTGTTTTATGAGGTTCATCGAATAATAAACCATCATAGTTTCTTTGTCTTAAAGCCTCATATAACATAATGGCAACAGTATTAGATAAATTTAAAGATCTAACATTTGCAGTCATAGGCATTCGCATACAATTATCAATGTGAGGTTTTAATATTTCTTTTGGAATACCTGTAGATTCTTTTCCAAATACAAAATAAATATTTTCATTTACATTAGAATAATCAAAACTTGAATGAGGCTTATGACCATATCTAGTTAGAAAATAAAATGTTCCATCTTGATTTTTATCTAAAAATTCATCCCAATTTTCATAGACAGTCCAATTTAATTTGTCTATATAATTAACACCACATCTTTTTGAAGTAGCATCATCCACTTTGAATCCTAAAGGTTTAATCAAATGTAAAGTTGCTCCAACTGCAACACAAGTCCTCATTATATTTCCAGTATTTTGAGGTATTTCTGGTTCAAATAAAACTACATTTAGCATAATTATCACTCCTTTAAAAAAAGGTCTTATTGACCTTCATAACCATATATATCTAATAACTTTTGAAAATCACCAGCATTAATTATATTATTATCATTTCTTGTAACAACATCTACAATTTTACCATTTCTATAATACAATATAGTTGGAACTTTTTTAATTTTATCAGTATTAAATGCATTATTTAATCTATTTAAATAATTATCTTCATCCATTATGTTTTTAACATTTAAGTAATAGAATGAATCATTTAATTTATATTTATCTAAAATTCTTTTTAATCCATTTTCTAGTTTATAAGTATCTTTATTTCCAGTATAACTTATTAATACAAAGTATTCAGTCGGAGATTCTGCCAATATTTGATTTACTTCGTCTAAATTCTTAATTTCTAAACTAACAGTACCAGAATCTAATAAATAACTTTTACTTAAAGTATCTGTTTCTTTTAATTTATTAACTCTATAACCATAAAATATTACTAATATTAAAGCTAAAACAATACATACAATTATTAAAATGTTTTTTTGTGAAAATATATGTTTTGCTCCTTCAACTTCTTTTACTTCTTCTTTACTAACATTCAAATTAGTATTTTTACTTTTGGTACTTTTAGTACTATTTGAATTTGTTTTTTTTGTATTTGCCATACACACCATACCTTTCATATTAATATTAACATAAAATTAATTTTTTTCAAATATATTTCTTATTCTTCGACATCATTTTTCTCTAACTTTACTAAAACTTCACGAGGCTTGGACCCATTTTGAGGACCAACGATACCACGAGATTCCAGTAAGTCCATCATTCTAGCTGCACGATTATATCCAAATCTAAATCTTCTTTGAATTAATGAAGCACTTATTTTACCAGTTTGAATAGCAAATTCAACAACATCATTATAAGCATCGTCATCTTCCCCTCCGATAGCAGAGTTGCCAACACCACTTGAAGTATTTTGACTTACATTTTCAAAAGCAGAGTCATATTTTGCCGTAGCTTGATTTTTACAATAATCTATTAATCTTTTTATTTCATCATCGTTTATAAAACAGCCTTGAACTCTGATTGGAACACTTTCACCCATAGGGAAGTATAACATATCTCCTTTACCAAGTAATCTTTCGGCACCACGTTGATCAAGAATAGTTCTTGAATCGATTTGACTAGCAACCGCAAATGCAATACGAGATGGAATATTATTTTTAATTAAACCTGTAATAACATCAGTAGATGGTCTTTGTGTTGCAACAATAAGGTGAATACCAGCAGCACGAGCAAGTTGTGTAATACGAGTAATAGAATCTTCAACTTCTTTTGAAGCAACAAGCATTAAATCTGCAAGTTCATCAATTATAACAACAATATAAGGCATTTTATTTTGTGGGCTTTCTGGATGTTTTTTATTATATTTTTCTATCATATCATTATATCCAGTAATATTTTTAACTTCTTTATCACTAAATGTTTGAAATCTATTATCCATTTCCGTAACAACTTTTTGTAATGTTAAACTAGCTTTCTTAGGATCGCTAACAACAGGACAAAGTAGGTGAGGAATACCATTATAATTTGTAAGTTCAACCTTTTTAGGGTCAACTAATACAAGTTTAACTTCATTTGGTTTATAACGCATTAGAATAGATGCAATAATACCATTAATACATACAGATTTCCCAGAACCAGTAGAACCAGCAACTAAAAGGTGAGGCATTTTTGTTAAGTCAAATACTTTTGGTGTTCCCATGATATCTTTACCTAAAGCAGAACAAATTTTGGCATCACTCTTTAGATTTTGAGGACTTTCAAGAACTTCTCTTAAAGTTACACTTGAAATGGTTGGATTAGGTATTTCAATACCAATAGTACTTTTTCCTGGAATCGGAGCTTGAATTATAACATCTTTTGCTGCTAAAGCCAAAGCTATTTCTTTATCGATATTTAATATTCTACTTACCTTTGTAGCTGGTGGAACTGTAAGTTCATATTCAGTTACTGCAGGTCCAATATGTATTTCCACAACTTTTGCAGCAATACCAAAATCTTTTAAAACTCTTTCAAGTATTTCTTTATTGCTTTGTGTAAATGAAGTATTGTTATTTTTCTTAGGCTTCAAAGGATCAAATATTTCACTAAATCTTGGAAGTCTATAATAATCTTCATTATCAACTTCATCTGTCTTAGTTTCTTTTTCTAATGACTCTTCCACAATAGGTTTAGTCTTTAATTCTTCCATTGATGTAATAATAATTTTTTCTTTTTCTACAGGTTTTACTTCAATATTTTCTTTTACTTCATCACTATTACTAATAGGAATAACTTCTTCAGATTCTGTTTTTTCTTTCTTTTTAAATTTAATTATTCCAAATAACTTTTTAAATATATTAGATAAATTGACATTAAATGTTAAGACTGATGCAAATATTCCAAGTAATACTAAAATTACAATTGTACCAGTTTTACCAAAAAGTCCATATAGTGCAGCAGTAAATAAAGCTCCGATAAATCCACCACCAATTACAATTGTGGTAACACCTGAAGTGTTTAAAGCATTTCCAGCTGTAATTGTTGAAATCCTTTCCATATAATTATTATAAGTTTCCATAAGAATTTCTTTTGGATTACCAGTTATTTTTAAAAATTCAAAATGACTGGCAACAAGAATAATTATAAAAAAGATATATAGACCAATTAATTTTTGATCACTAAACTTAGGCATTTTTCTTTTATATAACATGTAAACACCCAATATTATTAAAGCAATTAGAATAACCATCCACCAAGTCCCTGCTAAAAACATGGCAAATTTTTTTAATATTGACCCAATAAAACCAAATCCAAATCCAATAACTCCAATTAAAATAAGGATAAGACCAGTAAGTTCAACACTATATGAACTATTATTACTGCTATCTTTAGTTTTTTTCTTCTTTGCCATATTCATCACCTTAATTAATTATACATTATAATGAAAAATTATTCAACTTTATCGAAATAAATTTTAAATATATAAGCAATTTACCCAATACAATTTTTAGGCGAAACATACTATAAGATAGGGAGGAAAAAAATGTTATTTGATGATAATTTAGGATTTTTTGGCTTTGCTGTACCAAAGAATATGAAAATAAGTAGTGATTCAGATTTGACAAGTATTGTTGATGGTTTTTCTAAGGGAAATATGTTTAATAATTTATATGATCCATATAAAAATTATAAATACGAAAGAGTTGTTGCTAATAATAAACAAGAAGAATTGTTATTAGAAATAATGGCATTATCTTTTGCCATCAATGATTTGAATCTTTATTTAGATTTACATCCAACTGATGAAGAAATGTTAAAAAAATTTAGAGAATTAGCTGAAAAATCATGTGCAAAAGAAATGGAATATGTTAAAGCTTATGGACCACTTGAAGTAATTGATAATGACTCATTATCAAAATTTAATTGGATAAATAATCCATGGCCATGGGAAAATACTGGAGGTACAAAATATGTTTAAATATGTAAAACATTTATCTTATCCAGTTAGTGTTACAAAAAAAGATTTAAAAATGGCAAAACTTATTATTACTCAGGTCGGGGGTTATGCTGGAGAACTTGGAGCATCGTTGCGATATTTTCATCAAAAGTTTACAATGCCAGATGAATTAGGAAGAGCATTACTTAATGACATTGCAACTGAAGAAATAGGTCATTTAGAAATGGTTGCCACTATAGTTTCACAATTAATATCTAATGCTACAATTGATGAGATTAAAGAAGCAGGACTAGAAAGTTTTTATACAGAACACGGAAAAGGAGTTTTCCCTATGAACGCAGATGGTGTAGCATTTGATGCTTCAACATTTGCTGTAACAGGTAATCCTTTAGCAGATTTAGTAGAAGATATGGCAGCAGAACAAAAAGCTAGAGTTGCTTATGAACATTTAATTGATTTAGCAACTGATCCAAAAGTAATAGAACCACTTTTATTCTTGCGTCAAAGAGAAATTGTGCACTTTAATCGTTTTCAAGAACTTTATAATTATTATAAGGATAAAGGATATAAATAATTTAAAAGCCAAAATGGCTTTTTTTGATGTAAAATATTAAATCATACTAAAAATTTAATTAATTAATAATTGACTTTATATTTATTTTATCTTAAAATTAATTATAGGATAGGTAAGAAGCATATGAATAAATTGTTGAATAGAATAAAAAAAATCCTCAATAAAGATGTAACTGCTTTCTTAAACAAAAATAAAATTCCACTAATATGTATAGTAATAGTGGTCCTTTTAGCATGTGTTGGTCTAATCGTTACATATGCATTCTATCAAGTAGTTGATGTAAAACCAATCATTGGGGGAGCAACATCAGAAATTTCCGATTTAGATATAAGAATAATGGCTGAA
This sequence comes from uncultured Bacilli bacterium, assembly GCA_934096035.1. Lineage (GTDB taxonomy): Bacteria > Bacillota_I > Bacilli_A > RF39 > UBA660 > Onthocola_B. Next base: position 420,009 of record CAKOKX010000001.1, read on the forward strand.
GAAAGAGATGCAAATGGAAATGGCTTAAATAAATATGGATTATATCCTTATGTACCAAAAGCAGGTTATGTTTACAATGAAACAAAAAGTAAATGTACAAATGGTTCAACAATAAAATATGATTCAACAAATTACAGTGCTGATATAACAGCTTTAGGACACGATGTATGTTATTTATATTTTGATTCTACAGCTCAACTAGATATTACACTAAATGTTTATGCTGAAAATGTCGATTCAGATGGTAATGGTAATGGAGAATATACAAAGTTAGAAACAACTGCCTTACCAACAATTGGATATGAAATAAATGCTTCAAAAAGCAAATGTCAAAATGGTTCAACAGTAACTTATAGTGCTGCAGACAATTTATTTTCAGTAGAATCCAATCAAAAAGATGTATGTGATGTATATATGGATGCCATGGATGTAGACATTGCTCTAAAAATATATGTTCAAGCTAAAAAGAACTCGGCAACATACTATGAGGCAAAAACGATTCCATCAAATTTATTTTATGCATTATCTACAAAATCTGCATGTACAGGTACTTCAACAATGTCAATAAAAAATCAAAAAGTAGTTATTGCAGCAACAGGAAGAACTAGTTGTGTTGCATATTTAGATGTAAGTAGTGGACCAATACTTGAAAGTATGAAAGTTACAAATGGAACAACAGGCACAACAATAACACTTGGAAATAGTCCTTTAGGACTTACACCTAACACATATTATTATTCAAGTGATGGTGGAAAAACATATGTATCAAGTACAAATAATAGTTACACATTTGCGGGTTTAACTAATCCAAGTTATGCTTTTAGAGCTTATAGTGCAGATGCATCAGGAAACACGTCCAGAACTTTTGAAACATCAACGTATGGATATTATGGGTTAGTAGATTATTCAAATCAAATCCAAACTAAAACTATTATGGAGCCAGGATACTATAAATTAGAGGTATGGGGAGCGCAAGGTGGTAGCTATGGCTCTTATACAGGTGGTTACGGCGGATATTCTACGGGAATTGTTTATTTAGATGCAAATCAACAATTATATATAGCATCAGGAGGAGCAGGAGCTGCAGGATGTAATACACAATATTGTAGTGGTGGTTATAATGGTGGCGGCCGTGGTGCTGGAAGTTCAAACCCAGTTTATTCTGGTGGTGGTGGAGGAGCTACTCATATTGCAACCAAAACCGGAATTTTATCATCCTTATATGATAGTATAGATAATATATTAATCGTTGCTGGTGGAGGCGGAGGTGTATCTTTCCAAGCACCATCTTATACCGGTAATGGTGGAGCAGGTGGCGGAGCTTCTGGTGTTAATGGAACTAATTTGTCAAGTGGATTTTTATATGGATCTGGTGGCAACCAAAATTCAGGTGGTGCATCCGGTGGAGGCACAGAAAATTCAGTTGCCCGAGGTGAAAGCGGTTCGTTTGGACAAGGCGGAGATGGTAATTACTATTCTGCCGGTGGAGGCGGAGGCCTTTACGGTGGAGGAGCAAGTAATCAAGCTGGAGCCGGTGGAGGTTCAGGATATATTGGAAACTCATTACTAATTAATAAATCAATGTATTGCTATAATTGTACTGCAAATAGTGCGGAAAATACTAGAACATACCCCACAACATGTCATAATGCTAATGCTACAGAAAATTGTTCTAAAGAAGGAAATGGTTATGCAATCATTACTTATATAGGTTCAACACTTTAGTTTGTTGAATCTTTTTTATTAAAAATTAAATTGACTTTATAAATGATTTATCATAAAATAAACACATAAAGTAGATGGGAGTAATGTTTTATGGTATGTAAAAATTGTGGAAAACCTTTACCAAGTGAAGGTATAGTATGTAAGTTTTGTGGAGCTTTAATGGATCAAAGTCAAATAAATTATCAAAATAAAATGCGGGATAAAGATAATAAAAAGATTATGCTATTAAGTGAAAAATATGGACATGAAAATAAAATAGAATATCGAGAAGTAAAAGAAAATAAGGTATTAGGTTTAATAGTAATAACAATAGTACTTTTATTTTTAATAGTTTTAGCCATACTAATAAATATATAAAGGTGATATTATGTTATTATTATTATGTATAAAAATATTTTTTGCAAGAATAGTTGATGTTACATTAGGTACAATTAGAACTGTTTTAGTAGTAAGAGGGCGAAGATTTACACCAGCAATCATTGCATTTTTTGAAGTTCTTATTTGGTTTTTGGTAGCTCGTGAAGCACTTACTACAGATGTTAAATCGATTATTATTCCAATATGTTATGCTGGAGGTTATGCAACAGGAACATTTATTGGGGGATACATTTCTAATAATTTAGTAGAAGGGTTAATTGGTGTACAGGTTACAACTAAAACTAATGGTGTAAAAAAGATGATTAAAGAAATAAGAGATGCCGGATTTGGTGTATCAGTAGTAGATTTAAAAAATCCTCAAGATAATGAAAAGAAAACAATGTTGATGATTCAATTAAATAAATCGAAATTAAAAAAATTAACTCATATAATAAGAACAAATGATAAAGATGCATTTGTGGTAATAAACGATACCAAATATGTTCAAAATGGAGTTATAAAATAAGTATGGATTAGCCATACTTTTTTTGTAAAATAAACTTTTTTTGCTTTTAATTAGTATAATAATATGCTAAAATGAAGTTAGGTGATAAAATTGAAGAAGATAAATTGGGAAAAAGTAAACAAATTTATAAGAAATAAAAATTTTATAATTGCAGTATGCGTTTTTGGTTTAACAATGGTATCAATTGGATTTAGTTATGCATCATTTTTCTCTGTTAAAACAAACACGACAAATCAAAGTATTACAACAGGAACTTTGAATGTTTCGTATGGAAATAATTCCTCATCAATTCAAAAAACAAATATGACCTCTATGTCTGATGCAATGGGGTTAGCTCAAACAGAAGCTAGTGTAATATATATTCAAAATACTGGTTCATTAGATTCTACATATGTTATGAATATAGGTTATGATATGACTAATTTCAAAGCAAGAACCGGATATAAGGATACAGATGCATTAACTCCGATAGATTATATAATGGTAGCGGTTTATGAATATAATGGTGCTGGAAAAGAAGATACTTTAATTGTAGAACCAATAAGTATTGCAGAACTACCAATAGTAAAATATGATAAATCTGATCCAAGAAATAATAGATATTCAATTTTATTCGATACTTTAGGGGGAACTTCGAGTAGTAATTCAACTAAAACATATAAAATAAAAACATGGTTAAGTGATAAAGCGATACCTGCTGCAAGTTATACATATTTTTATGTAAATACAGAAATAGTAGCAGAAGTACAAAATGCCAAAATGGCATACACATTAAGTGGAACATTAACAGATGGTACAAATAAAATAGGGGATGCTAAAATTATATTTCATAATGGTTCAATAACCACAACTTCATCTTCAGACGGAAAATTTACACTAGCAAATTTATATCCAGGTATTTATAACATAGAAATAGTAGCAAATGATGTTACATATGAAGGTAATATAACAATTGTTGAAGGAACGGAAAAAAGTGTAAAAGGTTTTGGTGGAGCAGCAGTAGGAGGAATGACTCCAACGCCGTCAATTTATAGTTGGGCTGATAGTCTTGGAACTACAGTAGGAAAAATAATAAGAGACAAAAAGTTAGATTCTTACAGCGATGAAGTTAGTATTCGCAGTGCTTTTACAGTAAATGGATACAAAATAACTGGAGCTGAAAATGAGAATTTGACAATTACTCTACGATTAGTCACTAATTCAAAAGATTTTTTCATAGAATTAAGTTAAACAAACTGTGATAAAAAAGTTAACAAAAGAGAGCTAGAAATAGTTCTCTTTTTCTTATCAGATTTAAATAAATTTTAACTTTTTATGTAAATTTGTTTAAAAACTTTAGATTTCATTTCAATAAATTTTGTATGAAAAATATAATAAAAAAATATGGTATAAAATTGTCAGTTTAGGGTTGATTTTTATAAGCTAAAATGTTAATATTAAAATAGGAGAGGAGAAAGAAGAATTATGGATAACAAAAAAAATACTATCCTATTAACAGTTATTGCAGTTGCTACATTATTAGTTGCTGTTGTAGGTGCAACATTCGCTTACTTCACAGCTCAAGGAGCACAAGGAACAACAGCAACTGTTACAGTTAGTACAGGTACAGCAGCAAGTTCAGAATTTGGTACAATTGATCCACTTAACATTTATGCTGATGCAACAACATTTGCAGAAGGTGCTGGAGATGTTACTGATGATACTACAGGTACAGTAAAATGGACAGCTCCAGGAGCAGTTACAGGACAAGAAGCACCAAGTGAAGCAGATAGAAGTTTCTGTTATACAGCATCACTAAATATTACTGCTAATACATTTACAGTTTCTGCTGCTAATACAGAAAATTTAAATGAATTAGAATTTACTGCTAAAAAAGGAGATACAGTTTTACTTGATAAAGTATCTCTAGTTGATTTTGATACTAAAACTGGAAAAACTGGAACGATTCAAATTCCAACAACTGCTAATGGTAGTGAATATACTCACAAATTAGTTGCTGATGCTGGTGCTAGTGTTACTGATAATTGGACAATTACAGTTACATTAAAGAACTTAGCAATGAATCAAAATGAAAACACTGGTAAACAACTAACTGGACAAATAGCCTTTACAAAGACTAATTGTGCATAATTTTTACTAATATAAAATTGGACTTTGGTCCTTTTTTTGTTTCTGAAAAAAAGTTTATAAAAAAAGACATAATGGGGTTGATTTTTAATTTATAAAATGTTAATATTAAAATAGGAGAGGAGAAAAGTAGATATGGAAAATAAAAAGAATACTATTCTTTTAACAGTTATCGCAGTTGCTACATTATTAGTTGCTGTTGTAGGTGCAACATTTGCTTACTTCACTGCTCAAGGTGGTACAGGAACTTCAGCTAACGTTACTGTTACAACAGGTACAGCAGCTAGTTCAGACTTTGGTACTTTTGGAGCTATCAACATTTATGCTGATGCTTCAACTTTTGCTAAAGGTAAACCTGATGCTACTGGAACAACAACAGGAACAGTAAGTTGGACAGCTCCAGGTGCAACAACAACTACAACACCTAGTGAAGCAGATAGAAGTTTCTGTTATACAGCTGATTTAATTATTACTGCTAATACATTTACTAAATCTGCTGCAAACACTGCAAATGCAAAAGAACTATACTTTACTGCTGTTAAAGGTTCAACTACTTTAGTTGACGAACAAAGTTTAGTTACATTGCCTGCTGGAACTGCTGTTACTGGAACAATTAATATTCCAACAACTAAAGGTGGAGATGTATTAAAACATAAATTAATTGCAGAAGCTGGTAAAACTGTATCTGATTCATGGACTATTACAGTTACATTAAAGAACTTAGAAGTAGACCAAAATGAAAATACAGGAAAACAACTAACTGGTTCAATTAAATTCACTAAAGTTGCTTGTTAGTTAAAAAGGAATGAACTTCGGTTCATTTTTTTGTTGATATAATATTTTTTTTTTGATAAAATACTTATGAAGCGAGGTAACAATTATGGCATTACTTTTAACATTAATAAGTGGATTATTTTTTTTAATTGGTATTATTATTTACAATTTTATTTCAAATAAAATTGCATTTACAAGAATGTCCATCTCATGCGCAAGTATAGTTATTATAGGTCTTATTTTGTTTGATTTATTGCCAGAACTTATAAATCTAAAAAAATGGTGGATATTTTTATTTGTTATTATAGGATTATTACTTTTAATAATTATTGATAAATTAATACCTCATCACAAACATGATCATCATGAAAATGATGAAGGAAAAATCGACCATATCAATCATATTGAGCACATTGGTACTATTACGGTAATTGCATTGTTACTACATAATACAATTGAAGGCATGGCATTATATGGTGTTGCAAGTAACGATTTAAGAAGTGGTATATTAATGCTTTTAGGAATAGGGCTTCATAATTTGCCTTTTGGATTTCAAATTGCATCTTCACAAAATAAAAAAAATATTCCTCTTTTAGTATTGTTAATATTATCAGGATTTATCGGTGGCATAATATTCTTAGCTTTCGGAGAATTAAACGAAATATTCGAAGGAATTATTATTGCGTTAACACTTGGAATGCTGCTTCATATTTTATTTTTTGAACTTTTAAAAGAAGTTTTAGAAGAAATACATAAAAAAGACACTATTTATGGTATAATAATTGGTATAATATTATTGATTTTAATAAATGTTTTATAAGAAGGGAAGATTTTATGAAAAAAGTATTAGTTGTTGGTGCTGCAGGTGCTGTTGGAATTCACATAGTTAAATACTTACTAAGTGAAGGAAAATATGAAATAACAATATTAGACCTAAAAAACAAAAAATCATTTAATAGACTAAAAAGATTTAGAAAAAGAGTAAATATTTTATATGGTGATGTAACAGATAGAATACTTATTGAAGCATTAGTTAAAGATCATGATTATATTATAGATTTAGCAAGTGCAATGCCACCACTCGGAGACATGAAAGATGGTCTTTCAATGGCCATTGATTATGGAGGGTGTGAAAATATTGTGCGAGCAATAAATTATTACAATCCAAAGTGTCATTTATTTTTTGCATCAACTACCAGCATGTATAAAAATATGAAAAATCCTAATGTGAAAAGTAGAATTGTCTTAGATGAATTTGATTATTTTTCTAAAGCAAAATTAGAATGTGAAAAGTTAATTAAAAGCAAATTAAAAAATTATACAATATATAGAGTACCTCTTGTATTAAGTAATCCACTTTGTGAAACATTTATGTATCACGGTAATAAAGAAGATGAAGTTGATGTTATAACAAAAGAAGATTGTGCATATGCCTTTGTTAAAGGAATAAAATATGCTGACAAATTAAATAAACAAACATTTAACTTAGCTGGAAATGAAACCATAAACTATGGAAAACTATTAGAAAAGCTAGTAAATATAAATGGCTTAAGTTGGAAATATGTTTTAGCAAGAGTTTTTTTAGAAAAAAATTATTATAGTCCAGTATGCAGTGATAGAGATGAATTAGAAAATTTTATCCATTACAGAAATGATTCAATAAATGAATATTATGCTAGATTAAGGTCAATTAATAAAGATAGAAAGTTCGCCAAATTTTTAGCTAAATTAATAGTAGGTAAAAGTAAATGAAGATAGGAATTGCATTTTCAGGCGGAGGACTTCGCGGAGCATATCAAGTTGGATGTTACAAAGCCTTTTTAGATTGTCATATAAAAATAAATGGTTTTGTTGGAACATCCATTGGATCGTTTAATGCAGCGATGTGTGCCAGTAATAGATTTGAGGAATTATTTGCCTTTTGGTATAACGACGATACCGGTTCAATTCTTGGATTTAGTAAAGATTTTATTACTAAAACAAATAATAATGAATATGATTTAAAATATTTAACAGAGTTACTTGATAATATTAAAGATATAGTCCAAAATAAAGGAATAAGTACCAAAAATATAAGAAAAAAACTAGAAGAATTTGAAATTAACAAATATCTTTATAAGAGTAAAAAAGATTTTGGTTTAGTAACAGTTAGATTTAATGATTTTAAACCAAGATATATGTTTAAAAATGATATTCCAAAAGATAAGTTAAATGATTATATTATAGCATCATGCTTTTTGCCAATATTTAAATTTGAAAAGTTAATTGATAATAACTACTATTTAGATGGTGGATTTCATGATTATATACCAGCGAATGCTTTATTAGAAAAAGGTTATGACAAAGTATATGTAATAGATCTTGAAGCAATTGGAATAAGAAGGCCATATATTGACAAAAGAAAAATACAAGTAATAAGACCATCGAGAAAATTAGGAAGTATTTTGGATTTTAAAAAAGAAGATATCAGAAACAATATGAAATTAGGTTATTTTGATACAATGCGTATTTTAAAAGATTTTGATGGTAAAAAATATTTGTTTAAAAAAAGAGGACTTTGGTACTATGAGTTAATGTTAAAACATGTGAGTAAAAAAGATCGTGAACTTATGGAAAAATTTTTTGCAACTAAAAATGCCAAAAGATTAATAATAAAATCTATAGAGTTCATAATGAAAAAAGAAAAATTTGAATATTATCATGTATATAAAGTAACTGAAGTAATAAAAAGAATAAAATACATAGATAAAAACTATGGGGTTTACAAGTTTGTGAAACAATTAAAATTTATTTAAGGGAGGAAAATTATTATGGGAAGAGCTTATGAAGTAAGAAAAGCAAGTATACAAAAAACTGGAGCTGCGAAAGGAAAGGTTTATACAACATTTGCTAAAGAAATTTATCTAGCAGCTAAGAAAGGAAGTCCAAATCCAGAAGCCAATATAACTTTGAAAAGATTGATAGATAAGGCTAAGAAAAATCAAGTTCCAAGTGATATAATAACTAGAGCAATAGATAAAGCAAAAGGGGTAGGGCAAGACGAATATCATGAAGTTGTGTATGAAGGATTTGGTCCTGGAGCATCAACTTTAATTATTAAATGTTTAACAGATAATGTAAATAGAACTGTTGGAATGGTTCGTGCAGCATTTAATAAAGTAAATAAATCACTCGGAGTTACAAATTCCGTATCATACAACTATGAACACCTTGGAGTAATATCATTTAAATATGATGATGAAGAAAAAGTATTAGATTTATTATTAAACGCTGGAATTGAAGTAATAGATATTGAATCAGAAGATGGATATATTACTATTAGTTTAAATCCAAGTGATATGAATCTTGCTAAAGATGAATTAGAAAAAGAAATAGCAAATATTGACTATGAAATAGATGAAGTAGGAATGTATGCTAAAGATAAGATTACCCTTGAAGGTGAAGAAAAAGAAATCTTTGATAGATTATATAATATGCTTGAAGATATTGAAGACGTATCACAAATATATACAAATGTATCAAATATAGGTTAATATGGAAAACAAAAAAAGTATATTTAAATTAATAATAACAGTTATATTAATATTTATAGGGTTTGAAATATTTATAAATACATTTGGTAGCCTCGTAGCAACTACAACTTGGGATACAATAAAACATGGAAAATACACTATATATTTTCTAAGTGAGTTTATAGTATTATTATGTGGATTACTTTTACTAGCTCTAAGAAAGAAATGGTATATATTTAAAAATCAAAAGAAATCATTTAAAGATACATTTATGTTATGTTTACCAATCGTAATACTTTCTTGTTTAGTATTTGTAGCAAATATAATAGAATTAAATATATCTAAGCTTAATATAGCCAATTTAATAAGTTTAATATTTTATTGCATAAGTATTGGATTATTTGAAGAAATATTTTTTAGAGGAATAATTGAAGAAGAGTTATTAAGTAAGTTAAGCAGCAATAAAAAAGAAGTAATAATATCAATCATATTAAGTGGAGTAATATTTGGTGCTATCCATTTTACTAATCTTCTAATGGGACAAGATTTATTAACTACTTTAATGCAATTTATTCAAACTATGTCAATTGGAATACTTTTTGGAACAGTTTATTATTTTACTAAAAACATCTGGGCTTTAGCATTCTTACATGGTTTTTATGATTTTTCAGTATTACTAAGTGAAGTAAACATTGTAACTGGTTGTGGTTATGTAGAAAATGTTCCCTTAACTATAACTATATCTTCACTTGTAGCATCCCTTATACTTAGTGGAATATATTTAATTTATAGTTTAATAATATTTAAAAAAGAAAATAGTGAAGATAGTAAAAAATATCATAAATTTATCTATATGCTAATAATAATATATTTTATATCTAATGCATTATTTGGTGTTTTAGGAAATGCTGATATAAATAAATATTATGTGTGTCCAGAGTATAAAGAAAAAGAAATAAAATTAATTGAAACTCATTATTATGCCTATGATGAATATTATTATAATTATGATAATAATGTCATACATATATATAAAGATAATGATAAAGTAATAATGAAGACTGAAAATGGTATTAAAATAAATGTTAATATTGATAATGTTGAAAGAATTGCTATCGTAGATGATACAATTTTAATAATTGCCACCGATAACACAAATTATAAATTATATTATAATAAATTAACAGATTTAAAGAATATAAATAATTTTAAAGAATATGATATACCATCATCAAAATTACTTGGATATTTAATAGATGCCAGTACAGGGTATAAATATCCATGCATAAAAAGCATAACAGAAGATTTATTTATTATAGATAACGATGAATTATTTATTGTTAAGCAAGCTAGCTAATGCTAGTTTTTTTGTATTTTTTTAAATAAAAAAATACAAACTAATAAACAAAAGAAAAAACAATGAGCAAACAATTGTTAAATAAAAAGATATGTGATATGATTTATTAATGGAGGTAAACTCATGCAAATAGAAAACTTAACAGATTTAATAAATAAAACAAATATAAGGGCATTTGTAACTACAACTGATTTTATAAAAGGAAAACAATATGATAAAAATAAGATAACTTTAAAAAGTGAAAAAGAAAAAGATGGCGATTATAGTAGTTTAAAAGTATTTAGTTTTGAAGTTGATTCAGAAACTAAACCTACATATTATGATGTAACAATTGTTTTAGAAAATAATAAAGAAATTATAAGAACTACTTGTGATTGTAAAGCATATAGAAATTTTCAAAGTTGTAAACATATCGGAGCTGTCTTTGTAAATTATTACGAGCAAATCTTTAAAGGCGCTATTGTAAATGTTCATAAAATAACAGATGAAATTTTAAATAAGTTTATGCCCAAAGAAGAAACATTAATAAAAAAAGAACTACAAATAGAACTTTATATTAATATAACTGAAAGAGAAAGTTATTATTACTATGCTAGAAATTTTACGGAATATAACCTAAAAATACTAATTGGTGAAGATAAATTATATACGCTTGGAAATCATGCCAGTGCTTTTAAAGCAGCATATGAATCAGGGGATGGAGAAGTTTATTTTGGTAAAAGTTTTACCTTTATACCTGAAAAATATTATTTATCAAATGAATCAAAAACGATAATTGAATCATACTTAGATATATGTGAAGGTTATTTTAATAAAAGTATTTCATCAAGTACATTAAAAAAGTTTTTAAATAAAATCAAAGATACTAAATTTGTTGTTAATAATTATCAAATCGAGGGTATAAAAGAAGGATTCCCAGTTGATGCAAATTTAATTAAAAGTAATGATTCATATGAACTAGATTTTGATATAGATAATGTTGAATGCTTAATAGAAAATGATTATGAATATATCCTTTATAAAGGAAAGCTATATCATTTAAATAATAAAGAACAAAGTTTATTAGATGATTTAATAGAAAATAATTTAAATAAATTATTGATTTCTAAAGATAAAGTAGATACCTTTACTAAAGGTTTACTAGGTATAGTAAGAAAAAATTTAAAAATAGATTCGTCTGTAAATGATATTGTATTACCTAGTGAAATAAATACAAAATTATATTTTGATTTAAGAAGTTCTTATATATTGTTAGATATTATATTTAAATATGATGAAAAAGAAATAAATTATCTTGATAAATCTAATGAAGTTTTAAGAGATATATCATATGAAACAAAAGTAATAAATGATTTATTAAAATATGGTTTTGTAATAGAAAAAGATAAAATAATTTTAAAAGGTTTAGAAGAGGAAGTATTATTTCTAGAACAAGGTCTAGAAGAGTTAGCTACAAGATATGAAATATTTACAACAGAAAAGTTTAAAAATATAAATATTAAAAAGAAAACATCTATATCATCAATGTTTAGAATAGGACAAGATAATATCTTAAGTTATAACTTTAATATTGGAGATATAAATAGTGCTGAACTAGTAAATATTTTTGCTAGTATGAAAGATAGAAAAAAATATTATAGATTAAAAAGTGGTGATATATTAAATCTTGAAGATGAATCATTAAAAGAGTTAAGTGAGTTAAAAGATGATTTAGAATTAAGAGATGCCGATATAATCGCGGGTCATGGAACAATATTAAAATATCGAGCAATATATTTAGATAGTTTAAAAAATACTAAATATAATATTATAAATACTGATAATTTGTTTGATGATTTTATAAATAAATTTAATAAATATAAAGATGTTGAATTAACATTACCAGAAGACGAATTAAATGTTCTTCGTGATTATCAAGTAACTGGTGTAAAATGGCTTTATACTCTAGCTAAGACAGGATTCGGAGGAATACTTGCAGATGAAATGGGCTTAGGAAAAACAATTCAAGTTATTTATTATATTAAAGAGATGTTAGAAGATGATGAAAACAGTAAATTTTTAATCGTGGTGCCAACATCTTTAGCATATAATTGGGATCATGAATTTGCGATGTTTGGAAGTAATATAAAAAGAAAAATATGTCTTGGATCAAAAGATAAAAGAATAAATATTTTGAAAAATTTATCAGATACGGATGTAATTATTACAACTTATGGATTACTTAGAGAAGATGAAGAATTATATCAAAACTTATCATTTAACACAATGATTATTGATGAAGCACAAAATATAAAAAATAATATGGCGGGTATTACAAAAGTAGTAAAAAAGATTCAGGCTGAAACTAAATTTGCTTTAACAGGAACTCCACTTGAAAACTCTATTTTAGAGTTATGGAGTATATTTGATTTTATAATGCCAGGTTATTTAGCAAGTCTTACAAAATTTCAAAGTAAGTATAAGATAAAAGATTTTGATGAAGAAAGTGAAATTTTAATAAAGAATTTAAGTAAACAAATTAATCCTTTTATTCTAAGAAGAAAAAAACAAGACGTTGTAAAAGAACTACCAGAAAAATTAGTAAATGATATATATATTGAATTAAAAGATGAACAGAAGAAACTATATGTTGCAGAATTAAATCGAGTTAAAGAAGAAATGGAAAAAGTCATTGAAAATGAAGGCATGAATAAAGCAAGATTTTTAATTCTTCAATTACTTACAAAGTTAAGACAAATCTGTATAGATCCTAAAATTATTTATGAAAATTATACTGATGGCTCAAATAAATTAGATCAATTAGAAATACTAGTAAATGAATATACTAAAAATAATCATAAAATATTAATTTTTTCATCATTTAAAACTGCCTTAAATATTGTAAAAGAAAAGTTAAATAATAATAAAATAAAAACATATATGATAGATGGAAGTGTGCCTGCCAAGGATAGAATTGAAATGGTTGATAATTTCAATAATAATGATGATGTAAAAGTATTTTTAATAATGTTAAAATCCGGAGGAACTGGTTTAAACCTAGCAACTGCAGATGTTGTTATTCACTTAGATTTATGGTGGAATCCTCAAGCTGAAAATCAAGCAACAGATAGAGCACATAGAATAGGGCAAAAAAATATGGTTGAAGTAGTACACTTAATAACTAAAGGAACTATTGAAGAAAAGATATTAGAACTTCAAAATAAAAAAAGAGTATTAAGTGATAAATTAATAGATGGTGATATCAGAGATAAAAATATTATATCTGAATTAACAGAAGATGATATTAAAAATTTATTATCATATGAAAATAAAGATTAAAAAAGAAATGCTAATTTAGCTCACGAACTAAATGCATTTCTTTTTCATTATTAAATATTTTTTCTAATAATTGATATTGAATAGCTAAATCTAAAGCAAGTGTTACTAAAACTTCTTTGGCTTTGGTATAATCACTACATACAATTTTTTTTGTACCATCAGGCATTGTAAAAGTTTTTACATTATGTTCATCTATTTTTATATTAGAGACTTGATCTGGATGAACTTGATAAATTCTATTGTGAAGTCTTGGAGAGCCAACGAATAAAGTAATTTTATTAATTGGGTCAATCACTAATTGGGTACCAGCAAAACCTGGAGACATAAATGATCTTCCTGACAAAGGAGGATAAACAGATAAAAATTCTGGATCAGGTTGTTTTAGATAAACTAAAGAACCATAAAATCTTGTATATTTATCTTGATCTTTAAAACCAGTTTCAGTATCACTCATAGAAAACAAACTTTCTTTAGATAAGATATCCCCATTAATTAAAGCCCTAGCAAACTTTATCATATCATTTTTAGTAGAAAAATATCCAGCATGTCCTGGTGCAATACCATCTAATTCACCAATAGCAATAGCTTTTGAATCGTGGGGAGTACCTTTTATATTATTGTAATTTGTTTTAATACTTCCATCTTTTAAAACAATCGAAGAAAAATTCTCATTAGCAACACGATATAGTTTTTCTTTTGGTACTCTTAAGAAAGTATCATTCATTTTAGCTTTTTTAAAAATCATTAAGTTAACAAATTGATCAAAAGTCATGTCAGTAACTTTTTCAACCACACATCTTAAAATCATCGCACCCATATCAGTATAAGCATTACTTACTTGCTGATTCTTATCTGGATGAGCAGTATAAAGTATTTGAAGGGCTTCCTGCTTATTCTTTGCACTATCAACTCTATTATCAGTTACAATTTTAATTCTAAATTTCAATAAATCATAAATTGTTACATCCTCTAGATTTTTAAATTCTGGGACATATTTTCTTACAGGTTCAAAAACATCAATTAAATTGTTTTCTTCTAAAATTAAAATAGCAACTGCAGTAAAAGTTTTAGAAGTTGAAGCTAAATCAAATATCGTATCCTGTTCAATTGGAAGTTTATGTGAAACTAAACGACCATCTATTAAATCAACTTCTTGTCTTAAACCACACAAAACAGTATCTCTAGTATTAAATGTTCCAAAATCAAGTAAAACGCCCGGAGTTATTTTGGTAGTATTAACAAAAATATTCATAATTTCCTTTAATCCACTTTGTAAAAATAATTTAAGTCTTAAATTAGTTAAATTAGCATGAGGGTTTTCATATATTGTATCTAAGACTGGTTTTAATATTCTCTCATAATCTTTATATTTATATATATCTTGAAGGTAAGTAATGCTTGTATTATTTTGATTTTTTAATAGTTCTGAAATAAACTTTTTATAAACAAAACACTCTTTCATAGACAATTCCTCCTAAATTAGGCTTATTATATTAAATTTTATGATATTTTGTCAAATTATATAATGCATTATTTGGTAATATGTGATAAAATTAAAAAGGTGGAAATATATGAAAAAGATTGAAGAGACGAAGGAAACTGTAAAAAGTACAGAATTTGCTACTACGATTTATCGTATTAGACAAGAAAGGAAATTAACTCAAAAGGAAATTGGTGACATTATCGGTGTATCTGATAGAACAATTTCAAAATGGGAGAATGGTACAACAGTACCAGACTTATGTCAGATTAGGAATATTTGCAAAAAATTAGAAATATCTCCGAGTTTATTAATTAAATCTGAAAAGAAGCTCCGCGATAATATAACAAATTTAAGAAGAAAAATGGGTAAGATTTTAAATTATATCTTACATAACATATTTTTAATAACTTTTATATTAGTATTTATATTGTTATTATTGTATTTTATAAATAATTATAATTCGATAAAGATTTATGATTTAAAATATAATAGCGAAAACATATCATTTGAAAATGGCTATCTCTTTAGAACTAAAGTTACTAATATCTTAATAATTAATGATATAAAAATTAATAAAATTAAATATAATCCGATTGACACAAAAGTTGAACTTTATACATTTGTAAACGGTGATAAGAAAATAATTTATACTTCAGAAAATCTTAACAATATTTATATTGAAGAAAATAAATCAGGTTCAGATCTTTTAAGTAAAGATGTAATTGAAAGTATAAAACAAAATTTATATTTATTAATAGAAACAAAAGATGAAAATAATAATGAATATAACTATGAATGTCAAATCACTTTTAAAGAAAAATATAATAACAATAAATTATTATACAAATCATATATTAAAAACAACTCTGTTGATACATTAGATTTTCCATTTGATAACCTAACTAGTTCCCAAGAAATAAATAATAAGTCAACAAAAGTAATGAGTAAAAGCATTGATAGTGCAAACAAGTTAGCATCTTTAGGATACGAATATGATAAAGAAAAAGATGTGTACTACAAAAATAAAAATATAGATAATAAGGAATTTATAAAATATCAAGTTAAAACTAATAATTTAATAATTGAAAAGCAAGAAAATAAAAATTTGAAAAGTACTATATATTATCCAAAAGCACATTTAATAAATTTAACTATTTTAAATGCAAAAAGTGAAACAATAGTGAGTTTAAAGTATAATGTCCCACTAAATAAAATGGAATGTAACAAAGGTAATTGTGAAAACTATCGTAGTGACATAAACCATATTCTTAAGGTAAATCGTGAGATAAGTACAACTCTCCAATAAAGAGAATTGCAACTCCCGCGATTTTCTATTTCTTTTTTCGACATTTTCTGTTACGATGAATTTGGAACAGAAAGGAGGTGCATTTGAACGGCTTTGAAAAAAAGTATTATAGCACTAACTATAATGCTAGGCTTATTAATAACAACTAATGTTAAAGGTGCAACTTTAACAGATGCAGAATATGCTAGATTAAGATTAGTCTTTTCAGATTTGAGAATTGCAACAATGAGTGATGAAAAAGCTCAAGAATATTTATCTTATGATTTAGAACATAATAAAAAGGTAAGTAAATATTTTAAAGTAACTCAAACAACAAATGGAACAACATCAACAGAAGTTACAGAAGAAGAAGCAACAAGCGCAGCTAAGAATAACACAACAACAAGAGCAGCATCACACGCAACAACTTATAAGAATATTCAAATTTCAACGATGAATGGAGGTACTAATGCCTATATAATAGATTTGACCACTTTATGGTTAATATCTCCAGCCATTAAATCTTATGATGTAATTGCTATAAGGACAGATGACGCAACAATAATTGAAGGAACACAAGAAGGAACTCAAGCATACATTTATAAAAATGGCGATGTAGGATATGTTAATTATTCTAATAATGGAACAAATATGGTAAAAGCTTCTAATGGGTTTGGTATATCTATGAATTTAGTTGATGCAGCTCACACATATGAATGCTTTATAACAGCAAGAGTAAGAGCAACAGCAGAATGGGCAGAAGTATATGGAAGCTATCAACATGCTGCAACTAACGTAACCTTAGCACAATCACAAGCTTACACCATTAGTCATAACGGTTACGGAAAAGTTATTAATTTTGCTACAGCCGTTCAAAACCACTATGATGGAATGCAAGGAGTATCTATCAAACTTGATTATACAGCATAGAAATATATGGTACTCGCCATCAGAAAAGTTTTTGTTAAGAGCTATCTATGTTAAGAAAAGTACTCAACAAATTTAATATAGTAGGAACTATAAGAAAAAAATAAACAAAATGTCTATTAATATAGGTAGCTTGAAATTTACATCTTTGAAAAAAGCATCACTATAATCACTATCTTAAAATTAATTGTAATAATTAAATACTACTTTTCATACGATTACAATAGAAAAACGAAAGATGGTGGATTATGGAAAAAGAAAAAATTATATCATCAATAGCCAAGCGAGGGAATGGTGAAATCTATTTAGGGGTAGTCGGAGCTGTTCGTACAGGTAAATCAACATTCATTAAAAGATTCATAGAAAATCTTGTTGTACCAAATATAACAGATGAATATGAAAAGAAAAGATGTTTAGACGAAATACCTCAAAGCGCACAGGGAAAAACTATTATGACAACAGAACCTAAATTTGTGCCAAGTAATGGTGCCACAATAACTGTCAACGAATTCGAAACAAGCATCAAGTTAGTCGATTGTGTAGGTTATGTCATTCCGGAAGCTAATGGTTTTGTTGATGAGGAAGGAAATCCTAGGATGGTGAAAAGTCCTTGGTTCGAGGATGCGATTCCATTCGTAGAAGCGGCCGAAATAGGAACAGAGAAGGTCATCAAAGATCATGCAACAATAGGGATTGTTGTCACAACAGATGGTTCGTTCGGCGAGATCAAGAGGGAATCCTATCTTGAAGCAGAAGAAAAAGTAGTTAGTGAATTAAAAAACATTGGAAAACCATTTATAGTTATATTGAACAGTATTCACCCTACAAATACTGAGACTCAAGAACTAGCTAGAAGTTTAATGGATACTTATGATGTTCCGGTCATGCCTATAAGTGCGGAATTAATGAATGAAAAAGAGATAATGGAAATCCTTAAAACAGCTTTGTACGAGTTTCCAGTGTTAGACATCAAAGTTTCCATACCTGAGTGGGTCCATGTTTTACCTAACAACAATGAGATTAAGCAACATTATATGGAAAAAATTAGAGAAAGTGTCATAAGTGTAGAAAAAGTCAAAGATGTGGATTACATCTTGGAACACTTCAAAAACTCAGAATATATTAATAACTCCTTTATATCTGAACTTGATGCATCCACAGGAACTGTAACTATAACACTCGACAGTTCAAATGAATTATATACAGAAACACTTAAAAATCTAATGGGAGATATGGTAACCACTAAAGCAGGACTTCTTAAAATATTTGCTAATTATGCCGAAGATAAAGAAGAAATGGATTCTCTAAAAGGAGCTATTAAAATGGCTAAAAATACTGGCTATGGAATAGTTTATCCAAGTATTAGAGAATTAAAACTACAAACACCTGAACTAGTAAAACAGGGTAGTAGGTATGGCGTTAAACTTAAAGCTGTTGCTTCAAGTATACATATGTTAAAAGTAGATGTAGAATCAACTTTTGAACCCATCATAGGTAGCGAAATTCAATCTAAAGAATTAATCGATAGATTAATGAAAGATTACGAGAGTGACGCTTCAAGTATTTGGAAAAGTGAAATATTTGGTCGTAGTTTAGAAGCTATTGTTCAAGAAGGAATACAAGCAAAACTAAGTATGATGCCAGATAATACGAGATATAAACTTAAAGAGACAGTTTCAAAAATCGTTAATAAAGGATCAAATACTTTAATTGCAATAGTTATTTAAAAGCTATTGCTTTTTATTTGTAAAAAAAGTGTATATGGTGATATGTTTTTATGTTAAAAAATGTAAAAAGTGGGGTTTGAGTGTGTAAGGTTATGTCGGAGGGTGTCGAAACTATTGCAGTAAAGAAAAATGCCTGTATAATAGGCACTTAAGAAAGGAGAAATGATTATGACTAGGGTTAAAATAAAAGAAACTACATCTAGAGATTCTATTATTAAAAATATTTTTACATCCACAGAAGCTGGGTTAAATTATTTGGCAATGATTGTGTGTAAAATATTAGACTTATCTTATGATGACTTTACTTTTTCATTAATACATCCCAATGTAAGTGTAAATGAAAATATCATTAACAGTGAAGTAGATATAGCAATGGAAAATAGTGATATGATTGTTAATGTAGAAGTAAATAGCACTAAAGGAAGAAAAATAGAAAGAAAAAATAATAATTATATTTGTCAATTAATATTAAAACAAACCAAGAAGTCATCTGACTATAAAAGTAAGTATAAAAAAGTTTATCAGATAAACTTAAATACTTATGGTGTAACGAAAGATAAAAGATTTATAGTGCAAAGTAAAATATTAGACGTAAAAGAACATGAAGAAGTACATCCAATGTTTGAAATATACGATATAAATCTTGCAAAAATCTTAGATAAAGATTATACTATAGTTAGAAAAGACAAAGAGTCTTTAGAAAAATTACTTTATTTATTAATTTGTAATGATAAAGAAAAAATAGATAAAGTATATGATGGAGATGAATTTATGGCAAAGATAATTCGAGAAGTAAAAACACAAGAAGATGAGTTTGATAAACTATTTTATTATAATAGAGAAATATTAGATGATGAAATGACTTTAGAAGAAGCAAAAAAAGAAGCTAGAGAAGAAGCTTTAGCCGAGGGTAGAGCAGAAGGCCTAAAAGAAGGCAAAGCTGAGGGCCTAAAAGAAGGCAAAGCAGAAGGCTTAAAAGAAGGTAGATCTGAAGGCTTAAAAGAAGGCAAAGCAGAAGGTGTTAAACAAAGTAAAATAGACATAGCAAAAGCAATGTTAAAAGAAAATTGTGTTATAGAATTAATTGCAAAAGTAACTAATCTATCTATTAAAGACATTGAAAAACTAAAAGAGGAGTAATATCTTCTTTTTTTGTTTACAAAGCAACTTTAAAATGGTAGTATAAATATTACTTTGGAGGAAAGTTATGGAAAAAGTTTATAGTTTTACAAATGAAAATGTTTCTTCTTATTCAGATATATATAATATGAATGGAGCTAATATGCTAACTATTTTAGGTAGTGGTGATCAATATTTTACAGCTATACTAAATGGTGCTAAAAATGTTGAATTAATTGATATAAATGTTATTAGCTGGTATTATTTTGTTTTAAAATTTACTGGCATAAAGTATTTAAGTTACGAAGAATTTATAAAATTTTTTATTACTGAAAAAATTAATAATAATGTTGTGTATGCAAAAATTAGAAATTATTTACCAAATGACATAAGAAACTTTTTTGATAAAATGGTAATTATTAAAAGTTCATTTTCTAACATTTTGTTGAGTAGTGGTATGACAGAATTGTTTAGTGAAGATGATTACAAAAGATACATACCTTATCTTGAAGAAAATCAATATTATAAGTTGCAAGAAACATTAAGAAGTATAGAATTACCAGTATTTAGCCATCAAGACTTTCAATATTTTATTAATGAAAACAATAAAAAACAATATGATATAGTGATGTTATCAAATATATATCATTGGATGAATATGGAGCCTTTAGATTTTAAACGATTATTAGATAAAGCAAATTGTGATGTAATTCAGGCATTATATAGTTGGAATTATGGAACTTTAATGGCAGAATTTAAGACTTTAGGATTTGAAATAACAGGTGTTCCACCGGTTGTAAAAAATGAATTTATTGAAGATAATTATGTATTGACATATAAGAGAACTAAGTAATATTTAAGTAATATTGCTTTTTTTTCTTTTAAATAATATAATTAAATAGGTGATAAATATGTATGAAAATAAAAAAATATTAATTTTAGGTGCGGCTAAAAGTGGAATTGCTGTTGCTAAATTGTTAGCGGGTAAAAATAATAAAATTACAATAACAGATTTAAATCCAATAAATGATGAAATAAAAAAGAAATTAATAGATTTGGGTATAAGCGTTGAAATAACAAAAAATCAATTAGATTTGATTGATTCTTCATGGGATATAATAATAAAAAATCCTGCGATAATGTCAACAAGTCCATTAATCAAAAAATGTGAAGAATTAAATTTGTGGGTAGAAAATGAAATCGAAGTATCATACCATTTTTTACCTAAAAATATTACTATAATTGGTGTAACTGGATCAAATGGAAAAACAACGACAGTCACAATTATCTATAATATGTTAAAATGTTTGGGAAAAAGTGTTGTACTTGGCGGAAATATAGGAACACCTTTAGCGGATTTAATTCCAAGTATTAAAGAAAATGATATATTATTACTTGAAATAAGTGATCATCAACTATGTGATATACATGACTTTAAAACTAATATAAGTGTATTAACAAATATATGTCCAACGCATTTAGACTATCATGGAACCTATGAACATTATAAAATGACTAAAGCCAAAATATTTAATAAACATACAGAAAAAGACATTGCCATTATTAATTTTGAAAATGAAGATGCAATTGATATAAGTAAAAATATATTATCTCAAAAATATTATTTTAGTAGTAATAAAAATAATAAAGCACAAGCATATTTTGATAATGAAGCAATTTATTTAAATGATAAATTAGTATTACACAAAGATGATATAAAATTACAAGGAATTCATAATTATGAAAATATTATGGCTGCATTACTAGTATGTAATAATTTTGATTTGGATATAAATAAGATAAAAGATTTTTTAAAAACATTTGGGGGAGTAGAACATCGTTTAGAATTTGTAAGAAATTATAATGACGTAGATTTTTATAATGATTCAAAATCAACAAATCCAACTTCTACAATAACAGCGTTAAAAACATTTAAGAAACCGATACATTTAATTCTTGGAGGTTTAAATAGAAATCAAGATTATCATGAATTAGATGAATATATGGAAAATGTTAAATATATTTATGCAGTTGGAGAAGTAACAGATAATGTTTTTGATTATGCCCAAAGTATGAATATACCATGCTTTAAGGGGTATACTTTAGATAAAGTTATGAAATTTTTAAAGCAAAATATAAAGAGTGGAGAAGTGGTATTATTATCTCCGGGAGCATCAAGTCAAGACCAATATCCACATTTTGAAGATCGCGGAAATGAATTTAAAAATATAGTTGAAAAATATTAAATAAAAATGTATAATTGTATTATAAGCTAAAGGGGCTGATAAAATGAATGGAGCAAATCCAAATATAAATAATGATAATAGCAATACAAATAGTTTTGGCGCAACAACATTAAATACAACAACATTAGGTACGGTATCAAATGTAGTAAACCCTCAAGTATCAACGGGAACTGCAGTTCCAAATCCAACTCCGATGCCAAATGTTACACCAAATGTTGGAGAATCTATAAATACTCCCACACCAATGCCAAATGTAACTCCAAATGTTGATGTTACACCCACTCCAATAAATAATGTTAATAATATTAATCAAACTGTTGCTCCTTCAAATGAAGTAGGTCCAACAGTTTCGACACCAACACCAATAGCACAACCAATACCAGGAACTGAAAGTCAAGCTGGCATTAATAATTTAACTGGTAATACTGTTGGAGCAGGAAACTTTAACTTTATGGGACAAAATCCTACAAAGCCTACAAATATTGGAACAGTACCACCAGCTAATACTACTACTAAAAAGAAACCAATGAATAAAATAATATTTATAATATTTATTATAGTACTTATGGTAGGCGTAGCATTCGGAGTTTATTATTTCTTAAATAAAAGTAATAGTGTTAAGTTAACAACTAAAGAACTAACAATTGGAATTGGAGATATAGTACCAGATGATGTAAAAAGCTATACATCAAGTATTTCTGGAAATTCTAGCGTTTGTAGTGTAGATAATAAAAATGTTGATACAACTACAATAGGAGAATATAAAGTAACAATAAAATGTAAAGATAAAACATATGAAACAAAAGTAATTGTAGCTGACAAAGAAGCTCCAAAAGTTGAACTAAGTGCAGTATTTAGAACCGTAGGTACATCTGTTAATGTTGAAGACTTTGTAAAATCATGTACTGATCCATCAAACTGCAAAACATCATTTAAAAATCAAGATGAAGTAAATAAATATTTAGAAAAAGCCGGAGGACCATACAAAGTAGAAATATTAGCAGAAGATGATAATAAAAATCAAGCAACATTTACCGCAGAATTATATGTAACAAGTGAAGATGTATTTTTGTATTTAGATTGTTCAAGTAGTGAATCAGAAGTATTAAATTATAATGTAAAGAAAGTAACTGAAGATATATTTCCAATTGCAAGAACAGATTTTGCTTTTCTAAATGTAGCTAGAAGAGATTATGTTTACACATTTAGTAGTGAAGATGAGTATAAACAAGTAACTGGAAATAAAGATAATACAATAACATTTGATAATGTTACTGGTTTAGCAATATATGATGATGAAAATAAAGTCTTAACAATTTCAACAGATTTATCAATTGATCAATTAAATAGTGAAAATAATGGAACATTTCCTACAAATTATTCTGATATTTTAAATTTATATCAACAAAAGGGATATCCAGGAACACAAATATTAAATGATTATCCAAAAACAGAAAAAAGTGAATAAAAGACACTTTTTTCTTTTATATTATTTAATTTCATGATAAAATAAAGGTAATGGTGATCATATGGAAAATGAAAAAGAAAATAAGTTTTTATTTATATTAGCAGTAACATTATTAGCGGTACTAGCAGCAATGATTTTTATTAAAACATTTATGTTTGATAAAAGCAAAGAAGAAAAAATAGATGTACCAGAATCATTAATTAATGAATTATATTCATATGTTGATATTAAAAATTTAAATAATGAGATTTCTTTTTATGTAGATAATTATATTAATAGTCAAAATCTAGGTTATACTACCGTAGCTAAAATGACATATAATTATATTAATAAATATGATAATTTGAAAATTGAAGCAGTAAACGATGTTGATAAAAGTCTTTTTAAAGAAGATGGCACACTATTAAATAAAATTAAAATAAAAGATTTTGAAAAAGATGTAACTTCAGTAATATTAAAAAGTAATTTTGGATTAGATGAACATTTTAGTAAATTTGATATAGATGAAAATACTAGTGCGTATATTGAAGGAGAATACTTATTTATTTATAAAAGAAATGAACCAATTGATAGTAATTATGTTTCATATCGTGGATTAATAAGTTATACTTTACTTGATAATGCTAATAAAATACAATTAACAGAATATTATTTAATATGTGATAAAGTTTCAAAAGTTTGTTATGATGGTAACAATGAAATGAAAAATGCTTATATAACCTATAATGAAAATTTAAATGTATCAACTATGACTGACAAGTTAAAAAAATACGTTCATACATTTGAAAAAATAGATGAAAAATATAAATGGATTAGTGTAGAAGGTTTATAACAAACATTTAGGGGGATAATTATGGATATATATGCATATACTTATGATACTTTTGTAATATTTACTGAAAATTTAAATTTATTACATATAGGCAATAAAGATTTAATAGTTAAAGACATATTAGATTTTTTAACAAACAAAAATGATAAATACGATGAAGAATACATGAAAATTGTAACGAGTGAATTTAAGGACATAGAATCTATAAAAAGAGTAATCATGCTTATAATTGCTAGTAAATCTTATATGTTTAATTATTATGATTATTGGCATGAAATAAACATTGAGCAAAGTAAAAATATGTTAGAAGAAATAGAAAGTATGAGTATGCAACAAATAATTAGAGCATTTTATAAAAGAGACGAATTTGTAGAATATTTACTTGAAGATTTTTTCTCTTATATAAATAGACCATACATATTTCAAAATAAATGTAAATCTCTTATAATTGCCAATGGTAAAAAAGACATAATATTAAAAATTAATCCCTTTGAAGCACTAGATTTATACGACTGTATAGATGACGATAAATATACCAACTCGGAAATTTGTATACAATTATTTATGGACTTTTATGATAAAAGTTTATTATACAGTTTTAATGATGATTATGGAGAAGCAGATAAATATTCTTGCTCAGAAGAATTTTTGGTAGAAACATTTATCAGTAAACTAAGAAATTATTTTAATGATGAGAAAAAGTTTATAATTTTTATAAGATATATAATATCAAATGTTTATGAAACAATAATAACAGAATTAAATTGTGATAATCATGATTATAAAAAATATTTAGACATAGTTTATAGTATTGAAAATTGTAAAATCGATGAAATTTTAAGTAGATTTTTATCAGATTACAAGTTTGCCTTAAATATAATTGATGCATTTTTAGAAGGTAACGATTATTTAGTGGAAGGTGACCTTCTAGGTAAAAGAGAAATGTTTAAAAAATCAGGTAACATAAGTTTACTTAGAAAATTAAATCCATTTTATCTTGAAGAAGAAATAATTTATAAAAAAATTAAAGAAACTAGCGAAAACTAGTTTCTTTTTAATCATCTAACAATACTGCATGAACAACATATTTATTATATTCATCAGCACAAGTAGATAAAGTTAATATTTTATCATCTTCATTTAGATCAATATTAAAATTATAAATACTTCGATCTTTAATCATATTAAACATTTTCATTTTAGCATCTTTATCAGAAAACAACACTTGAAGATAATCTACCGTTGTTTCAATTTTATACATTGAAAATATTTTATAATGTAATTCTTCATAAAGAGTTTTAATAGTTATAATTTGATTATCAGGAATAGAATACCAATTATATCTCATCATATTTTGTAAATTTCCAAACATTATTCCATTATAATATCTATTGTGAGCATAAAGAATAAGATTATCACTTAAATTAACAACATCATTTCGAAAATCCATAAATACCCAACCGTTTTTATCTTCTTTTCGGTAAATGTTGTGAGATAAATAGTATTGGTTGTCAGTTGCTTGTACAACAGGATAATCAATATTTGTATTTGGAACAGTTACCCAACCAACAGTTTCTGGATTAATCATATAAATGCTTGCCACATCTTTATTATTAACTAATTTATCATTATCTGATTTATTCTCATTTAATTTATCAATAATAGTTTCAGTTTCGTTTAAAGAAATAACTTCTTTTAGTTCTTTTTGAATTTCATTTACTTGATTCATTGAAGTATAATTATCATAAAAAACATATCCAAAAGTAAAGGCAATAATTAATATAATAATATAACCACAAGTTTTTAAAATACTATTGTTAGTTTGTTTTAAAATATTATCTTTCAAATAATCATTACTATATTCTAATCGAAAATATATTTTATATCTTTTACTTTTCTTTTTATTATAGTTTCTAAGATAATTAATTGTATCTTCATTTAAATTATTAGAATGAATTATAATTTTAATATTCTTTTTATTATATTTTCTTAAGATTTTAATAATATATTCCAAGTCATTTTTATTTACATAATCAACATTTATATTTTTTAAATATTTATTAATTGAGCAAAATGCTTCAAAATCTTCTTCATCTTGTAAAGTTAATGGTAAATCCATTTGTAATGTAATTTTATAAAACATACTAGAAAAAATACTTAAATTGTTTTGTAACATAAAATTAGAAAGATAAAGAATTTCATTCCTTGACTCAACTATAACATGATATTTATCTAAATACTCAATCATAAAAGGTTGAAGATTATAACAATTTAAATTTTTTATATTTGTTTTAGTAATTGCTTCACATATTTTAAATATTAAAGGAGAATCTTCTTTTAATATTAAATTTATAATTGATTTATTATTTTTTATAATATTTAAAATAGTTATTACAAATTCATTTTTTTCAATTAATATAGTATCAATTTTATATGAATCTACAATTTCGTTAATGAAACTTGCTACAATTTTACTATTTGTTATTAAATATTCATCAGAAAATATTAGTTCATCAGAACTAATTACATTGGTATTTAATAAATTTTTATAATTTGTTGACAATTTAATTTTTTCTTTAATAACTAATGTATTGTCTTTAATTTTAAATAATAATTTTTTCATAATAACAAATCCTTATATACTATTTACTATATTATAATAACACAAATTTACACTTTTTAGTATATTTTTATAAAAAATATGTTGTTTTTTGTATTTTTATGATATAATTTAGACATAATAAAGATAGGAGAGATGATAGTGGTGAAAAAAATTATAGGATTAGTTGCATTAGTAGTAGCATTAGCTCTACCAATTAGTGTAAATGCAGCATCATTAAAAACAAAATGTGATAAAACATGTCCAACAGCAGATGGAAAATGTACAGCAACTTGTGCCGTTACAGTTGAAGGAAATGAAGCAACATTAACTACTTTTTCAGGAACACTTGAAGTTGTAGGAGATGGTGTAACAGTTAAAGATTTTAAAGCTGGTGAAGGATGGACAAAAGTATCACCTACAGATGCTGAACTTGCTAGTAAATCAATTCCAGTTAGTTTTATGTCAACAGGTGGAATTAAAGATGCCAATTTTACATTAATGACATTTAATCTAGAATTAGAAAGTGCAGCAGTAGATTGTACATTAAATTTAAAAAATCCATCAATTGGTCAAGAAACAAAAGTTACAATTACAACAACTACTGAAACTAAAACTGGTGCATCACTTCCAATTGCTATAGTAGCTGTTGGAGTTGTAGGTGCTGCAGTTATATATGCAACAACTAAGAAAAACAAAAAATTATATAAAATATAATTAAATTTTAACAATCTTGTTTGCAAGATTGTTTTTTTATGGTAAAATAAGGCCAGGTGATTAATTATGAACGAATTTAGTGAACAAGAATTAGTAAGAAGAGAGAAACTAAATGAAATAGGAAAAGTATGTAATCCATACCCTGAAAATTTTGAAAGAACACATACATTAAAAGAAGTATCAACATTAGAAGATGGTACAGAAAACGTTAAAATAGCAGGTCGTATAGTTTTTATGCGTAAAATGGGTAAATTAAGTTTTGCTCGTATTCGTGATTTAGAAGGAAGTATGCAACTTGAATTTAAAATAGATATAGTGGGTGAAGAAAATTATAGTTTCTTTAAAAAGTTAATTGATATCGGGGACTTTATCGGTGCTGAAGGAGAAATATTTACTACTCAAACAGGCGAAAAGACTTTAAGAGTACATAACTTTACATTTTTAGGTAAAGCTTTAAGACCACTTCCTGAAAAATTTCATGGTCTAACTGATATAGATCAAAAATATCGTCAAAGATATGTTGATTTAATTATGAATGAAGATTCAAGAAAAGTATTTTTAGGAAGAAGTAAGTTATATGCATTTTTACATAAGTATCTTGCTGAAAATGGATTTTTAGAAGTTGAAACTCCGATAGTTCAAACAGCGGTAGGTGGAGCAAGTGCCAGACCATTTTATACTCATCATAATGCTTTAGATATTGATTGTAACTTAAGAATAGCACCAGAACTTTATTTAAAGGAATGTATTGTAGCAGGCTTCGATAGAGTATATGAACTTGCAAAATGTTTTAGAAATGAAGGAATGGATACTCAACATTTACAAGAATTTACTCAAGTAGAATGGTATGTTGCTTATTGGAGATATGAAGATAATATTAAATTCTTTACAAACTTTATTAAGAATTTATTAACAGAATTACTAGGTACTCAAGTAATAACATATCAAGGACACGAACTTGATTTTAGTAAAGAAAATTGGGATAGAATAGATTATTGTAAAGAACTAGAAAAAGTTTTAGGATTTAACGCTTTAGAAATAGAAGATCCACAAGAATTAAAGAAAAAAATTGTTGAAGCAAATCTATTTACATATGGCGATTTAGAAGAGTATAAATCATTAAGTCAAATTATTGACTTTGTATATAAGAAAAAGATCAGAGAAGGAATTATTCAACCAACAATAATCTTTAATTATCCAGCAGTTTTAAAACCTCTTGCAAGAAGATGTGATAACGATCCAAAGCGTGTAGATGTTTTCCAAATAGTAGTTTGTGGAACTGAAATATGTAATGCTTATTCAGAACTTGTTAATCCACTTGAACAAAGAGCAGCTTTTGAAGATCAATTAAAAGCAAAAGATCAAGGTGATGAAGAAACTATGGATATGGATGAAGATTACTTATCAGCAATGGAACAAGGAATGCCTCCGATTTCAGGTTTAGGATTTGGTATTGATAGAATCTTAATGTTAATATATGATGCTCCATCAATCAGAGATGTTGTATTATTCCCAATGATGAAACCAGAAAATAAACAAACAAAAGAAACTAAATAGAGAAATTTGACTTTTCTCTATTTTTTTGTTAGAATAGCTCTTACTTTCAAGGGGGAACAAATATGGAATATGAAAATAAGAACTTGTGTGCCAAATGTGGTGGAAAATGCTGTAAAAAATGCGGCTGTGATTATTTCGTTAGTGATTTTGATGTAATAAATAAAAACAAATTACTTGAAGTATTATCTACTGGAAATGTATCCATTGTTGCTCTTTTAAATTTTAAATTGCTACCTAATGGCCATAAGGCTGTTGTGCCATTTTTATATCTTCGTGCTAGAAATAAAGATAGAGATGTTATAGATTTATTTTCAATAAAAAAGGAGTGTTCAATGTTAACTCCAACAGGTTGTAGTTATTCTTTAGAAAATCGTCCGGGTGGGGGAGTAAATCTTATACCAAGTGAAGATGGGTGTAGGCCATATAAAGATCATCTTAAAGAAATGATGAAATGGGGTATGTATCAAAATATTCTTTCAAAGTTAGTAAAAAGATATACAGGTAAAAGTGTTGATACTATTTTAAAAGAAAATATTGAACAAGTATTTATTGATGTTTTAACAAAGAACTTTGATGGGGTGTCACCTTTAGAAATTGAAGATATAACACAGTGTATAAATGAATTAGCAGAAGTTTATCCAGATTGTTATCAAAATGCTTTAGAAAGAATAAAACAAATTACAATATTGAAAAGAGGTAAAAAATGAAAGAAAAATTTTTAGAATTAACTAAAATGCTTGAAAGTGTATCAAAAGATATATCAGATATTTATGATAAGTTATATGAAATAGAAATAACTCATGGTAAAGATAATGAAAATTATAAAACTGCAATGGATATTCTAACAAAAAACATTCATCTTGAAGAAGATATTATAAATACTATAATCCGTCTTAATTTATGTGAAGTTGCAATTAAGTACTTTAGTGAAAAATATAAAAAAGACTCTTCGTTTATTATAAATGCTAATTCAGAAAAAGAAGATGTTTCTAAAATTAGAATTATTAACAATTTATTTGCTAAATCATGGAGTAAAAGTGAAGAACTAAAAGGATGTTTTATGAGTGTATCAGAATATCAATTATCCTTAATGGTAGATCATTTACTATTAGCATTAAGTATTGTTGAAGAAAATCAATCTGAAGAAATGTCTTTAGCAAAAGCAAAAATGAAATATAATTTATCTGCTACAATACCAAGATTAGAGAAGATATTACTAAATAATAAATTTGATATTTCTATGCATCCATATATAACATTTAATATGATGGTCATTAGTCATAGTGAAAGAAAAGAAGAATCTCGAATAGTTAATAATAATATGTTAACAATGATTGTTGCTCAAATAGAAATTATCTTAATGCAAAATTCAGAATTTAAAAAAAATGTAAAAAATTATGCAGATTTCATTTTTTGTACATCATGCCTTAGAGCTGCTTTTGTATTAATGGAAGAAAAAACCGCAGAAGATATAAAAAATATTATATTATCATTCTTAGATGCTGTATTGTATAAAAAAAGATGTAGAGTTAATTTTTCAAAAAATTTTAATGCTGACACGATACTTATTAAACCTTTAATAAACACTTTAATAAGATCTTTAGAGTCTAGTCCGAATGGTTATTACAACACTATGGTTTTAAAAAGATTATTAAATGAAGTTGAAAAAGACAGAAGAATACCTCAATATGTAGAAATAGGCAGATAAATATGTGAAAAAAGTATGAAAATACTTTTTTTTATTGCTTTTGAGTGTTATAATTTTCTTAAGGAGGTAGAGATGAAAAAAATATTTGAAAAGCATGGTGTATTAAATTGCGTTGGTGCTTTAATGGATGTAATAGCATTTATACTTTTTATAGTTGCAGCCTTTGTCGATGGAGCTACTCCAGATATGATTTTAAAAGTAGTTGGATTAGTTTTATTCGTTGTAGGCGGCTTAATTATGTCAATATCTAGTGATAAACATAGTCTAGCAAAAAGTATGTTTGTTTTAGTTCTAACAGGAATTCTAATTTCATGGATGTTTCCTGGTGGACAATTCCAAGGTTCAGATTTTGCAGAAGGAAAATTTACTCGTATTGGACTAGCTGATTTTGGATTTATGTTCTACTATTCAATATATTTTTTACTAGATAAGATTCCATTCCTTGTAGTTTTAACAGGTTTCTATGGCGTTTTATCAAGAATTAGTGGATATCAAAAATTAGTTGAAAAATCAGCAGAAAAATTTAGTAAACATCCAATTGTAACTGCAGTAATAATGAGTGTAATTTTATTTGTACTTACATCATTATTCTCTCAAACATTTGTAGTATTAGTATTTATACCATTCCTCATTTCAATTTTAATTAAAATGGGTATGGATAAATTAACTGCCTTTGCAATTACATTTGGATCAGTTCTTGTAGGAATACTTGGATGTACATATGGAACAGATACATTAGCAATATTTAATTCTACATTAAATCAAGAACTTAAAATTGGTTTAAATTATCGTTTTATTATTGCGGCAGTTTCATTAGTTTTATACAATTTCTTCATTGTTATGCGTATTCGCAAGATTGAAAAAGATATGAAGAAGAATGTTAAAAACAATAATTGTTCTGATGATCCATTTAGCGTTGAAAAATTAAGTGGTAAAGCTAAAACAAAAATGCTACCAACAATTATTGTTTTAGCAATTGCAGCTATTATAATAATTTTAGGTTACATTAGTTGGAACTCATACTTTGAAATCAAAGTATTTGATGAATTCCATGAATGGCTAATCGGACTTGAAGCTGGAAAAGATTTCAATATTATAAGTTATATCCTTGGTGCTAATGCTAATGCTCTTGGAAACTTCAAATATGTATTTACATTTATAATTTTACTTGTACTTGTAAGTGCATTATTAGCATTCTTATATAAGATGAGCTTTAATGAATATATTGAAAGTTTCTATGAAGGAACTAAAAAAATGCTTAAACCATTATTATGTTTACTTGGTGTTAATTTAGTATTTACTACAAGTTACATAGCAGGCCAACCAATAGCTTCAGTTTATAATTGGATTTTAAATTTAGTTGAAGGATTTAATCCATTTATTACATCAATCGTAGCATTCATATCATCATTATTCCAAGTGGATTTTGGATATGTAGCTTACACAGTTGGAAGCTTTGCAACAGCAGTTTATGCAGATAACTTTGCAATAGCACATACAGTATTTACATCAATGTATGGTTTAGTTCAAATATTCATGCCAACAAGTATGATTCTTGTAACAGGACTTGCTTTAACTAAAGTAAGTTACAAAGAATGGTTTAAATACATTTGGTTATTTGTTGTTGGTATGATCATTATACTACTTGTATTATTTACAGTAGTTACTTACATTTAAGAGTTCACAAAAAGAACTCTTTTTTTAATGCTTAAAATGTTGTATAATAATATTATGAAAGAAGTAAGTAAGATTAAAAGCATTATGACAAGAATAAATAGAAAGTGTGACAAAGAAAACACTTCTTTAAGTAATGTTTTAAAAAACATGAATGTTTCAAACACTAAATTTTTAGAAATACTTGGTCTTAATCCTCAATTTCTAGATGTAAATTTAGAGACCTTAATTACAAATCTATTTGATGCTATAGATACTAGAATAGATTTTGATCCCAATATGGATTTAGCAAATAGTGATATAGGATTTTATTCGGAAAGTTTAAATACAGATTTACATTTCTCACCAAAAAGGTTATCTATGATAAATGTTAAAAGTCATGAAGATGAAGATTTTGTTTATAAAGATGAAGTAGGTGAATTAGTTTTTATCGATCATGCAATTCACTATGAATTAAAAGTTACAGTTGACAAAGGTTTAGAAAAGCCAGGATTTATAAATAGAAAAAGTGCCATAAAACATATGAATTTAAAAGTTAGTTACAAAACTAATGAAAAAACTGGAAGTTATGAATTTACAATAAATAATGATATGTTATTAAATGACTTAGATTACATTATGAAATGTTTAATAAGTGGAAATTTTGTTAAAACTTATGTAATTTTGGATAAATATCCTTGTACTTTTAAAATTATAGATCCTGCCAAAGAAATTGAATAAAACTTTTAAAGAAAATCCATTATTATACATAGAATTATAAAAGGGAGGATTCTATGTATAATAATTATAATTTAGAAACGAGTAGAATATTTAAAGATGCCGAAAAAATAATGATAAGTTTAAATCATGGATATGTTGGAACAGAACATTTATTTTTAAGTATGTTAAAAAATAGTGAAGAAATAAGAAATTTATTAGAAAAATACCGAATAGAATATGATGGCTTTTTAGAAGAACTTCTTTTAGTAGTAAATTCTGAAAACTATAAAAAAGTAGCATGCATTTATACACCATTATTAAAAAAAGTTATAAAGAATGCGGAAATGCATGCTAAAAATAGTTTTGTAACGCCTTTTATGTTATTAGAATCTTTACTTGAAGAAGGGGAAGGTATAGCTATAAGAATATTAATTTCTATGGGATTAGATATTGATAAGCTTTATGATGAAATAAAAATGAAAGATAAAAAGAGTAATCAAAAGTTAGAAATATATAATATAGGAAAAGATATGTCAAAAGATTTATCAGAAGATGTTATAGTTGGTCGTGAAAAAGAAATAGATTTAATAACAGAAACATTATTAAGAAAAAATAAAAACAACCCTCTTTTAATAGGAGATGCTGGGGTAGGAAAAAGCGCTATTGTTGAAGAATTAGCTAGAAGAATAAAAAATGGCAATGTACCAAATTCTTTAAAAAATAAAAAGATAATATCAATAGAAATGTCCTCTTTAGTAGCTGGTACTAAATATCGCGGAGAATTTGAAGAAAAATTAAATAAAATCATAAAAGAAGTAGAAAATAATCCAGAAATAATTTTATTTATAGATGAAATTCATACCTTATCAAATGCCGGTGGAGCAGAAGGGGCAATAAATGCTAGTGATATTTTAAAACCATATTTAGCACGAGGTAAAATAAAAGTAATCGGCGCAACAACCACGAATGAATATAATAAATTTATAGCCAAAGATAAAGCTTTATCAAGAAGATTTGATTTAATAAAAATAAATGAACCAAGTGTTGATGAAACCATTTATATACTATCTAAAATTAAACCATCTTTTGAACACCATTATAATATAAAAATTACTGAAGAAAATATTAGACAAATAGTGGATTTAACCAATAAATACATATTAGATCGATTTAATCCCGACAAATCAATTGATTTATTAGATAGTGTATGTGCAATGAAAGAAGTTAAAAGTCCAAAAGAAAAAAATATTATATCTCTAAAAAATAAATTATCTAATATAATTAAAACCAAAGAAAAAATGGTTAAACGTAATAATTTTGAAGAAGCATTAAATTATAGAAAACAAGAAATAGAATTAAATGAAAAAATAGAAAAAGAGAAAAATATGGCAAATAGAATTACAAATAATGATATAAAAGAAGTAATGTTAAGAAAAAGTAATATACCAAATATTAAAAACAATTGGAAAGATTTAAATACATATTTAAAAGATAAAATTATTGGTCAAGAAGAAGCAATAAATGAAATAATTGATAGTCTAAAATCAAAAGAAAGTGATTTACCAGTATCTATATTACTTACAGGTTCAACTGGAGTAGGTAAAACTAAAACTGTAAAAGAAATAGCGGCATATTTAAAGATGCCATTAGTTAGACTAGATTTAAGTGAATATAATGAACCAGTTTCTATAAATAGACTTATAGGTTCTTCGGCAGGATATGTTGGCTATGATGATGAAAATATATTTGACAAAATAAGAATGTATCCAAATTCTATTGTGTTATTAGACGAACTTGAAAAAGCCCATCCCAGCGTAATTAATTTATTTTTACAAGTACTAGATGAAGGATTTATAACCAATGCTAAAGGAGAAAAAATAGATTTCAAAAACACGTATATCTTTATGACCAGCAATGCTGAAGTTAATAGTAAAATAGGATTTATGAAAGGAAAGTCAAATTATCAAAATAGTTTTAGTAAAGAGTTCCTAGGAAGAATCACATGTACAGTTAATTATAAAAATATAACTAAGGAAATGGTAAAAAAATATTTATTTAAAAAAGGTATAAAAGATGATTCAATTTTAGAAGAATTTGATTATGAAAATCAAGGATTCCGAGGAATTGATAAATATATAAAAAAGAAGAAGATGAAAGTAAGGTAAATTTAACTTACTTTTTTCTTCTTCTTACTTGCTCAAGTAAACAAACATTTAAATCAATATCTAGTTCTTCTTTGACTTGTTTAATAAGTTTTTGATAAGTTTCTCCATCCATAAATAACGTTGAACTTCCAAAAAAACTCTTCCATATTTTAATAGGTATTATAATATTATTAGCAAAATCTAACACCTCTTTTTTATCTAGGTCTATTACAACGGAATGCTCAATATGTCCTTTTAAACATAAAGGAATATAATAGTAACCAGCATATAATTTTTTATTTTCTTCTAAAATACAAGAAGTTATATTATGACAAAAGCCTTGTCTTTCTTCATCCTTAATGGTTTTAATACCTAAAGATTCACACAATGGTGTCATTTTTATAACACCTTGATTTGATTTTATTTGAGCTTCTTTTTCTTTTAATGAAATAATACTTTTGGAAATAGTTAACCCACCGATAGCACGTTCATAGTCATCTTCATTAATATGTTTTTGAAAAAATAAATCAGTCATTTGAACAGCTCGTAGTAATTCACTATTTGGATTATATCCATATTTGTTTAAAATATCTAATAATATTTTTTTTGCTTTTGGATTTCCACTATTTAAATAGAACATAAGTAAAGAATTTAATTTGTTTACATTATCTAAACCTCTAGGTAAATATAATAGTTCATCAAGAAAATAAGTTAAAACTTCTTTTGCTTTTAAATTATTTTCTAAGATATTAATTTGTTGCCTTGAAGTGTATTCTTTTTCTAGTTCCATAATACTGGTACTTTCCAATACACTTTTTACATCATCGAAAGTTACCATAAAATCCCCCTCTAATTAGACACATTATAACACAATCATTAAACAAAGTCAAATTTGGGCATATATTATCACTAGGGAGGGTCTATGAAATTCGGAGATGAATTTTTTAAAAAAGTAGAAAAAAAGACTAATGTTTCCAAAGATACAATATTAAGTTTGGCAGAAAAATTACAAAAGGGAAATATGAAAGATGAAAAAACACTTAGTGAGGTAATAGATACATTAAGCAAAATGACTGGTAAAAAAGTAAGTGATGAACAAAAATCTAAAATTATCAAAAAAGTGGTGGAAGATAAAGTTCCTAATAACGTTGAAAAAATGTTCTAACTCAATCTTTTGGTTGAGTTTTTTAAATCTTTATTATATAATAGCAACCTGGAAGTGGTAATATGCAAAAAAGAAGTTATATACAACTATCTAAAGAAAATGGCCCAAGGTTTTATTATCGAGAAGAAGCATTGCAAAAAGTAAAAGAAGAATTACAAAGTTTTTTAGAGTGGGATAAAAGTATGGATAATATAACTTTTGCTAGAAAAATGATGTATTCTCATGAACTAAAAGCAAATAATCAAGTCGAAGGTTATCAAGATGACTTAGAGTTGATCGAAGATATAATAAAAAGAAAAACAGAAAAAATTAAAGATGAAGAAAGAAAACAAAGAATACTTAATCTATATCATGGTTATTATTATATTTTACATCATAAGAAAATGGACGAAAGTCATTTACATGAATTATATCAAATTCTAAGCGAAGGACTTTTAAGTGAATATGATTTGAAAAATATGGGGCCACTTTATCGTGAAAAGCCAGTTTATATACTTCAAAATGGTAGATTAGATATGGAACTTGCTGAAGGTGTATACCATGAAAATATAGAAAAATTAATAAAACTATATTTTGAATATGTTAATAGTGGTTCAAAAAATAATCAAATTGAGGAATATATTAAATCACAAATAATGCACTTTTATTTTGTTTATATCCATCCGTATTTTGATGTAAATGGAAGAACAAGTAGAACAATGTCTATGTGGTACTTATTAAAAAATGAAGCATATCCATTTATAATATTTAACCGTGGTATTAGTTTTAAAGGTTCAAAATACGATAGAGTAATAAAGGATGCCAAGGAATCTAATGACATGACTTACTTTTTATTTATGATGTTAGAAACACTAAAAGTAGAGTTAGAAAAAGAACACGTTATGGAAATGGTTGCAAGTAATACCAAATATAAACTAAATGGCTTAGACTATCAAACAATTCTTTATTTTCTAACCATGAATGGCAATAAAACACTTCGTGATTTTAGTGTTATGTATAATAGATTTAATGATAAAAAAACTATCAAAGAAATATATAATGAAATGATAAAGCATTTAATAGAATTAGAAATATTTATAGTAACCAGATATACAAGAAGAAGTATAGAAGAAGACATTCCAAATATGGAATTAGTACTTAATGATAAAAAGGTTGAAATAGATTCACCACATTTATCTAGAATAAAATTAAAATAGGTTTGTAATTTAAACCTATTTTTCAATGTAGTAAGCATAATATTCTTCAAAAGTAATATTATTTTCATAAACATATTTTGCTATTTCTTTACCTACATATCTAAAATGCCATGCTTCATAACTATAACCAGTTACTTTAACTTTATCTTCTGGATATCTTAAAATAAAACCGAACCTATAAGCATTATTTTTTAACCATTTTGCAGTTTCCGTATCTTTAAAAGTATTTTTATTATTATTAAGTTTACTAAATATATCAAGTGTTAAACCAGTTTGATGTTCAGAAGAACCAGGTCTTGCTGCAATACTATCAGCATATTTTTGTCCACGTGTCTTTTTATAATTATTATAAACAATTTCTTGTTCTTGGTAAGATCTGTATGAGGAACTAACCATTAAATAATATCCTTGTTCTTCTTGTGCAGCATTCCACATTTCTAAAAATGCATCATAAGTAACTTTTCTAGTTTTTTGACTTCCGGCATCTCCCCAGGAATAAGTCTGAGAAATTGTAACTAAATCCGAAGGAGCATAATCACTACCAAGAAGATAATATTTATTAACTAACATACTTGTATCTTTACTTATATCAGTATTAAATTCTTCTTCATAAAAATTTTTATCTAAATGAATATTTATATTTCTAACAACACTTGTTAAATCCAACTTTTTATTATTATTCATATATTCAATATACTTATAAAAATTTTTCTTTAAAAAATATTTTTCATCTAACAATTTAATATAATTTTCATTTACATCATTATTTAAAAAGTAGTTATAATCTTTTTCACTAAAATTATTAAGTATTTTATTTACATCTTCATTATTATATCCATGATTAAGCAATTTATATTCATATGTTTGATGGTATTTATATTCTTTATATTTATAATTACCAAATATAAAAGCTCCGATTATTAGAACAATTCCAATTAAAATATAATATACTTGCTTTTTAATTTTTATCCTTTTAGCCATTTAAACCACTATCCTTATCTAAAATTATTATAACATTTCTTTTAGGTATTTACAAACAATTATAAATGTAGTACACTTAACTTAACAATAGAAGGTGATGTTATGTATACAAATAAACAAATAATTGGCCTTTGTCCAAATTTTTATAAAATAATAGAATTTTCTCCTTATGAAGATGATGTTATATCTAAAAAATTAATTAAGTTATATCAACAATACATTTTTAGAATTGATATAAACAATCCTGAAGATGTAGAAAGTGTTATTAATCTAGATAAAGTTGTTAGTAAATATATTGATGACTATTTATTTAGACGTGAAATGCAAAAACAAATATTACAAATAAAAGTTAAAAAAGATGCTAAAGATATTTTAAAAGAAATAATTCATTCAATTATTAAAATATTTGATAATTATGAAGAATATACAACCAGAGTAATTTATATTTCAAAATGGATTTAAGGAAGTTTAATACTTCTTTTTTTATAAAAAAACTACCAAATATACTGCATATATTTGGTGTTTTCCAGTTAATATCACTTATAACGCTAAAAATCTATAGTTTAATATTAACTTATAAGACAAACAACTTTGTCTAGTCACTAAACCTCACGTCTAATTCGAGAGCCTCAGATCACTTGACTAACAATAATTTACCACAAGTTCACGCAGTTGTCAACAAAAAAATAAATCAAGTTTATATAGCTAATAATTGAAATTTATTAAAAAGAATGTTATAATTTACTTGCAAATATTCCGGAGGCATTAATGAATAATAATGAAATAATAAGCAAAATAATAGAAACATTAAATAATCCAAATTTCGAAACAAACTCTATGCTACTGCTTAGCAATTTTACTCCGAGTTTTTTTGCGGGGGCAAATACTACGTTGCCAATGCTCATGAAAAAAAGTCATTTGCGAGAAAATATTTTTAACGAAAAATACGCTAAAGAAAATAATTTTAATATTAAAGGAAAACATTATCATGGGTTGGGATTAACTACATTTTTAAAGGTTCTAAAATCCTTAGAATACCCACAAGCTGTTTATAGATTTACAAACATTGGAAATTATAAATCAAATAATTATATAGCACTTACAAATGTACAAGACAAAAAAGAAAATAATATTATTGTGCCAGTTGAAATAAATCAAAAAGGGCAATATGACAATACTGAAATAGATTGCAATAGAATAAAAACAGTTTATGGAAAAGAAAATCCCAATTATTTTAAAAGAATGATAAAAGAAGGCTTTTTATTTGAAATTTATAATAGGAATGGTCGTTATTCATTATCAACTAATCTAAAAATATATAATACCTATATCTCTTGTTTTGACAATAGATTTGATGCTGATGATAACTATGTAAATGCTATCAATATATTATTGCAAGAGGGACAATCTAAAACAACTTGTTCATTTGAAATTTATAAATATAATGCTGAAGAATTATCTTTCATAAAAAAATTTGAATATTAAATTTATTAGTGATTATTAGTCTTATATTCTTGGAAATTAAATTTAATTAACAAACATATAATTAATAAGGTGATAATCTATGCATATTAAAGATACCCTTATTAATTTTTTATATGATAAAGAATATTTTATATCAATTTATGATAATTTTATTCATGTATTTAATTATAAAGAGTTAATAAGTTTGACAAGTAAATTAGTTATTTTAAAATTAGATAAATTTAAACTAGAGATAAAAGGTGAAGATTTGTTTATAACTAAAATGATGCCAAATGAAATATTAATTCGTGGAGTTATCAAGAATGTAGGTATCAATTATGAATAAAAATATTGTGTGGATTGAAAGTAATTGTGATAATTATTACAGATTAATAAGTAAAGTTGAAGCTTTATCAATAAAAATATATGAAGTAAAATATATAGATAAAATGTTATATTTAAAAGTAACGAAAAAAGATTATGAAAAAATAAATAAATATATCATAAGTTATAAATTTAAAATTATAAAAAATACAGGTCTAAATAAACTCTTAGATTATATTAAGAAAGAAAAAATATTTATTATATCTCTTTTAATAGGTCTAATTTTCTTTGTTTGTTTAAAAAATATGATATTTAAAATTAATATAATTCACGAAAACAGTAGTATACGTGAACTTATTAAAGATGAACTAGATGAAAATGGCATAAAAGTTTTAAGATTTAAGAAAAGCTATAAAAGGTTAGATGAAATAAGACAAAAAATATTAGATAAACATCCCGATAAATTAGATTGGATGGAGTTTGAAGTAAAAGGCATGGTTATAAATGTCAAAATTGAAGAAAGAATTATAACTGATATTAAAAAAGACGATAGAGTTTGTGATATCGTAGCTAAAAAAAGTGGTGTGATAAATGAAATAAAAATCGAGCAAGGTGAAGGGCTAGTAAACATAAATGACTATGTTAAAGAAGGCGATGTTTTAATTCGTGGTTCCGTAAAATATAACGAAGAAGATAAAAGATATACCTGTGCATCCGGAGAAATATATGCTACAACTTGGTATACAGGAAGCATAAGTATTCCATTTAAATATTATGAATATGAAAAACAAAATGATAAAAGATACAATTTAGTCTGGGAATATAATGATAATAAACATGAAGTATTTAGAAATAGATTAGAAAATTATGAAAGCAATTATAAAACATTACTTAAGATATTTGATTTTAATCTTTATATAGATAAGCAAGTAAGTGTCAAAAAAATAGAAAAAGAATATACCAAAGAGGAAGCATTAGAAGTAGGAATAAATAAAGTTATTGAAGCAACAGAAAAAAAACTAACTAAAAAAGACACTATAATTGATAAAAAAGTTTTGAAAAAAGTTAAAAATAATAGTACAATGGATATAGATGTATTTGTGGTAGTAAAAGAACTAATAAGTACACAAAAAGAAATAGAGATAGAAAAGGATTGATTAGGATGTTTTTAAATACAATTAGAGCAGTGTTAAATGATAATTGGCCTGTGTTAGTGATATTCATTGTAACCCTTGTTAGTATGAGATTCTTTTATCTTAGAACTCATCGTGAAAAAGTATATTTTTATAAAGAATTTTTTGGAATAATATCAATAGTTTATTTATTTTTATTATTTCAACTTCTTACTAAAGTAGAATTAAATGATGGTAGTGGATATAACTTAGTACCATTTACAGAAATATTTAGATATAAAGTAGGTAGTAATCTTTTTATATATAATGTTGTAGGTAATATACTAGCTTTTGTTGTATTTGGATTAATTGTTTCTTATTATATTAAACCTAAAACTGTCATGGCTCCGTTTTTGATATCTTTAGTAGTATCATCAACTGTAGAGTTTGTGCAACTTAATATAGGTAGAAGTTTTGATGTAGATGATATTATTTTAAATGTTTTAGGTTGTGTAATTGGTTATTTATTATATATTGGTCTTACTGCCATACATAATCATTTGCCAAAATCATTACAAAAAGAAGGAATAATTAATATTATATGTTTCATTCTTTTAATAATTATGGTATTATATATACTTAAAGTGATGGGGGTGTTAGCATTTTGAATCACTATGAAATAATAAATGAATATAATGAAGAAGTAAAATATGATTTTTTACCCAAAATAATTGATAAATGTCTAGAAATGGAACATGTAGAAAATGCAGTATTTTCAATAATATTTATTGATGATGAAAAGATGCGTGAATTAAATAAAACATATCGTGGCATTGATAGAACAACAGATGTTTTATCATTTGCTTATGAAGATAATGAAACTATTGAGTGTGATTACCGAATGCTTGGAGAAATATTTGTAAGTATTCCTAAGATGAAAGGACAAGCTATAGAATATGGACATAGCGAAACTAGAGAACTATCATTTTTAGTAGTTCATGGAATATTACATCTTTTAGGTTATGATCACACGTTAGGAGAAAAAGAAGAAAAAGAAATGTTTAGTCGTCAGGAGTTGGTATTAAATGAGTTTGAAGAAACAAGAAAAGCATAAGAAAATGAGTTTTCAAAGATTTTTAAATAGTATTAAGTTTTCTATTGATGGATTAGTTAATGCATATCAAAACGAACAAAGTTTATGGTTACATGCGATTTGCACTATAGGTATTATAATATTAGGATTCTTATTACAAATTAGTTTTAACGAGTGGGCTGTTATAGTTATTGCTTTAGTTATAGTTTTAGCGGTGGAACTTCTAAATACGGCGATTGAAGCAACTGTAGATTTAGTTACGAAAGAAATTCATCCTCTAGCTAAAGTTGCTAAAGATTGTGGTAGTGCAGCAGCATTTGTAAGTAGCATTATGGTATTTATCATTTGTTGTTTCATTTTCGTTCCTAAAATTATAGCATTATTTTAAAGAGGTAAGTTATGAAAAGTGGATTTGTAAGTATAATCGGAAGACCTAATGTTGGTAAAAGTACATTAATTAACACTATAATTAATAGAAAAGTTGCCATAACTAGTAATGTTTCAGGTACGACCAGAAACATTATTCAAGGAATATATAATGATACAGATACCCAAATAGTTTTTGTGGATACACCAGGGATACATAAGCCTATAAATAGACTAGGTAAAGTATTAAATAAAGAGGCTTTAGCTCTAACAAAGGATGTTGATTTAATTTTATTTGTGGTAGATGTAGCATCAGGTATAGGCAAAGGAGATATGTTCATTTTAGAAAGCTTAAAAAATAATGATGTTCCTGTTATCCTTGTTCTTAACAAAATTGATG
The DNA here is from genome assembly GCA_934096035.1 of uncultured Bacilli bacterium. Taxonomy (GTDB): domain Bacteria; phylum Bacillota_I; class Bacilli_A; order RF39; family UBA660; genus Onthocola_B. Next base: position 463,991 of record CAKOKX010000001.1, read on the forward strand.
AAATAACAACTGAAAAATTAATTAGAACAATTGATGAATTTAAAGACATATATCCTTTCGTAGAAGTAGTTCCTACATCAGGACTTAAAAATGATAATGTTGATCATTTAATAAGTGTTATAAAAAAATATTTACATGATGAAGTAAAATATTTTCCTGATGAATACTATACTTCAAGTAGCATGAAATTCATGGCTAGTGAAATAGTCAGAGAAAAATTACTTCAAGTAACAGAAGATGAAATACCCCATAGTATTACATGTATAACAACTCTTTTTGAAGAAAAGAAAGACATTGTCAATATTAGTGTAGATATCATCGTAGATAGAGATAATATAAAAAGAATAATAATAGGTAAAAATGGTAGTAGATTAAAAACAGTTGGAACTCTAGCAAGAGCAGAAATTGAAAGTGAACTAGTAGGCAAAAAAGTTTATTTAGAGTTATTTGTAAAAACAATTAAGAACTGGAAAGATAAAGAAAAGTATTTAGTTGAATTAGGTTTTATAGATAATGAATAAAATAAAAATAAATCACCCAATATATATTTAGGTGATAAAAATGAATAAAGAAGAAGCATGGAAAAAGTTTCAAGAATCAGGAAAAGTAGAAGATTATCTTAAGTACAAAGAAGTAGAAAAGAAGGATTAGAAGTGAACACAGAAGTAGATGGATTTGTTTTAAGTGAAACTCCATATGGAGAAACAAGTAAGATTATAAATGTTTTTACTCGTGAATATGGCGTAATAGGTATAATGTGTAAAGGTGCTAAATCTTTAAAAAATAGATATCGTGTACCAACTATGAAATTTAGTTTCAGTCATTTTAACATTGTATATAAAGAAAACAAATTATCTACATTAGTAAGTGCAGATGTTTTAAATCCTTTGAAAACTATCAAGAGTGATATTCTTTTGGTAAGTTTTTTGGCGTATATAACAGAACTAACTAGTCAAGTAGTTAAGCAAAGTAGCGATATAGAAAACATCTATGATGATTTTATTAAAGTAATATTAAAGTTAGAAAGTGGTTTAGATCCAGTAGTATTAACAAATATTTTAGAAATTAAGTATCTTGAATATCTTGGCGTTTTATTTAATCTAGATGAATGTGTCCTATGTGGAAGCAAGAATAATATTGCCACATTTGATCCAGATAAAGGTGGATACATATGTATAAATTGTTTAACTAATGAAATAGTCGTGGATAAAAAGATAATAAAAATGATAAGAATGTATTATTATGTAAATATTGATTCTATTAAAGAAATAAAAGTTGATGACGAAACAAAAAATACAATTAATAAATATTTGGATTTATATTATGATAGATATACAGGACTATATTTAAATAGTAAAGATTTTTTAAAAAAACTTATGTAGGGTGGTAGTATGGCAAATTTAACATTTTATTATGGAACAATGGCAGTTGGAAAGACAACAAAGTTATTACAAGATCATTACAATTATTCAAAGTATTTAATTAATATCGTAGTTATGAAACCTAAAATTGATACTAAAGGAAGTAATACCGTTGTAAATAGAATTGGTGAAAATATAAAAGTTGATGTTTTAATACCTAAAAGTGCCAATTTGCTAAGTAAAAAATACATGCATAAATATATGTATGCAGAATTCATTTTAGTGGATGAAGCTCAGTTTTTAAGTAGAGAACAAATTAATCAACTTTGGTTTATAGCACATAAATATAATATTTCCGTTGTTTGTTATGGTCTTAAAAGTAACTTTAAAGGGGATTTGTTCGAAGGTTCAAAGCAATTGTTTGCTAGAAGTGATGAAAAGCATGAGTTAACAGTAAACTGTGTATGTGGAAGCCCCGCAATGTTTAACGCTAGACGTGTAAACGGTAAATATAGTTCAAGTGGAAAAGAAGTTGTAATTGATGGGGCCGATGATGAAATAGAATATATTCCTCTTTGTGCAGACCATTATTTAGAATTTGTTATGAATGGAAAGTATAAATAATAAGGTATAGGTAATAAATTATGACTCATGAAATGAAATTGCAACCAAAATATTTTGATTATTTTTTAAATGGTACAAAGAGAATTGAAATCAGATTAAATGATGAAAAAAGAAAAAAGATTAAATTAGGTGATAAAATCAAATTTTTAAAAGAAACTGATTTAAAAGAATCTTTTGAAGCACAAGTTATAGGCCTATTAAAATATAACTCTTTTGAAGAACTATTGAGAGATTATGATATTTCAATTCTATCAGATGCTAATATGACTAAAGATGAATTAATATCAACCTTAGAGCAATTCTATACAAAAGAAAAACAAAAACAATACGGTGTTTTAGGAATTAGAATCGAATTGATCTAATTTTTTTGTTATAAAGCAATAATAAAATTTAAAATATGGCTTTTAATTCTTGTAATTGTGCCCACATTTATGTATAATTGTATTTATCAAGGAAGTGATTTATTATGAAAGTAACTATGGAAGAATTAGTTAACTATTGTAAACAATATGGTTTTATTTTTCAAGGAAGTGAAATATATAATGGGCTTGCAAACTCATGGGATTACGGCCCAGTTGGTACAAATTTAAAAGAAAACATCAGAAAAGCATGGAAGAAGAAATTTATTCAAGAAAATCCTTATAATGTTGGACTAGATGCTGCGATTATTATGAATCCAAAAGTTTGGGTTGCATCAGGTCATGTTGCTTCTTTTGCAGATCCATTGATTGACTGTAAGAAATGTAAAGCTAGACACAGAGCAGATAAATTAATCGAAGACTTTACTCATGGCGAAGTTACAGGTGATGGCTGGGATAATGAAAAACTAGAAAATTTCATCAAAGAAAATAACATTACATGTCCCGTATGTGGCAAAAGTGATTTTACTCCGATAAGAAAGTTTAATTTATTATTTGAAACTTCAATTGGTGTAACAGATGATACTAAGAATACTGTTTATTTACGTGGTGAAACTGCTCAAGGAATTTTTGTTAATTTCAAAAATATTGAAAGAAGTATGAGATTAAAAGTACCATTTGGTATTTGTCAAACGGGTAAAGCTTTTAGAAATGAAATTACACCAGGTAACTTTATTTTTAGAACTCGTGAATTTGAACAAATGGAACTTGAATTTTTCTGTAAACCAAATACTGACTTAGAATGGTTTGGATATTGGAAAAATTATTGTATGGACTTTTTAAAAACTTTAGGTTTAGATAGCAATAATTTAAGATTCAGAGATCATGAAAAAGAAGAATTATCATTTTATAGTAAAGCAACAACAGATATAGAATTTATGTTTCCAATGGGATGGGGTGAACTATGGGGTATAGCTGATAGAACAGATTATGACTTAACTGTTCATCAAAATGCTTCAGGCACAGATCTTCGTTATATGGACCCAGAAACGAATGAAAAATATTTACCATTTGTTGTAGAACCATCAGTGGGGCTAGATAGATTACTTTTAGCTATTTTAACAAATGCCTATACAAAAGAAATGGTAGAAGGCGAAGAAAGAATAGTTTTAAAAATTCATCCAGCTTTAGCACCATATAAAGTAACTATTTTACCTCTTATTAAAAAAATTCATGCTGGAAAAGCAAATGACATTTATGCAACACTTTGCAAATATTTTGAATGTCAATATGATGAATCTGGTTCAATAGGTAAAAGATACAGAAGAAGTGATGCCATTGGTACACCATTTGCTATAACAATTGATGATAACACAATTGAAAATGATACTGTAACACTTAGAGACAGAGATACAATGGAACAAATTACGCTAAAAGTTGATGAATTAATTTCATTTATAAGTAAAAAGATAGAATTATAATTTCAAAGCTAGAGAAAAAATCTCTGGCTTTATTCTTTTTTCTGTAGTATAATTTAATTAACAAGAAAAATATTGTGTAAAACTCTTGTAAAAATTTTAAAAGTTTGATAAAATGGGATAGTAGACTAGGGAGGAATCAATTATGGGATTTAGCTTAAAAAATATATTTAAAGATGACGATGACATGGAAAATCTAAATGGCACAGAAGATGGATACTACAATATTTCTGAAGAAGATGCTATAAAAGAAGCAGACAAAACTGGAAATAAAATGATTTTGCTTGAACCTCGTGCATACTCTGAATCACAACAAATTGCAGATCATTTAAAAAATAGAAATAGCGTTGTTGTTAATTTAAAAAGAGTAACATCTGATCAAGCTAAAAGAATTATTGATTTTCTAAGCGGAGTTATCTATGCAATTGGTGGTTCAATGCAAAAAATAGGTGTTGGTATTTATCTAGTGGCACCTAAAAATGTTAATGTTCAAGGAAAAATAACAGATGACTCAGAAAAAACTAGTAAGAACAATGATGAAGAACTAGACTGGTAATTAGGTGGTGGCCTTATGGTAAATAAATTTAGTACAAGTATTCAAGGCTATAAAAAAGAAGAAGTTAATGATTTTGTTAAGGAAGTAACAGTGGAATATGAAAACATGTTACGAAAACTTAAAAATAGTTGTGAGATAATTGAGACATTAAAAGGAGAACTAAAGCATTATAAAGATATTGAAGCAACTTTAAATCGTGCCATTCTTGTAGCGGAAGAATCAACAAGTAATATTAAAAAAGCAGCTTATGATGAATCGAAAGTAATATTAGAAGATGCTAAAAGAAATGCAACTAAAGTAATAAATAATGCTTTACAAAAAGCTGAGAAAATAGAGTCTGAAGCTGAAAGCTTAAGAAGAAAAGTTGCAGTATATAAAAGAAGATTTAGAACTCTAGTTGAAGATCAATTAGATGAAATGGAACAATTTGATGACAGAATAAATTAAAAACACTACTTTTTCTTCGTAGTGTTTTTTGGTTTAGTAATAAATTCATTAACTTTTTTCATCATTACATAAGTTCTTGATACTAAAAAAGCTATACCAAATAAAATAATTACAGAGCCATACACAAATTGTGCATAAGAATCTTTCTTTATATAAGCCTCAACAAGTAGATAAATACCAAATAAGATTAAAATAATACTATAAATTAATATTCTATTAAATCTTTTCTTTAATTCAATACCTTGTTCAGTTTGGTAAAATTCGTTTTTAGCTTGTTTTTTTTCTTCTTTTGTAAGTCTTTGATACTTATACTTCTTCATAAATAAATCACCAATTAAATTATATCACAAAATAAAGTACTAGTAAAATAAAAAAAATTTGATATAATTAGATATAGGAAGTGATAGTGTGAAAAAATTAAAAATTATATTTACAATTCTTATTTTAATTGTCGTAGGATTCTTTGCAGTAAAATTTATTCTTGGGTTTATGGAAGATGCAAGAATTAAAAAGATTAAAGAAGGATGGTATGTTGAAGTAAAAATTGAAAATTTAAAAGTAAGAAAAGAACCAGATCGAAACAGTGCAATATTAAAAGAAGCTAAAAATGGTGAAGTATTTAAAGTAGATGATTATGAAAATCATAATGGAAATTATTGGTATCATATAGAATATGAAAAGGAAAGATGGGGATGGATAGCAAATCCACTCGGAGATGAATATTTAAATGATGAAAATAATCCAGAAGATATAAAATCTCCGACGATTAAGTTTTTTGACAAAATATATTATGTTGACTCTATAGATGATATAAATTACGATCATTTAGAAGTAAAAGATGATAAACCAGGAGTTAAAGTCACTCATAAAGTATACCATGAAGTTGATGAAACCCAAGGAAAAGATCAATATTGGATTTTATATATTGCAACAGATGCTGTAGGTAAAACAACTAAAAAGGTTCAAAAAGTGGAATTTAATAAAAGACCAGACGAATCAAAAGTGCTTGATTTTAGTAAATTGGAAGAAGATAGAAAATAACTACGATTAAGTAGTATTTTCTTTAAATAAAAAACTAGCATATTTAGAATTTGCTAGTTTTAATTTTTTTATGGTGGGTTGTTAGGGATTCGAACCCTAGACCCATTGATTAAGAGTCAATTGCTCTACCAACTGAGCTAACAACCCATGTTCTTCAAGAACAAATAAATTATATCAAACACAAATAAATAATGCAAGTATATTTATGTAATTCAGCAAAAAATTATGATTAGTTTATGATAATGTCTTAAATGTTAGTATTTCTTTCATTTTTATTATCAATAACTTTTTCTATTTCATCTATTTTTACATTTTCAATCATTTCTTTGAATATTATTTTTGATAACGAAGAAGTAAAAGCAGGTAAGGAACAAAATTTTACTATAAAAGTATCAGCAAAAGATTTAGATGTAAAAAAACCAACATCTTTATATACTAGATTAGTAATAGAAGTAAATGGAAAACAAGAAGATATAAGGGTTAATTTTTCAATTTCTTGGTAAAATTACTTGTATTTAAACTAAAAATATGCTAAGATTATTATGAAATCGATGCGAAAAGACATGATTAATAATTAAGTTTTTTGTAGAGAATTAGCGGTAGGTGGAAGCTAATAAAACCATTATTAATTACTACTTTTTAAGAGGGTTAATAAACCACGGATAAGTCCGTTATCAATAATTAAGTAAAATAAAGGGATGGTACCGTCTTTATAAAGACTCCTTGGTATCATTCTTTTTTTGTTTGAAAGGAGGAATGCGTATGGACTATGACACCGAAATAAAAAATTTAAGAAATAGTATGCTTGAATTAAAAATAAAAATAATGATGCTTTCAAGTAAGAAAGATATTTCAGATTTTGCAGAACAAGTAAAAAATTATACTAAAGAGTATAATGAATTGAAAAGAAAATATGCAATGCTTACATTTAAACAAAGGCAAGAAAAGAAAGAAGGAAGATAAAATGATAAATATTAAAGAAGATGCAAAATTAAGTGTAATGAATCACTCATGTGCCCATTTAATGGCTCAAGCTGTTAAACACTTATATCCAGATGCTTTATTCTGGGTTGGACCAGTTATTGAAGAAGGTTTTTATTATGATATAGACCTTAACGGTAAAACTTTAAATGAAGAAGATTTACCAGCTATTGAAAAAGAAATGAAAAAATTAGCTAAAGATGGTAAAAGAATAGTTAGACATGAAATAAGTAAAGAAGAAGCATTAGAAATGTTTAAAAATGATCCTTATAAAATTGACTTGATATCAAGAATGGATGATAATGCTCAAGTAATTTCATGCTATACTCAAGGAGATTTCACAGACCTATGTCGTGGACCACACGTAGATACTGTTAAAGAATTAAAAAACTTTAAACTTCTTAAAGTTAGTGGTGCTTATTGGAAAAATGATGCTAAAAATCATATGTTACAAAGAATATATGGAGTATGTTTTGACACACCGGAAGCGCTAGAAGATCACTTAAAAGAACTTGAAGAAGCTAAAGAAAGAGACCATCGTAAAATTGGTAAAGACTTAAAAATATTTATGACTTCAGAATTAGTTGGTCGTGGACTTCCATTATGGTTACCAAATGGATATACTCTATGGAGAACACTTCAAAATTACATCACTGATAAAGAAATAAAATATGGATATAGTCATGTTCATACACCAGATTTAGGTAGCGTAGAACTTTATAAAACAAGTGGACATTGGGATCACTATAAAGACGATATGTTCCCAGCTATGGAAATGGACAATGAAGCATATGTTTTAAGACCAATGAATTGTCCACATCATATGGTAATGTATAAAAATTTCTTACATTCATATAAAGATTTACCAATTCGTATTGCTGAAATAGCCAATGACTTTAGATATGAAGCAGCTGGTGCAGTAAAAGGTATTGAAAGAGCTAGATCATTTACTCAAAATGACTCACACATTTTCTGTACACCAGAACAAATTGAAAAAGAATTTAAAGGCGTTTTAGATTTAATCATGGATGTTTACAAAGACTTTGGATTTAAAAATTATAAATGCCGTTTATCTTTAAGAGATCCAGAAGATAAAGAAAAATATTTTCAAGATGATGAAATGTGGAATAATGCTGAAAATGATTTAAGAAAAGTTTTAAATGATATTGGTATTGATTATATTGAAGCAAAAGGTGAAGCCGCATTCTATGGACCAAAACTTGATATATTAATTAAACCCGCAATAGGTAATGAAGTGGCTTTATCAACAATTCAACTTGATTTCCTACTACCAAGAAGATTTGAATTATATTATATCGATACAAATGGGGAAAAGAAAACTCCAGTGGTAATTCATAGAGCAATATTAGGGTCTTTAGATAGATTCATAGCAATGCTACTTGAAGAAACAAAAGGGGCACTACCTCTATGGCTTGCTCCAGTAGGTATAAATATTATACCAGTAAATAAAGAATATCATTTAGAATATGCTACATCTATTTATGAAATGTTAAAAGATGCAAATTATCGTGTTGAACTAGATGATAGTGATGAAAAATTATCTTATAAAATGCGTGAAAGCCAAATAAGAAAGATTCCTATTACATTGATTCTTGGACAAAAAGAAGTTGATGAAAAAACGATTAGTTTTAGACTATTTGGTAGCACAGAAACTACTACAATGAGTATTGAAGAGTTCAAAAAATATATTGAAAACTTAATCGTTAACAAAAAGTAATATGATAAAACATATTGCTTTTTTGTTATAAACTTGCATTTTGTTTAAGTTTGTGGTAAAATAGTTGCCAATTTAAGGGGGATTTTTTATGGAGTTTAGAAATTTAGATCAAGAAAAATCTTTTATGAAAAAAGAGGCTAAAAGATTAGGTATTACTCCCATGGCAACATATACAACATATTATGCACGTAAATTATTAGAAAAATTAGCCTTAATAAACAATGGAGATTTAGTAGTAAAGGGAAGTTTTAGTCAATACGTTCATTTAAAAGAATTAACTAGACCGGTTTTAGATATAGATTTATCATCAACTTTATCACATCATATACCAATAAATATTTTGTTTGCAGCAATATATGATACGTTTTCTAACGAATTAACTTTTGATTTATCAACAACACCAAGACAAACAAAAAATGGTGTTTATAAAATCCCTGTTGTAGCAAAAGTAAAATATGAAGGTTCTAAAGAAATGGTTATTCCTGTGCCAATAGATTTTAAAGATAATAATAAAGTAATATTTGAAACTCAATTTAAAGCAGTTGAACCATTATTTGAAGGGGACCAAAAGTTTTATATAAATACACCATCTTTTGAAGAACATATTGCTGAAAAACTTTATATAATAGCACATAATACAAGAGAGGATATTCCAAATACTAGAGTAAAAGATTTTTATGATATATATAAATTGTTTGGTAAAAATTATGATGAAGATAAATTTAGTTTATATTTTGAAGCAATGGTTATGATGTATGGAATGAATCTTGATGATATAAATGCTGATTTTCTAGATAAAGAATTTGTAAAAAGACACTTAGAATTGTGGAAAATGATAAAAGAAAAATATCAATTTGTTGATAAAGAAGTAGAATTAAGTGAGGCAGTATTTTTTACTAAAGCAGTTTTAAGTGAACAAATTCAAAAAATAAGAACTGGCGAATTTAAAAATCAAGCATATTCATTAGTTAGAAAAAAGGGATTGCAAAAATAATAAAAGATTAGTTTATTAAGTTAAACTAATTTTTTTCTGTAACGAACAGTAAAAAAGAGTAAATTTAATTAATAAAGTAAAAATAGATAATAATTGGTGAATCTGCTAATTGTCTATTTTTTCTTCTCAAAAAAGGAAAATTGCGGCATACAAAAAAATTTAATAAAAAAATGCTGATTTTTTGAAAAAAATGTGGTAAGTTTTAATCATCAATAGAATAAATTAATAGTAATAAAGAAATGATTATAATTATTGATAGTATAATTTTAGTTTTTTATTCACTATTTATCACCAAATATATTCTAACAAAATTATAGTTAAAAGTCATTGTTTTACCTAAAAACTGATAACAATATTTAAATATTTTGTAAAATATATTATAATAGTATTAGTTATTACTTATTTTTTTAGAAAAGAGGTGGATAATACTATGAATAAGTTTATTACATTTTTATTTGCTATATTGTTCACTATTTGGACAATAAGACTTTATTATAAACTGTATGATAAGAAGACAAGAAGATATATTTTGCTTATTGGATTACTTATTGTATTTTGGATGTTAATAAGAATTATAAAAGGAATTGCAGTTTCTCCACTAACAGAAAGAATGTGTTGGTATCTATATTATTTGCCACTAATCTTTATTCCAACACTATATTATATTAGTTCATTATCATTATTAGGTAAAATGAATAAAAGAAAGAAAAATATTATATATTCAATTTCGTGCTTTTTATTAATCCTTGTTTTAACTAATGATTTTCACGAATTAGTATTTAAATTTGTTAAAGGAATAGTTTTATTTGATGATTATAAACATTTTATAGGATATTATTTAATATCTATTTGGATATTTTATTTATTTAGCAAAAGTTTAATAGATTTAGCAATTTATAGAATGAAAATAAAAAAAGATATAAAAGGATTTTTACCGTTTATAGTAATATTACTAGGTCTTACATACACAATTCTTTATGTGTTAAATGTTCCTTATGTAAGAGGTATAAATATGTCCATTGTTAATAGTGCATTAATTTGTGTAGGCATTGAACTTGCTTTTTATCTAAATCTAATTCCTAATAATTGTAAATACAAAAGTAGATTTTCTAATTCTAATTTAAATATGGCTATTATTTCATTGGATGGTAAAACTAAATATACTACGAATGTGTTTGATAATATTCCTAAAAAAATATTAGATGATATAAATAATAATAGTGTGAAAGAAACATATAAAAATAAAAATAATATTTATGATATAAAAAAGAACAAAGATAGTTATGTTATCTTAAAAAAAGATTTATCTAGTATTCTTGAACTTGAAAAAGAAATAAATGAACAAAAGAAAGAATTACTTGAACAACAAGAAAGCATAAGATTAGAAGAAAAAACTAAAAAAGAATTATATGAAATGCAGATAAGAAAAGATGTTATAGATAAAGTTGAATTGAAACTAACTGAAAAAAGAAATGAGATTAAAAAAATATTAAAGAAGAAAGATGTATCCACAAAAGATTTTGAAAAAGTTAAAAGAATTATTATATATAGTAAAAAGAAAAGTATGTTAATAATATCTGAAATTAATGGAGATTCTTATAATGAAAATGGAATTAAAGCATTATTAGATGAATTATTAAATAGTATGAAGAGTGCTAATATAAAGAGTTTTATTAGTATTAATAATAAGATGACTATAAACGGTAATGAAATGTCTTTATTGTATGATATTATATATGAACTTATAGAAAGTAGTAATGATAAATCTATTGTATTATTTATTTCTAAAGAAAATAAGAATGTTAAACTAAAAGCCATTGTAGATACTGATAAGTCTTTAAAGAATAAAATAAAAATAGATTCTAGTGTTTTGATAAAAGAAAAAATATATGATACAGATACAGAACTAGAATTTGTTATAAAAGGTGGTGTTATAAAATGAAATTATTACTTATAATTACCATTATAATTACATTAATACAAGTTATTAGAGTATCTACTTGCTTTTTAAGAAAAGATGCATCAAGTATTAAAAAAATATTTGAATTATTAATATTAATAGTTATGGTTATATTAGAGTATTTTAATTTACTTGATATTTCTAAAATAACTATGTATTTATCTTTGGTATTATCAATTTATATTTTGATTAGTTTTATATATGAAAAATTATGTAAAAATGAATATATATCAGTTTTATCTGTTAAAAAAGGTATTGATGCATCTGATACTGGAATAATGTTTTTAGATGATAATAATATTATTTTAATAAATAATTTATTTTCCGATATTTTAAAAGGACTAAATATTACTGAAGACTTTATAAACAATCTAATAAAGAGTAGTTTTAAGAAAGTAAATAATAATTATCTACTAAAGCATAATGATAAAGTATATATGTTAAATATATATGATAATAAAGAAGTATCTTTAATAGATATAACAGAGTTATATTCTTTACAAGAAGAAGAAAAGAAACAAAATAAGCAAATTAAAGAAAATAATGATAAATTATTACTTGCTATTAAAAATGTTGAAGAATTAGAAAAAGAAAAGAACTTATTAAAACTTAAAAATGAATATCACGATATAATAGGATATAGACTTGCTTTGTTTGATAAATATTTAGAACAAGAAAATAAGGATATAAATAACATATTAAAATTATTAGATAGTATTTATGAAGATTTTAATTCAAAATTAGATAGCAATGAAAAATTAAAAAACTTGATAAATATGTATAGTATTATAGGAATAAATGTTATAGTTTTTGGAGTTTTACCTATAGACGAAGAAAAAAGCATAGTATTTTTTGAAATAATAAGAGAAGCTATTACTAATGCTATTATTCATGCTAATAGTAAAAATATTAAAGTAGTTATAACTGCTCGTGATAATTATATAGAAATGGTTATAACAAATGATGGTAATAAGCCAAAAAGTGTTATATTTGAAAATGATGGAATTAAAGGAATGCGTAAAAAATTATCTAATATAAATGGTAGTTTAAAAGTTATAACTGATGATAATTTTAAATTAATAATAAAAGCATAAAAAAGAAGAGATAAATTTTACAAAATATTTCTTCTTTATTTTTGATTAGGAACAATATATCCGTTACTTAAACAAAATATAGTAAGTTTAGTTATGTTATCAAACTCTAGTTTAGTAAGAATATTTGAAATATAATTTCTTAAAGTACCTGAGGTTATATTTAATTCTTCGGCAATTTCATCTCTATCTTTAGCTTCACATATACATCTTATTATTTTAATTTCTTTATCTGAAAGATCTTTAAATTTTTCACTTTCTTCACTAAACATACAATTATCTGGAAATAGAGTATATCCTTTTAGAACTTGACTGATACTAAAAAGTAATGATTCACTATCTGTGTCTTTATATATTAGTCCATCCAAATTATATTCTTTAGCAGTATTTAAAAAAGTAATTTCTGGTACACCAGTAATAGCAAGTATTTTTACTTTGTTATGATATTTATCTTTTACTTCTTTGGCATATTCTATACCATTAGCACCTTCTTTAGTAACTACATCAGTTAATATTAAATCAGGTTTATATTTTTTATATAAATTCATCATATCTTTAGCACTAGTACAAGTACAGACAATATCATAATCATTTGATAAAGTATTCTTTAACATATTGTTAAGCAGTGCTTGATCTTCAATAATCATTATTTTCTTCTTATTTACCATAATATTCACCTCAAGAATATATAAATATTATATCATCAAAGTTGATTTTTTCATATATAAAACAATGAGTTTAATAGAAAAACTATTATTTTTGTCATATTTTTTTTAAAATTTGTATTACCTTTTTCATCTATTTTAAAATACGAAAATGATATATAATATTATTATGATGAAATGGTATGCTTACTAAAAGTAAAGAAAAAGAAGAAAGAAACACCTAAACAAGAAAAGAAAGAAGAAAGTATTAGTTTATCATTAATAATACTTATATTCACAAAACAGGAACAAAAACAAGTAAAGCAACTGCTAAAGTAGAAAATGCAAGTGGTAATGTTACTTATTCAGTATCTAATGATAGATGTATAAGTATTGATTCTAGTACAGGTGCAATAAGCACTAAATCTGTTCAAAAACAAGAACTTTCATATTGTGCTGGTGGAGAAAAAATTACTGTAACTGCTACACTTCCAAGTGGTAAAAGTGCATCTCAAACATTAAACCTAGAAAAAGACTTAATGTTAACTGCAGGTAATAATGAATATACTTATGTGGATAAAAATAGATATTTTAATACTGGCTCTAATGATTTTGCTGTTAAATCAAATCAAAGTATAAAATGGTCTACAAGTGGAACAGTTTCAGGAAGTATTACAACAAATGATACTACTTGTATTGGAAAAGTAAATGCTACAACCAACTCATCTGCTACAATTACTGCAACTACTGTTGGAGGACAAAAATTAGAAGTGTATTGTGTAGCCGTAGTAAATTAAGGTATTAAATATTTAAAATGTGTCAAAAGTCATATTTTTTGCAAGAATAATATGACTTTTTTCATCTATTAAAGAAAGTGAAAAAATAGTATAATTATATAGGAAGGAGGAAGATTTTATGATAAAATCAAAAAGTGTAGTTAAAAAATTAACTACAATACTATTTACATTAGTATCAGTTTTCGCCATTGGACTAACTAATGTAAATGCAACAAAAACTGCAGAAGTTAATAATTATTCAGATTTAACTGATAAAATGAGTGATAATGTAACTGATGTAGTTAAACTTACTAGTGACATTAAATTAAGAGATGATTTTAAAACAACTTTCTCTCTTGAAATGTCTAAAACTTTGGATTTTAATGGGTTTACATTAACTATACCAGAAAAACAAACATTAGAATTGATATATAAAAATAGTTTAGACTTAAAATTCATTAATTCAAGTAGTAGTAAAACTGCTAAACTTAATATTTTAGCTCATAGCACAAACCCAATCTATAACGAAATTCAGAAAGCTGAATATACTGTTAATTTTGAAATAGATGGTGTGGATGTTGAATATGTGAAAGATTTTGAAACTTTTTGGAGATATGCAGGAAGCAACAGTTTTAATAATTTAGTTTTTAAAAATCTAAAAATAACAGGTTTTAATGTAATAACATATAAAGGTGAAGGAAAAACTATAAAATTTTCAAATGTTACTAAAGAAAGTATAAGTAGAGCTTCAACATTTTTAATTAATAGTTCTGGTTTAACTGTTGATGATGTAATTGATGCTGATTCTGTTGTTGAATATTATCCTAGTAGTGGTACAAAAGTAACTGCTGATAGAACAGCAACGCTTGATACTATCGATGCTTATTGGGGTCCAATAACAGTTAAGAAAAAAGAAGTTCAAACATTAATGGCTACAACAGAAGATGAATTAATTGATGCTGTTAATCAAATTAATAATAGCAAAGACACTATTATTAAATTAGGCAAAGATATTAAGTTAACAAAGTTTATTAGATTTTATGTTTTAGGTAATGTTACTTTGGATTTAGCAGGTAATACTCTTGATGTAACAGAACACAATTTAACATTCTATTATGGTTATAAAGATGTAAATAATTATAATTTTAGAAGTAATTTAACTATTAAAGATAGTGGCAATGGTAATAATGGTAAAATAATTGGAAAAGGATTTAATGGTAGAGTAAGACTATCTACTGAATATATGGCTGAAGACTTAAAAAATTTACCTAAGAATTATGGTTTTACTATTGATGGTGGAACTTATGCCGTTACTGGAACAAGTTCATGGGATGAATATGTGTTTTCTGTATTTGAGGATTCAGAGCCTACGGAGCAAAACATTACTTTAAATGTTAATGTAAAAAAAGGTGTTTTTGAAGTTGGAAAAGCAGATGGTGAAATATTTTATTTACCCCCATCTAATAAAACTAATATGAAAGCAAACTTCAATTTTGAAACACTTATGGTAAAAGGCCCAGGAGTTAAACTAGGAACCAATATTTTAGGTAAAAAAAGTATTGATGATGTAATACCAAATGATACAAAATTATATTATACTGATAGTAATCAAGTAATTGAACTAGAAGATAGAACAAAATTAGTTGAAGATGTTAGAACTGATACAAGTACTAGTTACCCGCAATATATTAAACTTGCTAAAGAAACAGGTTTAAGTGTAGATAATGTTACATTACCAAATGTTACATTTGGATATACTGATGGACCAGAAGCAACAATTAATATTACTAATATTGGTGCTGATAATTTAAAAGTTACTAATGTAACAGTATCTGATACAGATAAATTTGAAATCATTGGAGATACACAACCAACAATAGGTATTGGTGCAATAAATAATGATTTTAAAATTAAAGCAAAATCTGGTCTATCTGCTGGAACATATACACCAACAATTACTGTAACTGATGAAAATAATAAAACATATACAGCAACTGTTACATTAAAAGTTGAAAAGAAAAATTATGAAGGAATAGTAATTAACTATCCAAGTAATTGGATATATAATAGCAATCCGACTTTAAGTATAACAGGATTAGAATCTTTAGGAAGTGATGAATATGAAGTTTATTATTCAAAAGAAACAACTCCTGGAAATTATGAAAATATAGGAAATAAATTACCTATAGTGGTAGGTAAATATAAAGTAAATGTAAAAATCACAAGTGTAAACTATATTGAAAGTGAAAGTAATGTTGATTTTGAAATTAAACCAATTACTACAGAAGTAAAAGTAAAAAGTTATGATGAAACATTTACTTATGATGGATTAGAACACACAAAAAATGCTTATGATGTTTTATGGGCAAATAATGCAAGCCCAATAACTGATAAAAAATTACCTAATGGTGATAAAGTTACTGCAGTAATTACTGGTAAAGTAAGAGATGTTAAAGATACAGCTCTTGAAAATAATACAATTGGAGAAATTACTATAACAAATGCTGAGGGTGTTGATGTAACTAGTTGTTACTCAAATATTGTAAAAGCTGCTGGTAAATTAACAGTAAACCCAATTACAACATCAATAGTTGTAACAGCTAGTTCAGATACTAAAGTATATGATGGTGCTGATTTAACAAAAAATACTTATACATATACTAATGGTGTATTACTAGCAGGTGATATGTTAGAAGCTACAATTACTGGTAGCCAAAAATTTGTAGGTTCTTCAAATAATACTGTAAGCAATGTTAAAGTAATGAGAAATGGTGAAGATATTACTTCTAACTATACAATTGGAACACATGTAAATGGTGTACTTGAAGTAACAAGTGCAGAACAACCTTTAGCAATTGCAGATCAATATGTAAGAGTTAATGGTTCTATATCAAAAGGTTATTTAGAACAATCAGTAACTGGAAATGTAGGAAACATTGATTTTACTATTAAATCAGGAGATGCGCTTACATATAATGCTATAAACGAAGAATTTGTAGCAGGAGCTACTGAAGGTGATGTTGTAATAACTGTTACAGCAGCAAAAATGGATCTTGGTGGAGATAATACTCCTGAATGGAAAGAAACAACAAAAGATTTTACAATTCATGTTGTAAATAAAACTGATGTAAATATTGGAGGACTTTCTAATAATGAAACATTTACTTATGATGGAAATCCTAAAATGCCAACAGGAACAATTAGTGTTAATGCTGGAACAGTAAATGTTAGTGATTTAGATGTATTATATGAAGGAACTGGTTCTACATCATATAGTAGTGCTACAGCTCCTACAAACGCTGGTACTTATACAGTTACATATAAAGTTCCTGATACAAATACAAATTACACTGGAACATTTAGTGTAGCATTCACTATTAAAAAAGCTAGTCTTGAAAAAGTAACTTTAGATAATGATTCTTATGTATATAATGGCAGTGAAATAACACCTACATTAAATAATGTAAATGATAATATCAAAATATCTGGAGTTACTACTAAGAAAGATGCATCAACCAATATAATCTATGCTGAGCTTAAAGATAAAAATAATTATGAATGGAAAGATTTTACAAATGATAGAATTGTATTATCTTGGACCATAGATCAAGCAACACCAGAATATACAGTGCCAACTGATCTTACTGGAATTAAAGGTGAAACATTAAATGATGTGGAACTTCTAGATAGATTTACTTGGAATGATGCAAGCATAGTATTAACAGTTGGAACAAATACATATAAAGCTACATATACACCTGTTGATACTACAAACTATAAAACAATAACTGATATTGATATTGAGGTTGTAGTTTTAGATAAGTTTAATGTAATAACATCAGTACCTGGTGGTAATGGTACAATTACACCAAGTATATTAGGTGCTGTTGAAGGAACAAATGTTGAAATTACATTTATTCCAGATACTGGTTATATGATTGACAAAGTATTAGTAAATACAGTAGAAACTACAGTAACTGGTAATAAAATAGAACTTACAGTAGATGAAGAAAAAGATGTTGCTGTAAGTTATAAGAAAATACCGTTTACTATAACTGTTAAAGATGTAGCTGGTGCTACTATTACACCAAATGGAGCAGTTTCTGTTAATTATGGAGATACACAAGAATTTACTATAACTGCAAATAACGGATATAAACTAGTTAAAGTTCTAGTTGATGAAACTGATAAAACCGCTGACATGGTAAACAATACTTTAAAACTAACAAATATAACATCTAATATTAATTTAGAAGTTGTAGTTGAAAGAATAGTTTATGAAGTAACTGATGGAGCAAATCAAAAATATACAATCACTGAAAGTGATGAAGCTAAATTCAGAATTAATGCTGATTTTAGTAAATTTGTAGATGGTGGTAAGGTATATGTTGATAATGAATTAGTAGATTCTAAAAATTATACAGCAGAAAGTGGTAGTACAATTATTACATTGAAAAAAGCATTTGTTGATAAACTATCTGTTGGAGAACACACTTTAAAAGTTGTCTTTAATGATGGGGGAGAAGCATCAACAATGTTTAATGTAGCAAGAGTTGAAGTACTAATAGATAATCCAAGTACTTATGATAATGTTTTCAAATATATTGGAGCTAGTATCATTTCAGTAATTGGTTTAGTTAGTGTTGGAATATACAGTTATAGAAGAAAGCAAAACTAAGAAAGTTAGGGTTTTCTCTAACTTTCTTTCTATATTTTTAAGGTAAATATGAAAAAGAAAAAATTAAAAAAAATAATAATTTTATTAATTATTATGTGTATATTAATAATAGGTATAGTTTTAATAATTAATTCATTTAAAAAGCCATATGTTGGTAAAATAAAAGATGGAAAAGTTGAATATATTGATAGAATTGTAAATGTAACAGTATATCCTGAAAAGAAGAAAACATTAATTGAATTTGAAAATAATAAAGATTTAATAGATAATTGTATTATATCAAATGAGTTATATGAGAAATTTAAAAATAAGGATCCATTATATAACATAACTGTTAAAGATTATTCTAAATTATCTAACTTATCTGCTAAAGAAAACTATAATATTAATAAAGCATTACAAATGAAATATATAAATGAAAGTGATAGCTATATTAAATATTATGCTATGACATGTGGATTTAAAAATGAAAAGGAATTATTAAAATATACTGATCAAGTAATTAAACTTGCCAATAAGGTAAAAAAATAAGGAGATTATATATGGAAAAAAATAAAAATGAAACTAAAAAAATAAAACTTATAGTGCTAACATTATTACTACTTATAATAATTGGTGCAATATCATTTTGTATATGGTTTTTTAATCGTAAATTTGAAATTACATTTGATTTAAATAATGGAACGAAAAGTGATGTTGTATTAGTTAAGTACAATAAAACAATTGATGATGAAGATATAAAAGGAAAAGATAAATTAGGAGAAAAATTTATTGGTTGGTTCTTAGTTGTGGGACAAAAAGATGGAGAAGACGTACTTGCCGATAAACCTTTTGATTTTAGTACAGAAATAAAAGAAAATATTAAATTAAAGGCTGTATATGAAGGAATTGTTGAAAAAATTACAATTAAATTTGATACAAAAGGTGGAAGTAAAATTTCTCCGATAACTATTAATAAAGGTGAAGTACTTATATTACCAAAAAATCCAACATTAAAGGGAAGTATATTTAAAGGTTGGGTTGATAAAAATGAAAAACCAATTTACAATAAGGCCTTACTAGCAGAAGATACAACTCTTTACGCAAAATGGGAAAAAGTAAAAGTTGAAAAGAAAGAAGAACCAAAAATCGAAGAACCTAAGAAAGAAGAACCTACGATTGAAGTTAAACCAGAAAAAATTACATTAAGCTTATCAAGAGATACAATTCATTATAATGGAATAAAAACAGCAAAAGCGAGTGCAAAAGTAGAAAATGCAACAGGTGATGTTACATACTCATTAAGTAATACATTATGTATGGGTATTGATGCTAAAACTGGAGTTATTACAGCTAAAAATAATGGGGCATGTTCAAAAGGTGCAGCGATTAAAGTTTATGCAAAAACACCAAGTGGAACTACTGCTGAGCAAACAATTTATTATGAAAAAGACTTAGAATTAACATCAAAAGGAGAGTCTTATAGTAAATATGCTTCTTTTTATGGAGATAGTAATGGTTATTATGTAACTGCAAATCAAAATGTAACTTGGGATGTAACTTTTACTTCATCAGTAAGCTATGAATATACATATAAAAATTATATAAGTAAAACATCAACATCTGTAAAAGGTGGTTATACATTTGATACTATTGTAGCATCAACGGGTGCAATTAGTAAAGTTACGGGTGATGTAAGATTACACGCAAAAACAAAAGCAGAACAAAAATTCTTTGTTGATATAAAGTTGCCTGTTAATTAATATTAAAAAAGTATTAAAAAATATTTGACAAACATATAATAATGGTGTAAAATATCATTGTTACATTGAAAAAGGAAAGCGATTTAGTATCCACCTGATTGCAAAAAGCAATGGGTAAATGCCAGTTAAGTATTTAAAATTACTTTGATATACTTTTTGGAGAATGGATACTAAATGTATCCATTTTTTAATGACGTTGGAGGTGCTTAATATAGCAAAGTTTGATAGTAATGAACTACCAATCAATGAAAATATTCGTGTTGAAGAATTGATGGTAATCGGGCCAAATGGCGAAAAGATGGGATTAAAAAAACTAAATGATGCATTAACTCTTGCAGGTTATGCTGGACTTGATTTAGTTCTAATGAATGGTAATGGCGTACCAGCTGTTGCTAAAATAATGGATTACAATAAATATCGTTATGAAAAACAAAAGAAACTAAAAGAAAGTCAAAAGAAAGCAAGAGAAGCAAATAAAGAGTTAAAAGAATATCGTTTATCAGTAACCATTGATGTTGGAGACTTTGAAACAAGAAGAAAAAACGCTAAGGAATATCTTGAAAAAGGACATAAAATTAGAGCATTCATTCGTTTTAAAGGTCGTCAAATGGCTAGACCAGAATTAGGTCGTGATGTATTACTTAAATTTGCAGATGCTTTAAGTGAGGTATCAGTAATTGAAACTGAACCAAAGCAAGAAGGAAGACAAATTGCAATGATTTTAGCACCAAAAAAGAAAGAAGGAAATTAATATGGCAAAATGTAAACAAAAAACACATAGTTCAAGTTCAAAAGTATTTAAAAAGAAAAAAAATGGTACTTTAACTTATATGAAGTCAGGAAGTAACCATAAGACTGGAAAAGATACAGCAAAAGCAGTTAGACAAAGACGTAATAAAGGTACGTTAGCAAAAGGAGATAGTAGCAGATTAAAATCTGTTATCTAATCATGGAGGTGAAATAGTATGGCAAGAGTTAAAGGCGGAAACGTTTCTAAAAATAGAAGAAGAAAAGTTTTAAAAGAAGCAAAAGGTTACTTTGGAAGTAAACACAGATTATATAAAACTGCACAAGAACAAGTTTTCCATAGTGGAGCATATGCTTATAGAGACAGAAGACAAAATAAAAGAAATTTCAGAAAATTATGGATTACAAGAATCAATGCTGCATGTCGTGAAAATGAAATTAGTTATTCTAAATTTATAAATGGACTTGCAAAAGCTGGTATTGAAATCAATAGAAAAATGTTATCAGAAATGGCTATTGATGATCCTAAATCTTTCACTAGCTTAGTAGAAACTGCTAAAAAAGCTTTAAATGGTGAAGTAAAAGTAACTAAAAAAGAAGTTAAAGCTGAAACTAAAGAAGTAAAAGTTGAAAAGAAAGAAACTAAGAAAGTTGAAAAAGAAGATTTAAGTTCAAAAACTTTAGCAGAATTAAAAGCACTTGCTAAAGAAAAAGGAGTAAAAGGTTACTCTGCAATGAAAAAAGATGAATTATTAGCATCTTTAAAATAGTGCTTGCAAAAGAGTGAGTTTTAAATTATAATAAATATATCTGAAGTTTATTCTTGGTTTTGATATCTCCAAATCAATACTACGATTAAACCAATTAAGAAAGTGGGAGGGAAAAATTATGGCTTTAATGAAAGAAGAAAAAGCAAAAATCATTAAAGAATTTGCAAAATCTGCAAATGATTGTGGTTCAACTGAAGTACAAATTGCAATTCTTACAAATGAAATTAATAACTTAACAGAACATTTAAAAGAACATAAGCATGATTATCATTCAAAAAGAGGTCTACTTATGAAAGTTGGTCGTCGTAAAAAATTACTAGACTACTTAAAGAAAAATGATGTAGTAAGTTATAGAGAAGTAATCAAAAAATTAAATTTAAGAAAATAATTAAAAGGCACTTGTTTTTAGTGTCTTTTTGTTTTAGAAAGGATGTTTATGAAGAAAGTATTTAAATTAGATTTTGATGGAAGACAGTTAGTAGTAGAAACTGGCGAATTAGCAAAGCAAACAAATGGAGCAGTGCTTGTAAGATATGGAGATACAGCAGTATTATCTGTTTGCGTAATGGGAAAAAACCCAGTATCACAAGATTTCTTTCCATTACAAGTATTATACCAAGAAAGATTATATTCTGTAGGTAAAATCCCTGGAGGATTTATTAAAAGGGAAGGTCGTCCAAGTGATGCTGCAACCCTTGCTGCAAGACTAATAGATAGACCAATCAGACCAATGTTTGATGAAAATTTAAGAAATGAAATTCAAGTTATTAATACTGTTTTATCAGTTGATCAAGATAATTCACCAGAAATGACTGCATTATTTGGTTCATCTTTATGTTTAGGTATATCAAATATCCCATTTGATGGACCCGTAGCAGGCGTTATAGTAGGATTAATTGATGGTAAATTTATTATTAACCCAACTGCAGAACAAAGTGATTTAAGTGAATTACACTTAACAGTAGCAGGTACCAAAGATGCAATTTGTATGGTTGAAGCTGGTTCTAAGGAAATAAGCGAAGAATTAATGCTTGATGCTTTAATGTTTGCTCATGAAAATATTAAAAAATTATGTGAATTTGAACAAAGTATTATTGATGAAATCGGGGTAGAAAAAGTTGAACTACCTAAGGCAGAAATTGATTCTGAAATTGAATCAGCTGTAAGAGACTATGCAACTGCTGATATGCTTGCCGCAATTCAAATTAAAGATAAGTTAGAAAAATATGCTAAAATTGATGAAGTAAAAGAAAATACAATGGCTCATTTTGAAGAAATTTATGCTGAAGATGAAGATAAAAACAATAAAATGGCTCAAGTAAGCAAAGTTCTTCATTTAATTGAAGGTGGAGAAGTTCGCCGTCTAATCACTGATGAACATATTAGACCAGATGGCAGAAAGATGGATGAAATTAGACCACTTTATGCAGGTATCGATTTACTTGCAAGAACACATGGTTCAGCACTATTTTCAAGAGGAGAAACTCAAGTACTTGCTACAACTACTCTAGGGGCTTTAGGTGAACATCAAATACTTGACGGACTTGGAATTGAAGATACAAAGAGGTTTATGCTTCATTATAATTTCCCACAATTCTCAGTTGGCGAAGTAGGTAGATATGGCTCTCCAGGAAGAAGAGAAATTGGTCATGGTGCTTTAGGGGAAAGAGCTTTAGCACAAGTTATTCCATCTGAAGAAGAATTCCCATACACAATTCGTGTAGTTAGTGAAGTTTTAGAAAGCAATGGTTCATCTAGTCAAGCAACAATTTGTTCAGGATGTTTAAGCCTAATGGCTGCAGGTGTTCCAATTAAAGCTCCAGTTGCAGGTATAGCTATGGGACTTATAACTAGCCCAGATGGAAGCAAATATACAATTCTTACTGATATTCAAGGTCTTGAAGATCACATGGGAGACATGGACTTTAAAGTTGCAGGAACACGCGCTGGTATTACAGCTTTACAAATGGATATTAAAATTAAAGGCGTAACAAAAGAAATTTTAGGTGAAGCTTTAGCTCAAGCTAAAAAAGCTCGTATGGAAATTCTAGATGTTATGGCCCAAGCTATTCCAGAACCACGTAAAGAAGTAAGTAAATATGCACCTAAGATTGAAACATTTAATGTTGATCCTGAAAAAATTAGAGATATCATTGGTAAAGGTGGAGAAATGATTACTAAAATAATCCTTGAAGCATCAAATGTAGCAACAGTAAACGATAAAGATGCTGTTAAAGTTGATCTTGAAGATGATGGAAGAGTAATAATCTACCATACTGATAAAGATATAATTGCAAAAACTAAACAAATGATTCTTGATGTTATTCGTGAAGTTGAAGAAGGTAAAGTTTATACTGGAAAAATTACAAAAGTTGAAGATTTTGGCTGTTTCGTAGAACTTTGGCCAGGATGTGAAGGTTTAGTACACGTCTCACAACTTGCTTGGGAAAGAGTAGAAAAACCAAGTGATATGTTTAGTGTTGGTGATGAAATTATGGTTAAATCTCTAGGTTATGATAATCGTGGAAGACTAAATTTATCTCGTAAAGAATGTTTACCTAAACCAGAAAAGAAAGAAAAGGACAAAAATGAGAAAAATAAAGATTAATTCTTTATATAAACATTTTAAAGGTCATATTTATAAAGTTATAGCTATTGGTAAAAATAGTGAAGATTTAACTGATATGGTAGTATATGAAAATATAGAAAATCATGAAATATGGATAAGACCTTATGATATGTTTAACTCTTTAGTGGATCAAAACAAATACCCTAATGTTAAACAAAAATATCGTTTTGAAGAAATAAAAGAACCTGAAAACTAGTGCAGGTTCTTTTAAATTTTATCTTGCTTAAATCTTGCTTAAATCTTACTTAAAATGCATTATCTTTTTTAACTCTTTAATAAAAATTGACTTATTAAAAAATGGAACTAATATATATACTTTATTTCTAGTTCTAGTTAATGCAACATAAAAAAGTCTACGTTCCTCTGCATAAAGATAAGTTTTATCAGAAGGATGAAGCTCTTCGATTAATTTAGAATTTATAATTTTATTGGGAAAACCGTATAATCCATCAGTTAAATTTATTAAAATAACATTTTCAGCTTCTAAGCCTTTTGATGAATGAACACTCATAAATTCTTTTATTTCTTCTTTACTAAACTTGTTTATATCAAAGTTATTTCTTCCAAGGATAAGTAAATCATTATTTTCTTTTTTTAATTTATTATACAATTTTTTAAAAACTATATAAGGATTAATATAATAAATAAATTCAATTGGTTTATCTAAATGTTTGTGACTAAGTAATTTCTTTTTTATTTGACTTTTATTTTTCATAACAAATTTAGTACTAATATCAATTAACTCTTGACTATTTCTATATGTATATTTTAACTTTTTTATTTGAGAATTTGGAACATACTTTGTAAAATTCAAAAAGATATTTATATCACAACCTGAAAAATGATAAATTGATTGATAATCATCTCCGACACAAAAAAGAATAGCATTTGATAAATCTTTAATTTTTTTAATAAGATTAAATCTAATCAAAGATGTATCTTGAAACTCATCAATAATAATATATTTATAACCTAAATTTTCATCTAAACTTTCGGTAGCTTTAATAATTAAATCATCAAAATCATATTTTTCACTTGATTTTAATTCGTTTTCATAAACACATTTAACAACGTAAGCATATTTAGTTAAAAAATTATCTTTTAAAAATAACTTTTTAATATCATCTTTAGTTTTATTATTAGTTTTATATAATTTAATCAATGTAATAATTAATTTTTTAAAGTTTATAAATTTATAACTTTCTAAAAATTTATCATAATTATATTCTTTGAAATATTTAAGCAATTCATCTCTTTTGTCTAAATCAATACTTTTAAAAAATTCATCTGTTACATATTCCAAATATTTATCACTTACTAAACTATATTGGGTATGTTTTTTATCTAAGATGGATATTGCTAGTTTATGAAAAGTCATAATATCTATCTTATAATCAATTTTTCTTTTTAAATCATTTACACTTTTATTAGTAAATGAAATGACAAGTATTTCACAAGGTTTTATATTTTTTTTATTTATTAAATATTTAATCTTTTCTATGATAGTAAAAGTTTTGCCAGCCCCAGCACCTGCGATTAAAAGGGTGTTTTTATTGCTTTTTACAGCATCAAGTTGGTATTTATCTGGTTTCATAATTAAGTTTTTTGTTTTATCCAAAGTCATTTTATCATATTGAAAAAAATAAGTCTATCCTTTATAATTATTTTACGAGGTAAATTATGAAGTATGAAACAGTTTTAGAAATAGATTTAGAAAAATTAAAAAATAATACTAAATTACTATCTAAAAGTTATAGTGATTATAAATATAAAATAGTGGATTTAAAAGATAATGCTCATGGAATGGGGTTAAAAATAATTAATACCATGGAACGATATGGCATTAATTATTGTTTGGTGGGTTCTCTAAAAGAAGCTTTAGCAATAAGAAAAATTAATAAAAATATTCCTATTTTAGCAAGTTATTATGTAACAAAAGATGAAGTATTTGATTGCATAAATAATGATATTACTATCACAATATTTAGTAAAGAATATCTAGAAATGCTTTTAAGTTTAAAATTTAAGGATGCTTTAAATGTCCAAATACTTATTGATAATGGTTCAAATATTTTAGGTATAGATAAGGCAATCGATTTAGAATATATTATAAATAAAATAGATGAAGTAAAAAATATAAACTTAACAGGAATTTATACGGATTTGACATCTTTTGGTATTGAAGATATACATTATTATGAACAAGTAAATAATTTTTATAAAATAATTAAACCATTCATTAATAAAGATATTATGATTCATTTAAATGAACCTGTTATGTATCACACTAAATTAAGTTATGTAAATGGTATAAGATTTGATATATCAATTTTAGGTATTGAAGAAAATATAAAGGATGATTTTTTTACAAAAACCAAGATTAAAAATATTGAAAAGAAATATGGAACTTTAGAATTTCCAAATATTGATTTAGAACTTATTTTTAATATAACAAGTGAAGTTATGGAAATAAGAAAAGTAGATAAAAGCGTTTTAGTTGGAAAGTCATATTTAACAAAAGAAGAAATATATGTTGGAGTAATTCCGATTGGACATAAAGATGGTATAACAAAAGCAATAAAAAATGTTGTAATAAATAATAAAGTATATGAAGTAATCGCAGATGATATAGACAAATTATTTCTTAAAGTTGATAATGCTGTAAAGATAAAAGATAAAGTAATTATTCTAAACGAAGACAGTGATATTTATAAATTTATAAATAATTTATATACCAACAGATATTATTTAATGAGTATATTAAATCGAAATTTAACTAGAAATTACATAAATGACGAAGAAATAAGTGATAATTTACTATAAATTTATCATATAATTTAAGAAAAGCACTTGTAAAAATAGTGTTTTTTTGGTAGAATTTAAATTGCTGTAAATGCAAATATTAAACATTGATGTGGATTAATTCATCAAGTGCCTAAAGAGGTGTTGGGTTAAGTTGAAGCATCAAGAAGTTAAAAACGAAGGAGGGAATAATTTATGGCAGTAGTTTCTATGAGTTATTTATTAGAAGCTGGAGTTCATTTTGGACATCAAACAAAAAGATGGAATCCTAAAATGAAAGAGTATATTTTTACATCTAGGGATGATATTTATATTATCGACTTAGAAAAGACAAAAGCATGTTTAGAAGTTGCTTATGAAGAAGTAAAAAATATTGCTAGTAATGGTGGTAAGTTCTTATTCGTAGGTACTAGAAAACAAGCACAAGAAGTTGTTTTAGAAGAAGCAACTAGAAGTAATTCTTATTATGTAACTGAAAGATGGCTAGGTGGAACACTTACAAATTTCAGAACAATCAGAAGAAGAGTTAAAAGACTTGAAGAAATCGAAGAAATGGAAAAGAATGGTACATTTGATTTACTTCCTAAAAAAGAAGTTGTTGGACTTAAAAAGGAATACGAAAAGTTAAATAAAGTACTATGTGGTATTCGTGCAATGGATAAACTTCCACAAGCCTTAATCATTGTAGATCCTAAAAAAGAATACAACGCAATTAAAGAAGCAAGAAAATTACATATTCCAGTATTTGGTGTAGTTGATACTAACTGTGATCCAGATGATGTTGACTTTGTTATTCCAGGAAATGATGATGCTGTAAGAAGTATTAAAGTTATGTTAGGGGTATTAACAAATGCTATATGTGAAGCAAATGATTTACCACTTGATGACTATGTAACTGAAGATGATAAAAAAGTATCTGAAGCAAAAGAAGAAACTAAAGAAGTTAAAAATGAAGAAGTAAAAGTTGATGAAACAGTTTTAGAAGAAATAAAAGAAATGGAAAAAGCTGATGAACTTGAAGGAAAAACATTAGCAGACCTTAAAAAACTAGCTAAAGAAGCTGGAATTAAAGGTTACTCAACAATGAAAAAAGACGAATTAATTGCAAAACTAAGTGAATAAGGAGGATATTTATGGAAGTAACTGCAAGTATGGTTAAAGATTTGCGTGAACAAACTGGCGCAGGAATGATGGATTGTAAAAAAGCTTTAGCAGAAACTAATGGAAACATGGAAGAAGCAATCAATTACTTAAGAGAAAAAGGTATTGCTAAATCTGCTAAAAAAGAATCTAGAATTGCTGCTGAAGGACTAGCAAATATTTATGTAGATGGAAATAAGGCTGTTATTCTAGAAGTAAATAGTGAAACAGACTTTGTTAGTAAAAATGAAGAATTTAGAGCTATGATTGATACAATTGGTAATGCTTTATTAAAAAGTAATGCAACAACTGTAGAAGAAGCCAAAGAAGTAGAAACTTCTGAAGGTACAATCGGAGAACTAATAGTTGAAAAAACAGCTAAAATCGGAGAAAAACTATCTTTAAGAAGATTTGAAATCTTAACTAAAAATGATGATGAACATTTTGGTTCATACATTCATATGGGTGGAAAAATTGCAGCTTTAACATTAGTAAAAGGTGCAAGTGAAGATGTTGCTAAAGATGTATCAATGCAAGCAGCAGCTATGAAACCACTTTATTTAAATCCGAGTGATGTACCAGCCGATGTTTTAGATAATGAAAAGAATGTTTTAAAAGAACAAGCTATTAATGAAGGAAAACCAGCAGACATTGCTGAAAAAATGGTACAAGGAAGAATTCAAAAGTTCTATAAAGAAATCTGTCTTGCTGAACAAGCATTTATTAAAGATGGAGATTTGACAGTAGCTAAATATGTAGCTAACAATGGTGGAGAAATACTAAAAATGGTACGTTATGAAGTTGGCGAAGGTATGGAAAAAAGAAATGATAACTTTGCTGAAGAAGTAATGAACCAAGTGAAAGGTAATTAATTAAGACAACCCAAAGCGGGTTGCTTTTTTTCTTTATTTATGGTATTCTTTATCTAGAATAGGAGATGTTTTAATGAAAAAGAATAAAGAAGAAAAAAATAAAAATATTATGGATAAGAACAAATCAATGTTTTTTACACTAATGGTCATATTTTGTGTAGCTTTAGCAGGCATAGGTGGTTTTTTTCTAGGTATGAAATTTGGGGAAAGTAATAATGTAATAGAAGAAAAATTACCAACAGAAGGTGATAATAATGGACAAAAATAAGTCTTTATATATTAATTTAGTAGTAATATTTTGCATAGCGTTAGCAAGTATAAGTGGATTCTTTTTAGGATTACATTTTAGTAAACAAAATTCTATTAATAATTCTACAAAAAATGAACCAAAAATAACTAATGTAGAAAGCTATAATATTCCAACATTATCAGTTCTGTATAATTATTTAAAAAGTGATTACAATAATTTAGAAGATTATCTAAAGAATTTAACAAATAGTGAAAAAATATATTTAGCAGGATTATTCGATACAAGTGATGAAGAAAAAAACAATAATAAATTTAGTGTATTAAAAGAAAATTTAATAAAAACTTTTGGCAGTGACTTAGGAGTATTACCAGAAGATTATTATGCATTTGCAGAAAGTGAAGAGCCATTATACAAATACAATAAAGAAACTGATGAATATATATATAATGAAGAAGCACCGGGTACAGATGCAATAACGGATTTAGACTCTGGATATATTTACAATTATATACTAGATAAAGAAGAGTCAAAAGAAGACTTAATTACATTAACATATTATGGTTTATATGCATATCAAGATGAAATTGGCCCAACAACGATAACAAATCAAAAAAATATTGAAAGACTTTTAAATTATGAAGAAACATTTGATGGTTTAAGTGATCAAGAATATCTTCAAAATGCATTTAAAAACAATAAAGAAGATTTCCTTAAATGGAGTTATACATTTAAAAAAGTAAATGATAATTATGTTTTGGTAGATTTCAAACAAGCTTAGGCTTGTTTTTTTGACATTTGTTGACACAAAATAATTAACAAACTTTATAAATATCAAATAATTTGGTAAAATATATATGGAGATGTAGTTAGATGGAAAAAATATATATTAAAAATAAAAAGATGTTTAAAAGTAAGACCCAAATGGTTATATACATTATAATATTCTGTTTATTAATATACGCATTTATTTATTTAGGAAAAAAAGAATATAAAGTTGAGCTACCAGATAATGAAAGGTTTGCAAATGAGTTTAGCATGGTTTCCAAAGATAATGTATTTAAATATGTAAATGCCACTGATGCTAGAATGGTATCTCGTGGAGCCAAAGGAATAGTGTTATTTGGAACCAATAACGAATGGGTAAATTATTATGCGTATATTGTAAATAAAATTGCTAAAGAAACTGGCGTAAAAGAAATATATTATTACGATTTTACTAAAAATAGAAAAGATAATAATGGAACTTATGAAGATATTGTAAAGAATTTAAGTAATTTCGTAACATATAATGATAGAGGAGTCGGGGAAATATATGCTCCATCATTACTTGTTGTAAGTAAAGATGAAGTTTTATTGTTTGATTCTGATACATCTTTTGTAAAAGGAGAAATAACTCCGAGCACATACTGGAATAGTATAACTCAAAATGAAAAAGAACAAGAATTAAGAGAAATATTTACAAAATATTTAAATAACTAGGAGACATTTATGGATAATACGAAAAATAAAATTGGCGTAATATTTTTAATTATAGTTTTACTTTTATTTATAGTCGGAGGATATTTTTTCATGGAATATATGTTAAAGGCTCCGGATAAAACAAAGAGTACAAAAAAAGATCAAGAAATCACAGATATAAGAATAAACAAAAAGAAAGATTACATATATTTTGAAAATACAACAGAAATAATTAATGATATCTTTAAACAAGATGTAATATTTAATATTAAGGGGTTAGAAAATTATAATAATACTTTGCATAATGAACTTGAAGAATTAAGTAAAAATGAAGTTAAAGTAACAAATGAAGAAATTCCTGAAGGAATAACATGTGAAAATGATTTATATAGTTTTACTTATCGTGATTATGATTTAATTGAATATGGGGACTATAAAAGCCTAATAATAAAAGATTATGATTATAATTGTGTTAATTCATCAATACCAAAGAATGTTAAAAGTTATGTTCTTGATATTAAAAATGGAAGTATTGTATCTAATGATGAATTATTAAAAAAATACAATGTTAGTGAAGAAAGTATAATTGAGCAAGTAAAAAAGAGACTGGAGGATACTCAAATATTAGATGAAGAAGTTCAAATAATAGATATAGATGGAACACTAAATGAAGTAAAAAGTGGAACATATGGGATAAATAAAGCCTTAAGTATTAGCAAAAATGGCAAATTAATGATAAATTTTATTGTAAAATCTAATAAAATTAATTATAATGATAGTATAGAATTAAATTAAAGGAGAAAATTATGGATTCAGAAAAGAAAATGATGGCTACAATCGAATCGTTAAAAGCAAAATTAGTTACAATTAGAGCGGGAAGAGCAAATCCTGCCATGTTAAATGGTATTATGGTAAGTTGTTATGGCATTCCTACACCAATACAAAGTGTAGCAAATATAACTGTACCAGAAGCTAGAAAACTATTTGTAAAACCATTTGATCGTAGTACACTAAAAGATATAGAAAGAGCAATAAATGAAGCTAATTTAGGAATAGCACCAACTAATAATGGGGAAATGATTATTTTAACAATTCCAGAATTAACTGAAGATAGAAGAAAAGAATATGTAAAGCAAGCTAAGAATATTGGAGAAGAAGCAAAAGTAGCTTTACGTAATATTAGACAAGATGCAAATAATGAAATAAAAAAAGAAGAATATCCTGAAGATGAAGAAAAAATGTATTTAGAAGAAATACAAGAATTAATTACAAAATATAATAAATTAATTGATGAAGAAATTAAAGAAAAAGAACAAGAATTAATGCAAGTTTAATTAGAAATAAAATTTAAAATATGCTATAATTAATTCATATGTTGCTAGCACAAGTGGCGAAGGAGGTATATATGGATTATATAGTTTATAGAAAAGAAACTTGTAAAATTATTGGAAAAGAAGATGGATATTATAAGTTAGTACCAATAAATGATACTTCAATAAAATATAAAGTGCCAGTTAATTCTAATCTTTTGAAAAAAGTAATTACAAAAGAAGAAATTGATAGATTATTATTAGAAATACCTGAAATAAATACTATTGATCTTGGAGAAAAACAAATAGAACAAGAATACAAAGAATTAATGAAAAGTGGAACTCATGAAGATTTAGTAAAAATTATTAAAACATCATATTTAAGAAATCAAATAAGAATTCTAAATAATAAAAGAATTAGTGAAATAGATGATGAATATTTTAAAAGAGCCGAAAAATATTTATATGAAGAAATTGGTATAGTATTAAATTTATCTTTTGAAGATACAAAAAAATATATAATTAACAAATTAAAAAAAGCAAATTAGTTTTTAATAACTGGTTTGCTTTTTAATTCAAATAGAAAAGTATTTGTGTTATTAATTAAATCGTATATTAAACTAGCTTGAAGTTCATATTTAAAAGTATTGGATTTTGTATTAACACCATTAGGAATAACAATATTGTTTTTTATTTCATTTAAATAATTTAACCCTTTTTTATCAAATCCCAATATTTTTGTATAATCAATTGCTTTTAAATTATCAGATTTTTTTAAACCAACAAGAATATGTATAAGCATTCTATTTATTTTATTATAAGTATATCTTTTAGTTTTAATTAATTTTATAAATTCATCTAAATTATTAGCTTTTATAACATATTTTTTTAATCTATATTCAATTCCCTCATCAACATCTACGTAATCTTGAAGATTATTATCAGTAATAATTTTAGATTTTATTAATTTGAAAAACAAAGAATAATCAATTCTAATAAGATTATTAATTACATCATTAGGTAAGTATTTAGAGATATCTTCATTTTCTTTCATTTTACTTCTAATATTTGATGCACTTACGATATCTTCATTACTATTAATATCATGATATCCATTAGTTCTAAGAATGCATTCTGGAGTTATATCAAAATTATTATTAATTATAGACTTTATATAAGATATTCCTAGTAAGTCGTTAGGATTAAAATCAAACTTAACATTGCAAGCTTTAGCTAAAGCAGTTGGATAATTACATCCTTCATCTAAATATAATTTTACATCTTTATCAAAATTATCATCAAACTGTAATTTTGCAATTTTAGAAAGTAGTTTTACATCGTTACATTCACTACCAAAAATAATTTTATTTACATGATAATTATTTAATAATTTAACACTTATATCTGCAAAAACATCTGCACTTTGAGTGCCATAAATAAAAGGCAATTCCAAAACAATATTTAATCCATAATCTAAGGCAATTTTAGTTTTCTCTTCCTTAGTTAAGATAGATATTTCTCCGCGTTCTAAAAAATATCCATTTAATACTAAAATTAAAATAGAATCAGGATATTTTTCCTTTATTTTTTCTATATGATAAATATGTCCATTATGAAATGGGTTATATTCTGCAATAATTCCGATTACATCCATGATAGACCTCCTTAATCTATATAAAAATATGTACCATTCATAGTTGCAACTAGTTTATCTAAATCATTTTTAATAGTTGCTTCCAAAACACAAGTCTTTTTTCCGTTTTTAATTATTTTACAAGTTGCAACTAAATATTTACCAACACCCGGAGAAATAAAGTTAATTGAAGAATTTAAAGTTACAGCATTTCTTCCCAAACTTCTTATTTTAACTCCCATGACTGTATCCCCAATACTAAAAATAAGTCCACCATGAACAATATTAAATGGATTTAAAGTCTCATCTGTAATTTTTACTTTAACTTTTATATCATCATCATTTATTATTTCCATATTATTATAATTTATAAAATCTTTCATTTTTTTCGCCTCTTTAAGATTATACCATTTAAAAAAGGGTTAGTAAATGATATAATGTTGTTGGTGATAACTCATGAAAATATTTATAATGGGACCTACGGGGGTAGGAAAAACAAAATTAAGTGTTGAACTTGCTAAAATATTTGATGCTTATATTATAAATTGTGATGCTGTACAAGTTTATAAAGGACTAGATATTGGTAGTGCAAAGGTAACTGAAGAAGAAAAATGTGGAATTAAACACTTTCTTTTTGATATAAAAAATCCAGATGAAGAATACAATGTAAAAGATTATCAAACAGACTTAAGAAACCTTTTTGATAAATATTCTGATAAAAATCTTATTATAGTGGGAGGAACAGGACTTTATGCCACCGCTGGAGCATATGATTACAGATTTAACGAAGAAGAAAAAAAAGATTTTAGTAAATTTAATAATGAAGAATTATATTCATTAGCTTTAGAAAAAGATAAGAACTGCAAGATAGATAAAAATAATAGAGTTCGCTTAGAAAGATTCCTTCAAAAAGATATTACATCTTTAGTAGAGCCAAAACTACTTTATCCAGATGCTCACTTTATAGGTTTAACAACATCTCGTGAAAATTTATATCAAATAATAAATAAAAGAGTAGATAAAATGGTTAAAGATGGATTAATTGATGAAGTAAAAGAACTTTATAAAAAATATCCAAATAGCCTAATTTTAAAAAGAGCTATAGGATATAAAGAAATAATAGATTATTTAGATAATAAAATTACATTAGAAGAAGCAGTTGATGAAATAAAGAAAAACAGTAGGCACTACGCTAAAAGACAATATACATGGTTTAATAATAAGATGGATATAAAATGGTTTGAAGTAAATTTTAATTATTTTAATGAAACAATAGATAATGTAAAGTATTACTTAAATTCTTGTAAATAATAACAATTTATGATATAAATAAAAAGGTGATAAAATTGAATAAAAAGAAAAGTGGAATATTAATATTATGGATTAGTTTATTTATATTTTTTACATTTTTAGTATTTTATATTATAGGTAATAATACTGATTATTTAGTAAAAAATATATTTAAAAATATTTCTTTAATATTAATCATACTAAGTGTAATAGACTTTATAATAGGACTAATTTTTATAAAAAATAATAGAAATTATAAATCATTTGGTAAAGTGAAAATGTGGATTATATCCATACTTGTAGCACTTTATATGATTGGATGTTCAACATTTCTATATATTTTGTATGGTTCATTTAATGGTTTTAGAGATTGGTTAATTACAACAGCAATGTCTACGATGAATCATCAATATTATTGTAAATGGTTTTATAACGATGAACAAATAAAAGAAGTATTGAGTAATAATTATATTGATGATAAAGGAATGGAAACAGACCCATCATTAATAAACCATGAAGAAGTAAAAGTTTATAAAAATGAGTATGAAAAAGAGATATTAGAAAGAAAAGAAGGAACATTATATAAAATTATAAATTTTGAAGTTAATGGTTGTAAAGCATATTTGGGAGTAGTATATGATGCAAGTAAAATAAAAGTTGGGTATTCAAAATGGTTAGGAAGAAGTGGTCAATATGTGTATGATATGGCCAAAGAACAAGGTTCAGTCCTTACAATTAATGGCGGTGGATTTCTTGACCCAGGACATAATACAAAGGGAGAAAATCCAGTTGGTATAACAATAGCAAATAGTAAAATAATTACTAATCGAACTTTAGAAGGTTCAAGTTTCGGTTTAATAGGATTTAATAAAGATAATACTTTAGTATTACTTCATAATGTAACTGGAGAAAGTGCTCTAGAAATGGGAGTAAGAGATGCAGTTACAATGGCACCATTCTTAATCGTAAATGGAAAACCAGCATTTACTAAAGGAAATGGTGGATGGGGCTACGCAGCTAGGACGGCCATTGGCCAAAGAAAAGATGGAATTGTATTATTTTTAGTAATTGATTCTAATCACACTAGAACAAAAGGAGCTTCAATGAAAGATTTAGTAGAAATAATGCAAAGATATGGAGCCGTAAATGCAGCAAACTTAGATGGGGGAACATCATCAGCAATGGTAGAAAATGGTATAATGATAAATGACCCAATAGATTCTATAGGAAGACATAGAACTAGAGGTATACCAACAGTATTTAATGTAATACCATAAAAAAACTAGCATATGCTAGTTTTTTTAGTATCATTACTTTTTTATAATATCAAATTATATTATCTTCAAATAAAAATCGTTTTCCAAATTATACGTTAAGGTATATTAATTAAACTCTAAATAATAAAGACTATTAAAGTTGTGTTCTTCTATAACAGTTTCACCATCATCAGCATCTTTTACTTCTTCAGTTGTCTTTAAAAAATAAGTATGAAATAAATAATCTTTACCATCATTACTAACTGGATCATCCCAAGTTAAATCAAGATGTAACCATTCATCATTAACTTTTACAGCATTCCAAATATGTCCAGTTGCAGAATAACTAATTTCATCCGGTGTAGTAGCAATTTTATAATTGTCAAATCCCATCTTTGTTAAGAATATAGCCATTAAATCTGTATAACCATTACAAGTTGCATAACCCTGAAATAAAGGACCATAGGCATTAAAAGACTCATATTTACTATTACCAGTTAAATTTCTTTCTACATCATATTTAGTATTATTTATAATATAGTCGTGAATAGTTTTTATTTTTTTAGTATCATTCATATTATCTTTAATTAAGCTTTCTAAAAGTTCATCAGTTTTTTTATCTATTTCTTTAATTTTTTCACTATCATATAAATAAAAAACTTTTAAAGTGATTTCTCCGGAATCTGATATACTAGACTTTACATTAGTAAAACTATTAAAAGGATGAACATAATTATTTAAATGCGTTAATATTAATTCATCCCCACTAATTTGTGAAACATCTTTAATACAATTTTTATATTCTTTAGGGCAATAAAATGTAAATTGATCCCAGCCATTGTTAATAACTGAATAATAAATATTTAATAAATCTTGAAAAGAATAGGGGACATAATTATCTGTCTTTTCAACATATAAATAAAGGCCATCTTTAGAATATTTATTTACTTCCTTTAAATTTATATTCGGGGTTCCTCCGAATATACTTGCTAATTTATCACTAATTGGATTAATAAAATAAAAAGTTGCTGTTAATATAATAATAGAGATAAAAGGTATTATTATTTTCTTCATCGTTGCACCTACCTTATATATATAATATCAAAAAAAAATAGAGTAAACAATTGTTACTTCATATTTTTTATTTTTTGTGTCAATCTAGATTTTTCTCTGTCAGCAGTATTTTTCTTAATTAAACCTTTGCTAACTGCTTTATCTGTATATTTTTGAATATCTTTATTTAATTTATCTGCTTCTTCTTTATTTGCAGCAGCAATAGCTTTTTCGCAGTTCTTAATAAGGTTTTGAACACGCATTTTTAGTTCATGATTATTTTCTGTTTTTTTAGCAATAACTTTAACAGCTTTTTTTGAACTTTTAATATTTGGCATAATCCAGCTCCTTCCTTGTTTCTTATTAATTTTAACAAATATTTATATATTTAGCAAGCAATTTTAGCATAAATTTCATATTTTCTATTAAAAAAACTAATTATTATCATTATTTTGTCTACTATTATTTATAAATGCTTTAAACATTTCTAATAATAGCTTTCTATCCTCATTTGATAAATTAGAGGTTTCTTTTAAAATGTTTTTTATTTTAATTAAATCTACT
The DNA here is from genome assembly GCA_934096035.1 of uncultured Bacilli bacterium. Classification (GTDB taxonomy): domain Bacteria; phylum Bacillota_I; class Bacilli_A; order RF39; family UBA660; genus Onthocola_B. Next base: position 502,235 of record CAKOKX010000001.1, read on the forward strand.
TTATTAAGTTCACTTTTTAAAACAAATCCGGCATTATAAATTATTGTAAAAAATAAATTTACAAATCTTTTAATCTCATCTTTAGAAAATTTATTTAAAATACCTTCAATTTTAGTATGAAATTTTTTAGAATAATCAGATAGATTAGCAGTAATAAATTTATTATCTTCCCACATCCAAGTATGTAAATCATGTTGAAATACTTGATAAGCATTACTTTTTACTATCTTTTTATCCCCAACAGAATCAAAAATCATTCCTACAATACTTTCAAATGGATAATAATTTTTAATTTTTTTATCAATTTTTGTTAATTTCTTAGAATTTAATATTTCTGGTAAAAATCCTGGACCATCAAAATTAAATACAAAATCAACTTGATACCTTTTTAAAAAATTTTGCTCCATACAAGCACTCATTGCTAAATTTCCACCTTTAGAATGTCCTCCGACATAAACCACAAAATCATTAACAGAAATGTTATCCTTTAAATATTTAATTGCTTCAGCTTGTGCAGGGATAGGGTACATATATCCCATTTTAAAATTTTCTTCCCATCCAACCAATTCATCATCAGTGCCTTCAAATGCAATAAATTTAAAATGCTTAGGAACTTTAATTGTAATAGCACCAAATTGTGTTTCACTATTTACAAGTTTTTTATAATTAGTAATTATATTATTTTTATATCTATTAGACTCAGCCATAATCTTAAAAAGTTTTTTATTTTCTTCCATAAACTTATCTTTATCTTTTAATAAAAATCTATTTTCTGATTTTAAATAAGCATCTTCTAAAATTGTAGGCTCATTTATTATTCCCATGAAATTTAAATAGGGAAGTATTGTATATATGGCAGCATCAATTTCATTAAAAGGATATTCATCAAATGTTTTATCCCCATAATTTTTTACATATTTAACCAAATTACTCATGCAAATCACCTATAAATATTATAAACTAAAATATTTTTAATTTAAAGTATTCCTTTCGACAAATTATATTCACTTATTATAATATAATGTATTAAAGGTGATTGTATGACGAGATTAAAATTAAGAAATGGTTTTAAAACAAAGTTTTTAAAATTACTATTAGTTATAATTATAATAATAATTTCTTTTATAATTACATTTAAAGTATTATATGACAAAATAGAAATAAAAGTGGATAATAATACATATATAGACTTTTTAGTTAAAGATACATTTAGTAATTATAACTTAAATGATATAAAAAGGTTATCTTCAACTGAATTTTTATTAAAATATTCTTTTGGAATAGAGAAGGTAAATACCGGTACAAACGTTGATATAGTTACACCAGTAATAAAAGAGGAAGTAGAAAAAAATACTAATAGTAAGCCAAAAGTTTATATCTTTAATACTCATCAAACTGAAGGCTATAATAGTAATTTTTTAGAAGCATTTAACATAAACAACACTGTATATTTAGCTAGTCATATTTTAGGGGAATATTTAGGTGATTTAGGAGTTGCAACAGTAGTGGAAGAAAATAGCATCGTAGATGTTTTAAATACAAATGGCTGGAAATATGGGTACAGTTATAAAGCAAGTAGAATTCTTTTAGAAAATGCTTATAAGAAAAATCCTAGTCTAGATTTTTTTATAGATTTACACCGTGATGCGGCATCATATGATAGAACAGTTACCGAAATAAATGGGAAAAAATATGCCAAAATATTATTTGTGGTGGGGCTAGAACACGAAAATTATGAACCTAATTTACAATTAGCCAAAACATTAAATGAAAGAATAAAAAAAATAGCTCCGACATTAAGTCGCGGAGTTTTAGAGAAAAAAGGTCCTGGAGTCAATGGAAAATACAATCAAGACTTTAATAAAAATACTATTCTTATAGAAGTGGGAGGTCAATATAACTATATAGAGGAGGTGAATAATACTCTAAAAATAATTGCTAAAGTTATTTATGAGTATTTAGAAGATGAAAAAGAAAACTAATTGGTTTAAAAAATTTTTAACGATTTCTTTCATCATATTTATAGGACTCTACATTTCAAGTATAAGTGGTTTTTATGAAGCAAAATTAAGTAATAAGGTTGCTTTAACAGATGAAGCAATAAAAGAATTTGAAAATGATGTAATTGAAGGCAAAACTATTGATGTCAATACTTATATAACTAACAAAAATGTGGATTACAGTAATAAATTTACTGAATCTGGAGAAAAATTAAGTGAAGCCGTAACTAAAATTCTTACTGAAGGTTTTAGTGGAGCTTGGGACGCCATAAAAGTTTTATTCTTTTAAATAACTATAATAAATTTTTAACTTGATCTTTTGATAATTCAGTTAATCTTACAATTTCATCAATAGTATAATTGCCTTTTAGTAATTTTTTTGCAATATTTATTTTAGCGTTTAATTCTCCTTCAGCTAAACCTTCTTCACGCCCTTCTTTTAATCCTTCTCTTCTAGCGATATTTTTCTCAGTATTTTGAATATACTTTTCTTCTTCCTCCGGAGTTATATCATATATAAATACATCTTCTTTATTTAATCTTTTCAACTTATCAACACTCTCCTTAACACTAGAGTTTTTTATTTCACTACAATACTTTTCAAGATCTTCTTTATTCTTTATCCCTAACATTGTTAAAAGTGGTTTTTCTCTAGCACTTTTCATGTCTTTATCATACCAAAGTTTAGCAAACTTTTCAACATTGATTTCATAATATTTGAATCGATTATCTAATTCCTTTTTATTGTCTTTATCATAAAATGTATAACACGTTATTAATGGATCACTTGGTCTTACTTTATAGTTTAATGATATATGAATAAACTCTGAAACAGTATCATATGCTTGGCTCACTAAGGTCTTTTGACTACAGAAAGAAAAATAAAAATTAATATTTCTAACCTTTGTACTTGCACTATATGATGAATTAAGTTCTAAATTTATTTTTCTTCCCTGTGCTTCCACGAGTAAATCTAATCTTTTACTTCGCTCACTTTTTTGTCTTATCTTTAATTCTACTGGAATGAATTTAATTATTTTATCTATTTTGATATCTAAGCATTCACTTAAAAGTTCACAAAGTAAGTGTGTTCGATCTTCATTAAACCCCACGAATATGGCTTTAAACATCTTATCATAATTAAAACCATAAAAGACATCTTTTGTTTTATTTTTTTCTATTAATTTACTTGGCATAAAAATCCTCCCTTCGATAAGTTTATATCTTAAGGCAGAAGTACCAAAAAATGCAAGAAAAATCGTCCGTCAAAATTTGACATAAATCGGGATATTTATGTTGTTTCGTCCCATTATTAGGGAAATTTAAAATATAAAATTTTTGAAGATATTTTGTAATTTACTAAACTCTATGATAAAATAAATTCGAGGGATATCTTATGACAATAAAAAAAATTAATAAAAATGAATACTTTATAGAAGAAAATGGAGTAAAAGCATTTTCCTATATTTTAACTGATGATATTTTATGCACAGGAAGTGGTGATGTTTTACCAAATGAAGAATTGTTTATTAAAATACTATCATTTTTAAAAGAAAATATATTAAAAGAAAATATGATTATTCAAGTTGTTAATGAAAATCTATTTTCATTATTTGATAAATATTGTAAAGTAACAGCTATTTGTGTTGAACGAACATTAAATTATTATGAAAATAATTACGATATAAAAGAAAAGTATTTTGAAATTGATAATCTTAAAATTAAATACTTTGAAACAGAAAATAGTGCATATTGTAATTTTATAAAAAATGAAATAAGTGGTGAATTAGAAATTTCAAAAATAATGAACTATTTAAAAAAGAAAAATAAATTAACATTTATAATTGATGTTCAAAACTTAGATTATTTTCTTTCGTTAGGTTTTAAAATAGAATATAAAGACTACAAGTGGGCTTAGAATCCAACTTTTTTAATGACTTTTATATGTTTTTTTGGTACAATTAAAGGGGTGAAAAAAGATGAAAAAAGAAAATATTAGAAATTTTTCAATAATTGCTCATATAGATCATGGAAAAAGTACTCTAGCAGATAGACTTTTAGAAATCACCGGAGCCGTTTCCAAAAGAGAAATGAAAGACCAAATTTTAGACAATATGGATCTAGAACGTGAAAGAGGAATAACAATTAAATTAAATGCTGTAAAATTAAACTATAAATATAAAGATGAAGATTATGTTATTAATTTAATTGATACTCCTGGTCATGTCGATTTTTCATATGAAGTATCAAGAAGTCTAGCAGCTTGTGAAGGTGCTATTTTAGTTGTGGATGCTGCTCAAGGTATTGAAGCCCAAACTTTAGCTAATTTGTACCTAGCTATGGAACAAGATTTAACAATTATACCTGTAATTAATAAGATAGATTTACCAAATGCTGATATTCCTAGAGTAAAAAAAGAACTGATGGAAGTGTTAGGATTTAATGAAAATGATATAATTTTATGTAGTGCTAAAACTGGGGAAGGAGTTCAAGATATTTTAGATGCCGTAATTGAAAAAATTCCTGAACCTAAAATAAATGTTGAAGATAAAACAAGAGCTCTAATATTTGACTCATATTTTGATCCTTATCGAGGAGTGGTTTTATTAGTTAAATTAGTAGATGGTAAAATAAAAATTGGCGATACAATAAAAATGATGGCAACAAATAGTACTTTTGAAGTTGTAGAACTCGGAGTACATACCCCAAAAGAAGAAAAATATAACGAACTTAAAAGTGGAGAAGTAGGATACATTGCTGCTTCAATTAAAGATATAAGTACAGTATCTGTTGGTGATACAATTACAGTCGTAGGTCGCGAAGCAACAGAACCAATTAAAGGCTATAAAAAAATGAAACCAATGGTTTTCTCAGGTATATTTCCAACCGAACCAAATAGATATGAAGAATTAAAAGAAGCTTTAATAAAATTAAAATTAAATGATGCAGCTTTATCGTTTGAACCAGAAACTAGTGAAGCTTTAGGTTTTGGTTTTCGTATTGGATTTCTAGGTCTTTTACATATGGACGTAATTATTACTCGTATTGAAAGAGAATTTAATATCGGTATTATTGCTACCAGCCCAAGTGTAGTTTATGAAGTAACTTTAACAGATGGCTCTATTGTGAATGTTGATGCCCCATCAAAAATGCCTGAAAAAACAAAAATAAATTATATAAAAGAACCTTATATATATACTAATATAATAGCTCCATCTGAATATATCGGAGCTATTATGGAATTATGTCAAAACAAACGAGGTATTTATAAAAGTGTAGATTATATTGATGCTACAAGAATAGATGTTCACTATGAAATTCCTTTATCAGAAATAGTATATGATTTTTATGATAGATTAAAAAGTACTACGAAAGGTTATGCATCATTTGATTATGAATTATGTGGATATAAGGAAAGTAGTTTAGTAAAAATGGACATCCTACTTAATGGTGAAATTGTGGATGCTCTAAGTGTTATCATTCATAAAGATTTTGCTTACCAAAAGGGGCGTGCAATTGTTAAAAAACTACGCGAACTAATACCAAGACAAATGTTTCAAATACCAATTCAAGCAAGTATTGGATCCAAAGTAATAGCTAGAGAAAATATCAGTGCCTTAAAGAAAAATGTTTTAGCAAAATGTTATGGCGGTGATGTTTCCAGAAAAAGAAAATTATTAGAAAAACAAAAGGAAGGAAAGAAAAGAATGAAAATGGTTGGTACAGTTGAGGTTCCTCAAGAAGCATTTTTAGCAGTTTTAGGTGATGAATAATGGACGAAGAAGAAAAAAGTTGTATAACCCAAGCAAACCTCTATTTAGAAGGAAAGTCCCTACGAGAAATTGCTGAAATATCAGGAATATCGCATATATCAGTCAGATATAATTTAACTAAAAAACTTAAAGAAATAGATCCTGCTAAATACGAACTTGTTATGGAAAAAATAAATGGCAACAAAGAAAAATCAATTGAAGATGAAAATGTTAAAAAAAGAGTTTTGGATGCTTACCAATTATTAGTAACTAAAAACAATACTATCTCAGAAATAGCGGCAAAGCTTTCAACTACAGAAAGTATAATTTGCCGTGACATAACATATCGATTAAAACAGCTAAATAAAGTTGCCCCTGAAATTGTAACAGATGAAATGGTAAGAAAATCACTAGAAAAATTGAAAAAACATAGTTTAGTAAATAGTCCATTAATTACTAAAGAAACTTATGTGCCAGAACAACAAATTCCTATCTATTTAAATAAATTTTTTCCTACTAAAGAAAAAAGGATGAACTTTGTAAGAGAATGTATTTTTACTTTTGGATTAAGACTTAATAGTGTAGCAAGAATTTTGCAATTAGATCCAGATGAAGCAAAAAGCGCAGTTTTAGAAAATAGCAGTGGGTTCTATAATGAAATCTTAAAAGTTTTCGATCATAGTTTAATTCCCGAAGATAAAGCAATGAACAACTTTAAAACATATTTTAATAGATTAGTATGGACTGTAAAAAATAAAAGCCAAAAAGATATTTTTCTCGTTCTCGGAGAGTTAAGTGACAATGCCATAAAAAATCTTAAAAGAAAAGAGAATGTTCCTTATACAGATGAACAAATAGTAATAATATTAAAATTTCAATTAAAATACTTACTAAGTTCAACAAAAATTTCTGAAATGGTTAACACATCAGCTCATCGTTACGCAAATAGAGTTCGAGCATTACAAGACAAATACCCTGAACTCGTAGCTTACTTTGAAGATTTATGTGCTTTTTACAAAAATTTAGAAGAAAGGAAAAGATAATTATGACTTTAACATATTTATATCATTTATTTCCTAATTCTCAAAAAAGAACACGTTTTATTAAAAAATATCTACTAAGCGTGCAAAGAATAGAAGCAATTTTTAAAATACATCACAAAGCATATGTTGCTAGAGTTTTAAACTTAAAACCAACAAATCATGCTTTAGTATCCAAATTTGAATCTTTAAGGAAATCTTTTGCAGATTATGTATTTAAAGGAGGAGTTTATAATGGCAAGTTCAATTTATATTCACATTCCATTTTGTAAAAGTATTTGTTCTTATTGTGATTTTTGTAAGTTTATATATAACGAAAAATGGACTTATGCCTATTTAAAAGCTTTAAAAAATGAGATAAATGACAGATACATGGGGGAAGAAATTAAAACAATATATATCGGCGGAGGAACACCAAGTGCACTTAGTATAAAAGAAATAAAAAGTTTATTAAGTATGTTAGATATTGTTAATAAAACTAATTTAGAAGAGTTTACATTTGAATGTAATTTAGAAGATATAAATGAAGAATTATTAATACTTTTAAAAAGTTTCGGAGTAAATAGATTAAGCATAGGTATAGAATCATTTGATAAAGATAAACTGAAATTTATGGAAAGAACAGCTGATTTTAAAGATGCTGAAGAAAAAATAAATTTATGTAAAAAGATGGGCTTTAGCAATATAAATTTAGATTTGATGTATGCTATACCTGGAGAAACATTAAAAGTTTTAAAAAAAGATTTATCATTATTTTTAAAATTAAAGCCTACGCATATAAGTGCTTATAGTCTAATTTTAGAAAGCCACACCAAGGCTTATGTAAATGGTGTAAGTGAAATAGAAGAAGAATTAGATTATGAAATGTATAAATATATTACCGAGAAACTAAGTAACGCTCATCATTATGAAATTAGTAACTATGCAATACCTGGATACGAAAGTAAACACAATTTAGTTTATTGGAATAATGAAGAATATTATGGCTTTGGTTTAGGTGCAAGTGGATATATAGATGAAATAAGATATACAAATACCAAGAGTTTAAAAGATTATCTATTAGGTAACTGGGTACAAGAAAAAGAAATAATCGGTGAAAAAGAAAAAATGGATTATGAAATAATGCTTGGTTTAAGAAAACTTGATGGTATAAATTTAGATGAATTTAAGAAAAAATTTGGCATTGAATTAGAAAATGCATATAATATAAAACCACTTTTAAAAAGTAAAGAATTAATTAAGAAGAAAAGTTATATATTTATTAATCCAATTTACATATATGTTTCAAATGAAATACTTTTAAAAATAATTTAGAAATTTTTGAGCACACTATATATGGGTGAAATAGTGTGCTTTTAGATTTAAAAATATTAAATGGAGACATGCCATTAAAATTTGATAAATATGTTAATAATTATACCGTTGAAATAAAAGAAGATGTAACAAATTTAGAAATAGAATATAAATGTAACAACGATGATTCGGTAAATATAACAAATAATGATAATCTAGACTTTGGTATAAATTATGTTTTTATAGAAGTAATAAATAATGAAGAAAAAAATGTGTATGTATTGGAAGTTTATAAAAAAAGAACTGAAAATGTGTTTAATGAAATTAAAATAGAACCAGAAATTAAAAATGAAGAAAAAATGCCTGATTATATACCTATTGGTTTAATCGTCGGAGGCTTTTTAATTATTCTTTTTACATTTTGGCTATTATTTCACAAAAAAAAATCAAGATAATTTTTCCCGTAAATACGGGAATTTTTTATGTGTAACAAAATTTTTCTGAAAAAATTTTAAAAAAAGCACAAAAAAAATAAAAAAAAGGAAATATATTAAGTGAAGGGAGAAATTTATATGATTGTAGTTCGTCAACGGGATGAGAAGGATTGTGGTGTGTGTGCTCTTTTGTCTATCATTAGGCATTATAAAGGAAATGTCCCACTTGAAAAAATCAGGTTGGATGCCAAAACAACCAATGAAGGAACAACAGCTTTAAACTTAATTCTTGCTAGTCAAAAATATGGTTTTGAAGCTGTAGGAGTAAAATTAAATAATATTTATGACATTAAACAATTTCCTGCAATTGCTCATATGAATCTAAAAAAAGGCTATACCCATTATGTTGTAATTGAAAAAATCACTAAAGACAAAATTTTCATAATGGATCCAGCCAAAGGAAAGGTGGTAATGAAAGTTAATGATTTTATATGCGAATGGAGTAATGTAGTATTATTGTTTTATCCAAAGAAAAAAATAATAGTTTTAAAAAATGAAGTAACAATATTTAATTTATTTACTAGGATTATGAAGTCTGAAAAAAGTTTAATAAAAATTATTATTTTTGTAAGTTTCTTACTAATGTTACTTAGCATATTGTTAGGATATTATTTTCAAATCCTATTCTCTTCAATTACAAACGGTTATTCTTATAAATATTTGAAAATTATTGTTATAATATTTTTAATTTTTACAATATTTAAAATTGTTTTATCCTTTTATAGAACTTATTTAGAAAATCATTTAAATAAAAATATAGATTGTTTATTAAATAGTGATTTTTTAAGTCATTTATATAATCTTCCTTTAAATGTTATAACATCTAGAAATGCCGGAGAAATAGTATCTAGAGTAAATGATTTAACAAGTATAAAAAATATCATCACTGAGATTTTCATGTCATCAACTCTAGATTTAATCCTAGTTGCTATAGCAGTACCCTTATTAATAAATATAAGTAAGAATTTATTTTTAATACTTTTTCTTATGATTATCTTATATTTTTTAATAGGGTTAATATTTAGTAAAGCAATATTTAAAAGAGCCTATCAAAATATATCTTATGAAGCAGATTTTAATAATAATCTAATCGAAGATATAAAAATGATTAATAGTATTAAAAATCTAAATGTGATTTCTCCGGCATTAAAGAAACTTGAATATAAATTAACAAATTACTTATATGATAGTTATCTTTTAAACATTGTAATTAATAAAGAAAAAACATTAAAAAGTATTATATATGAAATAGGATTTTTCATTATAAATACATATGGATTATATCTTCTTTATAAAAGTAAAATATCACTAATTAATATTATTACTTTTAATACTTTATTAAGTCTTTTTCTAGATCCTTTAAAAAATATCGTAGATAGTATACCAAAATATTGTTATATGAAGGCAACAATTTCTAAAATAAATGATTTTTTAAGCCTAAAAAAAGAGAATTTAGGAAATATTGAAGAGACCTATGGATATGAATTAAGATTTAAAAATCTAACATATTCTTATAATAAGTTTGAGAGTATAATTAAAAATTTTAATTTAGTAATTCCAGAAGGAAATTTCATCTTATTAAAAGGACCATCGGGTTCAGGTAAATCAACAATTTGTAATATATTAAATAAGTATATAAATGATTATGATGGAAACATATTACTAGGAGCAATTAATATAAAAGATTTAAGTATAAATACTATTAGAAATAATATTTTATATGTAAATCAAAATGAAAATATTTTTTCAGGAACTATCAGAGAAAACATTGCTTTAGATAAAAAAATATCAGAAGTTGATTTTCAATATATATGTTATTTATGCAAGATTGATGAAATTGTAAAGAAAAGACCACTTAGATATGAAACATTTATAAGCCCTGATGAAAATAATTTATCTGGAGGAGAAAGACAAAGAATTATATTAGCACGAGCTTTACTAAATAGTTTTAATATTTTATTACTTGATGAAGCCTTAAGTGAGGTTGACATGAAATTAGAGTTATCAATTTTGAAAAACATGAGAAAATTATATAAGGATAAAACCATTATTTATATTTCTCATAAAAAATATCCTAAAATATTTGATAATGTCATAAATTTAGGGAGTAGCATATGTCATACTTAGATTTATTAAATATCAAGTATAAATTTAAAATATTTCTTTTAATAACTATAATATTTTTTATAGTCATATGTACATATATTTTAAATTTAGAAATATATGATACAAATATAACTTATGGATATAAAGAAAATGGATTAATTGTAGCGAAGATAAGTATTGATACCCCTGATATACTAAATTCCATTGATTATATCAAAATAGGAGATAAAAAGTATAAAACTTTAGTTAATAGTATTGGAGAAATAAGTTTAGATAAAGAAAACTTAATAAATTATCAAGAAGTTTATTTGAAATTTAATAATGATCTAAAGGAAAATCAAGTATTTAAGCTAACAATTATGTATAATAAAGAAAAAGTATATAAAAAACTTAAAAAAATGTTGTTTTAGGAGGTAATTATGGAAGTTTTAAGTTGTAAAAAATTAGCAGAAGTTAATGGGGGAGGAAGAACATTGTGGTATTTATTAGGAGGAATTGCTACCTTCCTAGCAGGCCTTGTCTCAGGCTTTGTGAATCCTAAGAAATGTAATTAAAGGAGGTAATTTAATGTATTTAGAAAAAGAAGAATTAAACAATATTGTTGGAGGGGCATCAGCAGCCATATTTAATGCATTTGCAAGAATCTTTAGGACAATGTATGATATTGGTTATGAAATAGGATCCACAATAAGAAGATTAGTATCTAAAAAAACATGTAAAATCTAAAAAGGGACAAGCCTTTTTAGGTACAGTATTACAAAATTATTACAAAAAACGCCAAATTATAGTAAAAAAATGTTGATAAAGCTAATTTCTGATGTTATAATATGTAATGAAAACGAGAAGGGAGGGAATGAATTTGACAAAAGTAGTTGTGCAAAACGGGAATGTTGATTTAGCATTAAAGAAGTTTAAAGCAAAAGTTGCAAGAAGTGGAGTCCCTTCTGAAATCAAAAAAAGAAAACACTATGAAAAACCAGGCGTAAAAAGAAGAAACGAAATTAAAGAAGGAATTAAGAACTCACATAAAAGAAATCGAGGCTAATTATGTACGAAAAAATTAATGAAGATTTAAAAAATGCAATGAAAGAAAAAGACACTTTTAAATTATCCGTTCTAAGAATGTTAAAAAGTGCTTTACAACTTGAACAAATTGCTAAAAAACATGAATTAGATGACAATGAAATTTCTGCAGTTTTAAAAAAACAAGTAAAGGTTCGTAAAGATTCATTAGAAGAATATAAAAAGTATGACAAAGCAGAATTAGTAGAATCTTTAGAAAAAGAAATAGCAATACTAGATGCTTATTTACCTGAAGAAATGTCCGAAAGTGAAATAACAAAAGTGGTTGAAGCTGTAATTGATGAAGTTAAACCAACTAGCATGAAAGACATGAGAATTGTAATGAAAAAGGTAAATGAACAATTAATTGGAAAAAATGCAGATATGTCTTTAGTTAGTAAATTAGTTAAAGAAAAAATAATGACAAAATAGAGCAACATGAAAATGTTGTTTTTTTAAAAAGGAAAATATTATGAATTTAGAAAGTTTGAAAAAAGAATATAAAAAAATGCAAAAAATATATGGAGATACTAGTCTTGAGCCAATATATTTCGGCGGATGTTGTAATAATCCTGATATTTGTTTTGTCTTTATGAATCCTACCGCTAGAAATATTGCGGCAGATAAATCGTGGAAAGGTCCGAGGTCACCATGGATAGGTACTAAAAATATCTGGGATTTATTTTTAGCAGTAGGTTTAATTGAAAATGAACTATATAAAGAAATAAAAGAAATAAAAGGCAAAGACTGGACACCAGATTTTGCTAGAAAAGTATATAAAAAAATCGAAGATAAAAAAATATTTATAACCAATTTAGGTAAATGTACTCAAATAGATGCTAGACCGCTACCAGATAAAGTATTTAAAGAATATTTAGAGTTAATGGAAAAAGAAATAGCAATAGTTAATCCTAAAGTTATAATACTTTTTGGTAATCAAGTTAGTTCAATATTTTTAAAAGAAAAAATATCAGTAAGTACGAGTCGTAAGAAAAAATACATAAAAGAAATTAATAATAAAAAATATTCATGTTTCCCAGTTTACTATCCAATAGGAAACGGTAGATTTAATATAGATAAATCAATCGAAGATATTTTATGGATAATGCATGAAGAATTGGAAAAAGTTGCGTAAAAATAAATTTTTCACATAAATACCATGGAAAAAAATTAATAAATTTGATAAAATATATATGGATGTGATAACATGATAGAAATTGGTGTAAATTATATAGAATATTTAAAGAAACTGAAAAAAGAAGAGTTAATAAAAATAATTAATGATTATAATAAATTGTGTGATATATATAAAGAAGAAAAATTAGATAATACAAAAGCTAAAAAAGATAAATTAGTAAATGACATAGTAAATATAAAAGATAAATATTTAAAATATCTTATAATGTCATTAGATTTAAATGATTATAATAATTTAAAAGAAGTTCTTAAGAAAAATACAACAAAAGTATTAAATGAACATAAAGAGTTAATTAATTATTTAAAAGACAAATATGTTATATTTCAAGAAGATAATTTAGTTATACCCAATGATCTAAATTATAAAGCATGTTTTAAAAATAAAGAAATTACTAATTATGTAAAAAAATGGAGTAGAATATATGATTTAGTAAATGGTATGATTATAGCATATGGAGTAATTAGTGAAGATTATTTTTCTTTTGTAACTAGTGGAATAGAAAATAATGAAGAAATATTACCAAAATTAGATTTTTATTATAAAAAAGAGTATATAATAGATGATACAAAAATAGTAAGTACAAAATTAAGTAATAAAAAAAGAATAAATAAGTATTTTAAAGATAATAATTATAAAAATTTTACAAATAAAGAATATGTTGAAATGGGAAAAAATATTTACCATCACAACATTAAAGTATATAAGAAATTTATTAAAATACTAAAAAACTATTATGTATTTAAAAATAAAGATATAGAGTTTGTAGATGAAAATATAGTTATACCTTACTTATATAATTCTTTAAATGAAGAAGATATAGCTTATAAAAGATTAGAAGAAACAATTGAAAATTTATTTGAATTTAAAAGTGAAAAATTAAAAAATAAAATGTTACAAGAAATATCTAAAATAAGAAATGAATTTCCATTATGGGAATATCGAGGATTTACTAAAATGGAGGTTAATAAATGAAAAAAAATGGATATACAGTTGTAGAACTAGCAATAGTACTCGGAGTTTTTAGTATTTGTTATTTCGCAGCAACCTGGGTAATTTCAAGCAAGTTAAATGTTAATTATGAAGAAGAAATGTATAATCAAAAAATAGCATGTATAGAAAACAATGCTGTATTATATGCCAAAGCTAATGATAAATTATTTGAAAAAGATAAAACGATTTATTTAACCGTAGATGATTTAGCTAAAGCAAATGCTGTTATAAGTAGTAATGGGGAAGTAATAGACCCAAGAGATGAAAAGAGTTCCATGAATGATATTAAAGTAAAACTAACTATGGAAGATGATAAAATAACAGCAAAAGTATTAAGTTAAAATATTTTATGTCAAATTTATGTCAAATTTTTAGCATTTTCTTGCATAAATAGATATTAATGAGTATTATAAGTAATGAAAAGGGAGTGTATGTATGTTATATCCATCAATAGATAAACTATTAAATATAGTTGATTCTAAGTACAAATTGGTTCATGTAGCTTCAATAAGAAGTAAGCAAATGCTTGAAAATAATCATTACCAAATGAAGGAAAATGAGTATAGAAATAAGAAGAGCTTAGGTAGAGCCCTTGAAGAAGTTGAAGCAGGTTTGATAAAAATTATCGAAGAACCACAAAAATAGCTTGATTATTTTATCAATATATGATAAGATATTCTTGTTCCTGGGGAATTAGCTCAGTTGGCTAGAGCACCACGCTTGCACCGTGGGGGTCGCGGGTTCGAGTCCCACATTCTCCACCAAATGAAATTTTAAGTCCTTAAATAAGGGCTTTTTATTTTGCAATTTTAAATTTATTTGCTATAATAACCTTGTTGGTGATACAAGTTGAAAAAGAAAAAATTAGATATAATATATGAAGATAAATATCTTATTATAATTAATAAGCCAAGTGGAATTTTAACTATATCCCGAGATAATAGTTATGATAAGAATTTATATGATGAAGTAAAAGAATATATAAAAAAGCAAAATTCTAAAAATAAAATATTTATAGTTCATAGATTAGATAGGGATACTTCTGGGTTAATAGTTTTTGCTAAAAGTGAATTAGTAAAAAGAAAAATACAAGACAATTGGACAGAAGTAAAAAGATATTATTATGCAGTGGTAGAAAAAACTTTAACCCAAAACGGGCATTTAGAAGACTACTTATTTGAAACAAAGACTCATGATGTAATAATAACTAAAGATAAGAAAAAAGGTAAATTAGCAGTAACAAATTTTGAAGTAATGAAATATAATAATAAATACAGTTTGTTAAATATAAATATTAAAACTGGAAGAAAAAATCAAATTAGGGTTCAGCTAGCCAATATTAATCATCCGATTGTGGGGGATAAAAAATATGGTAAAAAGATGAGTATGACAATGTGTTTACAAGCATATAAATTAGAATTTAGACATCCAATAAATAATGAATTATTAAATGTTGAAATAAAAATAAACAATAATTTTCAAAATTTAATTAATTAGGGGTTGCATTAAAATTTTTAAAGTGCTATAATTGACCCAATCAGTGATGAAGGAATTTACGACTCTGGAGCTGAATCGTTAAATCGCGTTAAGATAAATTAAGTTAAATAAAAGGATGGTACCGTGCTAAAGCACTCCTTGTGTACCATTCTTTTTTATTTTTAAGGGAGGAAATTTTATGACATTATTTGAAGAATTAAAATGGAGAGGACTTGTAAATGATATAACTAGTCCAGATGTTGAAGAAGCTATTAATAAAGGTGGCTTAAAGTTTTATATTGGTGTAGATCCAACTGGGGATTCACTTCATATTGGTCATTACTGTACTGTAATAGCTACGTCAAAAAGATTAATGGAAGGTGGACATACTCCAATAATTATTGCTGGTGGTGGAACAGGCTTAATCGGGGATCCAAAACCAAATGTTGAAAGACCAATGATTAGTAAAGAAGCAGTTGCTCACAACATTAAGTGCATTCAAAATCAAATTAGTACCATTCTTGGTGGAAAAATTGAAATAGTAAATAATGCCGATTGGCTATGTGAAATGAAAGCTATTGATTATCTTAGAGATTTTGGTAAATTCTTTAATGTTAATTATATGCTAGCTAAAGATACCGTAAAAAGAAGATTAGATATTGGGATAACATATACAGAATTTTCATACATGTTACTTCAATCAATTGACTTTTTAAAATTATATGAAGAACACGGTGTAACAATGCAAGTCGGAGGACAAGACCAATGGGGAAATATTACATCAGGACTTGAACTTATAAGAAAGGTACATGGAGCAGATGTAAAATGTTATGGATTTACAGTTCCTCTAGTAACTAGAAGTGATGGTTCTAAATTTGGTAAGAGTGAATCTGGTGAAGCATTATGGCTAGATATTAATAAAACTAGTTCATATGAATTATACCAATACTTTATTAATGCTGAAGATGATAAAGTCATTGAATACTTAAAGAAATTAACCTTCTTAACAAAAGAAGAAATTGAAGAATTAGAAATAAGTTTAAAAGAACATCCAGAAGAAAGAAAAGCTCAAAAAGCTTTAGCTAAAGAAATAATTACTTTCTTACATGGTGAAGAAGAATACAAAAAAGCACTTCATATTTCTGAATCTTTATTCTCTGATAGAATTTGGGAGCTAACAGCAGATGAAATAATTGAAAGTATTAAAGATGTTCCAAGATTTGAAGTTCAAAATGAAGCAAACCTTGTTGATGTATTAGTTGATAATAAAATAGTATCAAGTAAAAGAGAAGCAAGAGAAATGATTTCATCCGGAGCAGTAAGCATTAATAATGAAAAAGTAAAAGATTTAGATAAAGTAATAACAAATAAAGATGCAATAGATGGTAAAGTTTTACTTATTAAAAAAGGTAAAAAGAACTACTTTATAGGACTTATGGAAAAATAAGTCCTTTTTTCATATAATAAAAAAAGCTAATTCCTTTTAATTTTAGGATTAGCTCCGACAAACCAGTCAATTGAAATATTATATTCTTTGGCTATTTGATATAAAAATGCTGTAAGGATTAAAGTATTACCTTTTTCATAAGCACATACTGTAGATGGAGAAGTATTTAATATATCAGCTAGATCTTTTTGTTTAATATTATTTAAATTTCTAACATAAACAATTTTTTCTCCGATTTCTTTTTTATTTAAAGGTTTATAATTATAATTTACTTTTTTGTTTCTAGTTAGACCAGTTAAATAATCTATACTAACTTTATAAAAAATAGCCAAAGTAACTAAATGCTTCAAAGGTATAATTTTCTTGCCTTTTTCCCATTCAGCATAAGTCTGTTGACGAACTCCGAGAATTTCCCCAACAGCTTTTTGAGTAAGATTGTTATACTCTCTTAACTCAAACAATTTGTCATTTTCCAATTTCACTCACCAGTTTAATTTTCCCATTAATTTTATAAATATTCGGAAAAATACAGACAAATACGAAAATGTTTGATATAATTTAAATGAAAGAGTTGATTTTATGAAAGAATATTTAGAATTAAGTCATGAACTTGCCAGGAAACAAATGCAAGAAAAAATATCATTAGAAATAATCTATGAATTTTTAATTCTTAATGCTGAAGAGATGGAAGTTACAAGAATAGATGATGTAAATATATTTAAAGAAGAAGAGTTTATAGAATTAGTAGATAATGCCATTAAAAATATAAATAGTAAAACAAAACTAAATTTAAAAAGAATATCAAAAAAGATATATCTAGGTAAAAATAACTAGTTTAACCTTTTTTTTATTCATAAATTACTTATGAAAGGAGAAGACTATGTATCCAAATTATTACCAAAATACAAATCGTGGTTTTGTTGTACCTTTTTTATTAGGAGGTTTAGCGGGAGGAGCTGCCGTAGGATTAACTAGACCAAGACCTATTTATAATGTTGCACCTGGAGCAGGAGGATATCAAAATATGCCATACACACCTGGGGTGCCATCTTATAATAGTTCATATAGTTACTATCAACCAATACCAAGAGTATATTATTATTAAATAATACTAGTAAGATTTCTCAAAAGAATTAAATATAATGCTTAAAAAAGTAAAATAAATAATTAATGTTGAGCCACCATAACTTAAAAAAGGCAAAGGTATTCCTATAATTGGAAGAAGACCAAGGTTCATACCAATATTAATGATTTGTCCAAATAGAAAAATACTTGTAAAAGATATTAATATATATTTTAGAGTATTTTTTTTCATGTTTATAATTTTATTAATTAAAAATAAATCCATTAAAAAATAGCATAAAAGAATTATAAAACCACAAAGATAACCAAAATTACTGATACTAAATGCAAAAATAAAATCCGTCGGAGCTTCAGGTATATATAAAGATACTTTACCAAGACCAGTACCTAAAAGACTTGATGACCCCATAGCGATTAAAGCATTTTCTAGCTGATAACTACTCATTGTTTTAAACGTTATAAGTCTTTCAACTCTATAAAAAAAACTAGTGCCTATCAAACTAATTAGTAAATCTTTATTATATAAATAAAGTAAAATAAATCCTCCGATAAATAAAGCAATTAATATAAAAACAATTGTAAACCAAAACTTATGGATATCACTAAACATTAAAATAGCTAAAGTAATAACTAAAAAAAAGATAATAGCACCACTATCAGGTTCTAAAAAAACTAATACTGAAGGAATAAGAATGAGAATTGCAACTTTTAATAAAAATAAAAATTCACTTTTGATACCTGTACTTTTAAATTTACAAGCAAGATCACTTAACATAATAGCCAAACTCAGTTTAGTAAGTTCACTAGGTTGAAATGATAATCCTTTAATTGTAATCCATGCTTTAGCGCCATTAATTACTTTTCCAAACACCAGCACATAGATAAGTAAAGCAATTGAAATAATATATAAAATAAAAGAATACTTAAAAATATTTTTGGTATTAATACATTTTGAAATTATAAAAATGAAGATCCCAATTCCATACCATATTATTTGTTTTATTAAATTGTGATTATATAAACTGCTTAAATATTTAGCATTATACATATCTAAAAAACTAATAATCATAATTATTAGAAAAGGAATAAAAAAAATTAATTTATTATCTAAAATTTTCTTCATAAAAATAGTATGTGTATTTTTTTACTATTTATCATAAAATATACTAGAGGTGTAAATATGAACAAATTACCTAATGTGTTTGCAAGTCCCATAAACAAAAAATTAAATAACTATCAAGATCTATATCGTAGTGATAGAGCTCAGAAAAGTTATAACCCTAAAGATATAAATAAAAAGATTAATGAAATATTTGGTTCATTAAATCATGTTTATAAAAGTAGGGTAAGAATTACTATGGATGATGGTATTCATGAAGAAGAAATCGTAGGTAAAACAAACATTAACTTACTTACAATTGACAATAAATTAATTAAAATCACTGATATTCTTGATATTGAAAAGATTTAAAAAAAAGTATATCTTAGAGAATTTCTTCGATATACTTTTTTAATTGTTTGGCATTTTTATCAAATATAATTTTTAATTGGTTATCAATTTCTACGATTCCTTTAGCACCAAGTTTTTGAATACCTTCCTTATTAGCTAAACTAACATCTTTTAAAATAACTTTAAGTCTTGACATATTACATTCGGCATTAATTATATTATCTTTACCACCTAAATAAGTTATAAGTTTATTAGCTTCAACTTTAAAATCTCTTTTTGATAATTTTACAATTACTAAAGATATAATAATTAAAATAACTGCAATAATAATATACTCAATCCATGTTTTCAAAATAATCACCTAATTAATTATACTATATTTTTTAAAAAAGTAAAAGTAAAAAAGCATACACTAATTTTAAATATTTTCATAAATTAATAATGAAAGTACATGAAAGGGTGAAAGTTTATGAATAGAGAAAGTAAATCATCAGAAGGAAACTGCATAAATGAAATACTATGTGTCATCTTAGTGTTACAAGAAAATGCATGTCCAGATAATTGCTTACAAACTTGCGATAGACCAGTTTTAGGTGGAGGAACAAACTGCTTAATATGTAATACTAGACCAGTAATGCTTTATACTTGTTGTGGAAATGGTACTCCATGGAGTATGCCAATCACTAAAGATTCAACAGCTACTTGCACAGGATCTTCAGCTACATGTTCTAATGTATTTAGAGTAGAAAAAATCGAAGGAAACTGCTGTACATTCAGAGTTCTTGCTGACAATACTGATGAAACTAGTGTTTATCCATATGTTGCTACAAATGTATTCTTTACAATGGATTGCGATTGCTTATGTTGTATAAGATGTCTATCAGATACATATGTAGATTGTCTTTGCTAATTAAAGAAAAATAAAAAAGCACTTCATGTGCTTTTTATTTTGTTGTAGATTGACTTGCGCTTGCAATAGATGCTAATGAATTTTGGATATAATTAGAATATTGTTTCTTAATTTCA
Organism: uncultured Bacilli bacterium; assembly: GCA_934096035.1. GTDB lineage: Bacteria > Bacillota_I > Bacilli_A > RF39 > UBA660 > Onthocola_B. The sequence goes on from CAKOKX010000001.1 coordinate 522,652, forward strand.
TCATCTTGTATTTCCATGCCATATTCTTTACGATAATGTTGTAATGCATTAAGTCCAATACTATTCTTATTTTTAGTTATATATCTATCAGCTAATGTTTCTACAATTTTATCTTTTAAATTATCTAAAGTATCTTTTTCATAAGATTTAACTTTTAATATTACATGATAACCAAGTTCGGTAGTTATAACACTAGTTGAATATTCACCATCTTTAAGTTTTTTAGCAGAATTTAATAATTCATCATATTTACTATCTAAATCACCAAGATTAATTTTACCTAAAGAACCACCTTTATCTTTTGTAGCATCATCTTTAGAATATTCTTTAGCAAGTTTAGTAAATGCCTCAGTAATATCTTCTTTATTCTTTTTAGCAGTATTTAATTTTTCAATTATTTCATTAACTGTTTTCTTAGCTGCTTCTTCAGCTGCTTTCTTTTCATCATCTTTAGCACCATCTTTTACATCAGCAGTGATTAAAATATGATTAATTTCCATATCACCGATTGCTTCATCATCATAATATGCTTTAATTTCTTTATCAGTAATTTTTGTTTTAGCATATTCTTCGATTGCATGACTTTGTAGATTAGCTAAATATAAATAATTTTGATAAGCATCAATTGTTTGATAATTTGTTTGACTTTGTAATGCTTCTAAGAATTTATCTTTACCACCATATTGTTCAATAAATGCATCAATATAAGCTTGAGCATTTTTTGAAGCAGTATCTTTATAATCTTTAAATTCAGTTTCACAAATATAAGTGTCAATCATAGTAATTAGGGTATTAAGTCCCATGTCATCTTTTAATCTACTATAAAAATCATCTACACTGATTTTATCACCATTTTTAAAACTTACGATAGCATCCTTTCCGTTGTCTAACTTAGGTACTTTGCCACAACCACTAGCAAGTAACATTATTGCACATAACGCAACTAATTTTTTCTTCATAATTTATCTCTCCTTACCTAGGTATTATAACAATTATTTTTTTAATTTACAATGATTTTAAGTATTTTTTGCCCTCACACAATAAAAAATATACCATAAAATACTAGTGAAAAGACAAAATAAAGGAGGAAAGTTTTATGAATCACTGTGGAAATGGCCTTGGAGCTGCTATAATTTTAGTACTATTCATTCTTTTAATCATCATAGTAGGGGCTTTCATTTAAATTTTTAAATATATAAGGAGGTTAAACAATGAGTTGTTGTAAAAAAGATTGCGACAACACCGGAGGAAACAATTTTACAGCTAGTTATGCATTTATAGTTTTAATACTATTTATCTTACTTGCTATAATCTGGGGTGGAGCATTCTATTAAAAGAGGGAAACCTCTTTTTTTGTAAAAAAATTTATGCTATAATCATTAATATGAAGGTGATTGCGATGAAAAATAAATACAATATGACAAAAGAAGATAATATCTTTTTTGCTAAACGAAAATTAATAGACAATTTATATAAAAGTGCAAATTTAGAAGGTATTGCTGTTACTTTTGCGGATACTGTAGCATTTGTAAATAATGTAAACACCGGTAATATTTCTATTAATGATATGCTTAAATTAAAAGGATTAAAAGATGCTTGGGAATTTGTTCTTGATACCATTGATGAAAAGCTTACAATTAATTATATAAAGAAAATTCATTTTGAAATTTGTAAAGGACAAGGCGTTGAACCACTTGGTGAATTTAGAGATAAAGGCGTTGGTATAACAGGAACCTCTTATAGACCAAAATTACCTAGCGAATGCAATTATGATGCTGAACTAAACGATATTATGAATATGGATAATGCTTTAGATAGATGTATAACATTGTTTTTGTGGATACAAAGAAGTCAAATGTTTCTAGATGGAAACAAAAGAGTGGCAAATTTAGTAGCTAATAAAGAAATGATTAGAAATGGCATGGGTATTATAGCGGTTCCAGTTGAAAAGATCGGTGAATACTTTACCGAATTAATAAAATTTTATGAAACAAATGATTATACTAACATCAAAAAATGGATATACGAAAATTGCGTCGATGGAGTAGATTAAAATGAGCAAGAAAGAAATGTATGCAGTAGAATGTGAAATTGAAGTAGCTTTTGCAAGACTTATTGGCCCATTAGCAATAATGAATGAACTAGAAACTTATAAAAATATTCATGAAGAACTTTTAGATTTATTTCATGTTATTGTTAAATGGGGAACAAGGTTTCAAATTGAAAAAAATTTGGATTTTATAACACCAAATGAAATAATTGAGATTTATAATAGAATGGATAAAATAAAAGAAGACTATTTATATGATAATACACCTGGAAATGAACTTAGTGATGAAATAGTTATATGGATGTATGAAATTATGAAATTAAGAAAAAAGCTGATAGAAATGAAAGGAGAAAGTTTATGAGCAATAAAAAAGAAGTAAAGGGTACTAATTATAGTAATGGAAATGGAGCAAAGATAGATATTTATAGTCCAAGTTCACGTGCTAATCCGCATGATACGGTTCATATAAAAGTAAACTATGAAAACAAATCATATACTGCAATAACAAAAGTAGATGGTAAAAAGGAAACATCTTCTGGTTCATGCTATCTAACTACTGCATGTATGAAACATTTTAATGTTGAATTTGATGACAATTGTTACGAGTTACAAGTTTTAAGGTGGTTTAGGGATAATTTTGTTTCTATAGAAGATGTCAACCACTACTATAAGACAGCACCAGCTATAGTTGATGGAATTAATAAATCCTTTGACTCTGAAAATATTTATTTAGATATTTACCAAAATGTTGTGCAATTTTGTGTTAAAGCAATTGAACTTGGACAATATGAAGCAGCATATGAAAGATATAAAAATAGTATTCTGTTACTAGAACAACAATATGCAAAATCAGAATTAGGTATACGATTAATTAAATGTTTAAAACTAAAGAGTTAATTAGTTTTATGAAGTTTCATGAAAATTGTGTCGAAAAAAAACTTATTTACTGCCAAACTCATTAAAACAATCCTTATTATTAATAAAATCTAGAATTACAAAAATTCTAGATTTTTTGAAATTTTATTTTTTTCTAAGGCATTTTGTAATATAATGTTGTTAAGAAATGAGGTTAATATGTTAAAATTAGAAAATGTTAGAAAAACATATGGAAGCTTAGTAGCGGTAGATGACTTATCTTTTACTGTTAAAGATGGAGAAATCTTCGGTCTACTTGGTGAAAATGGTGCAGGTAAAACTACAACATTTAGAATGATAATGGGATTACTCGAACCAGATAAAGGTACTATCACTTTAAACGGAAAGAAAATTGATTACAATGAAACTGATAAAATTGGTTTTGTTACTGAAGAAAGAAGTCTGCTTACTAAACTAACTGTCAAAGAAATGATTGAATATTATGGTGTTTTAAAAGGCATGGATGAAAAAGACATTGATAAAAAGTTAGATTATTGGTTAGAAAAATTTGAAATAAAAGATTATAAATTTAAAAAGATAAAAGAACTATCTAAAGGAAATCAACAAAAAATTCAATTTATATCTGCAGTTATAAATGACCCAAAACTACTTATATTAGATGAACCATTTACTGGACTTGATCCTATAAATGTTGGTTTATTAAAAAAAGCTGTCAAAGAACTACAAAAAAAGGGATGTTCAATTATATTTTCATCACATCAAATGGAATATATCGAAGATTTTTGTGAACAATTAATTATTTTAGTTCACGGCAAAGCTATCTTAAATGGAAGCCTTGATGAAATAAAAGAAAATTATGCAAAGAAAAATATTTTAATAAAGGGAGAAAACATCAAAGTAAGTGATATTACTAAAATAAAAGGTGTAACAAGTATTGATAAAAAAGCAAATGAAATAGTTGTTCATATTGAAAATATCGATATTGCTCCAAAAGTATTTGATTGTATAAAAAATACAAATATTTCTAAATATGTTGTAGCAGATGCTCCATTAAATGAAATATTTATCCATTATGTCGGAGGTAAAAATGAATAAGAAATTTTGGTATTTAACCCGTGTTAGCTTAAAGAAAAAGATTGGTTCAAAATGGTTTTTAGTAACTAATATTATATTAGCTCTAGCAGTTATTGGCATCATTAATATAAATTCTATAATTAAATTTTTCGGCGGAGATTTTTCTGATAACTTAACAGTTTATGTAATAGATAATTCAAATACATATAATTATTTTGAAGCAACTTTAAATACTTTAGATGAAGATAATTTAATAACTATAGAACAAACTTCAAAAACAAAAGATGAATTAACAAAAGACTTAGATAATTCGGAAATAATAGTTATTTTAAATGAAAATGAAAGAGAATATTTAACTAGTGAAATAATTAGTAATGAAACAATTGATAATGGTATATATCAAGAAATAACTAGTGCTATAAATGCATCAAAATCTACTTTAGGTATGATTAAGTCTAATGTAAATCCTGAAATACTAGCTAATATTTCTGCCCCGGCTAAAGTAGAAAGAACAATCCTTAGTGATAATGCTAGTATTGATGAAAATATGAATATTGTTATGACTAGTGTTTTTCCAACAATCATACTACCATTCTTTATGTTAGTTGTATTCTTAGTTCAAATGGTCGGGGGAGAAATCTGCGAAGAAAAAACGACTAGAAGTATGGAAATTATAATTTCAAATGTTAGTCCTAAAATGCATTTATTTTCCAAAGTTTTAGCAAGCAATATATTTGTTATTACACAAGGGTTACTACTAATAATTTTTTCAGGCATTGGTTTACTTATAAATAAATTAGTAACAGGAACATCTCCACTAAGTTTTATAAGTAGCATTGCAGGAAACATAGATTTATCAATTCTAACTGACAAATTATTAATTCTTATACCAACAACTTTAATATTAATGCTTTTATCATTCTTTGCTTATTCTGTATTATCTGGAATACTTGCATCAATGACAGTAAATATTGAAGACTTTAATCAATTACAATCACCTGTAATGCTTATCTCAGTAGTTGGTTATTACTTATCAATCACTGCATCAATGTTTAGTGGATCAACTTTAATACATGTATTATCCTACATCCCATTCTTATCAGCATTTTTAACACCAACATTATATATAATCGGGGAAATATCAGTATTTGAAATATTTATATCAATAATTATAATGGTTTTATTTATATACATTCTTCTTAAAAAAGGATTAAAAGTATATAAAAATGGTATCTTAAACTATTCAACTGATAAGGTATGGAACAGAGTGTTTAAATCAATGAAGAACTAGGGCTGAAAAGCCCTTTTTTATTGGAAAATAATAGACTTTTGAGGGTTAATATGATAAAATGTTATAAAGAAATGAGGCAGGTAAAATGACTGTGAAAGACATAAAAAAAGCATTAATCGAACAAAAAAGCATTGGCCTAAATGGCAATTTATATCATAAGACACAAGTGGATTTTGCATATAATACTAATCATATGGAAGGTTCAACCATAACTAGTGATGAAACAGAAAGTATTTATGATACAGGAACAATTTTAACGAATAAAGATAAAGTGATAAATTTAAAAGATGCAACAGAAACCAAAAATCATTTTACTTTGTTTAAATATATGCTTGATACTTTAGATGAATCATTAACAGAAGATTTAATTAAAAAATTTCATTTTATTTTAAAAAGTGGAACCCTTAAAGATGATGAAGTTGGAATAATAAATATCGGTGAATATAAAAGTCTTAAGAATTTTGTGGGAAATATTACAACATCTTCGCCTAAGAATGTCTCAACTGATATGAAAAAGCTACTAGATTGGTACAATAAAATAGATAATAAAACTATTGAAGATATTATAGAATTTCATGTGAGATTTGAGAGCATTCATCCTTTTCAAGATGGTAATGGAAGGGTAGGAAGAATAATAATCTTTAGGGAATGTCTAGTAAATGACATAATGCCATTTTATATTGAAGAAAGAAATAAACCTTTTTATATAAGGGGAATAAAAGAATATCAAACAAACAATGAAAAAGGTTATTTAATCGATACGTGCTTAAATAGTCAAGATAATTATGAAAAGTTAGCCAAGTACTTTTTAGAAGATTAATTAAAGTTTAGGAATAATAACTTGACAATAGAAAATATTATGATAATATATTTTCTATGGAGGTTTACAATGAATGAATATTTAAGTCAAATTAGCGATAATTATGGAATAGTTAGTGATGAATTTGGTGAAATTAAAGTTGTTACAAAAAGTGAAACCAATTGCAAATTTCAAGATATTTTGTTAAAAGAAAATGAGTTAGAAAATTTAAATCAAGAATTGATAATTGCTAAAAGTGAATTAACTGAAAATAAAGCAAATACAATATTTGGTGAACTTGGTAATCTAGTAATTATTGGTGGTGGAATTTTTTTGAGTATAGAATTATTTCCTGTGGTTTCAACACAATCATTGATTTATATGTTAATAGGAACATACGCTATTATTAAGTCAATTAGTATTGCCCTGTATGGTACCAGAATTGGCAGATATAAGAAAAATAAGAAATTAAAATCAACTATAGAGTCTTTAGAGGAAAATAGTGTGCAAATAGAGGCTGAATTAAAAAATTTAAAAGAAAAAGCAAAATATAGAGTTGAATCAGATACAAAGGATTATTGCGCCCAATATGGCTCAACTAAAAATGCAAGTGAAGTTTTAAATGAAGATTTAGGCAAAGTGCAAGTGTTAAAATTAACAAGAAAATACCCAATGAAATAAAACATATCAAAAAAACTATATAATAATTTAAAAAGATTAATTTTTGATAACGAAAAATCTAAACTTTTTTCTTAAATTGTGGTTAAAATCAACTTTAAAGTTGATTTTTTTTCATTTTTCTTGTTATAATGGTCTAGGAAGTGATAAGGAATATGGCAAATTATGATGAGTCATCGATTAAAATTCTTGAAGGTCTAGAAGCAGTTCGAAAAAGACCAGGGATGTATATTGGATCAACTGATAAAAGAGGTATGCATCATTTAGTCTGGGAAATTGTAGATAATGCAATAGATGAAGTAATAAATGGATATGGTAATTATATTAAAGTAATCATAAATAAAGATAATAGCATAACAGTAGCGGACAATGGGCGTGGAGTTCCAATTGGAATGCATGCATCAGGAAAAAGTACGCCGGAAGTTATTTATACAATTTTACATGCTGGTGGAAAATTTAGTGAATCAGGTTATAAAGTTTCCGGAGGCCTTCATGGTGTTGGTGCTAGTGTAGTTAATGCCTTATCAAAAGAAATGCAAGTAGTTATTTATCGTGATGGTCTTATTTCTTCAATTGAATTTGAAAATGGAGGGCATGTTAAAACTCCACTTCATACTGTAGGTAAAAGTAATAAAACCGGAACAATTGTTAAATTTTTGCCGGATGATACAATATTTAAAAATTGTAATTTTTCATATACAACAATTTGTGAAAGAATGCAAGAATCTGCCTTTTTACTAAGTGGACTAACTATCGAGGTTATCGATGAAGAAGACGGACATCAAGCAAAGTTTCATTATGAAAATGGCTTAACGAGTTTTATTGAATACATGAATGAGGGTAAAAACACTTTACACAAAGTTATAAATTTTGGTAATACAAAAAGTAAAATTGAAGTTGATGTAGCAATGCAATATACAGATACATACAACGAAAACATTTTATCATTTGTAAATAATGTTAAAACTTCTGATGGAGGAACTCATGAGGTAGGTTTTAAAACTGGTATTACGAAAGCATTTAATGATTATGCTAAAAACAATAATATCTTTAAAGCTAAAGATGGCACCCTTGATGGATCCGATGTTCGTGAAGGTCTATCAGCAGTTATAAGCTTAAAAATACCAGAAGAATTATTACAATTTGAAGGTCAAACTAAAGGAAAATTAGGTACGCCAGAAGCAAGAAGTGTAACAGAAAGTATTACTTATGAATCTTTAAAATTTTTCCTAGAAGAAAATAAAGAAGTAGCATCAACAATTTTAGAAAAAGCTATGAAAAGTAAAGTAGCACGTGAAGCTGCCAGAAAAGCCAGAGAAGATGCTAGAAATGGAAAAAATAAAAGTAAAATTGAAAAAAATTTATCAATGAAACTTGCACCAGCTCAAAGTAAGAATCCTAAAATAAATGAGTTATTTATCGTCGAAGGAGATTCTGCCGGTGGTTCTGCAAAAAGTGGAAGAGATAGAAAATTCCAAGCAATATTACCATTAAAAGGTAAGGTTATAAATAGTGAAAAGGCATCATTAGATGATCTTATAAAAAATGAAGAAATAAATACATTAATTCATACAATCGGGGCAGGTATAGGCCAAGAATTTGATGCTTCAGAATCAAATTATGATAAAGTAATAATTATGACCGATGCCGATGTTGATGGAGCACATATTCAAATACTTTTACTTACATTCTTTTATAGATACATGCGTGGTTTAATTGAAAATGGTAAACTTTATATTGCCATGCCACCATTATATAAACTTGATTATGGCAAAAAAAGATTCTATGCTTATAGTGATGATGAATTAAATGAAATAAAACTAAATAATACAGGAAAATATAGTATCCAAAGATACAAAGGTTTAGGGGAAATGAATCCTGACCAACTTTGGGAAACAACAATGGATCCCGAAACAAGAAGTTTAATTAGAGTAAGAATTACCGATGCAGCCCTAGCAGAAAAACGTGTTCAAGTTCTAATGGGGGATAAGGTAGAACCTCGTAAGGAATGGATAAATGAAAATGTTGAGTTTACACTCGAAGATAGTTATAGGGCAGAGTAAGGAGGTTTAAATGAATATAGTAAAAAAAATAGAAGATTATAGCTTAGAAGAAATAATGTCTTTGCGATTTGCAGCTTATGCCAAAGAAATTATTCAAGATAGAGCTATTCCAGATGTTAGAGATGGATTAAAACCTGTGCAAAGAAGAATTTTATATGCTATGTATAAAGCTGGAAATACTGCGGAAAAAGGCTATATAAAATGTGCTGCCACTGTTGGTGATGTGCTAGGTAAATTCCATCCTCATGGGGATTCATCAGTTTATGATGCAATGGTTAGAATGAGCCAATGGTGGAAACAAAATCATATTCTCGTAGATATCCATGGGAATAATGGTTCAATGGATGGTGATGGACCTGCAGCATACCGTTATACTGAAGCAAGGTTAGCTAAAATAAGTGGTGAACTTTTGAAAGATTTAGATAAATCAACAGTTTCATGGGCTCCAAACTTTGACGATAGATTTCTAGAACCAACTGTATTACCTGCCAAATTTCCTAATTTACTTGTAAATGGAACGAGTGGAATTTCAGCTGGATACGCAACCAATATTCCCCCCCATAATCTCGGAGAAATAATTGATGCCACAATCAAAAGAATTGATTCACCAAATTGCTATTTAGATACAATTTTAGAAATAGTAAAAGGACCAGATTTTCCAACCGGTGGTATAGCGTTCGGTAAAGAGGGAATAATTGATGCATTTAAAACAGGGCGAGGCAGAGTAATTGTTCAAGCTAAATATGAATTTGTTAAAGAAAAAGGTAAGGAACAAATAATTATTACGGAAATACCTTTTGAAGTTAATAAACAAGCTTGTGTTGCTAAAATCGAAGGACTTAGAATAGATAAAAAAGTTGAAGGAATATCTGAGGTCCGTGATGAAACAGACAGAACAGGTATAAGAATTGCTATAGATTTAAAAGCTAATGCCAACAAAGATATAATAATGAAATATTTACTTAAAAATACTGATTTACAAATATCTTATAACTACAACTGCGTAGCAATTGTAAATAGAACACCAAAAACTTTAGGTATTTTAGAAATATTAGATGCTTACATAGCCCACAAACGCGAAGTTATAACCAAAAGAACTGAATTTGATCTAGCGTATTATACAAAAAATTATAATATTGCAACAGGTCTTATAAAGGCAATCTCAATCCTTGATGAAGTAATAGCATTAATCCGTGCCAGTAAAAATAAAAGTGATGCCAAAGTTAATTTAGTTAATAAATATAAGTTCACTGAAGAACAAGCTGAAGCAATTGTAACATTACAACTTTATAGATTAACAAATACGGATATCGTAGTTCTAGAAGAAGAATGTGAAAAACTAAAAAATTTAATCGAGGAATGCAATAAAATATTAAATAATGAAACAGAACTAAAAAATGTTATGAAATCAGAACTAAGAGAAATTAAGAAAAATTATGCTGTTCCTCGTAAAACTGAGATCAGAGATGAAGTAGTTGATATAAAAGTAGATGCTAAAGAAATGATACCAGATGAAAAAGTTGTTGTAGTAGTAACAAATGATGGCTATGTAAAAAGAGTAAGTCAAAAGAGTTTCAAAACATCAGAAGAAGAAACAACTCTAAAACCTGGAGACTTTGTAACAGGTAGATTCCTTGCATCAACAAAAGATTCATTATTGTTATTTACTAATCTAGGAAATTATTTATATGTTCCAATTCATATAATTCCTGAAACAAAATGGAAAGATTTAGGAAAACATATAAGTAATACCATTATGATTAAAGAACAAGAAAAAATAATTGCTAGTCTAGTATTAAAAGATAAAAACAAAAATGTAACTTTATTTACTAAGAATGGTTTGACAAAACAAGTTCCATTAAAGGATTTTGAAGTAACAAGATATTCAAAACCAATGACAGCAATTAAATTAAAAGATAATGATGAATTAATCAATGCTGATATTTCTAAAGAAGAAGTATTATTTGTAACAAATAATGGTTTAGCTCTAAGATTTGATACAAACGAAATTCCTGTCGTAGGTTCTAAAGCAAGCGGGGTAAAAGGTATAAATTTAAAAGAGGACTATTGCATTTATGCCAGTCCAATTAATAAAGAAGAATACTTAAATATTTATACAAATTATAAAACTATTAAAAGATTAAAATTATCAGATATAATACCAATATCTCGAGCTAAAAAAGGTAATATGTTATTTAAGAAAGCTAAAACAAAAGATTATAAAATCTTGTTTGCTTACCTTACTGAAACAAAAGATATTAACCTTTATAAAATAGATACAGATATTCATGAACTTAAAAATAGTGATATTCCAATCATGGATATTGCATCAACTGGTAGTCAAGTTAAATTTAATTATGATTTATTTGCATTAAAAAAGGAATTAATTGATTTAACTAAAACATCTTCCGAAGATTCAAAAGAAGATGTGGTTGAAGAAATAAAGCCCACTAAAAAAGAAGAACAATTATCGTTTGATTCTTTTATAGATGAATTTAAAATATAATAACAAACTCTCAGATCTTTAGTGATTTGAGAGTTTGTTTTTGGAGAATTCAAAAAATAATTAAAGGTTTGAAATAAAAAGATTTCTAAATAGTTCATTTATCTTATAATAAAACATAAAATTATACTGGTGATTATTATGAAACAAGAAGAGTTTAAAAATTTTGTAAGAACAAAACCAGAACTTATAAAATATGTTCAAAACGGTAAGATGACTTGGCAAAAATTTTATGAATTATATGATTTATATGGAACAGATGAATCAGTTTGGAACAAATATATTCTAGAAGACAGAAGTGGGGTAGAAGATAGCATTTCTAAAATAACAAATATGGTTAAAAATGTTAATGTGGACTCTATTAAAAGTCATATCAACACTGCACAAAAAGCTATTGACTTTGTCTCGGATTTAACCAAGAAAAATCCTACTCCTAATATCACAGAGAATTTAGCTAAAGGACCTGTTTCTCCACGTCCTTTAAATAAGTTTTTCGAGGATTAAAATGAAATTACAAACTCAAATGTTGTTTAGACAAAATCCAAAAGAATATGAACTTCTGAAACAAAATTCTTATTATTTTAAATATCTAAATCGTGGTACATTAGATTTTAAAATGTTTACAACAAACATGAAAGAGAAATATAAAGAAAGAACTACAGATAAATTAGAAAGTATCGTAGACAACATAGATTTAATAAGTTCAGTTTTAAATGTATTAAAATAAACAAAACTATACATAATTAAAGTATAAATTGCATTTTATAAAAGAATTTTTTTTGTTAAATTATTGACTAAAAAAATTATTTATAGTATTATTTAAAAGTAGAGAGGAGTCTATAAAGAATGAAAAAAAATGCAAGCGGTTTTACTTTAATCGAATTACTAGCAGTTATCGTAGTATTAGCTATTGTAATCTTAATGGCATCTATGGCAATTATTCCAAGAATGAATGAAGCAAGAAAACAAGTATTTGCTATGGAGGCAAATGAAGCAATCAATGCTGCATCATCTTACTTTATGAATGGAGAAGTAACTGGAACTGGAGCATCATTCCCAGTATCAGATGGTGGATGTAAGGATGTTACAATAGAAACGTTAATAAGCAATGGTGACTTTAAAGGGAAAAAAGAATACACAGGTAGAATAACTGTTACAAAAGTAGGAAATGGTTATGTATATGCTATATCAATGACTAATGGAAAATTAGCTGTTGAAAACGCCGGATTTACTGAAGAAAACAAGGTAAAAAAATCAGTAGACATCGTTGCAGATAACGTGCATGATAAAGGAGAAACTTTAGCCTTACCATCTTGTCCAACAACTACTGCTCCATAAAAACTTCCAATCGGAAGTTTTTTCTTTTATATAAATAGATAAAGTGATATAATTAAATTGGTGATAAGATTTGAAGTTTTTTTTGAGGTTTGGAAATATGCTAGTTTTATTTTTAATATTACTTCTTGCTGTAATAGCGTTTTTTAAAACAGATGTAAAAGATAAGTTTATAAAATCTAAATATGAAGATGTAATAAAAAGTGATATAGATTATGATTCTGATGGAATAGATGATTATACAGATATATTAAATGGTGCTAAAGATTTTATAAGTAAAAAACCAAAATATAAAAGTAAATATTATGATGGAGGCTATCCCACAGATGAATATAGAGTATGTACAGATATAATCTGGTATGCATTAAAGAATGCTGGCTATGATTTTAAGACACTAATTGATGAAGATATTAAGAATAATAAAGAAGAATATGATGAAGATGTCGGAGATACAAATATAGATTTTCGAAGAGTTAGAAATATAAAAGTTTATTTAGACAGAAATGCTTTAAAATTACCAAATGATTCTGATTTTAATCCTGGAGATATTGTAGTATATAAAAATCATATTGCCATAGTTAGTGATAAAGTAAATAGTAAGAATGAAAATTATATATTACATCAACATATGTATCAAGCATATGAGTATGATGGATTATTTAAAAGTGAAATTCTAGGACATTATAGATGGAGGTTAAATGATGGAAAAGAATAGTAGAAAAGAAAAATTAGTAAAACAATTATTAAATAAAGATTTTGATGTAACAGATGAAGATGAATTAATTGAAATGTTACTAGATAATCCCACGGCGATAGATTCTGATAAAGAAGAAGACGAAAGAAGAACCATGGGGGATAAATTAGCAGATAAAGTAACTGAAATTGCAGGCTCATGGGGTTTTATTGTAGGCTTTTGTATTTTCCTTATTGTATGGATGATTATAAATAGTATTATGATTGCTAAATTTGATGAATATCCATTTATTTTACTTAATTTAATTTTATCATGTATTGCGGCATTACAAGCCCCAGTTATTATGATGAGTCAAAATAGAGCAGCTAAAAAAGATAGTTTAAGAAGTTTAAATGATTATAAAACGGATTTAAAAAGTGAACTAATCTTAGAAGTGTTACATGAACAAATGAGAGATTTACAAGCAAATCAAAAGAAAATATTAAAGCTTCTTGAAGAAAATGATGTAAAATAGCCAAATTTATGAAACATTTTATTATTGTTATGATATAATGTTAAAAGTGATGTAAAATGAAAATAAAAAAACAAGTTGAGTTTAATAATATAATAAATGATATATTAAAAAATGATGAAGTTATATCCTTAAGATATGAATATCATCATGGGATATCAAGACTAGATCATTCTTTAAGTGTTGCCAAACTAACATATAATATATGTAAATTATTTAAAATAGATACAATTAAAGATACTACGAGGGCAGCTCTTTTACATGATTTTTTTCATAGCTTTGAAGATTCGAGTTTTAAAGGTCATCCAACTACAGCTTTAAAAAATGCCAAGAGAGTATTTGATGTAAATAAAATGCAAGAAGATATAATATATAACCATATGTTTCCAGCAACATTAAGGTTTCCTAAGTATAAAGAAACATGGTTAGTGTCTTTTTCAGATAAATTAATAGCAATTAAAGAGTGCACCAAGTATAAAATACCAATGAAAATTGGTGCAACATTCCTATTTTTATTTGAATTTATGATTATTCAAAGATAATAGATTAACATCTTTTTTTTGTTGTCAAAATATTGCATTGTTCGACAAAATATGATATTATCTCATCATAGGGTAGAGAAAAGACAAACAAAACAATCCCTAAATAAAATAAACAAGAGAGGAGGAAGTATTTTGAAAAAAAGAGACTATGTATTTCTATTAGCATTACTAGTTTTAATGGTAATTATTTCAGCAGGAACTTATACATATGCTAGATATTTAACAACAGTCGAAACCTCATCAGATGTAACAATAGCAAAATGGCAAGTAGCAGTAAAAGAAGGCAGCAATGAATTAAGTTCTACTCAAAAGTTAACTTTAACTGTCAATGAAAACACTAATGTTGCCGATGGAAAAATGGCTCCAGGAAGTACAGCAAGTGGTGAATTTACTATTGATCCAACTGGTTCTGAAGTAGCAATAGATTATGAAATTAATATTGATACAACAAATATAAATAATGATAAAATTGCTATTAAATCATTATCTGTTGGTGGTGTTGATTTAACTAAAAATGGTGAAGGAAAATATGTTGGTGCAATTTCATTAGATGATGCATTAGCTAACAAACTAACTACAGTTAAAGTAACCGTAGAATGGACTAATGATGAATCTAATAATGCAAATGATACAACTACAGGAAAAACTGCAGGAACAATTAATCTACCAATAAATATCACTGTTAAACAACATATAGATTAAAAATAGGAAGTATTATTACTTCCAATAAAGATTATAAACATTTATAGTTTTTACTGAAAGTAATAATCGGAGGTAAAGATGAAAAATAAAAATATATCTTTTATTTATCTTACAATTATATTTATTTTAATAATAATTATATTATTGTTATATAAATTAAACCAAAAAGAAGTTTATCTTCCCAATAATAATGTAAATATTTTTGAAATTAAATGTACTTGCAATAAAGATAATGATAATACGTGTAAACCATGTAAACCGTGTAAACCAGATAATAAAGATAATAATAAAAATAATGAAGAACCAGTATTTGATGAAGATACTGGAAAGTTTGTTGTAAAAAGCAATAATTTTACTTGGCAAAGCAATACTAAAATAAATGTATTTGCCAATCCATTATATAATATGAAAAGTATTATAGCTCCAAATTCATCAAATACATATAAATTTATAGTTAAAAATAGTACTGATTACAATTTAGCATATAACGTAAAGTTTAATTCAGAAAATCCATACAATATTAATATGTTATATAGATTAAAAAATGAATCTAATTACTTAATCGGCAATGAGACAAAGTGGGTTACAGCTGAAGAATTAATATTAGAAAACGAGAAGATAAATAAATTAACAAGTGATACTTATTACCTTGAATGGAAATGGTTTGAAAGTGAAAACGACACTGAAATTGGCCAAGAAGATAATGTTAAATATTCTTTAAATGTTAATATAACAGCTGAGGAATATTATGAATAGGGAAAAATTAATAAAGTTAAAAGAAGTAATAAAATATGTTTTAATAATATTTTTAGTAATTTATTTAATATTTATTGCATATCAAAAAATAATTAAAAAAAGCACTCCTGCAATATTTAACAAATACTATATACTTCAAGTAGGGTCAAAAAGTATGGAAAGCACATTGAAAAAGGGAGACTATATTTTAGTAAAAAAAAGTAATACCTATAAAGAAGGAGATATTGTTACATATAAAGAAAAAAGTTCATTTATAACACATAGAATTGTTAAAATAAATGAAAATAGCATTGTAACAAAGGGAGATAATAACAATATTGAAGATGCTCCGATAAAAAAGGATGATATCATTGGAAAATACACTTTAAAATTAAGAATAATTGGTTTATTTTTAAAACATAAAATAGTTACAATTTTAATATTACTTGCATTAATCATATATTGCAGAAGAAAATAAATTAAGGTAGTGATGATTATGAAAAAAATAAATAACATAGCAATTACCATTATACTAATTCTTTTAATTAGTATATTTTGCAGCTATAATACATTTGCAAGCTATAAAAGTGTCTATGAAAGTGAAAGCTCAATTGAAATTGCCGAGCCAATATTTAATCTAGTCACATCTTCTATTGCAGACAAAATAAATCCAACAAATGAAATTGAAACAAATTTTAGCATTACCAATTTTAATGGTAACGAAATTAATGATATTATCTTAAAATATTATTTAACTATTTCCCTTGAAAATGATAAATTACCACTAGAATATAAACTATATAAAAAAGAAAATGATACATTAACAGAACTACCATTAACTAACAATCAAACAGATTATTTTACATTAAATAAAGATATAAAAGAAACCCAAGACTTTGTTTTAAAGATTTCTTGGAATGAATTAGATACAACATATGAATATCAAAATATAACAGATTATATAAAGATTAATGCATACATAGAACAACTATAAAGGAGGCAAAATGAAAAAAATAAAGTATTTTTTATTAATTGCAATATTTTTATTAATATTGTTGCAAGCATCCAATACTTTAGGTAAATATCAATATGGAGTTTCAGAAAAATTAGAAATTACTAGTGATAAATTTTATGCTAATGGTGCAGTCTTATATGATAAATATGTTCTTGAAGGTGATCAAAGTGTAATAACAGATGTTTCAATAAACAATTTTATAACTGATGATCAAACAGATTTAGACATTACATTTGAAATAAGTATAACTTCTGATATATTTGATTTACTTATAGATGATACCTTAGTTACGGATGGAAAAACTACCATTACTGTAAATGGTAAACAAAAAAATACTAAAGATTTAAATATATCTTTTGTTAAAAAGGATGGTAAAACATTTACAGATTCAACAGATGTTTTATTAGAGATAAATACAATAAGGCCTTATACTAAAAACGTTTTATCTAAAAAAATTACAATCGTAGATGAAAAAAATCTAAATGAACATATCATTTTAAAAAGAGATGTTTGGCAATCTGGTTTAAGCGGTGATGGTTTAAGATATATTGGAAAAGCTCCCGATAATTATGCTTGTTTTGGTACCACAAATAAAACCACTTGCTTAGGAAATGAAGATGTTTATATGTATCGCATCATCGGAGTATTCAAAGATTCGTCTAATGTAAACCATACAAAATTAATTAAGTATAAGCAATTAAAAGACAAAAGTCTATGGTATAGTAAAGATTCAACTGCCAGCTGGGAAATAAGTGTTGTAAATAGTAATATTAATGGCTCTCATTTTTTAACTAAAACAGCAACTTACCCTTACTTAGCAACTGATACTGCGTGGTATTCATCCATTATGGATTGGGACTTTAGATCTGTAATCGGCGCCAGTAGTAAATTTAAAGATGCTTATGCTAGAGAACAAAATGCTCCGATATATAATAGTAAAATAGGTTTAATGTATGATTCTGATATTGGGCTTGCTCTCGGAGAAAGTGGATTAAACACAACAGCATGGAGAAACACATCATATCCATTAGTGAATTCTTGGTTACATCAAAGTAACAACGATACTAGTGTTAGTCAATATGAATGGACAATATCAGTATATTGTAATGGCTGTTCTCACTATTATGCAAATGGTATAACACCGCAGGGGACATTAGATGCTTTAAGATATAATGTTTATGCAAATTCATCTAGACCGGTATTCTATTTAACTGAAAATATGAAATATGTATCAGGAAATGGTAAAAAAACAAATCCATATATTATTGAAAACTCATAAAAATATTCAAAAAAAGATAGATTAATCTGTCTTTTTTTTGTATAATAATTCCATAAGGAAGTGATAACATGTTAAAAGAATTTAAAAAGTTTATAGCTAGAGGAAATGTATTAGATTTAGCAGTTGGAGTTATCGTTGGAGGAGCATTCTCATCAATTGTAACAAGTTTAGTAAATAATATTTTTACCCCAATAATTGGTTTAATTGTTGGTGGCGTTGATTTTTCTAGTCTTTCAATAACATTTAGAGATACAAAAATTATGTATGGAGCATTTATTCAAAGTGTAATCGATTTTTTAATCGTAGCATTTTGTTTATTTATTGTTGTAAAAGCAGTTAATAAAGTAACTCATAAAAAAGAAGAAAAGCCAGCTAAACCAGTTAAGAGCGAAGAATTAAAAACTCTAGAAGAAATAAGGGATTTATTAAAAAATGATATACAAAGCAAGTAATGGACAAGAAATAGAAGTTGTTTTAAATAGAAAAAATAATAAAAATATATATTTTAGAGTTAAAGATGATTTGAAAATTCATGTTACATGTCCTATATATTTAGGTAAAGAAAATATTTTGAAAATGATAGAAAAAAATGAAGAAAGTATTTTAAAAATGTATGAGCATGCTTATGAAAACTCTAAAGATAATGAAATATTTCTTTATTTAGGTAAGAAATATTTTATTGAAATAAAAGAATCAGAAGAGGAAATTAGATTTGATGGCGATACTGTTTATGCCCCATCAATGAAAGCTTTAGATTTATTTTATAAAAGTGAAGTACAAAGAGTTTTTACATCTGAAGTTGAAATAGCCAAAAAATGTTTTTCTAATCTACCAGAATTTACTTTAAAATTTAGAAGTATGTTAACCAGATGGGGTGTATGCAATCCAAGTAAAAAAACAGTTACTTTAAATACAGAATTATTAAAAAAAGATATTGATTTATTAGATTATGTTATAATTCATGAACTATGTCATTTTTTTGAAGCTAATCACAGCAAGAATTTTTGGCATCTTGTGGGACTTGCATACCCAAATTATAAAGAAGCAAGAAAGAGGTTAAAAGAATGAAAATAACAAGTATGCATAATGATTTAGTTAAGTATTGGGTTTCTCTAAAAATTAAAAAAGAAAGAGATAAAGAAAGAAAATTTATTGTCGAAGGAGACCATTTAATTAATGAAGCAAGAAAAAATAATTTAATTGAATATGTCATAAGCTGTGTAGATGAAAATGCAGATTATTTTGTAACTAAAGAAATAATGGAAAAAATAAGTAATCAACAATCAATAAGTTATAATGTCGCAGTAGTTAATTTCATTCCTGAAGATAGTATAAATGGTAATGTCTTGATTTTAGATAATTTACAAGATCCAGGAAATTTAGGTACAATCATAAGAAGTGCAACGGCATTTAATATAAATACAATTATTTTAAGTGATGATTCTGTTGATCTTTATAATCCAAAAGTAGTTCGAGCTACTGAAGGAATGATATTTAATTTAAATATTATAAGAAGAAATTTAAGTGAAATAATACCAGTATTAAAGAATTTAGGATATAAAGTAATTGGAACAGATGTAAAAAATGGAATTGATGTAAGAAATATTAAAAAAGAAAATATTGCTATTGTTATTGGAAATGAAGGTAGTGGTATGAAAAATGAATCTAAAAATATGTGTGATGAATTTATAAATATAAAAATGATGGATACTTGTGAATCTTTAAATGCTGGGGTTGCCGCAAGTATCATAATGTATGAGGTATACCATGAATGAAATGATTTATATAGGAAAAACTGTTAGTACTTTTGGTATAAAGGGAGAACTAAAAGTAATAAGTGATTTTGAATATTGTGATAGAGCCTATCAAATAGATAAAAAAATATTAATAAATAATATTGAACATGTAATAAGTGGTATTCGTTATCATAAGAATTATGTTTTACTTAAAATAGATAATTTAAATAATATAAATGATATTTTAAAATATGTTGGTTTTAATATTTATATAAAAAGAATAGATTTAGGCTTAAAAGAAGATGAATATCTATATAAAGACCTAATAAATAGTGAAGTAATAGATACTGATAATACTAAATTAGGTAAAGTGATTGAAATATTAAATGGCAATAATGTTTTAATAAAAGTAAAAGGAACAAAAGAATTTTTTATACCTTTAATTGCTAATTATGTAAGTAAATTTGATTTAAATAAAAAAATATTATATACTAAAAATGCTAAAGAATTAATTTTTTAAGGAGGTCACATGAAAATAGATATATTGACACTTTTTCCAGAAATGTTTGATGGTTTTATAAATACATCTATTATAAAAAGAGCCATAGAAAAAGGTTTATTAGAAGTTAACTTAATTAATTTTAGAGACTATTCTCCTTTAAATAATAAGCAAGTAGATGATACTCCTTACGGTGGAGGATCTGGCATGATTTTAAGATGTGAGCCAATATTTGAATGCTTAGATAGTATTGATACTAAAGATGCTTATATTATAATGCTTAGTCCTGAAGGGACAAAGTATAAACAAAGTGTTGCTAAAAGATTATTAGAACATAAACATTTAATTATTTTATGTGGGCACTATGAAGGATTTGATGAACGAATTAAAACTAGGGTGGATGAAGTTATATCAATCGGGGACTATATTTTAACTGGCGGAGAAATTCCTTCAATGGCTATAGCAGATTCAATTGCGAGACTTATTCCTGGAGCCATCACAAGTAAAAGTTTAGAAGATGAATCATTTAATTCATCACTTCTTGATTATCCCACCTACACAAAACCATCTGTTTATCGTGGTTTAGAAGTTCCTGAGGTTTTACTATCCGGTAATCATAAAAATATTGAAGAGTACCGAAATATATCAAGAATAGAAAAAACTAAAAGGTTAAGACCAGATTTAATGGAGGAAGATCATGAGTAGTTATATATTAAAAAGTAATAAAGAAAAAAATGAAATTTTGTTATACCAAGAAAAGTCAAGCTATTCTTTCTCACCTAAAAAAGGATATAAAGAAGTAAAAAAAATAACTATTCTTGACCCGGAAATGTTAAATACTTTGTGGGAACATAAATTAGATAAAGAATATTCTAAATTATTAAAACTTATTTATTCTTTAGTTTCAAATGATGATACAACCAGCACAGATGTATTAATAGCTTATACAGAAATTGAAAGAATAAAAGAATATTTATTGACTTTAAAAGATAAAGGCCTAAAGAAGGAAGTATTAGAAAAATATTTAAAAAAATTATATATTTTAGAATTAGAACTTAAAAAAGTTCATGTCATGGAATTAACTGAAGAAATAGGAAGGGGAAGATAATATGAAAAATAAAACAAGTTTAATTCTTATATTTGGAAGTGTAATAGCAATCGGAGCAATACTATACTTTATGTATTTTCGTAGTGTTACTGTTTCTTTTACAGCTAAAATTGGCGCAGGGATAGCACCGATTACAGTTAAAGTTGGAGAAAAGATTACAGAACCTGCCGCACCAGAAAGTGATGAATATAGATTTTTAGGTTGGTATTTAGATGGTGAAAAATTCGATTTTAATACACCAATTAAAAAGAGTATAAATCTTGAAGCAAAATGGGAAAAAATAAATGAATAAATTGACAAGCAATTGTCAAAATTAAATATAATATCTTGATTACTATTGGAAATTTTGATAAAATAAATAAGAATTGAGGAATGTATGAAAGATAATAAATTAAATATAACAAAAATATCATTAGTAAGTATGGTGTTATTACTAATATATATTTCTGTTATGGTAGCATTTTAAATTAAGCACTCAAGTATAATTTACTAGGGTGTTTTTTTATGCAACTAATTGCACATCGAGGTATATGGAATAAAAAAGTAAAAGATAATTCTTATGAAGCGTTAAAAAATGGATTGTTAAGTAATGAATACATAGGAATAGAATGTGATATAAGAACAACTTTAGATAAAAAGTTTATTATTTATCATAATACTTTATATAAAGGTAATTTAGTAAGAAATACAAATTATAAAGATATGAAAAATATATTATTACTTGAAGATTTGTTGAAAATAAAAACTGATAAAATTTTGCTTTTAGAAATTAAAGATAGAGAAATTGATAAAAATAAACTATTAAAGTTATTAAATAAATATAATAGAAATTATTATATAATGTCATTTAATAATAATATAATATTTGAATTAAGAAAGCTAAATAAAAAATATAAGTATGGAGTATTAAATTATATTTTAAATAGTAAATCTGATTATGATTTAGATTTTATATGCTTATTGGATGGAATAGCAAACGATTATATAATAAATAATTTTGAAAAAAGAGGTATAGAAGTAATAATATATGGGACAATTAAAATAAAAAAAGATGTAAAATATATAGTGGATGACTACAAATTGTGAAAATATGTTATAAAAATTAATGAATTTAGTGTATAATTGTAATAGGTGATTGATAATGAAGATTGTTGTATCAGCTGGTGGAACTGGAGGACATATTTATCCAGCTTTAGCTATAATAAAAAAATTTCAAGAATGTGAAAAAGATTTAGAAGTATTATATATAGGTACACATAATAGAATGGAAAAAGACATAGTACCTAAAATAGGAATAAAATATATCGGTTTAGAAATATATGGTTTTAGTAAAACAAATATAGCTAGAGATTTAAAAAATATATTTTTAATTAAAAAAGCTATTAATAAATGTCTAGAAATCTTTAATGAATTTAAGCCTGATGTTGTAATTGGATGCGGAGGATATGTAACTTTTCCCGTAATAAAAGCCGCTAAAAAGTTAGGAATAAAAACATTTATCCATGAACAAAATAGTATTCCCGGAAAATCAAATATTCATTTATCAAAGTATGCTGATTTAGTAGGAATATCCTTTAAAAATAGTAAATCCTATTTTAGTAGTGCTAAAAAAGTAGTTTATACTGGTAATCCTTGCGGAGAAAATGCTTTAACAATCAAAAAAGCATCTAAAGTGAGTCTAGGATTTAAACCGAGTGATAAATTAATAATTATAGTGGCAGGTTCTCTAGGAAGTGAAACGTTAAATAATAAATTTAAAGCTTATTTAAGTACTATAGATGATGAAAAATATAAGGTTTTATATATAACTGGTAAAAATTATTATGATGAATTTGTTAAAGATGGAGATTTTTCTAAAAATGTCAAAGTAGTACCATATTATGATAACTTAGCAAGCATTATGAAAGATGCATATCTTATAATTTCCAGAGCAGGAGCATCTACCATATCAGAAATATTAGCTTTAAAAATACCAAGTATATTAATACCAAGTCCTTATGTAGCTAATAATCATCAATATTATAATGCTTTAGATTTAGCAAATATGAAAGTATCAGAATTAATTGAAGAGAAAGATTTAAATTCAAATATTATAAAAGTAATGGTAAATGAACTAGTATATAATGATAAATTATATAGTGAATTTAAAAACAATTTAGAAAAATTAAATATAAAAGAATCATCAAGTATAATTTATGATGAAATAAAGGAAATATTAAAATGAAGTACGAAGAAAATGTTGATTTAAAGAAATTAAATACTTATCGTATCGGTGGTACTGCCAAGTATTTAATTAAGCCAAGTGATATGGAAGAATTAAAAAATACAATCAAAGAATTAAACGAAAAAAACATGAAGTATTATGTTCTCGGTGGAGGAACTAATGTAATATTACCTGATAAAGATTTTAATGGGGCAATAATTAAGTTAGATAAACTAAATTCCTTTTTAATTAAAGATTCGTGTGTTTATGCAGGATCTGGCCTTTCATTAAATGAATTTATAAAAAAATGTTTAGATGAAGGATACACAAACTTTACAAACCTTTATGGCATTCCCGGTTCTCTGGGGGGAGCTATCGTAGGAAATGCTGGTGCTAATGGAAGTGAAATATTTGATGATTTATGTGCTGTATTAGTTTATGATGAGGGTTTAATCAAGCTTATTAATAAAGAAAATATTAAATATGAGTATCGCAATACTGAATTTAAAAATTCTAATATAATAATAATCGGAGCAATATTTAAATTAATACCTGGTAATACTGATATATCATGGCAAATGATAAAAGAAAATTTAGAAAAAAGAAAAAATACTCAACCATTAGAATATCCATCTGCAGGCTCAGTATTTAAAAATCCCAAAGGTTCATCTGCTGGTAAATTAATTGATGAATGTAATTTAAAAGAAAAAACTATCGGTGGTGCGAAAGTAAGTAAGAAACATGCAAATTTTATAATAAATGAAAATAATGCAACAAGTTATGATATAATTACATTAATCAATGAAATTAAAGAAGAAGTAAAAAAACAAAAGAATGTAGATTTAGAATTAGAACAAGTAATAGTAAAGTGGTGAAATAATGCAAAAAAAGGTTCATAGAAAGCTTAATAAAAAAGCCTTATTAGTTATAGTTTTAACATTATATTTATTTATAATGGCTTTTTATTATTGTTTTAATTTACCTATTAAAAGCATTGTTATAAAAGGAAATACTAATACATTAGATGAGGAAATAATTAAATTAGGAAATATAAATAGTTATAATAAAATACTTGGTTTAAATATTAAAAAAGTTAAAAATGATATCATGAAAAATAAAGCAATTACAAGTGTTAAAATAAAAAAACAACTTAATGGTACTCTTTTAATAAATGTTGAAGAACAAAATATATTATTTTATAATTTATTAAATAAAGTTTATGTTTATGAAAATGGCAAAACTTCAGAAAATGTAAGTAACAAATTAGGAATACCAACCCTTATAAATTATACACCTAGTGATATATACGATAATTTAATTAAAAAGTTAAATAATATAAATATTGATATATTAAAAAAAGTAAGTGAAATAGAGTATTCTCCAGATATAAAAAATGAAAAAGTAATAGATAAAAATAGATTTTTACTTAGAATGAATGATGGAAACTATGTATATATTAATCTAGCAAATATGGATAATCTAAATAAATATGAAGAAATATATGCAACTTTAGATGAAAATCAAAAAGGAATATTAAACTTAGATAGTACAAGTAAAGGGGTTGTATTTCAACCATTTGATTTAATAAAAGAAAAGGAAGAAAATAAAGATGAATTATCAGAATGAATTAGATAAATTGATTAGAGACTTAGATCATAAACCGACTTTATTATTACATAGTTGTTGTGGACCATGTTCAACTCAAGTACTTACTTATTTATGTCCATTTTTTAATATTACTGTTTTATATTATAATCCCAATATTGAACCAATTGAAGAATATATAAAAAGAAAAAACGAACAAATAAGATTTATAAAAGAATTTAATCATGATAATATAAAATTTTTAGATTGTGATTATGATAATGAAACTTTTAGAACCAAAACTAAAGGCTTAGAAAATGAAAAAGAAGGAAAAGCAAGATGTCCAGTTTGTTTTAGATTAAGATTAGAATATACTGCAAAAAAAGCTAAAAAATTAAACTATGATTATTTTGGAACAACTCTAACTGTAAGCCCATATAAAAATAGTAGACAAATTAATATTCTTGGGGGAATCATCGGGGAAAAATATAATATAAAATATTTGTTTAGTGATTTTAAAAAAAAGGAAGGGTATAAAAAATCAATTGAATATTCTAAAGAGTATAATTTATATCGACAAGATTATTGTGGATGTCTTTATGCCAAAAATATAGAAATGAAAAAAAATAATTGAATAAATAAGCAAATTATTATATAATAATAAGTAAGGTAAGAAGGTGATACAAACATGCAATATAAAAAACAAATTATATTAAGCATTTTAACAATATTTGTATTATCTGCACTTATTATCGGAGCAACATTCGCATATTTTCAAGCTCAAGGAGATACTTCTTCACAAACTTCAGCAACAGTTAAAACGTATACGACGGATGTTTTTTCATTTGAAACCGGAGATGCAATAAGTTTTTCATTAAATCAAGAAAACTTTACATCTGGAAAAGGTAATCAAACCGGAAGTACTTTTGCCAAAACAATCCTTACTGCCAATAATAAAACAAATACTGCAACAGAACATTATTATCTGTATCTAAATATTTCTAATAATACATTTACATATACTCAAAATGAAAATACTCCAGAAATATTACTTACCATAACTGATGGAACAAATCCTGTAACTAATATAACAAGTCTAACTTATAAAACAGTAACTGATGGAAAAGGAAATAGAATATCAGGTTATGATATAACAAATAAAAAGGGTTTAATAACATTATTTAGTAATAGAGAAATCACAACAACAAGTACAAAGACAGAAAATTGGAACATAACTGTAACATTTATAAACTACAATTTAGACCAATCAAAGAATGCCGGTCACACTTTTAGTGGTAAGTTAATGATACAAAAGGAAAAGATAAAAGAAACTGTAGCAACGGTGTGTTCAAGTGGTCAAACATTAAGTTCATGTATTATAGCGATGAATGGCAAAGATGACACACTGTATTATCACGATTCTTCATTAACAAATGGAGCGGGAGATAATTCATATCGGTATGCTGGTGGAGATTATCAATTAACAAATAAAGCAACAGAAACGACAGCTAATTTAGTGAAGTTTTACTGTGATGAAAAAGAAAGTACAGTAGGAAGTGGTTGTAATGGTGAATATTATTATGCACTACAATATGAAACATCAAATAATAAATATTCAACATATAATGAAGCTTTAGAAAAGGCTGTTGAGGATGGTTATCTAACAAAAGATAATGTTAAAAACTTTGTATGTTTTGGTTCAACAGCAACACCATGCCCAACAGAGAACTTATACCGTATTATTGGCGTATTTAATGCAAATTACCATAATATCGATGATAAATTTTTGGTAAAGTTAGTAAAGTATAATTCGGCTTCATCTGATTTATTGGGAACAAATGGTGATTATTATGGAAATATCGAGCCAACAAGGGAAGGATATAAAGAACAAGCGAATGGAGCTTTGAGCGGTTACTACTGGAATTATA
Source organism: uncultured Bacilli bacterium (assembly GCA_934096035.1). Classification (GTDB taxonomy): domain Bacteria; phylum Bacillota_I; class Bacilli_A; order RF39; family UBA660; genus Onthocola_B. The sequence continues at coordinate 549,857 of CAKOKX010000001.1, forward strand.
AAGCAACGGATAGTGCCACAAATATATGGAGTACAAGTTTATTAAATAAAACAAACTTAAACACAAATTATTTAAATAATATAGGAACTTTTTGGGCAAATAAAATAGCTATGACAACATGGAAAGTTGGAGGAAACGCATTTCAAAATATAAGTGGACAAATTGCGTCTGTTGCATATCAAAATGAAATAGTATCTCCATCAGAAAATACAACATATGCTGCAAAAGTTGGTCTAATGTATGTAACAGATTATGCCTTTGCATACGCTCCTATGTATTGGGCTATAAATATAGGTGATTATAAAGAAGACGATAATTGGCTAGATAGAGGTACATTAATTTGGTACATAACAAGAAATTCAAGCTCCGTTGATAAAGTATATTGGTCATCAGATTCGTTAGTATTTAGTTCTGAAACAAGTAAAAGTTTTCCAATTTACCCAACATTTTTACTAACATCAACAACAACATATGACTCTGGAACGGGTACAATGAGCAATCCAATTCGCATCAAATAGAATAATAAGAAAGGTGATTTAAAATGAGCAAAAAAGTTACAAATATTATATTAATTATTTATATTATAGCACTATCTGTGCTGGTAATCGGAGCAACATATGCTCATTTTACCTATATAAATGTATCAAGAGTATCTCCGAAAGTTGAGGTTGGAGCTGCTACATTAAATTTCATAACGTTTGAAATTGGAGACCCAATATTCATAAATCCCACCATAGAAAACTTTAAAGAAGGAATGAAAAATTTATCCTCTGATACATTTGCAAGTGCATATTTAAGAGTAGAAAATAATGAAGAAGAAACATCTCTTAATTATAATGTTATTTTACAAATAGACGAAAATACATTAACATATTCAACTAGTAGTAAAACACCAGAGTTATTAATGAAAATATATGATCCATATGATAACGAGCTAGATACAATCGAAGGATTAAACTATGTTACGGTAACAGATGGACAAGGCAATAAATTGAGTGGGTTTGATATAACTACAGCCAAAGGAAAATATTATATTGCCAAAAATAGAAATCTTAAAACAAAGACAGAAATAAGTGAAATTTGGAAGGCTAAAGTAACATATGTTAATTTAAGTGAAAGTCAAGATGGAAATTTAGATAAAAGACTTGATGGATTTATTAAAATTGAAAAAGCAGGGGAGTAAAATTATGAATTTAGAAGCTAAAAAGAAAGAATATCAAAAAATATTAGTAGAAGAATATCGCAAAAGTCATATGGAAGAAACTGAAGGTTTATCCAATGAAGAAATAGCATTAATGTGTCCAATAAGTGAAAATGATATAACATTTTTAATGAGCAAAGAATTAATGGAAATTGGTTTAAGTATAGAAGATCAAGAACAAGAAATTATACTTTGTACAAAGAAAATAAATGATCCTAATACATATCATGAAGAATTACCGGAACTAAGAGCGGATATTAGGGAAGCAAATGGAAAAATTGAAATATTAAAAGGAAAGTATGAAACATTAAAAAAAGCCATTTCAGAAAGGAATATAGATGAAAGAGGTACAAATAGATAAATTTTTATTCTTTCTAAAAGTTGAACTAAATTACTCAGAACTAACAATAAAAAGTTATCAGTTAGATTTAACTGATTTTTTTAGATATGTTGAAAGTAAGAAAATTAATTATTTAACCATTACAAATCATGATGTAAGGGGATATCTAAAATATTTAGATTCATGTAATTTGAAAAACAGTACTATATCTAGAAGAATAAGCACTTTAAGAACTTTTTATAATTATTTGGTAGATGAAAATATTGTAGAAAATAATGTTTTTCATAATGTTAAAAATCCTAAGTTAGAAAAAAAGTTGCCAAATTACTTAAACTATAATGAAATGGAAGAATTACTGGAGTCAATTGATATAAGCACCTCTGAAGGATTAAAAAGAAGATTATTAATAGAAATGTTTTATTCAACTGGATGTCGTGTAAGTGAAATGATTAATGTTAAAATAAGTGATATTGATTTTACAAATAAAACCATTAGAATAATGGGAAAAGGAAGTAAAGAAAGAATCGTATATTTTGGAGATTATGCCAGTAAGTATCTTGAAAATTACTTAAGTAAAGTAAAATGTGATAAATATTTATTTACAAATAAAAATGGTGAAAAACTAACTGTTAATGAAGTAGAGCAAATAGTTAAAGATATTATGAAACATATATCTATTAAAACCCATGTAACACCACATACTCTAAGACATACATTTGCTACACACTTACTTAATAATGGGGCAGACATTAGAACAGTACAAGAACTTCTAGGGCATGCTAATTTATCCACGACAGGAATATATACTCATGTTTCAAGTGATAGATTAAAAGATATATATTTTAAAACATTTAAAAGATAAATGTAAAATATGCGTAAATTATATAGGCATATTTTTTTCTTTACGATATAATTAAATGGAAAGGAAGAATATACTATGAAGAAATTATTGGAATGTCAAAACTTATATAAAAGTTTTGGAAAAAAGCAAATATTAAAAGATGTTTCATTTGAGATTGATGAAGGGGATATATTAGCGTTCATTGGGCCAAATGGAAGTGGTAAAACTACAACTATAAAACTTATTTTAGGACTACAAAGTATTGATAAAGGAAAAGTAACTATCAATGGTTTTGATGTGAAAAAAGACTTTGTAAAATCAATTGAAAAAGTAGGAGCAATTGTTGAAAATCCCGATACATATATGTACCTAACAGGATGGCAAAATTTAAAATTAACGGCAAATTTATACAAAGATGTTAGTGATGAAAAAATAAAAGAAATCGTAAAGCTTGTAGATTTAAAAGGAAGAATTAACGATAAAGTTAGCAAATATTCATTAGGTATGCGTCAAAGATTAGGAATAGCTAGAGCTCTAATCAACGAACCGAATGTATTAATTTTAGATGAGCCCACAAATGGGTTAGATCCAGAAGGAATAAAAGATTTAAGAATTCTTTTAAAAAAACTAGCTAAAGAAGGAATGGGGATTTTAATATCTAGTCATAATTTAGCAGAATTAGAAAGTTTTTGTAACAAAGTATTGATTATAGATAATGGAACAATTATAGAAACTAGTGAAGTAAAAGAATTTAAAAATAATGGCAATAAATACACATTTAAGGTTAGCGATACAAAAGATTTAGATATTGAAGGAATATATGAAGTAACAAAAAATAAATTTAGTTACAATGGAGAAAAAGAAGATATTGCAAGTATTATTAAAACGTTAGTCAAAAAGAATATTGATGTATATGAAGTAAAAATGGAAGAATTAACTCTTGAAGAAGCGTTTTTAAAAAAGACTGGAGGCAAGAAAAATGATAAAGTTAATAAAAAATGAAATATATAAAATTCTACATAAAAAGAGTACCTACATAATTATGATAATAACAGCCCTTTTTATGGTCCTAGTATCATATGTTTATTCAAAAGATAATAATTTTTATAATAACCCTTATTATCCAGCCGAAGGTGATGTAATTGATAAAAAGATTGCCCAAGATATGAATTCCTATTATGAAAAATATGATAGAAGTACATGGCAATACTATAAACTGGATGAGTATTACTCTATTGCATATAATTATTATAATGCAGTAGAAAATGGTGAAGATAGTAGTATACTAAAAAAAGAATACGATGATTTTAAAAATGCATTAGAGCAAGACAATTGGAAGTTTTTTGTAACAAGAGATTTAAATGAAGCAACTGAGGAGTTAAAAAATTTTGAAGCAAATAAGAATATAGTAAAAGATAGAGAAAAAGATGAAATAGAAAATCAAATATTTGCTACAAAAGTGAAAATTGAACTATTAGAATATCGATTAAAAGAAAACGTTGCTTATGGTGAAGATTATTTAAATGAAGCAATAAATGTTGTTGAAAACACAGCATATTCAGTATCAGCCTATGAAAAGGCAAAATCCGATAAGAAAAGCGAATATGAAGAAGCAGTAAAGAATTATTATGAAAATAGGTATATTTTAGAGACTAAGGAAGATACTAATAATGCTAATGATTTAAGAAGTATTCTAACGAATTTCTTTCAAGAATACATGTTTATGATCATAGTATTTGGTGTAATGATTGCCGGAGCTATAGTTAGTGACGAATATAACAAAGGAACAATAAAATCATTGCTCATAACCCCATACAAAAGAAGTACAATACTTTTATCTAAGTTTATCACATCAATATTGCTTACGATAATATTTATTGTATTTGCTTATTTAATGCAAATTATAATTGGTGGTCTATTCTTAGGATTTGATTCTTTAAAAAATCATGTCGTAGTTTATAACTTAGCAACCAAATCTTTAGAAATAATGAGCTTATTAAAATATATTGTAATAATAACTATATGTTATTTACCTCAAATATTATTATTAGTAACTTTAGCTTTTGCAGTTTCAACAATTATAGGAAATACTGCTTTTGCTATAGCAATAACATTTGCAGGATCAATCGGAGCTAGCTTAATAAACATGTTTGCAATAGTTTATAAAGTAAAAATACTTAAATATTTTGTTACAACTAATTGGGATTTTACTTTATATTTATTTGGTAAAACTAGTCAATATGGTACCAGTTTAACACATGCAATTATAGTTTGTATAATATATTTCTTAATAATGGTAGTTACATCATTTATAGTATTTAAAAGAAAAAACATAAAAAATATATAAAGGATGAAAATAATGAAGATTAAAAAAAAGGTAAAATTAAAGAAAAAAGTATTTTTGTTAATGGCTTTAGGTATTATGATACCTTTGGCCTTTTCTTCATTTAAAAATATCTCGTTTGCTATGCCTGTTTTAGGCACAGACAAAGAAAGTAAAAGTAATTTAATAAATGAATATATAAATAATTTAAGCAATCTCGTAGAAAAAAAAGAGATAGACTCAAGATTTGTTAATGTAATAAGTCTTGAAGATGATAGATATATATCTAAATTATTTAACTTTAAAACTGGTGAAGAAGTGAATATAGAATCAATTATAAAACCTGAGATGGTCGAAGAATTTTGGTCTAAAGTAAATAAATTGTTGTATTTAAAATATCCAACCTTTATCGCAGATGTCTTAAGTAAAAATGATAAAACAAATACTTATTTTGTAAAAGATAATGAACTTGTAATATATTATTATGATTATGAAATTGATCCTTTACCTAATGAAGAATTATCATTACACATTAACTATAATGAAATAAAAGATTGTATGGATATAACAATAAAATTAGATAAAAGTTATGAAAATGAAGATGGTAGTAAAATAGATTTAAATAAAAAAATAGTAGCTTTAACATTTGATGATGGTCCAGGACCTTATACAAGTAGATTAATAGATATATTAAATAATAATAAAGCTCATGCAACATTTTTTATGTTAGGAAAAAATTTATCTATATATAAAGATGCAGTTAAGAAAGCTTATGATAATAAAATGGAAATTGGGTATCATTCATACAATCATAAAAACTTTAAAAGACAAAAATTAGAAACAATAGTAGAGGAGTTTAATGAAAGTAATGAGATTCTAAAAAGTATAACCGGAGATACATTTCATTTAATAAGACCTCCGTATGGAAGTATAAATGAAAAAATAAAAGAATCCTTAGATGCATCTTTCATTCTTTGGAATGTTGATACAGAGGATTGGAGACATAAAAATACTGATTATTTAAAAGATTATGTTTTAGAAAAAGCTCAAGATGGAAATATTATATTATTTCATGATATACATAAATCAAGTGTTGATGCTATAGAAAAACTACTTCCATATCTTTATGTTGAAGGTTATCAAGTTGTTACAGTATCATCTCTTGCAAATGTTACAAAAACAGATTTAGAATTACATAAATCATATCGATATTTCACTAGATGAAAATCCATTACATGTGATAACTAAAACTTAAATTAACCCCACATCTAAGGCATCATCTTTTCTAGTAATCTCATTAATCAAATAAATGGCACCACCGATTAAAAATAAAATTGCTGCAATAAGTTGTATAAATGTCGATCTGTAATTCGGATCATCAAAGTTTTTTTCCATGCTTCCCAAGTCTTCAGTTAATAAAAGCAAGAAGTACAAATAGATAAAGAATGCTACAAAGAAAATAGTTATATTAATACTTTTTTCTCTTTTATAAGCATCTTTATCTTTTTTTAATAAATAATCCCGATCTAATTTATTTGAATATAAAGCAAAAACCACAATAAAAAAATATACAATCCAAATTATATCTTCATTTTTTAATCGCTTTAGTTTTTTTTCGACATCATTCATGTTAAATAATATGCTAAAATTATTTACAATAACAATATTTTTAGGTATAATTTTATATGGAAGTTAGAATTAAAAATGGAGGAAATAATGAAAACAAGAATAATAAGTGCTATCGTTGCATTAATAATAGTAGTCCCTTTGATAGCTCTAGGGGGAATATATTACACTTTAGGTATTTGCTTAATAGCAGCTTTAGGTTATAAAGAAATAATAGATTTACCAAAATCACATGGAAAAATACCTAACACAATGATTTTTATAGGATTAATATCCATGCTAACATTAATTTTATGTAATGAAGGAACATCAATTTATAAAGGATTTACATATCAAATTATCGCTATGACTAGTTTGTTTTTGATAGTGCCAACAGTATTTTACAAAGAAGAAGATTACAGTAGTAAAGATGCTTTCTTTTTACTTGGAGCTGTTTTATTTTTAGGTTTAGTATTTAATGCCTTTTTAACTATAAGATTAAGAAATTTAAATACGTTCTTATTCTTACTTATAATACCAATGGTTAATGATATCTTTGCTTATCTAATAGGTTCAAAGTTTGGTAAAAATAAAATGTGTGTAAATATTAGTCCAAATAAAACTTGGGAAGGTTCAATTGGCGGTTTAGTTTTAGGATCTGCATCAGGAATAATTTTTTATAGACTTTTAATAGGGCGTATTACTTTAAAAATTGTCATTATAACGATTATTCTTTCTATTATTGGTCAAATTGGGGATTTAATAATGAGTAGAATTAAAAGAGAAAACGGTATTAAAGATTATTCAAATATAATGCCAGGACATGGTGGTATTTTAGATAGACTTGACAGTAGCATATTTGTTTTTATTACATACATATTTTTACTTATGTTTTAAGGAGGCTTAAATTATGTGGATTGTATCAATACTTATATTAATATTTATTTTAGGAATCATTATTTTAGTTCATGAATTTGGACATTTTATCTGGGCTAAAAAGTTTAAAGTTCATATTTATGAATTTTCAATCGGAATGGGACCAATTATTCATACTCACAAAGGAAAAGATAAAATAGATTATAATATCAGAGCTTTTCCAATCGGTGGCTTTGTTTCCATGGCTGGTGAAGTTTATGAAGATGCCGATGAAAAAATAAAAAAAGAAGATTATATGTGTAACAAACCTTGGTGGCAAAGACTAATAATTTTAGTTGCTGGTGTTGTAAATAATTTTATATTAGCAATAGTACTTTTATTTATAAGTAGTCTAATCTGGGGTGGAACAACCCTAAAACCAGTAGTTAAAAATGCTGTAGAAAATTATCCAATGGCTGAGGCTGGTATTAAATCAGGAGATACAATTATCTCTATCAATGATCATAAAGTATCAACTTGGGATGTTGCTCAAATAATACTAGTTATGAAAAATAAAAATGATTATTATACATTTGAAGTAAAACATGAAGATGGAAGCAAAGATACTTACAAAGTAGTACCAAAGCTTGAAAAAGATGCTGATGGTAATGAAAAACATATCTTTGGTGTTGAGGTAGAAAGTTACAAAGCAACTGGATTCTTCGCATCAATTAAATATGCTTTTCAAAAGTTTGGTAGTATAGTTGAATCAATGTGGTTAACTGTTAGTGGTCTTTTAACAGGTAAGATTTCGACGAGTGCTTTATCTGGTCCAGTTGGAATGTACAAAGTCGTAGATGATGGGGTAGCATTAGGTTTAAATTATATGATCTATTTAACGGCTTTTTTATCAATTAATGTGGGATTCATAAATATCTTACCATTCCCAGCATTTGATGGAGGTAGAGTTTTCTTCCTTATTGTTGAAGCTATAAGAAGAAAACCAGTTAATGCTAAATTTGAAAATACATGTCATACAATTGGTTTCTTGTTATTACTACTTTTAATGTTTTATATAACAATTCAAGACATAATTCGTTTATTTTAACTTGCATAGTTTAATAATTTATGATAATATATTGTTGACCCAAAAAAGGTATATAATCCGCTATAAATATTTTATATGATTATAGGTAATAAAATAAGGAGGTATATGATGGCAAATTTAGTTGACAAAATTGCTGAAAAACATATTCGTAAAGATGTTCCAGAATTTAGAGTTGGGGACACAGTTAGAGTTGATGTTTGGGTAAAAGAAGGAAAAAAGGAAAGAATCCAATCTTTTGAAGGATTAGTAATCGCTAAAAGAGGTGGAGGAGTTTCTGAAACATTTACAGTTCGTAAAAAAAGTGGTACTGTGGGTGTAGAAAGAATATTCCCAGTAAATGCCCCAACAATTGACAAAATTGTCGTAATCAAAAAAGGTAAAGTTCGTCGTGCAAAACTTAACTTTATCAAAGGAATGCGTAAAGAATATAAAGTTAAGGAAAGAAGTTAATTCTTTCCTTTCTTTCGTTTAAAGGAGAAATATTTAATGAAGGTAATAAAAGAGGTAATACCATATGTAGTAATTGTGGTAGTAGTGGTATTAATTAGGACATTTATAATAACTCCGGTTAGAGTAGATGGTGATAGTATGAAAAATACATTAAAAAATGGAGATATATTATTACTATATAAATTAAGCAGTATAAATAGATTCGATATAATTGTTCTTGATGAAGAAAAAGATAATGAAAAAATAATTAAAAGAGTAATTGGAATGCCTGGGGAAACTGTAGCTATTAAAAAAGGTAAAATATATATAAATGATAAAGTAATAGATGATGAATATGCTTATGGAGAAACAAGTGATTATAATAAAGTTACTTTAAGAGATAATGAATATTTTATACTCGGAGATAATAGATTAATAAGTAAAGATTCTAGATATTTCGGACCAATTAAAGAAAATGAAATAAAAGGCAAAATAGTATTTAGATTATTTCCATTTACTAAAATTGGCACGGTGCAATAATGGATTTAGTTACTTTAATGTATAAATATATAAATAGATTTATAAATAGTGATGAACTTTTAAAATCTCTAGAAGAATTAGATTTAAATAAATTTACTGATGAAGAAAAAATACCCATTAATAAACTTATAAATGATATAAAAATAATAAAAGATAAGACTGCAAATGAAATAGATGAAATTGAAAAAAATAGATTAGAAACTATTGAAAAATATGTTAATGGCATAGATAGAATTTTACAAAATAATAATTTAGAAAATAAACTAAAAGAAAAATTTCTAAAAATAAAACAAGATTTAATGGAGGATAAAAAGAAAGTTAAAGATGGCGGTAAATTATATAAAAGCATCTATATTTTACTTACAGATAATGACTTAATTAATCATTATTGGGATTTAATGAATGATTATGAACTTTTAGAATTTATTGCTCAGTATATTAGTGTTCCTATGCCACCTCAAATTGATCAAGAGAAATTTAATGACCTTGTAGAAGTTGGAATTAAAAATAATGAAAGAGAATGGTTATGGCGCCTTGCTTTTAATTACAATAGAAAAAATAAAGATTTTTCTATTATTGAAGATTATTTTATTGAAAAAAAAGATAGTTATTATTTAACTGAATTAATAAGTGGAATTCCAGAAGATTTAGATATGAAAAAGTTAAAGGAAAAAGTACTAGCAACGAAGGATAAAAAATTTATTACTAGCGTAAAAAAAACTTTGAAAGATTATGAAATTGAATTTTAATTGAAAAAATATTTAAAATATGATAATATACATAAGACTTACATGGGGGATATTATGGAGTATAAGAAAGAAAATATTAAAATGCAAAATATAGAAAATGAAGTAAACAATATTTTTTCTATATTAACAAAGGAAAACGACCTAACTTTAGAAGAGTTAGATAAATTGTTTTCTAAAAACGTGGAGTTAAAAAATAAATATCTAATTCAAATGAAATCTAGAGCAGAAGATTTATATTTTAATTTTTCTGAATCAGAAAATAAAGTTAGAAATAATAGTATTTTGGCTTTTCTTTTGGTGCTGGCTAATTTAGGAATAATTATTTTTAATCCAGGATCCTTCTTATTATCTGCTATAACGTTATATTTACTTTTAAAAAAAATATCACGCAGTAATAAAAAAATAAATTCTAAAAAAGATGAAATAAATGAAACTTGTGAAATATTAGAAAAGAAATTAGATAGTTTCCTAATAACAATCGAAAATAATGAAACTTTTATTTTTAAACTACAAAAACAGTTAAATACTAAAAAAATGAAAGAACTAGCGGCAGATAAAACTTGGCAAGAAAAGATTAATAAAGCTAATGCTTTAATCGAAAAATTTATGGAAGATGGGATTTATCCTGCAGAAGTAGATTCGGAAATAGAACAATTAGCTATAAAAATGTTACAATTAGATTTAAGTGTAAATTATAAAAATTTGGAAGTATTACTTTTTTATGCCAAATTAAAAAGAATGGGACAATTAGATCTAGATGCTCCAGCACTAGTCTTAACTTTAACAAAAGAAAAATAAATTGTTTATTTTTCTAGTAATAATCTATTATAATAAAAATAATAGAAAATAAAGTAGCAATGAAAAAAGGTTTAATTATTATATGTGCTATTATCTTACTGTCTGGATGTGATTCTAAAAAAGAAAAGTATTGTAAATGAAGATAGAGAAACAATAGTATCTGGTTCTGAAATAATATCAACAGTTTATACCGATTATATCTTAATTTTATTTTATCTTTTAAATGCATTTAAAAGTAATTACTCAGAATATCTTATGTTAGATGATAATTTCAAAATAAGTTTTAGTAATGATTTAGCTTTATTGGTTTAAAAGAAGCGGAATCTAATTTCTATGTATTTTCTTTTGAAATGCTATCTAAATTAAAAGAAAATTTAAAAAGTGTTGGTTTAGACGAGTTAACTATTAAAAACTTAATAATAAAATCTCCGATTATAATTTTGTTTGGTGACAAATTAGATAATATATTCTTTCTTTACAAAGCGGATAAGTTTTATGGTTATACCATTTTAATTAATAATGAATATATGACATATATGTTTAATGCAAACGTTCAAAGTAATGTAATTACTAATAATACCATGATTGATATGATGTTAAGTAGTATTGCAGATACAAAAAAACAGGAACAATTAAAAAAACATTTTATTCAATTAGAAAGAAATTATAGTTTAAAAAACTTTTATTTTAAAACAATTAAAGATATTAAAAAAGAAAGATAAAACACATTATAAAAGGGCTAGAAATAGTTCTTTTTTTTACTTTCTATTTTTTTATTATTATATGTCTTGATTTGTAGTCGAACGTATGTTATGATAGATGCATTAAAAATTATAGCGTAGCAAGAAATATAATTAAATAAAATTTTTTACTAATTTATAAGGAGGGTAAAAATAGACAATGAATTAGATTATAAATGTGCTTATGAAAAGCTAAAAGATAATAAATAAAAATAATAATGTAAAGTTAAAATAAAATTAAACAGAAAAACTATGAGACATTATAAATAAATGGTATAATAAATTCTTGTAAAAAAAGAAAAAGTAAATTATAAAAAAAATACAAATAATAGAAATGGAGGTAATAATTGTTATAATTGAAACTAACTATACAAATAATATTTTTAAAAATATAAAACATGTTGATGAATGTGGTAATGAGTATTGGCTTGCTAAAGAACTATCAAAAGTTCTAGAATACAAAGACTGGAGAAATTTTCAAAAAGTAATAGATAAAGCTATAACATCTGCTCAAAATAGTGTTTCATTCGAAGAAATTGGGTTGCTGAGATCGCCAAGCCAATAAAAACTGGTAAAGGTAAAGAGGAATTTATTAAAGTTTATAAATTATCAAGATACATTGTTATTTAATAGTTCAAAATGCTGATTCCAGTAAAGAAGTTGTTGCCATGGGACAAACATATTTTGCAATACAAACAAGAAAACAAAAACAAATTGAAAAGATAAAATAAATTTGTATTAAAATGTGTTATAATTAAAAAAGGAAGTAATTAAAATGAACATGTATCAAAAAAGAAAAGAAAGAAAAGAAAAAAGAGAAAATAATAGTGAAGAAAAAGTTATATCATCTACTGGGATCAACTGCCTGTTCCGTATTTATGGCGACTATCACTTAAACCCTTATAAAATGGAAGTTTTTAAGAATTGAGATCTTGCATGTTTTAATAAAAAAGGAAGAAAAATAATAAAAAATAGGTTAAAATATACTCATTTTTGAGAGGAATTAGGGTACTGGCTCGTAACGTGCCGACACATTTTATATTTATAAAAAGAGGTGAAATTATGAATTTAGATTTTGTAAGAAATGATTTTAGATTTAATGCTCGTACATCTGCTGTCATTTATAATAAAGATTTAAGGAAAGTCTTATTATTTAATGTTGAAGGAAGAAATTTCTATATGTTGCCTGGTGGTAGAATAGAAGAATTAGAAGAAAGTATAGATACAATAAAAAGAGAAATAAAAGAAGAAATTGGATGGGATAATATTACATATACTTTTCTAGCTTTGAGCGAAGAATTTGTAACAGATAAAGGGTATAATAATCATCAAATCAATATTATCTATAAGGGAATATATAATGATGAGATTAAAGAAACTAAATTTAAAGGATTAGAAGGAGATTGGATTAACTTTGAGTGGGTTGATGTAAATAATATAAACAATTACAAGATTTTTCCAGAAGGAATTGCTGGAGTAATAAATGGAAGAAGCAAATCTAATCATTTTATTAATAATCTAATTAAAGAAGTTAACCCAAATGAATGAAAATAAAACTAATATAAACTGGTTGATAACAATTTAGTCAAGACTACTCCTAAGCCTTTATAATATAAGGCAAAACTCCAAAATAGATCTTACACGTTTATGTTAAAATATATTAAAATTTGGTAAATATAAGCATAAAAAGTTTAATTTTAAGTAAAAATTGTTTAGGAATTGATATGGTGAGAACGGTTAGTCAAGACCGAATGAAAATAGAGGTGAAATTATGAAAGATTGGACAAATTATCAAAATGAAACTTATGGTGATGACGTGTGTAAATTACTTATTGAATTTTTAGATAATTATAAAATAGATAATGCAATTGATTTGGGGTGTGGTAGTGGAAACGAAACTGTTTATATGATTAAAAATGGTATTAAAGTATTAGCTATTGATAGACAATTAAATCAAGATTTTATTTTAAATAGATTATCTGATAGTGAGAAGCGACTTATTTCATTTAAGAAAAGTAGTTTTGAAGATGTAGAATTACCTAAGACTAAGTTACTTACAGCATTCTTTAGTATCCCATTTTGTAATCCTAACAATTTTGATGAACTATGGACTAAAATTTATAATTCAATTGAAGATAATGGCTATTTTGTAGGGCAATTATTTGGTGATAGAGACGCTTGGAATGTTGTCGAATCAATTAATACATTTTCAATAGATAAAGTAAATGAGTATTTAAAAAATTATAATATAATCAAATTAGAAGAAATTGAATATGTTAGAGAAAGTGATAATAAAAAGTGGCACTTTTATGATATAATGGCACAGAAAAAAGTAGGTGATAAGCATGAATAATGAAAATAAAACTAATATAAATTGGTATCCCGGTCATATGGTAAAAGCTAAAAGAGAAATAAAAGAAAAAATAAAATTAATTGATATAATTTATGAATGTGTAGATGCTAGAATGCCATCATCTTCAAAATTAAAAGGGATGGATGATATACTTGAGGCTAAACCTCGAATTTTAGTTATGACCAAAAAGGATTTATGTGATTTAGAAGAAACTAATAAATGGATTAAGTATTATGAAGAAAAAGGTTATAAAGTAATATTATTAGACTTAACAAATAATGATGATTATAAAAAATTGATAAAGTTAACGAATGATGTAGTAAAGCCTATACAAGAAAAAAGAAATGAAAAAGGTCTTAAAAGTAAAGAAATTAAAATTGGGGTAATAGGAATACCTAATGTTGGTAAAAGTACACTTATAAATAAGCTAGCTGGTAAAAAGGTTGCAAACACGGGAAATAAACCGGGAGTAACTAAGCAAGTGAATTGGCTTAAAACAAATTCGGGCTTTTTATTATTAGATACACCTGGAATACTTTGGCCTAAAATTGAAGATAATACTGAAGCTTTAAGCTTAGCATCAACTGCCACTATAAAGATGGAAATTTTAAATATGACAGACATCGGAGGATACATAATTACTTTCTTTAAAAATTACTATAAAGATAAATTAGAAGAAAAATATAATATTGAAATAAGTGATGATCCGAATGAAATATTTACATCTTTAGCTAAAAAGTTTAATTATTTTGAAAAAGATGGGGAAATAGACTATGAAAAAATATCAAATAAGGTGTATAATGATTTAGTGAGTGGTGCACTAAAAGGAGTAACATTTGATAGATGGAAGAATTAGATTTATTAAAATATGAAAAAGAATTATATAAAAAAGGAATTAATTTAATTGCTGGTACAGACGAAGCCGGGCGTGGGCCATTATGTGGACCAGTTGTAGCCTCAGCGGTAATTCTGCCAAAAAATTATAAACTTGAAGGTTTAAATGATTCTAAGCAATTAAGTGAAAAAAAGCGAGATAAATTTTTTGAAATAATAAAAAAAGATGCCATAAGTTATGGAATAGGAATTGTAGATGCTAAAACCATTGATGAGATAAATATATATGAAGCAAGTAGAAAAGCAATGTTAATGGCAATAGATAAATTAAATGTTAAGCCAGAATATGTATTATCAGATGCAATGCCTCTACCTATTGAAAACTCAAAAGCAATAGTGCACGGAGATGCTTTATCGCTAAGTATTGCTGCGGCCAGTGTTTTAGCTAAAGTAACTCGTGATAAAATGATGTACGAACTTGATAAAAAACATCCAGAATATGGCTTTAAAAGTCACAAAGGCTACCCAACAAAAAAGCATCTTGAAAATATAAAAAAATATGGAATTTTAGATAATTATAGGTTGACATATAAACCAGTAAAAATTTTGATGGAGGAAAAAAATGAAGAACTTGTTAAAGAATAATTTAATTAAAAATTATATAATTTTATTAATATTTTTTATGCTACTTGAAATATCATTTCGATTAATAAGTGGAATAACTTTAAAAAATATTGCCTTACTAAGAATATTTATAGGAATAAATTTTGTAAGCATTTTACTAAGCTATATCCTTTCATGGTTTAACAAAAAAGTAAGTAAAGCATTAATAATTATTCTTTCTTTTGCTATAAGTGCCTACACATATTTTCAAATTGGCTTTAATAATTTTATTGGTGTATATGCATCGGTTAATACAAAAAGTCAACTCGGAGCAGTAAAAGATTATATTATAGACTTTCTATCATCTTTTAAGCCAACATATTATTTAGCTTTTATACCATTTATTTTATTAATTCTTTATTATATTTTCTTAGATAAATTTACTGAAAAGAAAATAGATAAAAAGTTCCCTTTAAAAACTAATATTGTATTCGAACCTGGTATTAGAACAATAACAAGCACTTTGTTGCTAGTTTTCAGTGGTTTGTTATATTATGAAACATTAGATGCTAGTTTCATGCAAAATAAACTTCAAACAGTAAGCAACAAAGATCTATTTGCTTATCCTAGTGTCCCTAGCATTACTATAAACCAGTTTGGGGTATTAGGTTTTGGATTTCTTGATATTAAATCAACGATGGTCGAAGCACCAACAAAAGATACATTTGCTATAAGTGAAAGTAATAATACTACAACAGATGAAGATAAAAGAAGAGAAATTGATGATACTATATTAGATGATATCATTAAAAATGAAACTGATGTAACTAAAAATAATATTAATGAATTTATAAAAAATAGAACGATAACTAGCTATAATGATCACACTGGAATACTTGAAGGTAAAAATATCATAGTAATAATGATGGAAAGTGTCGGTGAAATAATTATAAATAAGGATTTATATCCAAACTTTTATAAATTATATAGTGAAGGAATCAGTTTTAAAAATAATTATAGTCCTAGAAATAGTTGTGCAACGGGCAATAATGAATTTAGTGGTATGACAAGTCTATATACAATTCAAAATAATTGTACAGCCAACATTTATAGTAATAATAAATATTTTACTTCAATATTTAATTTGTTTAAAAACGCTGGCTATAAAACAAGTAGTATGCATGATTATACTGAACAATATTATGTAAGACATATTATTCATAAAAACTTAGGTAGTGATGCATATTATAATGTAAACGATTTAAATATTCCATATTATAACGAATATAAAAATTGGGCAAGTGATGAAGATTTCATGAATGCTGCAATGGATATTACTTTAACTGATACGAGTAGTCCATATATGTTATGGCTTACCACAGTATCTCCACATCAACCATATAATCAATCAAGTGTGGAAGGGGATAAGTACTTAAGCATAACTGAAGGTACAGATTATTCAATGGAATTACGAAGATACATGTCTAAATTAAAAACTTTTGACAATAGTTTAGGTATTTTACTTGATAGACTAAAGGCATCTGGTACATTAGATGATACAGTAATAGTTTTATATGGAGATCATTATCCATATGGTTTAAAAAATAAAGATATATCTGAAGTTCTAACATATGATTTAAGTGATTATGAAGTTGAAAGAACTCCGATGGTTATATATAACTCTCAAATTAAAAGTGAAGTCGTAGAAAAATACAGTTCTTATATAAATTTAACTCCGACGATTGCTAATCTATTTAATTTAGATTATGATCCTAGGTACTACATGGGAACTGATGTCTTTAGTGATGAATATTTAAATGTTGTAACATTTGCAGATGGTTCTTGGAAAAATAATGAAGTTTTTTATAATGCAGGTAGTGGCACAGTAAAATATTATACTGATAAAGAATATGATACTGAAGAATTGATTAGAATAAATAATATTGTTACTATCAGAATGCAAATGAGTGAAACAATAATAAGAAATAATTATTATAATTACTTAGATAATAAAATAAACTCTTACAAGAATGCAAATGAGCAAAAGGAGGAATAATATGAAAAATTTAGTTATAGTGGAATCTCCAGCTAAGTGTAAAACCATTGAAAAATATCTAGGTAGTGACTATAAAGTAGTTTCTAGTAAAGGACATATCAGAGATTTAGCTACAACAGGTAAATTTGGTTTAGGAATAGATGTTGAACATGATTTCGAACCAAATTATCAAATAATTAAAGGAAAGAATAAAGAGGTTATGGCTTTAAAAAAAGATGTAAAGGATGCAAATACAATTTATCTTGCAACCGACCCCGACCGTGAAGGAGAAACAATTTCTTGGCATATTTATGATGAAATAAAAATACCAGATGAAAAATATAAAAGGGTTGTATTTAACGAAATAACAAAAGATGTTGTTATAAATGCCATTAATAATCCTGGTAAAATTGATATGAATTTAGTAAGATCTGGTGAAACAAGAAGATTCTTAGATAGAATTATAGGCTTTAGACTAAGTAAATTAATGCAAAGAAAAACTGGTGGTAAATCAGCAGGACGAGTTCAAAGTGTTGCTTTAAAACTAATCGTAGATCGAGAAAGAGAAATACAAGCTTTTGTACCTCGTGAATATTGGACTATTGAAGCAGACTTTAAAGAATTTAAAGCAACGTTGGATAAGTACCACGGTAAAGAAGTAGAAATACCAAATGAAGTTGAAGCAGATGAAATATTAGCTAAGCTTTCTAAATCATTTAAAATAGAAAGTGTAACTGAAAAAGAAAAGAATAAGAGTGCTCGTGAAGTATTTAAAACAAGTACTTTGCAACAAGCAGCATCTAATAAATTAGGATTTGCTCCATCTAAAACTATGAAATTAGCCCAAGACTTATATGAAGGTAAAACTTTAAGCAATGAAACAGTTGGGTTAATTACATACATGCGTACTGATAGTATCCGAGTAAGTGATTCATTTGTTAAAGAAACTTTTGGATACATCAAAGGAAAATTCGGAGAAAATTATATTGGATATGTAAAAAAAGGAAAGAAAAACGAAAATATTCAAGATGCTCATGAAGGTATTAGACCAACAAGTATTAATAGAACTCCAGAAAGTGTAAAACCTTATTTATCAAATGATGAATATAAATTATATAAATTAATATATGCTAGAGCCCTTGCATCTTTAATGGCAGATGCTAAGACTCTTGCAACAACAGTCATTCTAGAAAATAATGGCTATACATTTAAAGCAACTGGAAGTGTTTTAACATTTGATGGTTATTTAAAAGTATATAGTGAATATGAAGATAGTGAGGATGTAATACTTCCCGATTTAAAAAATTATAAATCAGGTTGTATAACAGCAGATGATATTACCAAAACACAACACTTCACTAAGCCAGCTCCAAGATATACGGAAAGTAGTTTAATTAAAGAAATGGAAAGTTTAGGAATAGGGCGTCCATCAACGTATGCTACTATTGTTGGAACAATTAAAGATCGTGGCTATGTAGTATTAAAGGATAAAAAGTTTGAACCAACAGAAGTTGGTATTGAAACAACTGATAAATTACAAGAGTTCTTCAGTGGTATTGTAAATGTTGAGTATACTGCTAATATGGAACATGATTTAGATGAAATTGCTGAAGATAAAATGGATTATAAAAAAGTATTACATGAATTTTATGATGAATTTGAACCATTAGTAGAAAAAGCTTTTCATGAAATGGAAAAGAAGGGACCAGAAGAAACTGGAGAAGTTTGTCCTGAATGTGGAAGCCCACTAGTAATTCGTAAAGGTAAATTTGGTGAGTTCGTGGCATGTAGCAATTATCCAACTTGTAAATATATTAAAAAAGAGAAAAAAGAAGTTGTTGAAGTTTGCAAATGTCCTAAGTGCGATAAAGGTATGATTGTAGAAAGAAAGACTAAAAAAGGCAAAATATTCTATGGATGTAATAATTATCCAAAATGTAAATACGCATTATGGTATAAACCAACCGGAGATATTTGTCCAAAATGTGGTGAATTAATCGTCGATAAAAACGGAGAAAATATTTGTGTAAATTGTGAAGAAGATAAGTAAAAACTTGTCTTCTTTTCTAATTTATTATATAATGTAAGAGAGATGATGAATATGAAAAACAAAAATATAGTTTTTATGGGGACACCTGAATTTTCAGTGCCTATCTTAAAAATGTTGATAGAAAATACAAACGTTATAATGGTTGTAACTCAACCAGATAAAATTGTAGGTAAAAATAAAGATGTTAGTTTTAGTCCAGTAAAAAAGCTGGCTCTTGAAGAAAATATTGCTGTATTCCAACCAGTAAGAATTAGAAAAGACTTTGAAGAATTAAAAAAAATAGATATAGATTTGATTGTTACTTGTGCCTATGGGCAAATAATTCCTAAAGAAGTATTGGAATTGCCAAAGTATGGATGTATCAATGTTCATGCATCAATCTTACCAAAATATCGTGGATCTGCTCCGATACAATGGTGTTTATTTAATAACGATGATGTAACTGGTGTAACAATCATGTATATGGATGAGGGAATGGATACCGGAGATATTATTAAAATAAAAGAAATTCCAATTTTAGAAAGTGATAATGTTGGAACCCTTCATGATAAATTATCAATTTTAGGTCGTGACTTATTACTTGAAGTCTTACCCACAATATTTGATAAGACCAATGATAGAATTAAGCAAGGAGAAAATTACACTCTGGCTCCGATGATTAAAAGGGAAGATGAAAGACTAGATTTTAATGAAGAAGGCCAAAAAATAATTGGGAAAATTAAGGGACTTAATCCTTGGCCACTAGCAAATATAATAATTAATAACCAAGAAATAAAAGTACTAGAAGCACAATTTGTTGAAAAGAAAATTGAAAAGACTAGTATTATCAAAGAAATAGATAAAAAAAGTCTAGGTATAACATGTAAAGATGGAATAATATATTTAAAGAAAGTAAAACCAAGTGGTAAGAAATTAATGGAAATAAATAGTTTTTTAAATGGAATAGATAAAAATAAGTACTTGAATATGGAGGTAAATAATGGATAATAATAGTTTTTGGTCAACAACACAAGGAAAAGCCACAATTAAATTTGCAGCATGGATGATATTTATCATAGTCTTAATCGTAGTATTTGCAATAAATGGAAGACAAGAAAATAATAATGCCAATAATCCTGAAGTAAAAAAAGAAGAAATAGCTTCTTTTGAAAAATATGAAACGATGCAAGAAAATTTATTAAATGGATGTTTTAATTATGAGTATAAAGTGATCGAAGAAAATATCACAACTATTTATACCGGAGAAAAATTAAATGACACAGAAATAGGATATAAAGAAACAAAAGATGGAATTATAAAATATATAAAAGATAAAGATATAACATATAAAGTTGTTTTAGATGAAAAGGAAGAATTACAAAATCTTTATGATGAAACCGATGAATCATTTTTAAATATTAACATCATTTTTGAAAATTTAAAAGAATATCTATATAATATAACTAAAAATGAAAGTACAAGAGAAATCAATTATAATAAAGATGGATATAAAGTAGTAGTTAAAACTGATTTAAAAAATATAACTAATATTACAATTGAAAATGAAAATAAGACCTATGAATTACAATTTACAAATGTTGACAAGTGTGATAATATAAAAAATAAATAAGTTTTAGTGAGGATTTAAAGAATGGATAAAAAATGGTTAAATTTTATTATAACTAATTTTATAACCCTGCTTAGAGTAGTGGGGATTTTTGCTTTAATTCCAGTTTATAACAAATATGGCGGATTTACAACTTTTGTATTATCTTCATTATGTTTTTTGACAGATTTTATTGATGGCTTTTTAGCTAGGAATCTAAATGCATCAACATTTTTTGGAAGTCTATTTGATGCCTTGAGTGATAAAGCATTTTTAGTAATAAATTTACTTCTTTTAATGAGTATTTCTCCATATGCCATAATTTTAATAATTTTCGAGCTAACAATAGCTTTAATTCAAAGTATAAAGTATAACATAGGTATGAATATTAAATCTAATATATTTGGTAAAATAAAGATGTGGGTAGCAGGATTAGTTATATCGTTTGCATACCTTTTAACAGATAATAAAGTAATACACCATTTTAATTTAAATAATCTTAGTAATAAAACATTTTTAATTATATTTCTTCCTTTATTTATAATTGAAATTATAACTATAATAAGTTATATAATAGAATATTATAGCGATAAAAATAAATTGGATAAAAAAGTCATTGCTAAAAGAAAACAAGAAGAAGAGAAATTATATAAAAAAATTAAAAATGTTTCATTCAGAGATTTAATGTTTGAACATGATTATTATGAAAAATATAAGGATTATGGTAATTTAAAATTATTAAGGTCATTAACAAAGAAGAAAGCGTGATAATATGAATAATATTTTTGGAGTTACAAGAAAAAAGTTAGAGAGTTATTTTGAGAGTATCGGCGAAAAAAAGTTCAAAGCTACTCAAGTTTTTGAATGGTTATATATTCATAAGATTTGGGATATAACTAAGTTTTCTAACATAAAAAAAGAAATTCAAGAAAAGTTAATGAGAGATTTTAGCACAGATTTTATCAAAATAGAAATAGTAGAAGAAGGACCATTAGTAAAGAAATTTTTATTTAGACTCCTTGATGACGAAAAAATAGAAGCAGTACTTATGGAACATGATTATGGACTTTCGGTTTGTGTATCAAGTCAAGTTGGATGTAACATGGGCTGTCGGTTTTGTGAATCAGGTAGACTAAAAAAGGTTAGAAATCTTGAAACTTATGAAATCGTGGATCAAATTTTATTAATAGAAAAATATGTCGGTAAAAGAATTGATTCAGTAGTTATGATGGGAATAGGTGAACCATTTGATAACTATGATAATATTATAGATTTTATCAAAATCATAAATGACGCTAAAGGCCTTGCTATCGGGGCTAGGCATATTACAGTTTCAACTTGTGGATTAGTACCAAAGATTAAAGAATTTAGTAATCTTGATTTACAAGTAAACTTGGCATTATCCTTGCATGCTCCAACAAATGAGATAAGAAATAAGATTATGCCTATTAATAAAGCCTATGATATTGACACAGTTATACAAACAATTAAAGAATATATTGCAAAAACTAATAGACGAGTAACCATAGAATATGTTATGCTTAATATGGTTAATGATGATGTAGATGAAGCATTAGCATTAGCAAAGCTATTACATGGTATGAATGTATATGTTAATTTAATACCATATAACGAAACTAATAACATAGACTTTAGTAAAAGTGATAAAAAAAGAATTGATAAATTTTATAACACATTAAAAGAAAATGGAATAAATGTAACTGTCAGAAGAGAATTCGGAGGTAATATCAAAGCAGCCTGTGGACAATTAAGAAGCGAGAGTGATTAAAGTGAAGTCATTTTATTTAACAGATACTGGA
Source organism: uncultured Bacilli bacterium (assembly GCA_934096035.1). Classification (GTDB taxonomy): domain Bacteria; phylum Bacillota_I; class Bacilli_A; order RF39; family UBA660; genus Onthocola_B. The sequence goes on from CAKOKX010000001.1 coordinate 572,666, forward strand.
AGAGTAAGAGAACACAATGAGGATAGTGTAACAATTTTAAAAAATATAAGTGGTGAATATTTATGTGTTGTAGCTGATGGTATGGGAGGACACCGTAAAGGTGAAGTTGCTAGTGCCCTAACAGTTGCTCATTTGGGAAAAAGATTTACCGAAAGCGCATCAATTGGTACAAAGATAGATGCTGTAAATTGGTTATCTGATAACATTAATGAAATAAATAAAGAAATATTAAATTATGGGGAAGAAAATGAAAATTCTAAAGGGCTAGGAACAACTGTCGTAGCAGCTATAGTTACTAAAGACTTTTTGATATTTGCTAATATTGGAGACTCATCAGGTTATGTTATTAAAAATAATAAATTACACAAAGTAACTAAACCACACACTTTAGTAAATTTACTAGTAGATGCTGGAGATTTAACACCTGAACAAGCTGCAAATCATCCAAAGAAAAATGTATTAATGAAAGCTTTAGGGGCAGCTGAAAAGTGTGAACCAGATATCTTTGATGTTGATAATGAATCTAATGCGGTATTTCTATGCAGCGATGGATTAACGGGAATGCTTAGTGATGAACAAATTGAAAAAGTATTATTAGAAAATGACTTGACAGTTGAAGAAAAAGTCGTAAAATTAATTAAAAAATGTAACGCTAGAGGGGGAAACGACAATATATCTATTGCGTATTTAGTTAGAGAAAGTGGTGAAATAGCATGATAATGAAGGGGCAAAAAATTAGTGATAGATACCAAATAATAAAATCTATTGGTGAAGGCGGTATGGCTAATGTTTATTTAGCATATGATACCATTTTAGATAGAAATGTTGCGGTAAAAGTTTTGCGTGGAGATTTAGCAAATGATGAAAAATTTGTTCGCCGTTTCCAAAGAGAAGCCTTATCTGCAAGTAGCCTTTCCAATCCCAATATTGTTGAGGTATATGATGTTGGTGAAGATAATGGTGAATATTATATAGTAATGGAATATGTTGAAGGTAAACATTTAAAGGCTTTACTTAAAAAACGCGGTAAATTAACTGTACCAGAGGTAATTGATATAGCACTTCAAATAACAAATGGTTTAAGTGTTGCTCATGATTCATATATAATACATCGTGATATAAAGCCACAGAATATTTTGATTTTAGAAAATGGACTTATAAAAATTACAGATTTTGGTATTGCTGTTGCTATGAATGCAACTCAGCTTACTCAAACAAATTCTGTCATGGGAAGTGTACATTATTTACCACCAGAACAGGCTAGTGGCAAAGGAGCAACTCTACAAAGTGATATATATTCAATTGGTATTTTAATGTATGAACTTCTAACAGGAAAGCTTCCATTTCGCGGTGATAATGCCGTAGAAATAGCTTTGAAACATTTAAAAGAACCAATGCCAAGTATCAGGGATGAGCTGCCAGATATTCCCCAAAGTGTTGAAAACATAATACTAAGGGCTACAGCAAAAAATCCTAAAAATAGATATAGTGATGCTAGAGAAATGCACGAAGATTTAAAAACATGTCTTGATGAATCTAGAGCAAATGAATTAAAGATTACATTTAAGTATCCTGAAAATGATTATGATGATACAAAACTAATAAAGACAGTTAAAGAACAAAAGCCAAAAGTAAATAAAAATGAAAAGAGTGGTGATAAAGAAGTGGCAAAGAAAACAAAAAATACTGAAACAACATCAGATAATAAGTTACTAATAACCTTAGCAAGTGTTTTCGTTGGACTTGTAGTAATAATTACAACTATATTTGTTTTAATTCCTAAAATTACATCATCAAAACAAACCGCTATTCCAGATGTTTCAGGTTATTCAATAACTGATGCCATAAAAGCCTTACAAGATGCAGGATTTGTAGTATCAGATGAACAAAGAGAAGAAGCAAATGAGTTAATCGAAGAAGGAAAAGTTTCAAGAACATCACCAGCAATTGGAAGTATTAGAAAAGCCGGAACAGAAGTAATAATTTATCGTTCACTCGGAGATATAAAAATAACAATTGAAGATTATAAAGGACAAAATGCATCAGAAATAAAAGGAAAGCTTGAAGCTTTAAAAGTTCAAGTAATAATTGATAAAAAAGAAGTAGATTTAACTGACGGAGAAACTTATAAGGAAAATATTATAATAGACCAATCCATTGAAGCTGGAACAAAAATAAGTGAAGGGGATACAATTACACTTTATGTCCCAAAATTAGACAATAAATATCCAGATTTTGTAAATGAAAATTACAGTGTTGAAGAAGTAGAAAATTTCTGTAATGAATATGGCGTCATTTTAACTAAAAAAGAAGTAACGACCACAGAACATCCAGCTGGATCAATATTTTATCAAAGTAGAGCAGCAGGAACAACAGTGGTAAGTGGAGCAAAATTAACCATTAATATAGCAGTAGCTCCAACTGAAGAAGAACCAGATGATAATGGAGAATTAAACTAATGGAAGGTAGAATCACAAAACAAATAAGTAATCAATATAAAGTTACAGTAAATGGGGTTGATTATATTTGTAGTGCTAGGGGAAAGTTTAGAAATTTAGGACTTTCCCCTTTGGTGGGTGATATAGTAAGAATTGATGAATCTACTTTAACAATCGAAGAAATATTACCTAGAGTAAATGAACTTGAAAGACCGGTTGTGGCTAATGTTGACATAGCTTTAATTGTAACAAGTGTTAAAAAACCAGATTTATCATTAAGCTTACTTGATAAAGAACTAAGTGTAATTCTTGCTAATAGCATTGAACCCGTTATTTGTTTAACAAAACTAGACTTATTATCAAAAGAAGAACTAAAAAACTTAAAACCACTAATAAAATATTATAAAAGTATAGGAATTAAAGTTGTGGATAATAAACATTTAGGAAAAATAAAAAGTATCTTAAAAAATAAACTTGTTGTTTTAACAGGACAAACTGGCGCAGGAAAATCAAGCTTATTAAATAAATTAGATAAAAGATTAAATCTTGAAACAAAGCCAATTAGTGAGGCTTTAAATCGTGGAGTTCATACAACAAGACATACAGAAATATACAAAATAGGTAAAATATTTTTTGTGGACACACCAGGATTTTCAGCATTAGACTTAAATAATATTGATAAAGATAAGTTAAAAGAAACATTTTTAGAATTTCAAAAATATGAATGTGATTTTAAAGATTGCGTGCATATAAAAGAAAAAGGTTGCAAAGTAATCGAAGCAATGTCTAAAGGAATAATTCTTCCTTCAAGATATATTAATTATACTAGATTTTTAAAGGAGTGCCATGAAAATAACCGTAAGTTATATAAATAGTTTATATGATCAAAAGAAAACTATTGATTTAATAAATGAAACCAGCGCAGATGCTATACATGTAGATTTAATGGATGGTATATATGCTGGAACAAAGAATTTTGATATTAATCATTTACCAATACTTTTTAAAGATAATATTAAACCTTTAGAAATTCATATGATGGTGAGTAAACCAAGTGGTTACTTAAATGATTTACTAAAATTAAAACCCAGTTGTATATATATTCATCCATCCACTGAACCAAGTGTTTTTGGATTATTAAATGAACTTAATAATTATGAAATTTTAAGAGGATTAGTAATTAACCCAGATGAAGAAATATCATCATTTAGTCATTATTTTCCTTATATAGATAGAGTTCTTTTAATGAGTGTAGTACCAGGTAAAGGTGGTCAAAAATTTTTAGATAGCACTAAAGACAGATTGCAAGAATTAATAAAATACAAAAAAGAAAATAGTTTTGAAATATATATTGATGGTGGTATAAATAATGAAACTATTAAAGAGGTTATAAATGCTAATGGTGTAATATCAGGCTCATATATATGCATGAGTAAAGATTTTGAAAGTAGAATAAAAAGTTTGAAAAAACAATAGACTCAATAAAAGGTCCTTCAAAATTAAATTAAGTGAAAACGGCGTCAAATTTCATGTGTGTGTGATTATGATGCTTTTTTTTTTTTTTTTTTCAGTTAATATATTAATATATGATAAAATATCCGTGCGTGATATTGTAATGAGGTGTATAGAATGAAAAATAAAAAGCAAGCAATAATATTAAGTGTAATAGCAAGTTTAGTATTACTTGCATTAATAATTGGAACAACATATGCATATTTTCAAGCAAGTGGTGGAACTGGTACAAGTGCAAACTTGAGAGTAACAACATATACCACAGATGTATTTAATTTTGAAGTAGGAAATGATATATCAATATATGCAGATGCAACATCATTTGCTAGTGGTAAAGGTAATGCAAGTGGAAGTACTTTTGCAAAAGCAATATTAACAGCAAATAATAAAACAAATACTGCAACAGAACATTATTATTTGTATTTAAATATATCAAATAATACATTTTTATATACTCAAAATGAAAGTACACCAGAATTGCTTTTAACAATAACAGATGCCAGTGGCAATGCTGTAACTGATATAACAAGTCTAACATATAAGACAGTAACAGATGGTAAGGGTACAAGTATATCAGGTTATGATATAACAAATAAAAGTGGTTTAATAACTTTATTTAATAATAAAGAAATTACTGCAAGTCCAACAAAAACAGATGAATGGAATATAACGGTAACATTAGTAAATTATGATAAAGATCAAAGTGAAAATGCAGGAAAAAGTTTTAGTGCTAAATTAATGATACAAAAGGGAAAGATAAAAGAAACTGTAGCAACTGTATGTTCTAATGGACAAACTTTAAGTTCATGTATTATATCAATGGATGGAAAAGATGACACCCTATATCATCATACAAGCTCGTTAGCAAATGGAGCAGGTGATAACTCATATAGATATGCAGGAGCAAGCGACCAAGTAAATAACTTTGTATGTTTTGGTTCAACAGAAACACCATGTTCAACAGATAATTTATATCGAATTATCGGAGTATTTGGAGAAAATAATCATGGCGTAACTGGAAAACAATTGGTAAAATTAATAAAATATGATTATGCCACAAGTGCATTACTAGGAACAAATGGAGATTATGGGGGTTCAAGTACTCCAAATTCATCATCCTATAAAGGAAGTTTATTATCAATAGATATATATTACTGGAATTATAAAGCGGCAAATAGTTCAAGTAATATATGGAGTACAAGTTTACTAAATAAAATAAATTTGAATACTAATTATTTAAATAATATAGGTACAACATGGTCAAATATGATTGAAGATACAACCTGGAAAGTAAGTGGACATTCAATAAGCTCTGTAACCTCAACTGAAATGTATACAAGAGAAATAACAAATGCTACCAAAGCATATGGACCTAGCAATGGAACATCGAAAATAGGTTTAATGTATGCAAGTGACTATGGATTTGCAGCAAGTCCAAGTGCATGGACTACAACTCTATATAATTATAGTGATAATGATGCAAATGGAACATCAATACAAACAATAAATTGGATGAACATGGGACATAATGAATGGACAATTTCTCCTTATTCTTCGAGCAGCAGTCATGTGCTCCATTTGTACCGCAACGGTGCCTTGAGCGCCAACTTCGCGATCAATGGGTATGGCTCTCGTCCCGTCTTGTATCTAAAGTCTTCTGTTCTCTATGCTGGAGGATCTGGGACTAAAGATTCACCAATAACTTTGGCAGTGTGATAAACTTATGATAGCACGACTGGTGGAAGTATCTGCTCAACACTGCTAGGTATTAACATAATTCTTAAGGCTCTTTTAATTATTGAGTTTTTGCATGGCCCGTGATATTATATATTTATATGGAGGCTTAGATGTACGCAAAAGTAATAATTGAATATAGCATAAAAGAATTAGATAAAGAATTTATATATATGATACCTGAATATTTACAAGATAAAATTCAGGTTGGAATGAAAGTTTTGGTACCATTTGGATTTCAACAAGTGCTTGGTTTTATTATGGAAATTGTCGATAAATGCGAAGATACATCTTACGAACTTAAGTATATTTCAAGTATCGTAGATGAAAAGCTAGTTTTAAATAAAGAATTAATGGAACTGGGAAAATACTTATCAGAAAGTACTTTATGTACAATGATAACGGCATATCAAACAATGCTTCCATCAAGCCTAAAAGTAAAAAAGAATACATCAAATTATGACTTATATGATGAATATATAATTATAAAAGATAGAAAAAAAGTAATAGATTATATTAATATTTATGAAAATAAAAGAAAAGCCCAAGTAAAAGTTTTAAAACAAGTTTTAGATAATAAAGAATTGTTAAAGAAAAATTATAGTTCAAGTATAATTAAAACTTTATTAGAACTAGAATTAATCGACATAAAAAAAGTTCAAAAATATCGTATTAATAAAAATACTAGCAATATAACTAAAACATTAACTAGTGATCAAGAAAAAGTATATGAAAGAGTAAAATCATCATTTAATCATTTTGAACCTTTTTTGTTATATGGAATAACAGGTTCTGGAAAAACTGAAGTATATATAAAATTAATAGAAAGTATCATAAAAGAAGGTAAAACTGGTATAGTATTAGTTCCTGAAATAAGCTTAACACATCAAATTGCTAAGAGGTTTTATGAGACTTTTGGAAGTGATGTAGCAATACTACATAGCTCATTATCTGAAGGAGAAAAATACGATGAATATTTAAAAATATATCGCGGCGAGGTTCATGTTGTGGTAGGTACTCGTAGTGCAATTTTTGCTCCGGTTAAAAATCTAGGGATAATTATAATTGATGAAGAAGATTCAAGCAGCTATAAGCAAGATAATAATCCTAGATATAATGCTAAGGATATTGCTATGTACCGGGGAAAATATAATAATATTCCCGTTGTTTTAGCTAGCGCAACACCATCTTTAGAAAGTAAAGCAAGAGCAGATAAGAAAGTTTTTACATTACTAACTTTAAAAAATAGAGTAGGAACTGCTAGTCTTCCCACAATAACAGTGGTAGATATGGAACCAGAAATAAAAAAACGAAACATGATATTTAGTGATCTTTTAATTAATAAAATAAAAGAGAAAATTGCTAAAAATGAACAAGTTATTTTGCTTTTAAATCGCCGAGGCTTTTCAACATTCATAACATGTAGTAATTGTGGCTTTACTTACAAATGTCCAAGTTGTGATATAACCTTAACTTATCATAAATCAACAAATAATTTAATATGTCATTATTGTGGCTTTCAACAAAAATGTGAAGAATTATGTCCAGAATGTAAAGAAAAATCTTTGAATTATTATGGACTAGGAACAGAAAAGTTAGAAGAAAAGTTAAAAGAAATATTACCAGATGCTAAAATAGTTAGAATGGATCAAGACACTACCAGAAGAAAAGGTGCCCATGAAAAAATAATAGATGATTTTAAAAATGAAAAATTTAATATATTATTAGGTACTCAAATGATTAGTAAAGGACTAGACTTTCCAAAAGTTACGCTAGTCGGAGTAATAAATGCAGATACAACTTTAAACATTCCTAATTTTAAAGCAAGTGAAAATACATTTGCACTACTTCATCAAGTGGCTGGTCGAAGTGGAAGAAGTACATCACCTGGTGAAGTAATAATTCAAACATTTAATCCAGATAATTATGTTATAAATTGTGTTAAGGAAAATAATTATGATAGATTTTATTTAAATGAAATGAATTTTCGAAAAAAATTAAAATATCCTCCTTATTATTATTTAGTTAGTCTAAAAGTAATAGGTAAGGACTATAATAAAACAATTGAATCAAGTAAGAGAGTAAAAACTTACTTAGATAAAAGTCTTGAAGAAGTCATCATTTTAGGACCAACAACCGCCCAAGTATTTAAATTTAATAATGAATATCGCATGCAAATTATAATAAAATATAAAAAATGTGATAATTTAAAAAATGTTTTAAAAGAATTAGATAATTTATTTATTATGAATAAAGATGTTAGATTAGAAATAGATTTTAATCCTATTAATATTTAATTGATATTATAAAAAAAGTGTATTATACTTAAAAAAGAAAGGATTGATTACATGAAAAATTTAAGTAGAATATTATGGGGGATAGTGTTAATATTTATTGGTGTTATCTGGGGACTTAATAGAACGGGAGTAGCGGACATAAATATTTTCTTTGATGGATGGTGGACATTATTTATTATTGTACCAAGTGCCATATCTTTTTTTGAAAAAGGTAATAATAAAATATCTTCCTTAATATTTTTGATTATCGGAGTTTTACTTCTTTTAGCAGCTCAAGGGTTATTTGAATTTGAAATTCTATGGGAAATTCTATTACCAGTAATCGTCGTTTTAATTGGATTATTTTTAATATTTGGTAATAAAGTGGATTTTAATGTCAAAGAAAAAACAAAGTGTTTAGATAGTAAAGATACTGAAAATATTTTTGTAGCATTCGGAGAACAAAATGTAAATAAAGCTGGAGAAAATTTCGAAAAAGCAAATTTAAATGCTATTTTTGGTTCTGTTAAATTAGATTTAAGAGAAGCAAAATTAGAAAAAGAAACAGTCATTGGGGCATGGGCAATATTCGGTGGTATAGAAATATTAGTTCCAAAAGATTGCATAGTTAAAGTAAAAGGAACTCCGATATTCGGTGGAATTTCTAACGAAAGAAAAAATAATGAAGATGCCAAAAAGACAATTTATATCGAAGGATATGCCGTATTCGGAGGAATAGAAATTAAATGAATACCACTCAAAAAGTAATAAAAGGATTTGCTATCTGTCTTGCAGTTTTAATAATACTAAGTATTATTAATGGAATAGTATTTTTAGCAACATCAACAATTGGTTTTAACAATGATGTAAATATTAGTGAAACCTATTCAAGTAATATAAAAAATATAAATATAGATGTTGGTTCAACCAATATGATAATTAAAAAAGGTGATATATTAAGTATTGATGCTGATAATGTTAGTAAAGAATTTAAAATAAAAGAACAAGGAAATACTTTATCAATAAAAGAAAAAAAGATAACAATATTTGGCAATAAAAAAGGTTCTAGTATCATAATTACTATACCAGAAACATTAGGTGATTTAAATATTAACATTGGCGCAGGAAAACTTGAAATTTCTGATATAACAACTGACAAATTTTCTTTAGATCAAGGTGCTGGTAAAGTTGATATTACAAATTTGTTATCTAACAAAAAAGCAACAATTGAAGGAGGAGCTGGAGAATTAAATATTACAAATTCTAAATTGCAAGATTTATCTCTAGATTTAGGGGCTGGTAAATTTTATTTTAATGGAACGCTTTTAGGTAAAAATGAAATAGATCAAGGAGTCGGAGAAGTAATTCTAGATTTGCAAAATAACGATTATAAATTTGAAACATCAAAAGGTCTAGGCAGTATCACCATTAACGGTGTAAGCTACAAAAATGACATTAAATTAGGAGAAGGACAAAATATAATTGATATAGATGGTGGGATAGGAAGTATAAGTATAAATACAAATAAATAAAGTTTTGTAGGAAACTTTATTTATTTTTTTAGCAACATTTCTGACAATTATAAAATATGTAGTAGAATTAATATTGAGAGATAAAATGTCTTTAGTGATTTACATAATGGGTGGGATTTAATCAAAATACTCTCTCAAATATAAGGAGAAATTATGAAGTTAACTATATTTGACATAGCAAACTTTTTCTTGCAAATAGTAGATAGAGATGCAGGAAGTACAATTACACCATTAAAATTGCAAAAGATATTATATTATGCACAAGGATATCATTTAGCAATGTATGATAAAAAGAGCTTTTTAATGAAGATTTTGAAGCGTGGGCGCATGGACCAGCAAACGTTGGTATTTATTTTGAATACAAGGAATATGGCCTTCAAGCAATAGATAAGCCTAAAGAAAAAGTACCCGTTTTAGATAAAAAATAGTCAATTTTTTGTATGAAGTTTGGAATACATATGGTATTTATGATGGAAAATATTTAGAATATTTGACTCATATGGAAAAACCGTGGATAGATGCTAGAGGTAATCATAAAGACGGAGAACCATGCAATAATATTATTACCAAAGAAAGTATGAGATTGTTCTTTAAGACAAAAATTGATTATGAAAATTAAAAAAGTAAATTCGAATACTAAAAAATTAAATTTATCTAAAACTAGAGATGATGAAATATGCAAAATCAAATTTGCATATTGTCATGATAAATTTCCTCTTGAAAAATTGGGACCAAATGGAGAGAAAGTGATGATCTCAATTTATTGTGGTTCGATAAAAATCGCTTATCATATCCAGGGTAATTGAAAATGGAAGATTTCATTGATATGAGATCTTTTTTAGTTGCATTCATAATATAATAATAGTATAATGAATATATGAACAGATATTCAAATAAGGAGATAAAATGGAAAAAGTAGAGATAATAAATGAACTAAGTGAATTTTTTAAAGTATTTAGTGATACCACAAGACTTAGAATACTTGAAGTATTATTAAATGAAGAAACATCAGTTGGTGTTATAGCAAGCAAAATAAATGTGAGTAATTCAGCAGTATCACACCAACTAAGTTATTTAAGAAGTACCAACTTAGTTAAAACCAGAAAAGAAGGACAAGTAATATATTATAGTATTGCAGATAATCATATTAAAGTGATAATTGAATATGGACTTGAACATATTAAAGAAGGAATAAAGTTATGAAAAAGATAAAATTTAATGAAGATTTAATAAGAATAATAATTAGTATTGTATTTCTTGTATTAGGAATGATTTTTAATGAAAACATTTATCTTTTAGCGATTAGTTATGTTTTTGTTTCTAAAGAAGTATATTTTAATGCTCTTAAAAACATTAAAAATGGTAAAATATTTGATGAAAATTTCCTGATGATTATTGCAACACTCGGAGCATTCTACATTAAAGAGTATCCCGAAGCAGTTTTAGTAATGTTGCTATTTTCTATCGGAGAATATTTATCAGATTTAGCAGTAGATAATTCTAAAAAAGCTATCGTTGAATTAATGGATTTAAGAAGTGATAAAGTAAATATAAAAGATAAAGGTTATATAGATGTAAAAGAATCTAAAGTTGGTGACATTTTTATTGTTGCACCTGGTGAAAAAATTCCTTTAGATGGTATTATTGTAAATGGTACAAGTCATATCGATACCAAAAGCCTAACTGGAGAATCAGTCCCACGAAAAGCTAATTTAAATGATACAGTCTTAAGTGGAACAATTAATTTAGATAGTGTTTTAGAAATAAAAGCAACGAAAACATTTGAAACAAGTACCGCAAGTAAAATAATTGAAATAATTGAAAATAGTGAAGAAAATAAAACAAAAACAGAAAAATTTATTACTAGATTTTCAAAAATTTATACTCCGATAGTGGTTATTCTTGCCATTCTTGTCGTAGTAATACCCGTATCACTTGAAAAAAATTTTACTACCTGTGTTTATAGAGCTTTAGAAATGCTTGTAATATCATGTCCATGTGCTTTAGTTATTTCAGTGCCTCTTACTTACTTTACAGCAATTGGTAAATCTAGTAAAGAAAATATACTTGTAAAAGGTAGTGATGTAATAGATAACTTAAATAAAATTGATACAATAATATTTGATAAAACAGGTACAATTACAAAAGGTGTATTTGAAGTTGTTAAGATAAAAAATATAAATTGTTCTAAAGATGAATTATTATATCTAGCAGCATCATCTGAGGCACATTCTAATCATCCAATAGCTAAATCAATAAAAAAAACATATAATAAAGAACTTACCAAAGTAACAAATTATAAAGAAATAAGTGGCAAAGGTATAGAATGTAAAATTAATAAAGATAAAATTTTAGTGGGTTCTAGATCATTATTAGAAGATAATAAAATAGCATCTGAAAAAACTAATGAATTAGGTACAATAATTCATATAGCTAAAAATAAAGAATATTTAGGTTATATTGTAATTAGTGATAAAATTAAAGATAATGCAAAAAAATCACTACAAGAATTAAAAGAAAATGGTATAAAAAATATAATCATGTTATCTGGTGATGATGCAAGTGTAGTGAGTGAAATATCTAAAAAACTTAAAATTGATGAAAGTTTTGGAAATTTACTACCAGAAGATAAAGTAAAAATACTAGAAGAATATAAGAAAAATAATAATGTAGCTTTTGTAGGTGATGGTATTAATGATGTCCCAGTAATAAGACTTGCCGATGTAGGTATTGCGATGGGTGGTCTAGGTAGTGATGCCACAATTGAAGCTAGTGATATAGTTTTAATGGAGGACAATTTAGAATGCATTTCTAAAGCTTTGAAAATAAGCAAATTAACTAGAAAAACAGTAATTACTAATATTACATTTGCAATTTCCTTTAAAGTTATAATGTTAATACTTGCGGTATTTGGCATAACTCCGATTTGGCTTGCTGTTTTTGCAGATGTCGGAGTAACATTACTATCCATTTTAAATAGTTTAAGAATATTTTTATACAAAATTTAAACAATTAGCACTTACGCTTGACAAGTGCTAATTTTAGGTTTATAATATATTTGTTCAAGTTAAGAAAGGATGATTAATATGAACTTTGAAAACAATGATGAATTAAAAGATGTTTTAAATAAATATGGGCGAGATATAACTAAAAATGTTTTAGATAACAAAGTTGATCCAGTTATAGGTAGAGATGAAGAAATCAGAAATGTTGTTAGAATATTATCTCGTAAAAGTAAAAATAATCCCGTTTTAATCGGGGAACCTGGGGTAGGTAAAACTGCCATAGTGGAAGGCCTTGCTCAAAGAATTATAAAAGGGGACATTCCTAGTTCTTTAAAAAATAAAACAATTTGGGAACTTGACTTAGGTGCTTTAGTAGCGGGGGCTAAATATCGTGGTGAATTTGAAGAAAGATTAAAAGCTGTCTTAAAAGAAATAAAAGATTCAGATGGAAATATCATTATGTTTATTGATGAAATTCACATGATCGTAGGTTCAGGTGGAGATGGTGCCATGGATGTTTCTAATATGTTAAAACCAATGCTAGCTCGTGGAGAAATTCATGTAATCGGAGCAACAACTTTAAATGAATATCGTAAGTATATTGAAAAAGATGGAGCTCTAGAAAGAAGATTTCAAAAAGTTTTAGTAAGTGAACCAAATGTTACAGATACAATCACTATTCTTCGTGGACTAAAAGAAAGATTTGAAATATTTCATGGAGTTACAATAAAAGATAGTGCCCTAGTTTCGGCAGCAACTTTATCAGATAGATACATTACTGATAGATTTTTACCGGATAAAGCCATAGATTTAGTGGATGAGGCATGTGCAACAATCAAAATGCAACTTGAAAGTATGCCTGTTGAACTTGATGAACTTACTAGAAAAATAATGAGTTTAGAAATAGAAAGACAAGCTTTAAAGAAAGAAAAAGATGATATAAGCAAGAAAAGAATTGATGAAATCGATGAAAGTCTTGTTACGATGAAAGAAAAAGAAACTGATTTAAGAAGCAAGTGGGAAAGCGAAAAGATGGCAAAAACTGAAATAAATAAGAAAAAGGAAGAACTTGAACAAGCTAAATTTGCTTTAGCACAAGCTGAAAACAACTATGATCTTGAAAAAAGTGCAATGCTTCGTCATGGTAAAATTCCAGCTTTGGAACAAGAATTAAAGAAGCTTCAAGAAGAAAACAAGAGTAATATTTTATCAGATGTTGTAGATGAAGAATCTATCGCAGGTATTATTTCTAGATGGACCCATATTCCAGTTTCAAAACTAGTAAGCAGTGAAAAAGATAAATTATTACATTTATTTGATAGATTAAAAACTCGTGTTATAGGTCAAGATAATGCTTTAAAACTTGTTAGCGAAGCAATTATCAGAGCCAGAAGTGGCATTAAAGATCCGAATAAACCAATTGGTTCATTCATATTCCTAGGACCAACCGGGGTAGGTAAAACTGAAGTTGCTAAATCATTAGCTTATGAACTATTTGATGATGAAAGACACATGATAAGAATTGACTGTTCTGAATATATGGAAAGTTTTAATGTTTCCCGTTTAGTTGGGGCTCCTCCAGGATACGTTGGATATGATGAAGGTGGAGAACTTACTGAAGCTGTAAGAAGAAATCCATATAGTATTGTTTTATTTGATGAAATAGAAAAAGCCCATAAAGATGTCTTTAATATTTTACTTCAAATATTAGACGATGGAAGACTTACCGATAGTCAAGGACGTCTTGTTGATTTTAAAAATACAATTATAATTATGACAAGTAATTTAGGTAGTGAATATATTCTAGATAATGAAGATAATGCTAACGAACTTGTAATGAATGAACTAAAAAATACATTCAGACCAGAGCTTATAAACAGAATTGATGAAATAATTGTCTTTAATTCTCTAAAACAAGATGTAATTGGTGAAATCGTTGATAAAGTTATTAAAGAATTAAATGATAGATTGCAACAAAATTACATTCGTGTAGAAATAACAAATACTGTTAGAGAGAAAATTATCGAAGAAGCATACGATCCAAGATATGGAGCTCGTCCAATAAAAAGATATATTACTAAAAATATTGAAAACTTAATAGCTCATAAGTTAATTGATGAAAATATGAAAGTTGGAACAACTCTAGTAGTAGATGTAAAAGACAATGAATTTATTGTTTCAACTAAATAACTTTACAAATAATTATAAAAAGTGTCAAAGAAAGCAAAGTTGCTAATGCGGCACTTTTTTTGTTATATAAAATATACTTTTATGTAATAAAACAACTTAAAATATATACAAAAGTTAATTATTTTGCTAAAATCGTAGTAGAAGAAATTAGATAATTTTAAAAAATTGAAAGGATAATAAATATGGAAACAGAAGTTAGATTTTACTATTCAAGTGATAGTAAAGATAAAATTATTGAATATTTAAAAAAATATAAAGAATTAGTTTATAAAGGAAGGTTTTACGAAAAAACAGATCAATATAATCATCCAATGAAAAAATATGATTTTTATAGTTTGGAAATTGATGGAAGATTTAGAATAAGAAGAACAGTTAAAGATGATTATGCAAAATGTATGGTAACTTGGAAAAGAAGATTAAAAGATAATAAAGACTCATTGATTCATAAAGAAGAGGAAGTAGAAGTAACTATTAAAAATGAAGAATATGATAATTTACTATTTCTTATAGAAAATGTCCTTCATTTGAGTATTGTTGAAAGTTACGAAAGATATAGAAGCATTTTTACCAATGAAGATATCGAAATAGTTGTTGATGAATATCCATTTGGTATAGCAATTGAAATTGAAAATAAAAGTAAAACAAAAAATGCTGAAAAAGTAGTAAAAGAGTGGATTTCAAAATTAAATTTTGATTTAAATAAAGCATATAGATTATCATGGGATGATAAATATAGTGAATTATGTATTGCACAGAATATTCCAGTTTCTAATATAGTTAGATTTAACACTAATATGCCTAAAGTATTAGATAGATTTGATAAATAAAACTAATTAAATTGTATATGTGTCAACAAAAAAAAGTTGACACATATATTTTTATATGGTAATATAGTTTTAGTTATTTAAAGGAGGAAAGAAAAATGGCTGTTAAATTAAGACTTAAAAGAATGGGTTCAAAACAAAGACCATTCTATCGTATTGTTGCTGCTGATGCAAGATTTCCAAGAGATGGAAGATTTATTGAAACAGTAGGTACATACAATCCAATTGCAAATCCAGCAGAAATTTCTATTAATAAAGAATTAGCATTAAAATGGTTAGCAAATGGAGCACAACCAACTGATACAGTAAAAGCAATCTTCAAAAATGAAGGTATATTAAAAGCATTTAATGATGCAAAAAAAGGTAAATAATTATGAATATAGTAGAATATACTGAATATTTAGTTAAAAGTCTTGTGGAAGACCCTGAAATGATTAAAGTTGAAGAATTTATGGAAGATGAAACTAAAATAATCGAAGTTATGGTTCCAGAAGATCAAATGAAATATGTAATAGGTAAGGGCGGTAAAAATGCACATGCTCTAAGAACTTTGGTTTATGCCTATGCTTACATTCATAAAATGCATAAAATTAAATTAAATATTGAGGCATTTTAAATTAAGTAGAAATACTTAGTTTTTTTCTACAAAATGGAGGGTCAAATGGTTAATGCAATTAAACTAAGTGAAAATGAAGCAAATGAAATAATTGCAAAATATTTAAGAACAATTTCAAACATAGTTGATGCAAAATTAAATTCTAATATGTACGGATACACTATAACTGATACTCTTGATTGTCATGGTAAAAGCTTTAAAAGATTAAGAGAAATAAAACTTTTAGATTATATGAGTTTATTAAAGCTTTCTCTAAAAAGTGAGGGACATAATGTTGACATGATTAAACAAGTATCAGAAAAAAATGAAAATAATGAATATGAACCAATTTACATTTGTTATGTAGATTTATTAAAAAGAGGTAGATAGAGTTGAAAATATTATTTAAAAGTTTTTTAGCAGGAATTATGATTGCTATAGGAGGAACAGTATTTTTATCAATAGAAAATAAAGTTATCGGAGCATCATTATTCTCTATCGGATTATTTGGTGTATTAATTTACAATTTAAATCTATATACAGGAAAGATAGGTTATTTGATAACTAATTTTAATTTAAAATATGTAAAAGAGTTAGCTATAACTATAATAGGTAATTTTATTGGTGCTTGTAGTGTTGGTTTTATTTTAAGATATACAAGAATTTATGATAAAATTTATGAAAAATCTTTAATATTAGCAAATGCTAAATTAAATGATAATATTTTAAGTATATTTATATTATCTATTTTCTGTGGATTATTAATGTATTTTGCTGTAAATGGATTTAAAAAACAAACTGATTTTGGTAAATATTTAGTAGTTTATTTAGGTGTTGTGGTATTCATACTTTGTGGTTTTGAACACTGTATTGCCAATATGTATTATTTTTCTGTTGCAGACATCTGGTCACTTAAAACTCTAGGATACACTGGAATAATGGTCCTAGGTAATTCTATAGGTAGTTTTATAATACCATTATGTAATTTAGTTATTAAAGATAACTAATCTATATTTTTGTTTTTAATAAATTCTGTGAGCATTTTAGTAAGTGCTCTTTTTTCTATTCTGGAAACATAACTTCTTGAAATTTTAAGATTGTCTGCAATTTCTTTTTGAGTCATATCCTTAGTATTATTAAGCCCATATCTTTTAATAATAATTTCTTTTTCTCTTTTATTAAGTAATTTTAAATATTTTTCTAACAACGTTATGTTATTTTTTAAGTCTAATTCTTCGAATAAATCAACATCTTTATCTTTAATTACATCAATTAGATTAATTTCATTTCCTTCTTTATCATGACCAATAGCATCATTTAAAGAAACTGTTGGCCCAATCTTTTTTTGACTTCTAAAATGCATTAAAATTTCATTTTGAATACATCTTGCAGCATAAGTTGTAATCTTTGTTTTTTTATTATTTTTATAAGTATCAATTCCTTTTATTAATCCAATTGTACCTATGCTAATTAAATCATCAGTATCAACATCTTTAACATCAAAACGTTTCACAATATGAGCAACTAATCTTAAATTGTGTTCAATTAATTTATTTCTTGCTTCATTATCACCATCAAGCATTCTTGTGATGCATTCTTCCTCTTGTTTACTTGTTAAGGGTTCAGGAAAAACATTATTTGAATATGATCCTGTAAAAAAAAGCATATCTTTAATAAGATTTAAAAAATTTAAAAACATAAAAACTCCTTCTTTATAAAAATTATATACAAAATATAAGGTATTTATGTTATAATATGTCCCATCGGGGGAGTGTTTATGGATTTTGATACTATTATAAAAGATATAGAAGAAAAACTAGAATCAGGGATAATGAAACTTGATTATTTAAGCTTTATTATAAGAAAGAATAAAGTTGAAGATATTTTTACTTTTGTAAAAAAAATAATTGATAAAAGTTCAGTTATAGATAATTACTTATTTACTTATTTACATGGAAAAAAACAATATAGCGAAGAAGAGATTTATAAGAAATTTGGAGATGTAAATGGAGATATATTGTTTTGTTATGCATCAATAAAAGATTTAATAGTAGAAGATAATCTTGATTATTCTTATGGAGATTCTAAAGATTTATATTCTGATGCTTTATTTTTTAGTGAAATTAGAGAAATTCCTATTATGGATAAAAGTGTAACTAATGAGTGTATTGATAAATTTCAAAAATATAAAAAGTTGTATGAAGAAAGCAATAACTCTGATGAGAAAAAAATATATGAAAAAAAGTATGTTTTCTATCAAAATCAAGTTATCGAAGGAAATATTCGTCTTATTATAAGTATTGCTAATAAAAAACTTCGTTCAAATATTGAATTAAATGAATTGGTAAATGAGGGTACTTTTGGTATGATCAAGGCAATGGAAAAATTTGATCCAACTTTAGGTTTTGCATTTTCAACATATGCTACATGCTGGATTAGGCAAAGTATTAATAGAGCAATCGAAGAAAAAGGAAGAACTATTAGAATTCCATCTGGCCAATATCGAATTTACAATAAATATATAACTGCTGTTAAAACATTATCAATTAAATTAAATCGTGAACCAACTTTAGAAGAACTAGCGGATTATTTGGAAATGGATTTAAAGAAACTAACTAGTTTAGTTATTAGTTTTAGTGAAAATACTTCGTTAGATGCAAATCCAAAAGATAATGATGACCAAGAACAAGAAAATATGTTTAACTTTTTAAAAAGTGGAGAATTCGAAGACGAAATAGTAAACAATTTAGTGATAGAACATTTATTATCCGGTTTAAATGAACAAGAAAAATATATTATAACATTGCGTTTTGTTGAAGATTATACTTTAGATGAAGTAGGTAAAGTGTTTGGCTTGACTAGAGAAAGAATTCGCCAAAAAGAAAAAACGGCATTAAAGAAAATGTATAATTTATCAAAAGTTAGTAAGAAATCGTTGCTAGAATATTTGAATATTCCTCAAAGTGAAATCTTTCAAATAGTGGCAAATATAGATGACAGATCAAAAAAAATCGTTCATGAAAAATTTGGATACAGTTTGAATAAAAAAGTAGTTAAAAGCGTGTTTGATGAAAAAGATGTAAAAGTAATTTTAGAACGTATACTAGAAGAACACAGAAAAAATGAAATGAAAAAAATAGTTCCTATACTATATACTTTAGAAGATTTATTAAATCCATATCCAAAAGAAAGTGAAGAATACAAAGAAACAAATCACAGAATAAAAATAATTTGGGATGAAGAAGAAAAAAATACTGTTATTAACAAATTGTTAGTTCAAGCTTTTGGAGTAGATGGTAAAAAAGCATATAATAAAAGAGAATTTACTTCCGGAGAAAATAATTTGATCTTGAATAAACTTGAAAGATGGAAATATAAATTAAGACAATGGCCTAAAAATATTGATAGCCATAAAACTTTAGAAGAACTATTAAATAATGCTAGAAATAAAGAAGAATATGAAGAAATAAATAGAAGAATTGCATATCTTTGGGAAAATCAAGATAAAACTACTATGATATATGCTATTATGGTAAAAGCTTTTGGAATTAATGGTAATGAAAAATATGATTATGAAAAGTTAAACTCAAGAGAGAGAAATCTTTTAGATAGCAAACTTAGTAATTGGGCTAACAAAATACAAAGGACAAATTTTTGGCCTTTGAAAAAAGATGAAAGTAAAAATAAAAAAACATATGATGGTAAATATCTATGGGAATTACTACAAGTAACTAAAGAAGAATTATCTATAATTACTAGATCATTAAATAAAACAACAAAGTTTTATGAAGTATTAGAAAGAGTGTTTGGAAAAACATTTGAAAACATAATAAAGTTGGACTCTTTTAGTGAAAGTGATTTAAAAATTCTTTATGCAAATTTGCCAAATTTACGAAAAAAAGTAAATGAGCCAACACCATTTTTACGCAAAACTCTAAAAGAAATATTAAATTGTGAAATACCATATGCTATTAAAGATGATTATTTACTTCAAAAAGCTTTTGGTCCTAATTTAGATGAACCATTCTTAAACACATTAAACGTGACAGAAACAAAAAGATTGATGGTTTTACTAAAAGAGTTGAAAGAAAAATATAAGAAAATTGAGGTAAAAAAAGAGCCGGAAATAATTATAAGCCCTGAAGATGCATTATTGTTAAGTATTGTTGAAATGATGCCAGAAGATGTAAAAGAACCATTTATGTTGTATTTTGGTTTAAAAGATGGTAAAAGATACTGCCAAGAAGATATTCAATTAGAATTAAGTTGGAATCTTTGTAAAGTAACTATGAAAGTAAAAGAAGGAATTGCTTTTGTAAAAAATATATTAGAAACATATGAAGATGCATTTGATAAAAATTTTGTTAGTACTGAAGAAATTTTAAAACGTTTAAAGTAAATTCATGTTATACTATATATAAGGTGATACATTTATGGTTAAAAAATTAATATTAGTAGATGGTAATAATTTAATGTTTAGAAGTTATTATGCTACAGCATATACAGGAAATATGATGAAAAATTCTAAAGGCGTTCCCACAAACGCCTTATTTGGCTTTGTAGGAATGATTAATAAAATAATTGCTGAAGAAAAACCAGCATATATGGCTGTGGCTTTTGATATAGGAAAAAATTTTAGAAAAGAAGAATATGATTTTTATAAAGAAGGAAGAATTGATACACCAGAAGAATTAAAAATTCAAATGCCTATAGCACGAGAAATTTTAAATAAAATGGGAATCAAACATTTTGAACTTGCACCATATGAGGCTGATGATATCGTAGGTACAATTGTAAAAATGACCGAAAGTGATAAAGATTTTGCATCAGTGATTGTATCTAGTGATAAAGACTTACTTCAGTTAATAAGTGATGAAACAGAAGTTAAATTACTAAAACAAACCGGATTTATTAGATATAATCATGAAACTTTTGTAGCTGATTATGGTATTGAACCAATAAGAATGATTGATTTAAAAGCTTTAATGGGGGATTCGTCAGATAATATTCCCGGAGTAAAAGGTATCGGAGAAAAAACAGCTTTAAAATTATTGCAAGAATATAAATCTTTGGAAAATCTTTATGATAATATCGATGAAATTAAAGGGAAAACCAAAGAAAAACTAGAAGCTGATAAAGAAATGGCTTTTATAAGCAAAAAAATAGCTACAATATATCGTGATGTACCATTAAATATAGTTTTAGAAGATTTAAAATATGATCCAAGTAGTAATGAAGAACTAATTAACCTTTATAAAGACCTAGAATTTTTCTCATTTTTAAAAAATATGACGGAAGCAAAAAAAGAAGAAAAATTAGATTTTCAAATAGTTACAGATCTAAATCCCGAAGATTTAAGTGAAGATATAGCAATTGAATTAATGTTAGATAACGAAAATTATCATATAGCAAATATCGTAGGAATGTCTATTAGTGATAAAGATAATAATTATTTTATTTCTAAAGATAATGTTATTCCAATTTTAGAAAAAATAAAAAATAAAAATATAATTACATATGATGCCAAAAAGATTATTTGTAATACAAAAGTTAATATTAATTTTGTTGATGACATTATGATAATGGCGTATTTATTAAATTTAAATATCAAAGATGACCTTGCATATTTAGCTAATCAAGATGGAAATGATTTTGCTTACTATGAAAATATGAAGAAAAATAATTTTTCTAATTTAGAAACTGAACTTGTTAAAAGAAGTAGATACCTATTTAATAAAAGAGGAGATTATAAAAATAAATTAGCATCTAGTGAATCCCTAAATTTATATTTAAATATAGAACTTCCTTTAGTAAATGTTCTAGCAGATATGGAAAATACAGGAATTATTTGTAATAATGAAGTATTAAAAGATATGTCTTTAGAGCTTGAAGTAAAGTTAGATTTAATAACCAAAGAAATATATGAACTAGCAGGTTGTACTTTTAATATAGGTAGTCCAAAACAACTCGGAGAAATATTATTTGATAAATTAGAAATAGCAAAGGGAAAGAAAAATAAAACAGGTTATAAAACAGATGTTAAAGTATTAGAAAAATTAGTGGATAAACATCCAATTGTTGAAAAAATACTAGAATATAGAAATTTGGCAAAATTAAAAAGCACATATATTGAAGGGCTTGCTAATTATATATTAAGTGATGGAAAAATTCATACTATCTACAAACAAACTTTAACAAGAACAGGAAGACTTTCATCAACAGAACCAAATTTGCAAAATATACCAGTACGAGAAGAACTAGGAAGAAAAATAAGAAAAGCCTTTTTACCTGAAAATGATTTGTTATTAAGTGCTGATTATAGTCAAGTAGAGCTAAGAGTAATGGCTTCATTATCCAAGTGTCCAAGTTTAATCGAAGCCTTTAATAATGATGAAGATATTCATACCCATGTTGCCAGTGAAGTATTTGGTGTTCCAGAAGAAGCTGTAACTAAAAATATGCGAAGATGTGCTAAGGCAGTAATATTTGGTATTATTTATGGAATAAGTGGTTTTGGTCTTGGAGAAAATCTCCATATATCTAAAAAAGACGCTGATGAATTCATTGATAAATTCCATGAATTATATCCAGAGGTAAAAAATTATACTGATAAATCAATCGAAGAAGCTAAGACTACCGGTGGTGTAACAACAATGTTTGGACGTAAAAGAATAATTGAAGAAATAAATAATCCCAACTATTTAATTCGTCAGATGGGAGAAAGAATGGCTATGAATACTCCAATACAAGGCTCAAGTGCAGATATTATGAAACTAGCCATGATTAATGTTTATAACAAGTTTAAAGAAATTGGTATAACTAGTAAAATTTTGCTTCAAGTACATGATGAAATAATTGTAGATTGTAAAAACAGTGAACTTGATATGATTAAAAAAATTGTTAAAGAAGAAATGGAACAGGTTTGTAAACTAGAAGTCCCTTTAAAAGTTGAAATAGATACTGGAACAAACTGGTATGAAGCAAAGTGAGGTGTAATAATGCCAGAAATAGCAGAAGTAGAAACAGTAAGAAATACATTAAAAAGATTGATTTTAAATAAAAAAATAGTTGATGTAAAAATTATTTATCCTAAAATTATTGAAAGTAATATTAGTGATTTTAGAAAGATATTACAGGGAAGAGAAATAAAAGATATAGATAGAATAGGTAAATGGTTAATGTTTGATCTCGGAGATTATTATTTGCTTAGTCATTTAAGAATGGAAGGAAAGTTCTTTGTTAAAAATAGTGATGAAAAAATCGTAAAACATGAACATATAATTATATCTTTTGAAGATCATACTGATTTAAGATATCATGATACTAGAAAATTTGGAAGGATGAATTTAGTAAAAAAGAGTGATATTAATAATGTTGAAGCAATAAAAAAACAAGGTATTGAAGCAAATAGTAAAGATTTAAATAAAAATTATTTGTATGAACGCATTCATAATAAAAAAATACCAATAAAAACACTATTGTTAGACCAAACTATAATTAGTGGATTAGGTAATATATATGCTAATGAAGTATTATTTGCATCTAGAATAAATCCTAAAAGATTAGGGTGTGATATTAGTTTAGATGAATGTCAAAGTATTGTAAATTCTTCTATAAAAATAATAAATGAAGCTATAGAAAATGGTGGAACCACTATTAAAAGTTATACTTCATCACTCGGAGTAACTGGAAGATTTCAAAGTCACTTAATGGTTCACAAAAGAGAAAATGAACCATGTAAAATATGTAACACTTTAATAGAAAATATTAAAATTGGTGGAAGAAGTACTTACTTCTGTCCAAAATGTCAAAAATAAGGAGACGATATGAAAAAGAATAAAAAGAAAGTAATAATTATAATAAGTATAATAGTCTTATTATTAATAAGCATAATAACTTTAGTAATACTAAAAAATAAAAAGAAAACAAATGATATAGATATAACAAATAATGCTTCTTTATATAAAATTAATGACAATGCACTAGATGCTTTTGATTTATATTTTTTACAAAGTAATAACAAAAATAAAAATGTAATTTATAGTCCTTTGTCAATAAAATATGCTTTAAGTATGTTAAGTGATGCATCAACAGATAAAACACACATAGAAATTGCCAATATACTTGGTAACTTTGAAGCAAAAAAATATGAAAATAGCCAAAATTTATCACTAGCTAATGCCATGTTTATAAAAGATTCATATAAAAAGAGTATAAAAGATACTTATATAAATTTAATAAAAAATAATTATAATGCCCAAATTATTTATGATTCTTTTGAAAGTCCTAAAAATATTAACAATTGGGTAAAAAATAAAACTTTAGGATTAATAGATAATTTACTTGATGATACCGATGGTCTAGACTTTTTACTCATTAATGCTTTAGCAATTGATATGGAATGGAAAAATGTTTTACAACCAGTAAATGGTAAAGAATTTTTTGATCAAGATCATTCATATGATGGCACTGACTTTAGTGTTAGCTATGCTCATGAAGAATACGGAATGTACATAGGTCCGATTATGTGTGATATTTATAGTAAGCTTAAATTTAATAATAAAGTGGATGCTAAAGCTATAGAAATTGGTTCGTCGATTAATAATTATGATATCGTCGGAGAACTCGGAGAACAAAATATCCGAAAGACTGTCGGAGATGCATATGAGGCTTGGGTAGCAAAAGATGAATGTAATCAAGAATCATATGAAAGTACAAATTCCTATCTTGATCATTATATAAAAGAAATAGATAAAAATTATAAAGATGTTGCAACATCAACGGATTATTCATTTTATATAGATGATGATATAAAAGTCTTCCAAAAAGATTTGAAAGAATATAATGGCCTTTCTTTAGAATATATTGCATTTATGCCCAAAAAAACATCTTTAAATAAATTTATTGATAATATAAATAAAGATGAGCTAAACGATTATATTTCTAAGTTAAAAACAATAGAACTTAATAATTTTGAAAAAGGTAAAATAACTAGAATTAAGGGATTAATACCTTTATATAAATTTGTTTATGAACTAGATTTAAAAAATAATCTAAAAGACTTAGGAATTAAAAGTGTTTTTGAGCCTAGTTATGCTTCGTTAAATAATTTAACAAATAAAGATGCTTATATAAGTGAAATTTTACACAAAGCAAATATAGATTTTTCTAATGAAGGTATAAAAGCAGCCGCTGCTACTGAAGGTGGTGGAGCAGGTGATACAAATTGTGGATTTGATTATTTGTATGAAGTTCCTGTGGAAGAAATTGATATAACATTTGACCTACCTTTTATGTTTATATTAAGAGACAAAAATAGTAAAGAAGTATGGTTTATGGGTTCTGTATATGAACCAACAGAGTATAGTGAATCTGGTACATGTAGATAATGTAAGAACATTATCTTTTTTTATATACACATTATTTTTTTTAAAAAATAATAAATAAACTAATAATATTAAATAAAATATGTTATAATCAATGTATAAATACTATCATAGTTGTTATAAAGAATCATAATAAAATGATGTAATTTTAGAAATTGCTAAAGATTTGTTTGATGGTTGTCCGATAAATGAATACTCAAATGATAAAGATGAATATTTGAAAAGTAAATATATCTAATCAGAAATATATCAAAGAAAGTAAAGGGATGAAATGTTATGAACATTGAAGAAGTATGTTTAACCAAAGAATATCTATTAAAAATTAAGAATATTGATGATACATTTTACAGAAATGTTATTCTAGATATTCAATGGTATTTAGAAAGATATAACGAGTATCATAAAGGAATCATTTTATTAGATAATAATGAAGTCGTTGGATATTTAGTAGCAGTTCCTATAAAAAAAGAGTTTTATGATGCAATCATAAATGGAGTAATTACTAATGATTTATATATAAATCCAAAGATGTTTATAAAAGATTCAAATTATAAGTATGTAGTATCTTGTGTAGTATTAGAAAAGTACAGGGGTAAAGGGTATGCAACACAAATGATGCAAAAGCTATTTGAAAATGCGATAGGAAATTACTGCGCATTAACAATAACAGAAT
This sequence comes from uncultured Bacilli bacterium, assembly GCA_934096035.1. Taxonomy (GTDB): domain Bacteria; phylum Bacillota_I; class Bacilli_A; order RF39; family UBA660; genus Onthocola_B. The sequence continues at coordinate 598,831 of CAKOKX010000001.1, forward strand.
GTGGTTATAATTTAGCTAATAAATTTATGAACTTAAAACAAAAAATTAATAGCGATGTAAGAGTTTTTATAAAAAGTTAGTTATGAGGGATTTAATTTAAAATCTAATAATATGTTACTAGTCATTAACTTGCAAAAAAGTTTTATAAATGAAAACACAAAAGAATTATCAACTAAAATACAAAATTTCTTAAATAAAAATATGCTTGATGATATTGTTTTTGCAAACTTATAAATGATATAGATAGTCAAATAAATCAAAAGAATGGTAAGACCAATAAGCAAAAAATGATGAATAATATTGCTAGAATGATAAATTATAGACTTCATGCTGAACAACTATTTATCCCAGTTTTATCAGATTTTTAATTTGAGAAAAATAACAATCCTCAAATAATTTTATATTGAGAAAACTTATTTGTAATGGGCAGACAGATTTCATAATACTTAAGTAATTAACTCAAAAATCAATTACAATTAAGCAATGAAAACTGGCTTGACCACATTACCAATAGAGGAATTATATTAAATTTAAATACGATGAAATGAATTTGTTCGAAATTTCGTGTCCATATACCCATACTAAACCACATATAGTAAATGAAAAAACTTAAATCAAATTTATTTACTAATCAGTATTATACATGATATAATTAGTTTACACGAAAAAACAAAGAAAAGGAGTAAGTTTATATGCATGATATTTTAAATAGATATTACAATTTATTGTTTTTAATTGTTGTAGTATTTTATAATTTATTTCCTAAAAAGATTAGACCAATAGCATTGCTTATATTTAGTTGGTTATTTTTTGCACTATTAAGTAAATATTTATTAGTATTTTTGCTTTTAACGATAACTACGATATACATATCAGCCATAATAATATCTAAAATTGATAACAAGAAAAAAGAAGTATTAAAAGAGACTAAAGAAGAAGATAAAAAAGAAATAAAAAATAAGTATAAAAATAAAAAAAAATTGGTATTAATACTATGTTTATTAATTAATGTATCATTTTTATTTGTTTTTAAATATTTAAAGTTTTTTACGATTAATACAAATTATATATTAAATTTATTTAATGTGGGTTATGAATTTAGTATAATAAAACTAATTTCTCCGATAGGAATATCATTTTATACATTACAAGCATTATCTTATTTGTTTGATTGTTACAGTGGTAAAATCGAAGCTGATAAAAATTATATTCGTGTTGCTCTATTTATGTCGTTTTTTCCAAGCATTATGGAAGGACCAATTGCAAGATACAGTGATACTGCCCAAGATTTGTATAAAGGAGAAAAAATAACATATGATAGTCTATGTTATGGATTACAAAGAGTATTATGGGGATTATTTAAAAAAATAATTATAGCAGACAGATTAAATATTTTAGTAAAAACAGTATTTGCGGGATATGAATCTTTTTCAGGCCCAGTTATATTTTTAGGAGCGCTATGCTACACAATAATGCTATATATGGATTTTTCAGGAGCTATGGATGTTGTACTAGGTATTGGTGATATTTTTAAAGTACGTGTTCCTGAAAACTTCAAACAACCGCTTTTTAGCAAAAATGTTTCAGAGTTTTGGACTAGATGGCATATAAGTTTAGGTACTTGGTTTAGAGATTATATTTACTATCCAATCTCTTTATCAAAACCAATGAAAAGTTTAACGCTAAAACTAAAAAAATATTTAGGTAATCATTATGGTCCATTATTAAGTGGAACAATAGCCCTTTTAGTAGTTTGGTTACTTAATGGCCTATGGCATGGGGCAGGATGGACATATATTTTATTTGGCTTATATCACTTTATCATGATATCAATTGGCAATATTACAAGACCAGAATTTAACAAATTGTATGTTAAATTAAATATTTCTAAATCTAAAGTATTACATGTTTTACAAATATTAAAAACAACATTTTTAGTAATAATCGGAGAACTTATATTTAATTCAAGTACAGTACATCAAGCATTTGCTATGATAAAAAAAATATTTATAGATTTTAGCATCAATACTTTAGAATTATCATCTTTAGGATTAGATTTACCCGATTTATTTATTCTTATAATTTCTCTAGTTGTTGTATTTGTAATTGGACTAATGCACGAAAAAAATATTAATATAAGAGAAAAAATCTTGCAAAAACCAATTGTGGTTAGATGGACAATATACTATATATTGATATTTTCAATTCTTATTTTCGGAGCCTTTGGGCCAGGGTATGATCCAGTTGACCCAATGTATGCGGACTTTTAGGGAGGCAGTATGAAAAATTTATTAAAAAGTGTATTATTTATAGCTATATTTATCTTTTTATATTATGGATTTTCTTATCTTTTACTACCTAAAGAAAATATCAAAGATTTTGGATTAATTAAAACCGCCCAATATGAGATATTAGGAGAAAGAAAAGATTCTATAGATGCCATAGTAGTCGGAGATTCATTAGTTTATTCTTCAATTATACCAATGGAAATATACAAGAAATTTGGCTTTACAGTATTTGACTGTGCAGAGGCTGCTTTTATTTTACCAGATGCATACGAATATTATAAAGTAGCTCTAGAAAGTCAACATCCAAAAGTTGTTTTAGTTGGTGCTAATATGTTTTTTCGCGATACTAGAAAAAGAAAATGGTACATCAAATATGAAAGAATGCTTAAAAATATAATGCCTTTATTAAACTATCATAATAATTGGAAAAACATTTTATTTTCAGAATATGGTATAATGAGTATTCAAAAGGGATATAAATTAAATAAGAAAACAATTCCAAGTAAACCAAAAAATTATATGAAAAAAAATGATAAGAATTATAAATTATTAGAAACAAATATAGAATACTTAGAAAAATTTGTAGAGCTTGCAAAAGAATATAATTCTAAATTGATTATGCTAGGTTTACCATCACAAGATACATGGAATTATCAAAAAGACCAAGCAATATTTAGTTTAAGTAAAAAATATAATTTTACTTATATAAACTTAAATAATTATGATTTGAATATTGATTGGAAGAAAGATACTAAAGATAAAGGTGGACATTTAAATTATTATGGTGCTATAAAAGCATCAGAATTTGTGGGTAATATTTTAAAAGACACAAATTTACTTACAGACCATCGTAATGATAAAAACTACAAGCTTTGGAATAAGGCTTTAGAGATGTACGAAGAAGAAATTAAAAAATAACAGGGAGGTTAAAAATGACAAACAAATGGCAAGGTTATGTATTAAACGTGCAGGGTATAGTTTGCTGGAGAAAAACTATAAATGAAGATAATCAAGAAGTATTTGTAAAAACAATGATTAATGAACCATTTGAACTATACATAGAAAAGTTAAAAGCTAAGAATGCTTCTGGCAATAGTATTGATGTTGTAACAGGAAGAGTTTTTAGAATAGATGAACAAGAAGAAAGTATTATGTTATTTCCAAGTTGTATAGTTATGAATAGAAATAGTATGATGGAACACCATGATGTATTTACTAAAGGATTAAGTGTTTTAGCAGATGAGGAAAGTCTAAAAAAATATACAGAATTATCTGAAGATATTATACTTAATTCATTCTTTTGTGAAAAAATAAGTAATGAATTAAGATTGTTTGTTATACCTTCATATTTGGTGGAAAGAGAAATTCAAAGCTTTAGGCAAGCAAACGGAAATATGAGAGTAAGAAAAACTAAGAAGCAAAGTTAATAATGATTAATTTTGCTTTTTCTCTTGAAATAATTCAAATATTATGATAGCATAACTATATAGTAAACGATAATAGATGCATCGTTTTATAGGGAGAGTGTGATTTTAGAGATGAAAAAATTTTTAAAAATTTTATTTTTAGTTATAGGTTTATTTGCTTTGTTTAACAATAATGTTCTAGCAAAGCAAGATGAAACATTTGAGAAGTTTGTTAATGAGTTTAAAACCGGTAAAGGTTTTGAAGGTACAGCAAAAAAGAATTTAAATATTACGTCCGATGATAATAGTATTACAATCAGCCGTAATAAAGATGGAAATATATATACTAGTACTTTGTTATATAATGATGGTGAATTATCATTAAAAGAATCTGATGAATTAACTGGTGAATTAGTAATGTTAAACACTGATATATTTTCAAATGTTATTTCTGCTTATTGTGAATTAAACAATTTAGATTCAGAAAAAGTGCTTTCATGGATTTTAACAAATGCATATTATTCAAGTATATATTCTATGAACACAGTGAATTATGAAACGAATGGAGTGGAATGCGTATATGGTTCAATATCTGACGAAACAGAAAGTAATTTGTATGCAGGCGTACTAAACTTTAGAATAAATCTTAAAGGAAAATTAACTTTAGGAGATGATGATTATAGTAAGACTACTAATGAAAACAATGCTTCTGAAACTGTTGATAATAATAAAAATTCTAATATAAATAAGTATATTTATGTTGTTATGGGAGTTTGTATTACAATAGCATTAATAACATTAATAATAATCAACCATAAAAAAAGTGGGGCTATCGTTAAATAAATTAAAAAGTATTGAAAGGACCTTATAAATGAAAAAGGAAGAATACATAAAGATAGTTAAATCAAAATTAAATGGAAAATCAAAGAAGATAATGCTGGAGCAAATTGAAAATTATTATAACACAAAGAATATTGAATATATGCCTCAGAATAGATTTGAAACTGGAGAAAATATTTTATTGAAAAAAGGTACTTTATTACATGGAACATATAAAAATATTGAAGGTCTAAAAAGTATCTTAAAAGATGGATTAATATCTAGCTGGTTTACAGATGGCAGATTATCTAAATATCCAAGTTCTGTTGGTGTTTGGCATTTAAAAGAAGATTGTTTATTAAAAGATTATATTAATTTTTATAGTGGTGGTACAATTGAATATAAAAACTTTGATGGCGAAAAAATAAAAACTTCTGTAATTCCATATAACGAAATGAAAAACATTATGAATCTGATAGATACAAATCAATGTTTTAGATGGTTTATGGAACAAACAAAAGAAGCAAGATTTATGCCCAGTTTAGTTCAAAATGTTGTTCAAGTTGGTATTATATTTGATGGAAATAATAAATATATGGAAAATTTATTGAAATATGATATATTAAATCAAAATAATATAAATGATAAAAATGTTAAAAAATTTGTGAATCCATATTATTACAAAAAGTTTATTAAAGATAGATTAAATAAAGATGATTTTTTCACAGATAGAGAAAGTGCCATTCTTTTCGGTATACCTGCCAATTTTATTGAAGGCATCCTAGTAGGTAGAACATATGAAAATGATAAAAATATTCTTGAAGAAATAAAGTTATTATTACCAAATTGTTATATATGTAACTTAGATGGCAAAGTAATAATAGGAAATAAATAAAAATATTAAAATAAGGGGCTTGACTTAAGCAAATATAGTGTATTATAATTAAGTCACTTGGAAAGACCATGAATGGGACAAGTATAAAAATTGAATCTTAAAGAGAGTTTTTCATTTTGGTGCGAGAAAAATATTTGCAGATTTTTATATATCACCCAGGAGTTGAGTAATTGAAAAATTAGTAAATTACTACGTTAATCGCGTTAAGATAATTAAGTAAATATTAAGGATGGTACCGTGCATATGCACTCCTTTTGGTACCAGCCTTTTTTAATTGAAGGGAAAGATAAATAATGGAAAAGTTTAAAAATTTAAGTAAAGATGCTGTAGATGTAACTGAAGGTAGAATCCTTGAAAAATGGAAAAAAGAAGATATATTAAATAAATGTATTGAAAATAGAGAAAATGATCCATATTTCGTATTCTATGATGGACCAGCAACAGCAAATGGACATCCCGGTTTACATCATATGGTTGCAAAGTTTTTAAAAGATACAATATGTAAATATAAAACAATGCAAGGATATAAAGTATTACGTAAAGTAGGTTGGGATACTCATGGATTACCTGTTGAATTACAAGTAGAAAAAGAATTAGGTTTCTCAGGTAAAAAAGATATTGAAAAATATGGAATTAAAGAATTTAACCAAAAATGTCGTGAAAGTGTATGGAAAAATGAAAGTACATTTACTGATCTTACAGAAAAAATGGGACAATTCATAGACATTAAACATCCATATGTAACATATGACAATAATTATATTGAAACAGAATGGTGGATTTTAAAGAAATTCTTTGAAGAAGGTTTATTTTATGAAGGCGTTAAGATACTTCCATATTGTCCAAGATGTGGAACAGGACTTGCGTCTCATGAAGTAGCACAAGGCTATGAAGAAACAAGTGTTGATACCGTAATAGTACCAATGAAGAAAAAAGATGAAGATGTATACTTCTTAGTTTGGACAACTACGCCATGGACATTACTTGCAAACGTTGCCTTATGTGTAAATCCAGATTATGATTATTCACTTGTTTTAAGTAAGGGTAACAAGTTTATATTAGCAACATCTCTAGTTAGTAAAGTTTTAGGTGATGATGTAGAAATCCTTGATACATTTAAAGGAAGTACATTAGAATATACAGAATATGAACAATTAATACCAGAACTTTCCGTAAATAAAAAAGGATTCTTTGTATGTTGTGATTCTTATGTTACTGCTGAAGATGGTACTGGGATAGTTCACTTAGCACCAGCATTCGGAGCAGATGATGCCAACGTTGGTAGAAAATATAATTTACCATACTTAAATCCAGTTGGTGAAGATGGTAAATATACTGAAGGACCATGGAAAGGCACTAATGTGTTTGCTGCTGATGAATTAGTAATAAGTTATTTAAAAGAAAATGATAAATTATTTAGAAAGCAAAGAATAGTTCATAATTATCCACATTGTTGGAGATGTCACACACCTTTAATTTATTATTCTAAACCAAGTTATTATCTTGAAGTTACAAAAATTAAAGATAAAATAGTTGCTAATAATAAAACAGTTAATTGGTATCCATCTTATGTTGGAGAAAAACGTTTTGGTAATTGGTTGGAAAACTTAAATGATTGGGCAATATCTCGTTCAAGATACTGGGGAACACCACTTCCATATTGGATTTGTTCATGTGGACATACTGAAATGATTGGATCTCGTAAAGAGTTAGTAGAAAAAGCAATTGAAGATATTGATGAATCTATTGAACTACATAGACCATTTATTGATGATGTACACTTAAAATGTCCAGAATGTGGCAAATCTATGACTAGATGTAAAGATGTAATCGATTGTTGGTTTGATTCAGGGGCTATGCCATTTGCTCAATACCATTATCCATTTGAAAACAATGATTTGTTTGAAACACAATTTCCTGCGGACTTTATTTGTGAAGGAATTGACCAAACTCGTGGATGGTTCTATACATTACTAGTTATTTCTACATTTGTAAAAGGTGTAAGTCCATTTAAAAATGTTTTAGTAAATGACTTATTACTAGATGCTCATGGTAAGAAAATGAGTAAAACAATGGGAAATATTGTTGAACCATTTTCAACAATGAAAGAATATGGAGCAGACACAGTTAGATTCTATCTTCCATATGTTTCACCAGTCTGGGTTCCACTTAAATTTGATATTAATGGCTTAAAGGAAGTTCATTCTAAATTCTTTAATCCACTTAAAAATACATATAATTTCTTCTCAATGTATGCCAATATTGATGATATAAACATTAGTGAATGTAATATTCCATTAGAAAAAAGAGAAGATATTGATAGATGGTTAATAAGTAAATATAATAAATTATTAAAATATGTAACAGAATCATACGATGAATACGATTTAAATAAAGTAGTTAGAGCCCTAACAGACTTTGTTTCAGATGATTTATCAAATTGGTATATCAGAAGAAATAGAAACAGATTCTGGGGAAGTACATTAGATGATTCTAAGAAGTCAGTATATATAACTACTTATGAAGTACTAGTGGGATTATCAGAAATGATGGCTCCGATTGTACCTTATCTTTCTGAAGAAATGTATACTAATCTAACTGGAAAAGAATCTGTCCATCTAGCAGATTTTCCAAAATATGATGAAACAAAAATTGAAGAATTGCTAGAAGAAAAGATGGATTTAGTTCGTGAATTAATAAGTATTGGAAGGAACATTCGTGAAGAACAAAAACTAAGAGTTCGTCAACCTTTAAGTGAAATTTTAATCGATGGCAAAAATAGTATGGTAATCGGAGAACTAACTGAACTAATTAAAGAAGAATTAAATGTTAAAAAGGTTACATATGTTAAAGATACATCTGAATACATGAACTTTACAGTTAAACCAAACTTTAGAAATGTTGGTAAAGTATTTGGAAGTAACTTAAAAGAATTCCAAGATAAATTACTAGAATTACCACTAAGTGATATTAAAAAACTTCAAAATAATGAATCTATAAAAATGACAGTAGCGGGTAGAGAAAATGACATTTATAGTGACATGGTTGATATAAGAATAAATGCTAAAGATGGCTTTGATGTAGGAATGGAAAATAATAACTTTGTTATTTTAAATGATACATTAACTGATGATTTAATTAATGAAGGTATTGCACGTGAAATTATATCTAAAGTACAAACTATGAGAAAAAATAATAATTATGAACTAACAGATAGAATAACTGTTACTTATAATGCTAGTGATAAAGTTAAGAATGCTATTGAAGAATTCAGTGATTACATCAAAAAAGAAACTTTAGCAACTAAATTAGAATTTAATGAAAACGCCAATGAAGAATTCTTTATTGATAATGAAAGAGTATTAATAGCTGTTTCTAAAAATTAATGATAAAAATCTCACAAATGTGGGATTTTTTTTGACAAAAGTAATTAATTTTGCTATTATTTAGGCATCGGGGGAAGATAAATATGAATAAAGATTATTTTAGTTTAGTTGATGATTTAAGAGAAAAAATATATATAGCTTTAAAAAGTATTGGCATAAATCCTTTAGGAAGAACTATGTCTTTTAAAAAGGTTAAGAATAAAAGTGTTTTATCCTTAAATATAAGTGAAAGGAATAATGAAAGAAAATCAATTGTTTTTACTTTTGTGGTGAGTGGTGGATTTTTCAAAATGAATATAAAATCTAATCAAAGTTTAAAAAATATAACTATAAATTTAATGCCTTTAATTGAAGATGATGTCAGAAATTTCTTTATAGAAGTAGAAAATTTAAATAAAGAAAGTCTTGTGTTTTATGGGCCAATTAGAATGACTGTAAAAAAAGATGTGAAAAGAACAAGAAATATTCTACCTCTTTATAGAAAATAACTTTGCTATTTTAAAAAAATAATGTTAAAATGTTTATGGGTCCTTGTAGCTCAGTTGGATAGAGCATATGCCTCCGACGCATAGGGTCATGAGTTCGATTCTCATTAAGGACACCAGATTGATAGGAAACTCGAACTTTTATAAATTCGAGAGTAATAAATTACTAACAGAAATGTTAGTTTTTTTGTTATTTAAGAAAGGAAAAGTGATGAGTTATGACAATAGAAACTAAAGAACTTGTAATAAGTGAAGAATTAAAAAGAAAGGTAGAAATGATTTGTAGGTTTGCTTATGTAGACTATGAATTTATTAATGGTAATATTAAATCAATTAAAAATACAAATATTGCTTATGTTAAGCCACATATATTAAAAGTTAAAAATAATGATTATTTGGTTTTTGAAGAATATGATGAAATTTTTGTAAATGGTTACGAAAAGAAAATTAAATTTAAAGACCTAGAAGAATATATCAAAGCACACTAAAACCTTGACAAATCAATAATAAAAGTTTATAGTATAGAACTAATAAAAGCAAGCAGTATCGCTTTTTAAGGGAAAGAGAGGTACTTCTATGACTAAAAGCACATATAACATATTTAAAATTTATACTTATTTATTTAAGAGGAGTTAAAGGTATTAGTATTATCTAGTATTTTTGACCCCTCGTTTTTTGAAATTAGACTTCACTTTTTCCATTTAAAGTGCCAAACATATGAAAGGAAGTGTTAAAAATATGATTGAAGAAAAGAAAATTGCAGGCATTTATAAAAGAGTTTCTACACTCGACCAAAAACGAGAAGGATTTAGTTTACCAGAACAAGAAGAAAAATTAAAAGAGCTTTGTAAATTTAAAGGTTATGAAATTTACAAAGTTTATGAAGATGCAGGAATAAGTGCTAAAAATGATAAGAGACCAGCATATCAAGAAATGATGCGAGATGTTAAAGATAAGAAAATAAATGTTATTGTTGCTTTTAAACTAGATAGATTAACTAGAAGTGTTTATGATATTGAAAAATTAATGAAGTTTGTTAATGATTATGAGTGTGATATTGATTGTATGGCAGATGAATCTAATACCACTACTTCAAATGGTAGAATGGTTATGAGAATAATGACTAGCGTATCTCAAAATGAAATAGAAAAATGTAGCGAAAGAACTAAATTTGGTATGGTTGGTGCAATTAAATCAGGACATATCCCAAATCGTAGTCCATTAGGTTTTAAAAGAGATAATAAAAAGTTAGTGCCTGATCCCCTTAAAAAAAACATTATTGTAAGAGTATTTGATTTATATTTGGAGGGAAAATCTCATCAAACTATTGCTAATATATTTAATAAAGAACAAGTATTAGGAAAAACTAATTGGTATGACTCTACTATTCAAAAGGTTTTATCAAATGAACTTTATAAAGGTGATTTTATCAATGGTAAAAGAACTAAACACACTACGCTATTGGCAAAGCCAATAACGGTGTGAAAAAGGGAATTTCCCTTTTTAAACCCTTTTAAGCATAATTTTAGCAAGGTATAAAGCCAAGCAAAATTATGTTTTTATTTTCAAAACTTCGTAATGAAAATAAAATAGAAAGCCTAATGCTAATTTAATTGAAACATGTCACGACTTTTATCTATGCATTCCTTTTTCATCAAATTTAGGATAATAATAGTCATTATATTCTTTACTTCCTATAACAAATTTAGTAGTTGGGTCTATTTTTGCTTTTGCAGCTTCTTTTATAAGCTCATCTACTTTTTTATTGATTTTATCAAGAAGTGATAGACTAACCATATTAAAACAGTTAGTACAAATAATACATTGATTTATTCCGCGGGATGTTTGAACATCTGAAATTATTCCTAGTGTTTCTTTATTACAACTATAACAATAAAATTTTTGCGAGTGATTATTGCTCATAACATTTTTCCTTCTTTCTTATACTCTAATTATACTACATTTTTTTGATTTTTTAAATTTTTTCTACAAATTTATAAATAAATGTAGTATAATTTAATTAGTTAGTAGTTATTACTACCTATAAATTTATGCCTAGTGGTTGTTATACTTCCACCAAAAGGGCACCATAAAGTATTAAACTCCGTATCTACGGAGTTTTGTTTTGGCAAACACATTTACTTATACTTTTTGGTTTTTATCTTGAATAAAAATAAAAAAATAATTATAATAAAGTTAGAGGAGCTAAAAATGAAATATCTTAAAAAAATCATATTCAAGCTAATAAGCCAACCGATGAAACTATTAATAAAACGTATTCAAAAAACAAGAATGGAATAATCATAAAATAGCAACAAATACTTGCATAAAAAGAATGCATATGGTATTATTTATATAGCAACAAGTACACACTTACCAAAGTCGTTTTTCGTCTTGTTGCTTTTTCATATAATTTAATATTAATTTTTTTAAAAAACTATGTTATAATTTTAAAAGAAAAGGAATGATTATATGCTTGATTTATTAATACCTGATGTATATGTCCAAAGTATTTATACAATAAATTATAAAAAATTAAAAAAGAATGGAATAAAATGTTTGTTATTTGATTTAGACAATACTATAGCATCTTATAAAGCTAATATGCCAGATCAAAAGGTAAAAGAATTGTTTGCTAGACTTGAAGAAGACTTCAAAGTAATAATAATATCTAACAGTGGAAAAAATAGACTAAGACCATTTAAAGAAAAATTAAATGTTGATGTAGCATTCAGTAGCAAAAAACCTTTAAAAGGAAAATATAAGAAAATATTAACTTTATATAAATTTAAAATTGACGAAATAGCATGCATAGGTGACCAATTATTTACAGATATTCTTGGTGCCAATAGAATGGGCTTTACTAGTATATTAGTTAATCGTATATCTAAAAATGAAATATTTCCGACTCGCATTAATCGTTTCCTTGAAAAAATAGTATTAAAGAAATTAGCAAAGAAAAACATATTAATAAGTGGTGAGTATTATGACTAAATGTGTGGGATGCGGTATAAAATTACAAAATAAAAATGTAAATGAAGTAGGTTATACTCCAAATTTAAATAATGAATTATGTGAAAGGTGTTTTAAATTAAAAAATTATAATATCTTAACTAACAAAGGAATAAATATAGATAATGATAAATTAATAAATAAAATTAATGAGTTAAATTCATGTGTTTTATTTTTAGTAGATTTTATAAATTTGGATAGTGAAGTAATTGATGCCTATAAAAAGATTAAATCAAAAAAGATTTTAATTATTACCAAAGCTGATATAATACCTAAGAATATAAAATATCAAAAATTAATTCAAAATATCAAAAATATTTATGATATAAAAGAAGATCTTATTTTAACAAGTAGCAAAACAAAATTAAATATTAAAACAATTACTAAAATATGTCTAGAAGAAAAAAATATTTGTCTAGCAGGTTTTACAAATGCTGGCAAAAGTAGCTTAATAAATGCTTTAGTGGGTAGTGATATTACAGTTAGTAAAAAGTCCAATACAACTCAAGATTTTATTAAATTAAATGTTGATGGTATAAATATTTATGATGCTCCAGGTTTTATGAGTAACATAAATAGAGAAAATATTCCCAGAAGTATTATAAGACCAATTACATATCAGTTTCCAAGTAAACATTATTTACTTATCCAAGATATTAAATTAAATATTTTAGAAAATTCAAATTTTACCATATATGTTGGTAATGAAGCAAATATTATAAGAAGAAAAGAAAATGAAAATGTTGAGTGTAAAATAATTGTTCCTAAAAATAGTGATGTCATAATTAAAGGTTTTTGTTTTATAAATTTTAAAAATACATGTATGATTAGTCTAAATACTAAAGATTATGAAATAAGACCATCAATAGTAGGTGATTACAATGACTAAAATCAGAGTAATGAGTGAAAATTTAGCCAATAAAATAGCAGCTGGTGAAGTAGTTGAAAAATGTGCCTCAGTTTTAAAAGAACTTGTAGAAAACTCAATTGATGCCGGTGCTAATAACATTAAAGTAGTATTAAGAGATGGCGGCTTAAAAGAAATATCTGTTATAGATAATGGAGTAGGTATGGATAGAGAAGATGCGACATTAGCATTTTATAGACATGCTACTAGTAAAATATATAAAGATGATGATTTATATTTTATTGAAACTCTAGGGTTTAGAGGTGAAGCTTTAGCAAGTATTGCCAGTGTATCAGAAGTTGAACTAATTACTTGTAATGGAAATGTAGGAACTTCTGTACATATTAAGGGCGGAGAAACAATAAGTGTAAGTGATGCATCCTTAAGAGTAGGAACAGAAATACATGTTACAAATCTTTTTTATAATACTCCAGCAAGACTTAAATATTTAAAAAGTGAAGTAACTGAGTTAAATAATTGTACAGGTTTTATTGAAAAACTAGCCTTATCAAAACCAAATATTGCCTTTAGTTTAAGCAATAATGGTAAGATGATTGTAAAAACAAGTGGAAGTAATAATTTGCTTAAAACGATTCATGAAATATATGGTTTAAATGTCTCAAGCAATATGTTGGAATTAAAGTGTTCATCAGATGATTTTTCTGTTACAGGATATGTTTCAAAGCCAAGCATTTTAAAGAAAAATAGAAATCATTTTAATACTTTTGTAAATGGTAGAATTGTAAAAAATATTGAAATAAATAGAGCTATAAATGATGCTTATAATACTTATAAGCATGAAGGTTTTTATCCAATCGTAGTTATAAATATTGAAACAGATCCAACTCTTGTAGATGTAAACATTCATCCAACAAAACAGGATATAAAGATGAGTAAAATGGAAGTATTAACAGATTTACTTTATCAAAATATTAAAAAAGTATTATATAATAATTTGCTTATTCCTGATGCTATAATGGATGAAGAAAATAATAAGATAAAAGATAATTTTATAGATTTAAGTATAAAGACTCCCGATATTGAGACTAAAGAAGAAAGTGATGCTTCTGTTATAGTTCAAACAGCATTAGATATTGGTAGCGAAAATATTGAGCCTGTAAAAAATGAAGAGTTTAAGAGCTTAAAACTTTATCCAGTTGGACAAGTACATGGCACTTATATCATCGCGGAAAATGAAGATGGAATGTTTATATTAGACCAACATGCTGCCCATGAAAGAGTAAATTATGAAATGATTACAAAGATGTTTCAAGAAGAAAGTATAAGCATTATAGATATGTTAGTACCTATGAAATTTGAATTATCCACAAGTGATTATTTAGCTTTCATGGATAAAAAAAGTATTTTAGAAGAGTTAGGGTTTAAGATTGAAGAATTTGGTATAAATACAGTAATTATAAAAAGTCATCCAACATGGCTTAAAAGTAATTATGAAGGAGATAATTTAAAATATATAATTGATTTAGTAATAGACTCAAGCAAGAACTTTAATAAAGATAAATTCTTAGATAGTTTAGCTAAAATGGTTAGTTGTAAAATGAGTGTTAAAGCAAATGAACACTTAAGTATGATAGAAATGGAAAAATTACTTGATGATTTAGTAAAGTGTGATAATCCGTATAATTGCTGTCATGGAAGACCATCAATAATGAAATTTACTAATTATGAATTAGAAAAAATGTTTAGGAGGGTATTATAATGTTACCAGAAAAAAGAAAAAGATTAATAATTGGAATAATTGCCATTTTTGCTATTATTATAATAGTAATATTACTAGCTTTACTCTCAAACTATATAAAATCTAGACATGAAAATCAAAATGATGAAAGAAGAAATGATGCATATCCAGAAAAATATGAATATTTTGGTATAACAATGGATAAAGATGGAATTTATAAGTTGTATGGTATTAGTGGTAATGAAGAAGAATACTTAAATGTTAGAACATTTTATAATGTTGAAGATATGATAGATAAAGATGGAAAATTAGTTATATATTCCGATGCAGCTAATGAATTAAGATATGACAAGAAGACCAAGGAATTTTATTTCTATGAAATAGATAGTAATTATAGTAATAAATACAAAGTATTATTAAGTAAAGATTATATTGTAACTAAAGAAGATAGAATAATAAATTATAGAAAATATAACAGTGAAGAAATAAAAAACATAACCGATAAAGCAATCGATTATGAATGTTTGTTACATGATAATAAAGTATATTATGTATTAGAAGATGGTATATATGAATTTAATTTAAATAATGAAGAAACAAATAAAATCATAGAAAAAGCAGTTGATGATCAAGTAAAATTAATAAGTGTTAATAATAACTATATATACACAATAAAAAATGATGAATATATAGTTTATAAAATTGATACTTCAGAAAAAATTAATGTTTCTGAATATATTGAAGAACCATTTACATATGTAGATACAAAAGATGAATCTTTTATATTTAAAGATAATGAAGGAATTAAAACATTTTCTCTATTAACTAGAAGAGCATCTTCTAAAGTATATTATATTGATGGTTATGATGTAGAAAAAAGTATAAATATAAACGATAATTATTATTATATGAATTTAATATTAGATGATAACGAAAAGTATGTTATAATAGATTTAGAAGAAGGAAAAGAAATAAAAGAATTTAATAATAAATATTTATACATTTGGAAGGTGAAGTAATGAAATTAAATTTAAATTTATTACCCATTAAAATAAATGATACATTTTTAATACCCGAAAATTTTTATGAAAATACTAGCATTAAAGGATTAGACGAAGTAAAAGTAAATGGTATTATAAAATATAATGCAGCAGATGAAATACAAATTAATCTAGATGTAAATGGTGATATGGAATTAATTGATGCAGTAACAAATGAACCGATTAAATATCCGTTTTCATTCCAAATTGATGAGATTTTAGAAGAAAATGATGAAAATTTAACAAAATATTTTGAAAAAAGTCAAAATATACTTGATATAATTGAATTTTTATGGGAAAATATTGTATTGGAAGTTCCCATTAGGGTTACAAACACAACTGGTGTCCATTTAAAAGGTAAAGGTTGGGAATTAAATAGTGAAAAAAAAGATGATGGGGTAGATCCAAGATTCGAAAAATTAAACGAATTATTTAAAGGTGGTGAATAAACATGGCAGTTCCTTTTAGAAGAACAAGTAAGACAAAAAAAAGAATGCGTAGAACTCATTTAAAGAAAGAAGTTGGAGCATTAACAAAATGTTCAAAATGTGGTGCAACACTAAGACCACATAGAGCATGTACTAAATGCGGAAATTACAATGGTAAAACTGTAATTAATGTTGCAAACGAAGAAGAATAAGAAATTTATGCAATGTAGTTTTTACATTGCGTTTTTTTCTTGCAATTTATTATTATACATGATATTATATATAATATAGAGAAGGGAAGATATGTTATGACAGATGAAGCAAAAAAATATATGTATCAAGGCCTTGTTATGGGGTTAAAGAACAATTTAGAACCAGACGAATTTTTGTTGAACAATTTTGAAGATGCTCGTAAAAGTGGAACCTTAATTTCTTGTTTAACAGAAATTGAAAGTTTAAATGAAAAAATGAATCGTAGTGAGGATTTTGGAAATTTTGTAAATGACTTTTTCGAAAAAATCAAAAATGTTGAAAGTGTTTTATATAGTGACACTTATTTCAGGACAAATACTCAAAATTCTGAATTTTTAAACTGTTTAAATGGCATTAAAGAACAATTTAGAGGCTTTAGTGATTTCGTTGGGGCATATAAGTCTTTTAACACTAGCAATGAAATCCTTGCTGATAATGAGGCTTTAAGAAAAGAAGCTCAAAAACAAAGGGTAGGTATTAAATTAGATAAAAATTTATCTCCGTTAGAAAAAACACTAAGATTAGCAGAAGCGAACGCTCTATACGGGGATAGATCTGACGCAGTAAAAGAATATATTGAAGTTAGAAATAAACAAGAAAAAAAATCTGAAGAATTTTTAAATTTAGCACTTAAAGGTATAGATAAAGGTGCATTTTTAGAAACATGTAGATTAAATATCAATAATTTAGATAGTTTAAGCAAAAATTTAGCAATTGCTGATCCAGAAACTAGAGACAAGTTAGGTGCCACAATTCGTGAATTAAGAGATGTTTTAATTAGATTTAGAAATGAATACCTTTCATATGAAGCTAAATATAATGAAATTTTACATCAAATTGGTTTCAAAAAAAGTGAATCATCTAAGGAAGAAATTGAAAAGAAAGTAGAAGAATTAGAAGCTAAAATTAATGATTTAGATAAAGCAGAAAAATTAGATGAAGTAGTAGAAGAATCTCCAGTTGTTGAACCTGTGAAACCAACACCAAGTCCAACTCCACAACCTCTAGAACCAGTTGCAGAACCTGAAAAAACAACTGAAACAGTAAATATCACTACTGATGAAGAATTAGCTAAAGAAATGAAATTATTAAATTCTCATCTTGAAATATCTACAGATGAAAAAGGATTTATTGATGGTATTATTTATGATGGTGAAAGTAAACTTGTATTACCAAAAGGATTTAGTTATGATAAAGTACTTGGTATAAATAATAAAGTTGATGATAAAACACCATATATTAGTTTACCAGTTAAAGTTAAAGAAAAAATTAAAACAGCAGATGAACCTTCTAAACAAGAAGAACTTGTTGAACCAACAAAATCTAGTAAAGAAACAAGAAGAGTAGAACCTGGTAAAAAATATAAAGTTAAAAAAATTCGTCGTGCTGTTGTTGCACCATATGTTAAATCAGTCCTAGGCTTTACAGGATTAGGTGTAGTTTTAGGAATTGCAGCTGGTGTAGGAGTATCACCTTTACTTCCAATAGCAGCAGTGGGAGCTAGTATCGGCGCAATTGGACAAAAGATATACAATAAAATGGCAGCAAATGGAATGGTTGATAAAGAAAATCAAGATAAAAGAGAAAATGATCCTAATTTTGAAGAAGATGTTTGGGGATTAGCGGCAATTGACGCTTTAATTACTAAAGGAAAGAATTTGTTTAAAAATTTAAAACAAGCTAAAGAAAGAAAAAATGCCGAACCTCAAGAAGAACAACCAGTTGAAACTCCTGTTAAACCTGAACCAGTAGTTGAAGAACAAAAAGAAGAAACATTAGATACTCCTAGTGAAAGCCAAAATTTTGAAGAAGTATTTAATAAAAGAATAAATGAAATATTTGCAGAACCAGAACAAGCCCCTATATTACCTAATATAAATGGTGAAGTATATCCGCTTGGACAAGAAGAAAGCAAGGGAGGAAGATAATATGACAGTTGATAGTGTGATAACTCTTGATAATGATGTAAATTGTTTATTACTTGAAAAAGTCAATTTTGAAACAGATAACTACTTTTTATCAGTAGTTCTTAATGAAGACGAAGAACCAAGTGATGAATATGTAATTTTTAAAGAAATAATTGAAAATAACGAAAACTATGTTGAAGCTGTTGCAGATCCAAATCTTCAAGCTAGACTCGTTGAGTTATTTACTAAAGAAGTAGGAAAACTAGTAGATAGTATTCCTGAAGAATTTTAGTCATAATTCAAAAGAAACTGAAAAAAGTTTCTTTTTTTCTGCATAAATTTATAGTATAATAAAAATGAAAGGAAGTTTTTATGAATTGGATTTTTTGGCTAGTTTTAGTAATCGTCTTAAGTTTTATAGAAATAGCAACAGTTAGCTTAGTTTCAATTTGGTTTGTAGCAAGTGGTATAGTAGCAATGATTTTATCATTTTTTATTGAAGATACCGCTATAATTACAACAGTATTTATTTTGCTGGGAATATTTTTATTAGTTTTATCAAGGCCTATAGTAAATAAATTAAGAAGCAAAGACAATGAAAAAACAAACTTAGATCGTATCATCGGAGAATCTGCCATCGTTACCGAAGATATAAAGAAAAATGAAGTCGGTGAAGTAAAAGTGGATGGTAAAAGATGGAGTGCTATATCTAAAGAAAAATGTTTAAAAGGCGATAGGGTTAAAATTTTAAAAATTGATGGCGTTAAGCTAATAGTAGAAAAGGAGAGTGAAAAGTAATGCCACAAATATTAATAGCTATTTTAATTATAATAGTAATCATCATTATACCTAATATTAAGATTGTACCTCAATCAAAATGTTATGTAATTGAAAGACTTGGGTCATATCATACAACATGGCAACATGGACCACATTTTAAAATACCTTTTATAGATTCTATATCAAATAAGGTAACATTAAAAGAAATTGTTAAAGATTTTGCACCTCAACCAGTGATAACAAAAGATAATGTAACAATGCAAATAGATACCGTTGTATATTTTCAAATAACAGATGCAAAACTTTATACTTATGGAGTAGATTATCCAGTAAGTGCTATTGAATCTCTTACAGCAACAACTCTAAGAAATATAATTGGTGAATTAGAACTTGATCAAACTCTTACAAGTAGAGATATTATTAATACTAAAATGAGAGCTATATTAGATGAAGCAACAGATCCATGGGGAATTAAAGTAAATAGAGTAGAAGTTAAAAATATTTTACCACCTAGAGATATTCAAGAAGCAATGGAAAAGCAAATG
Source organism: uncultured Bacilli bacterium (assembly GCA_934096035.1). Lineage (GTDB taxonomy): Bacteria > Bacillota_I > Bacilli_A > RF39 > UBA660 > Onthocola_B. The sequence continues at coordinate 618,680 of CAKOKX010000001.1, forward strand.
CGTGCTGAACGCGAAAGAAGAGAAAAAATACTTCAAGCTGAAGGAGAAAAGAAATCGAGTATCTTAATTGCTGAAGGTGAAAAAGAAAGTGCTATTTTAAGAGCAGAAGCACAAATGATGAGTGAAATAAAAGTTGCTGAAGGTAAAGCGGAAGCAATGATTAAAATTAAAGAAGCTGAAGCTAAAGGAATTGAACTTTTAAAAGAAGCCGGAGCTGATGAATCAGTAATTCGTTTAAAATCATATGAAGCTTTAGAAAATATTGCCAATGGTAAATCAACTAAAATTATAGTTCCTGCTGACTTGCAAGGGGTGGCAACATTTGGAACAACCTTAAAAGAAGTAATTAAAGAAGATAAGAAAAAGTAAAAATGTAAAAGTAATATGCAAACCATATTGCTTTTTATATATTAGGAAAGTTATACTTTCTCTGCAAATAAAAGCCTTGAAATATGGCTAAGCAAATGTTTTGATTAGATTATGGATATAAGCAGAGGCGATCGTCCGAAATTGGTCTGTGGAGAAACCCAAGGTTTCAATGAAACAGAAAAACGTTATTGTGAAGGTAACACAGTTATTTGAATTTCGTTAGAAATTTAAGTTTTGTGCGTTTGTATATTTACATTATAAAAATAATATAGTAAAATTAAATAGTAGAGTAATTTAAATAAAGAATAAGAAAGATGGTTATTGCATGAAACGAAAAATAATATATGTTTTATCATTTTTAATAATAGTTTTAACAATTGTTTTGTGTTTACCTCCGAAAGATGAAGAAATTTTAGAAAATACGAGACAAATAAAAAAACAAAATATATTAGCTATAATGGTGGAAACTGGTAAAAAGACTCAAGTTTATAAAGAATATACATCTGATTCATGGCCAACAGATGGTTACAAATTTAATAGTGAATTATCTGGTTGCAAAAACGGTGGAGAACTTTCTTGGGATTCTGATAAAAAAATAGTTAATTTAGTGGGTAATAGTGAAGATAAATGCTATGCTTATTTTGATGCGCTTAATTCCGATGTTATGATAAATATTAGTAATAATCCCACAACCTATGGTAAGTTAGGCAGTTTAACTTGTGATAATAGTACAACATTATATAACCAACAATATAATAGAATAGAAATTTCAGCAATGAGTAGTGACCATATAACATGCAGTTTAAATTATACTGATAGTACATCAAAAACTAACCTTGCAACATATATTATTGGACTTTCTGGAACAACACAAGGAACAGGCCAAGTAGTAAATGAAAAAGGATATAGATATGAGGGTAAAAACCCAAATAACTATGTATGGTTCAATAATGAATATTGGCGTATAATTGGGGTATTTGATAATACTTCACATGGCCAAAGTGGTAAAAATTTAGTTAAAATTATAAGAGAAGAATTGTTACCTGGTTTAGCTTTTGATAAAAACAATAGTAGCAACTGGACAACATCATCACTAAGAAGTTTATTAAATGAAAATTATTATAATGCAACAAACGGAACTGAGTCTGGATATTGCTATAATTATTCAAATGTAATAACTAATAATTGTAATTATACTAAAATAGGAATTCAAGATAAATATAGAAAAATGATAGCAAATGTAACATGGTATTTGGGTGGACACACAACATATAATGTTACTACCGATGCTTTATATGGATATGAAAGAGGAAGTAATGTAGTTTCACCGGCTCCTACAAGCACAACTGGTTATATTGGCTTAATGTACCCAAGTGATTATGGTTATTCAGCACTAGCTAGTAGTTGTGCAAGAACAACAAATGTAAGTTCTTATAGAAGCAATGGCTGTTCAGGTAGCAGTTGGTTATATGGAAAAGGAATTGAGTGGACAATTACCCCTGGTGGAACAGCTAATTATGTCTATTACATAGATAATTATGGTTTTGCTGATCGTTATTATGCCAAGTATGGTAACGGAATTAGACCAGTAGTATATCTTGATTCAACAGTATATAAAGTTAGTGGTACTGGAAGTATCGATTCACCATACATAATTGGAATGTAATAGGAGGCTAATATGAACAAAAAGATTAAATTGACAAGCATTTGTATTATATTTTTATTATGTGTTATTGGCTACATTTATAATACAAATAATAATATAAGCTTGCAAGATAATAATGTAACTTATGCAATTTCTCTTGACGGAAAAAAAACTTCTTCATTTCCTGCCAGGGGTAGTTATAAAGTGCAAGTTGAATGCAATAATGCTGTAGGAAAATGGTTATATGACGAATGGAAATTATCAATAGAAGATATGCTGGGCACAAGTACTAGTTGTGATATTGATTTTACTTCTATAACTACAAAAACATTACTATCTGATTATGTAATTAGCCTAGTCGGTAAAAGCCAAGGAACTGGAAAAGTGATAAATGAAAATGGATATAGATATGAAGGAAAAAATCCAAATAATTATATTTGGTTCAACAATGAATATTGGCGAATAATCGGGGTATTTGATAGTGCCACCCATGGACAAGCAGGAAAAAACTTGGTTAAAATTATAAGAGACAAACAAATAGGTTATCAAACTTGGGATAGTGCAGGCACAAATAATTGGAGTACTTCAAGTTTAAAAAGTCTTTTAAATGATTACTATTATAAAGCAACAGATGGTACAAATAGTGGTAAATGTTATGGCTATTCAAATACGGTTACATCAAATTGTAATTACACAAAAAATGGGATTCAATCATATTACAGAAATCTTATACAAAGTGTGACATGGCATTTAGGTGGTTACAATTCCATAGCAGTCACAGCAAATAATTTCTATACATATGAAAGAGGAACTACTGTTAACGGTTCTAATCCAACAACTACAACAGGATATATAGGACTAATGTATCCGAGTGATTTTGGCTACACAGCCTTAGAAAGCGACTGTGCTAGAACGACTTTACTAAGTGAATATATTACTGTTGCATGTGCTGGTGCCAGTTGGTTATCTGGTAGAAGTTTTGACTTAACATTAACGCAATACACAACAAATGCAACACAAACCATATCTATAAGCAGAGAAGGAAAAATAGCTGCTAGAGATGCTATAGGTAATTTTGGAGTTAGTCCAGTATTATATTTGAACTCAAGTGTTTATCTTGTAGATGGAAATGGATCTTTAGATAATCCTTATATTATTGCAAGTTAGTTTTACACTAAAAATGTAAACAACTGTAAATCATTAAAAATAATTTTAAAAAGTAGATATTTAATATTTACTTTTTTTGTGTCTTTTGATAGTATATATATAGGACAGTGGTAAACTGTGGGAGAAAGTGGGGGATAGTATGTTACTGGGTGAATATCATCATAATATCGATGATAAAGGCCGACTAGTTATTCCAACCAAGCTTCGAGAAGACCTGGGTGAAGAATTTATTCTAACTCGTGGCATTGAAAAATGTTTATATGTTTACTCAAAAGCAGAATGGAACAAATTAGTTAGCAAATTAGATACTCTACCTTTCACTAAAAAAGTCACTCGGACCTTCACTCGATTCTTCTATTCGGGGGCTACTGCCTGCGAGTTCGACAAAAGTGGTCGAATAAGTATTACCTCCCCATTGGTTAGTTACGCCGGTTTAGCAAAAGAATGTATCATAATCGGCGTTAATGACCATTTGGAAATTTGGGATAGTAAAGCGTTCGAAGATTTCATGAGTGATAATAGTGATATAATTGAAGATATCGCAGAAAATTTATTTGATGGTGATAAAGATGCATTATAGTGTACTAAAAGAAGAATTGCTTGAAGGCTTAAATATTCAAGATGGGAAAATATATGTTGATGCTACGATTGGTTATGCCGGAGATTCTAAAGAAATATTAAAGCAAATACCAAATGGATTTCTTTACGGTTTTGATCAAGATGAAAAAGCTGTAAAATATTCTACTAACGTATTAACAGAAATAGGTAATAATTTTAAAATATTTAATACCAACTTTGTAAATATGGATGAAGTTTTTGAAGAAGAAGAAATTAAAGAAGTTGATGGTATTATATTTGATTTAGGTTTTTCATCTCCCCAAATAGATGATGAAAAAAGAGGATTTTCTTTTATGCATGATGGTCCGTTAGATATGAGAATGTCTAGTGAAGGAAAGTCTGCTAAAGATATAATAAATGAATATAGTGAAAATGAACTAGCAGAAATATTTTTTAAATATGGTGAAGAGAAGTTAAGTAGAGTAATTGCCAAAAATATAAAAAAAGAAAGTAAGAATATTTCAAGTACATTAGAACTAGTAGAAGTAATAAAAAATGCTACTGGTGCCAACTACTTTTACAAAAATCATCCTGAAAGAAAAATATTTCAAGCGTTAAGAATTGAAGTTAATGAAGAATTAACAGTATTAGAAAACATTCTTCCCAAAGCTATAAAAAGACTTAAAAAAGGTGGAAGAATAGCAGTTATAACATTTCATTCTCTAGAAGATAGAATTGTTAAAAACACATTTAAAAAATATAGTGATATTGATCCACTTGTTAAAGGTTTAAAAGATATACCTGAAGAATACAAACCTTTAATAAAGTTAGTAAATAAAAAACCAATACTTCCAAGCCAAAAAGAATTAGAAGAAAATTCAAGAAGTAGAAGTGCAAAATTAAGAATAATTGAAAGGATATGATTACATGACAAAAAAGAGTAAAAAGGCAAAATTATTAAAGGGAGAAAAAATGATGTATGCATTATTAGTTTTCTTACTTTTGGCAATTCCAATATTTAATGTTTTTACTTCATCTTTATTATCTGAAACAAATAATGAAGTAGAAAAAATTACTAAAAATATTGAACGTCAAGAACTAGTAAATCAAGGCCTTTCAATGCAAATAGATGAATTAGCAAGTTTAGAAAATATTCAATCTATTGCAGAAAATCATGGATTATCGTATAATAATAGTAATATTAAATCAGTCGGAGAATAAGGAGATAATAGTATGAAAAAAAAAGTAACAGTTAAAATATCAAAGTTTATTATTTTAATTGTTGCTTTTTTATTTGTGGCAATAATATGTAAATTATCATATGTCGTTTTAAGTGATAAAGTAGATGGAATAAATTTAAAAGATAAATCAGCAAGTATAACTACCGTTAAAAAAACACTTTATGCTGATCGGGGAAGTATCTATGATGTTAATGGTGAAGAACTAGCAAGTACAGTAAATTCTTACACTGTAATAGCGTATTTAAATTCTAATAAAACTAATGTTGAAGATAAAGAAAAAACTGCTAAAGAATTAGCGCCAATATTAAATATGACTGAAGAAAAATTAATGGAACTTCTTAATAAAAATTTATATCAAGTGGAATTAAGACCTGGTGGCTATGGAATAACTGAAGTAGTAAAAGCAAGAATAGAAAAATTAGAGTTACCCGGTATAGATTTTATCAAAAATTCTAAAAAAAGATATTATAATAAATCGACGTTTGCTTCATATATCGTGGGTTATGCCAAAGTTTTAGATGATGGTAAAATATCTGGTGAACTAGGTATTGAAGGTTATTATGATGATATATTATCAGGAACAAATGGATATACAAAATATTTAAAATATACATCAAGTAATTATAAGATTCCTAATACAAACGAAGATACTAAAAAAGCTAAAGATGGCTCTGATATATATTTAACCATTGATAGTAGCATTCAACTTATAGCTGAAAAAGCCGTTTCTAGTATGAAGGAAAAATTTAATACTGACTGGGCAGTATTTACCGTAATGGATGCTAAAACTGGAGCAATCGTAGCAAGTGCCACAAATCCAAACTTTAACCCAAATGATACAAATACAATTAAAGAATATATGAACCCTTTACTAAGTTATCAATATGAACCAGGATCAGTCATGAAAGTATTTTCCTTTGCATCAGCAATTGAAGAAGAAAAATATGATGGTGAAGAAACATTCAAATCGGGTTCATATACACTGGATGATGGTACAGTTATTCGTGACTCGGAAAGAAAAGGCTGGGGAACAATTTCTTTTGATGAAGGCTTTGCCAGATCTTCAAATGTTGCAGCAACAACGCTTGCTTTGCGTCTTGGTGTAGATAAATTATCAGAATATTATAATAATTTAGGTTTTGGTAAAAAAACAGGTATAGAGTTATCTAATGAAGCAGTTGGTGATATTGAAATGGTCTACCAATCAGAACTTGCAACAGCATCTTTTGGTCAAGGGGTTAGTGTAACAGCTATTCAAATGCTTCAAGCTTTAAGTGCCATGACTAATGATGGAACAGTAATAAAACCATATATCGTAGATAAAGTCGTCGACCAAAATGGTAATATCACCTATCAAGGAGAAAGACAAGTAGTAAAAAAAGTATATTCAACTAATACCGTAAATAAAATGCATGAAATAATGAAAAAAGTAATTGATATAAATAAGTATTGGCAAGTTAATAATGTAAGTATAATGGGTAAAACAGGAACAGCCCAAATTGCATCACCTAAAGGTGGTTACTTAACTGGGACTTACGATTACATTAAATCATTCGCAGGTATTTTTCCAGCTGATGATCCAAAATATATTGTTTATGTAGCGGGTAAAAAACCTGAAACAAATTTAGGTTCATGGGCTAAAGTTATAACAACCGCAATTGAAGAAATTGCGAGCTACGCTAAACTTACTGAATCTAAAAGTGATGCCGATCCTTCAAAAATCATTAAACTAGATAATTATATAAGTAAAAATCTAGATACCACTCTTGAAGAATTAAAAAATAAAAAAATAAATATAATTACAATTGGTAATGGTAAATATATTATTAATCAGTATCCTTTGAAAAATAAAACCCTTTTATCCGGAGAAAAATTATTTCTTTTAACAAATAATAAGGAAATAAAGATGGAAATCTTAAAAGGGTGGAGCTTAAGCGAAGTAAAAACTTATTGTAATCTAATAGGTTTAAATCTAGAATATTCTGGGTATGGCTATGTAATAAATCAAAGTATTGAAGAAAACACTATCCTAGATATAAATAATATGACATTAACTATTGAATTAGACAGATAAAAAAGATCTCAAATTTTCTTGAGATCTTTAATCATTTTGATGTCTTTCTAAAAATTTTTCTAAAGCCATGTTAAATTCATTTCTATCGTTCAAACCCACCAAATATTCATTACCATTTATAATATTCATTTTTCTTATACAAAATGATGCAATGTCATTTTCATTTGATAAATAAATATATTTTACTCCATCAATTTCAAATTCATCAGTTACAATATAATCTAACCCATCATCTAGTGTAATTGTTTCTAATTCTTCACTCATCTTGAACCTCCATCTCTAGAACCATTTAATTGACCTAATAAATCATTTATTTTTTCTTGACTAATATCTTCTTTGGCATATTCTTTAATAACTTTTTCCATTATAGATTCATATTCATCTAAAGTAATACTTTTACTATCTAAATATTCTTGAAAAGAACTATGTAGTGCCGATCTTATTTCATCTTCTGTATATTTTCCTGGTTCATCTGCAATTAGTCTAGACATTTTTGAAAATAACTCATTCATATGTGCAGTTTTATCATATTCATTTAAAGCTCTAAAACATCCATATATTCTGGTATCAATATCATATTCTTTATTATTATTTAATACACCACTTGCCATTTGGTTCATATCATACCACCAGTAAGGCCTTTGTTCAGCATGATTATAACCATCAACAGATGTATTTGCACTAACAACCGTTGCTAATGTATCTTTAATTTCATTAGCATTTTCTCCAACTTCCATAGCTTGTTTTAATTCATGAATACCAACCGTTAAACCAGCTCCTAAAGCAACCATAATAATTATTTTTTTGCCAATGCCTTTTATACCAGAAGGTTTTCTTTTTTTACTTCTTGTATTTTTAACCGGAGGTCTACCAACACTTAAATTATATGCCTCATCATCTCTAGCAATTCTGTCGTTAGTCTTATTTGAAGTCTCTCTTCGAGTTCCATCATTATTAAACATTGCACTAACAGTGTAATCTAAATCATTTATATTTGCACCCATCATTATACCTTCTTCCTATTATTATTTTAACCTAAAAAAGATATAATGGCAATAATTTTTTAGAAATTTGACAAGTCTTATTGCAATGTAATTTTTATTTTGGTATAATTTATAAAGAATAGGTTGGTGAGACGAATTGTGAGCTTAAGTGTTATAGATAAGTATGTGATAAAAAAAGAAAAAGACCTACTTGAGTACGCAAAGATACTAGAATCAATAATTAGTATTGATAATAATAAAATGTGGCAAACAAAAAAAGAATTTGTGAGTTTTGCTAAAGAAATAATCGAAATATATGGGGATGCTTATTATTTCCAAAATAATAAACACAAAGATAATCCTATAGAATATTCCAATGATAATATAAATTTTATATTAAAAGCTATTATAGAATATTACAGATTACATGACAAAATGAATTTAATTAAAACTTTGAAAAACGAAACTTTTTTATTGTCAGTAATAATTTGTACTGCATGTTATGTAGATTTTGCTTGTAATGTTGTAGATGGTGACTATCAAGATACTAAAAGTAAGTTTAAATATTTATTAGGATATTTAAGAAAAACAAAATTATTAATAGTAAAAGATAACAAGTATTTTATAAATGATTTATTTGAAGCCATAAAGAAAAATTGTGCCGAAGATAAAAAAATAATCGAAGGATTCAATAATCCAAATTATCGAAATGAATACAAAATGATTAGTAATAATCCAACATATTATGAAGTTAAATTTAGTTATGAAATACCTGGTCTAGAAGAATTTGATGAATCTTTAGTAAAAGGGGTATTGAAGGATTATGAAAATAAAATTCAAGAAATATCATATGACATATTAGCAAGTAAAGTACTTGAAGAACTAATAAGTAATAGAGAAATGGATAAATATGTTATTAAAATAGATAAAGGATTAAAAAAAGCTGGATTGTTAAGATTATTTGATAATAAGTATCTAAAAGAATTTGTTAAGATATTAGTTCCGTATGAAGAAGAAATAAAATATCAAAATCTTATTAAAGATTATAAAGAAATTGGTATGAATTTTATATATAAATATGATAGTAATGATAATGTTAATCCTACAATGTTTGTAAATGATATGGAATTATTAGTAAATAAAGAATTTATAAATAATAATTTAGATAATCAAATTAGTTTTGATAAAATGAATATTAAATTAGTTGTAAAGAATAAGGAGGAAGAATAATGAGTACATACGGAGAATTTTTTACAAAATTTATGGAACCTTTATTTGAAGGTTTTGCCACAATATTTAAAGGTTTAGGCCAAGGATTATTTCAAATGTTTAATATTGTAAATTATATAACAGTAATAAACGATTATAAGAGTGATTTAACTGGAGTAGGTTTAGTAATAATGATCCTTTCCATAGTATTTTTACTTGCAATATTTGCTTTAATAGTATTCCTAATATATAGATCAATCAGAGTATATGTAAGATACAGAAGAAATGTTAAGAAAGAAGATATGTTAATTGAAGAAATTGATTCTTTAAATAATGAAATCTTTAAATTAAAAAGACAAAATGCAAAATTTAGTGAACTAACTAATGAAGCTGGTGAAATTGAATATAATGAAGATGGTACACCTAAAAATGAACTTAAAGAAGGAGAAAGCAGATTCTTCAAACTTAGTAATGTTGATACAAAATATGAAAATTCTGCACCAGAAGAAATTACTAATACATTTACACTAGAAGAATTTTGTAACCAATTTCGAAATTATTCAGCATCAAGATTACATCTATACTATGATATTAATTTAATTAGATTATTTATTGCATCATTTGCATCAAATAAACTAATTATTCTTGAAGGTATATCTGGTACTGGGAAAACATCTTTAGCATATGCTTTTGGTAGTTTTGTAGATAATGAAACCACTGTAGCATCTGTTCAACCTTCATGGAGAGACTCAACAGAAATATTTGGATACTTCAATGAATTTACAAAGAAATTTAATGAAACTGAAATTCTAGAAAAAATGTATGAAGCTCAATACAATGATGAAGTTTACATTACATTATTAGATGAAATGAATATTTCTCGTGTTGAATACTATTTTGCCGAAATGTTATCTATTCTAGAATTACCAAATAAAAAAGACTGGGTTGTAGAATTAGTGCCAAATGTATGGCCAGATGACCCTAAGAAATTAGAAAATGGAAAATTAAAAATTCCTGAAAATATGTGGTATATTGGTACAATAAACAATGATGACTCAACATTTATGATTACTGATAAAGTTTACGATAGAGCAATGCCTATAGCAATAGATGATAAATGTGAAGTATTTGAAGCTCCAGATACAGATAAAATTAAGACAAGTTACAAACATCTAGAAGGGTTATTTGAAAAATCTAGTGAAGAACATCCAGTAAGTGAAGAAAACTTAGAAAAGATTGCCCAATTAGACAGATATGTAATAGATCACTTTAGACTTGCATTTGGTAACAGAATTGTTAAACAATTAAAAGAATTTGTTCCAGCATTTATTGCCTGTGGTGGAGATGAAGTAGCGGGAATTGATTACTTAATTGCTCACAAAATATTAAGAAAATTTGAACAATTAAACTTAGCTTATATCAAAGATGAAATTGATGGATTAGTTAATTACTTAGAAAAACTATTTGGAACAGGAAAAACTCCAGAATGTAAAGCATATTTACTTCGTCTTAAGAAAACAATTTAGGTGATTTCTATGGATATAGTAGAATACATAAATAATATAAATAAAGATAACGCTAACAAATTTATCGCATCAACATCATCAAATATTACTGTAAAGCGTGATATTGATGCGTGTGTTAGTGACACATCTTGGATAGATATGGTTGAAGAATGTATACCATATCTTGATAATATCATAAGAAATCCAAGAAGATTCATTGTTCAAGAAGAAAATATTGTACCAATTGAAAAAGCAAAAGTTGTAACAGAAGAATCTATTAGGCATTTAGCACAACATACAAGTATGATTCAAGAAGTACAAGAAGATGGTACCGTAATACCACTTAAATTATTAAATGTATATCGTGAAGAAACTGTAGATCTTTATGAAAATAGATTTATAAAGTCACTCGTAGATAACCTATATACATTTGTAAACAATAAATTAAATGAATCTGACCAAAGAAGTTATGCTAAAGTAGAAAGTACAGTATCATATACTGGTCTAATGAAGAAAAAAGGTGAAGAAGTTGAGGTAAATCTTCAACTTAAGAGTAAAAAAGATACTGAAATAGATGCATCAAAAGATGGACATAGTCTAGAAGAAAGAATTTCCCATATTAAAGATATAGTTTCAGCATTCCGTGGCTCAACTTTTATAAAGAGTTTAAAGGAATCAAGCCCAGTAAGAAGTCCAATTAGAAAGACTAATGTTATTTTAAAAGAGCAAAACTTTATTAAAGCTCTAGAATTATGGGAATATCTAGAAAAAAATAATATTAAACCAATAACAAGCATTGATAAAAGAACAGAAATTGTTAAAGATGCTGATATAAAGACAAAATATGATTTAGCGTTCTTTATAGATAATGATGCTATAGATATGAATGCAGCCTCTAATAAGAGTGAATTTAATTCTGCTATTATTAGTAAATTAGTAAATGATTTTGTTTTTACCGGAGATATAACAGAAAAAGAATTTAAAAAATTGATGGAAAAAGAATTTAAGGAAGCAAAGAAGAGAAAAGATAAAGCAACAAATGCAATTAGAAAGACAATTGAAGATTTCTTAAATGATTATAATACTAAAAAGAAAAAAATAATTTCAATAATAAAATAAGTGAGGGATAGTAATGGCCAAAGAAAAAAAGGATAATAAAGAATTTTTAAGAAATAAAGAGGTTATTAATATTAAAGATTTCATGCTTTTAAAAAGTGGTGAACAAGATAAGCTAATTGAAGAGAGTTTAAAAAATGTTTATGAAGGACATGTTGATGTAACTAAAAAGCATTTGGAAAAAGTATTAAATGTAGCTTTTGATAATAAAGATAATGAAACATATTTGCCACATAGTTTATGTGTAAAAAAAGATGGTAATAAGTTAATATTTTCATTTAAAAAGAAAAATAAAGCCTTAATTATTCTTTTTCTTCTTGGTTTCTTATTCATTGCTGGATTTGCAACATTTACGGGAGTTCAATTTTTAGCTAAAGAAAAATTAAATATTGATTTAAATGGTGATGGCATTGCGGATTTAAACATTGATTTAGATGATGACGGTATTTGTGATGTTAACTGTGATACCAATGATGATAAAAAGCCAGATAAAAATATAGATTATCGTGGTAATAGAAAGCCAACATTTAATGTTTTATTAAAGGACGAAACAATATTTAATAAAATGAATCAATTAGATGAAAAAGGGGTATGTAAACTTAACTGTGATACAAATAATGATGGTTGGCCAGATACTAATATTGATATTGATGGTGATGGAAAAGCAGATCTAAATATAGATATTGATAATAATGGATTACCAGATTTAAACATTGATACAAATGGAGATGGAAATCCAGATATAAATATTGATGATAATGGCGATGGTAAATGTGATAGATTATGTGCATATGTTGCAGATAAAAAAGGCGGAATGACCACAATTGGTGGGGGAGATGTTGACATTAATACAGCAGCCTTAATAGTTACATTTGAAACTGGAGATGATGTTAACTTATCAAATCTTTATCCAGATGATCAAAATGATCCAAATGTAAATACAGAAGTACCGGATGTTAAATTTAAAATAACAAATACTACTGATCAACCATTAAAATATAATCTAGATTGGATCGAAGTAGAAAATACATTTATAAGTGGTAACTTCCAAACTAAAATTAAAAGTAATGGAGGATACAATAGTGATTGGACTTCTGCTCCAGTAACTAATAATAGATTTGGATTTAATATAGAAATACCTGCTAATTCAACACAAGATTATACAATATCATTTAGATTACATGGAATTGGGTCTGAACAAAACTATGATCAAGGAAAGAAATTTAAAGGTCGAGTAGCAGTTGAGTTAATCGAAGATAATAAATAAAAGGCTCTTCGAAAAGTAGTGGGGAGATGATGAAAGTATTTTATCATCTCTTTTTATATGTGATAATGAATATAGAAAGAAGTGAAATTTTTTAGTGAATGAGCTAAGAAAAATCATGGGGTTAGATGGAGGTTATAAAGTAACTAAGGTAGAAGAAAGAAAGGAAGGTAAAGTAATAGCTAAGTTTATATATGTAGAAACAACATCCAAAAAATGCAGATGTCCCAAATGTGGTAAACATACAAAAAGTGTTCATGATAGGTTAAAACCAATAACATTAAAATATGTAAAAGCATTTGAGTTTATAACTTATATCGTGCTTATAAAAAGAAGATTTATATGTCAAGATTGTAAATATAAATTTACGGAACAAGTAACAATTCAAAGAGAAAATAAAAATATATCTAATAAAGTAGAACAGAAAGTGTTAAAGGATTTAAAACAGTAAAACTAAGTTTAAAATATATAGCAGAAGAAAATAATATAAGTGATAACACAGTAAGAAATATATTAAAAGAACATACGAAAGATTATCCGAAAAATATTATAAATCTTCCAAGCGTTATATCATTTGATGAATTTAAAGCAGATACAAGAGAAGGAAAATATGCATTTGTATTAAATGACCCAATACATAAAGAAACATTGGATGTACTTTCAAATAGAAAAAAATAATAACTAATACAATATTTTACATATTGTGAAAATAGGCACTTGAGTTAAGTATGTATATCAGATATGTATGAGACATACCGAATAGTCACCACAATAATGTTTCCTAAAGCAAAGTATGTGGTTGTCCCATTTCATTATACCAGATATATAATGGATGAGCTAGATAAAGTTAGAATTAGATTGCAAGATAATTATGGTTATAATAGTAAAGAATATAGAATATTGAAAAATAAAAAGAATGTTAGTTTACTTAGAAGATATAGTAATGAAATAGATTGGTTTACTTATACAAAGAGATTTAAAAATAATCATTTAATAGATGTACTAAAAAATGATTTAAGAGAAAATATACTTGATATTGATGAAGAATTAAAAATATCATATCAATTAAAAGAATTGTTTTTAGATATAACACATCATGCTACATATGAAAATGTAAAAAGTCAATTAATTAACTGGATATCTTTAGTAAGAGAACAAAACATAGAAGAAATGAGTGAAGCAGCAAATACAATAGAAAAAATTGGCTAGAATACATGTGCAATTGATTTATAGATAAAAGATTTTCAAATGGATTTACAGAAGGATTAAATAATAAAAATATGAAAAAGTTAAAAAAATAACTATTTCATAAATTTTAAAAAAGATAAAAAAGTAAGAATTTAAAATATTTAAAAATAAAAGTGTATTAGCAATAAAAAACAAGCATATTAAAAACGATTATTAAAATGCTTGTTTTAGTTAGGTTTCAATCAACTTTGTTAAATTTTTACTCCCCACTAGATTTCGAAGAACCGATAAAGGTGTATTTTTAGTTTTTTAAAAAAGACAAAAAGAATACAATATATAGAGTCATAAATTTGTCGAAATATATTGACTTTTGTCGAATTTATGATAGAATAAAAAACATTATTACGAAGAGTATTTTGTAATAGTGAGGGGGAATTGGTATGGCTACGAAAGCTACTGGAAGTAAGAAAAATATGGTGGATGAAACAACACCAAAGAAAGGTTCAAAAAGTGTGACATCAAAAAAGAAAACAAATATTTTAAAAAATATTTGGACTTTTATATGTACTCACAAAGTGATATTCAGTATTTTAACTATAATAATTATTATTATAATCTTCACATTATTATTTTTAAAATTATCTTTATCATTTACAGCACTTTCCATTAATGATGACAAATATTCTAAGGCAGATGTGAATATGAGTCTATATAATTTGAAATATAATTATTTTGGAAAAGATGCAAGTGAAATACCTGATGCAACACTAGATGAACAATTATCTTCAATTAATATGACAGTTTCTGAATATTTAAAGCAAGAAGCAGTATCAGAATTAAAATATCGTAGTGCTATTAAAAAAATAGCTAGTGAAAATAATATCAAATTAACTAAAGAAGATGAAGAAGCAATAAACAAAGAAATTAAAAGCATAATTGATAGTTTTGGTAGTCATGGAAAATTTAATAGTTTTTTAAGAAAAAATAAAACTACTAAAAAAGCTTATAGAAGTTATTTGGAATCAAACAAACTATATGAAAAAGTTTTTGAAACTCTTTATACTAAAGGAAAGAAAAATTACTTAACTGAAGAAGAAATAAAGAAAGAAACAAATAATTATTACAAAGAATACTATAAAATTAATCAAATAGTATTAGGAATAGTTGATACAAATACCTTAGAAAGTTTAAGCAATACAGTAGTAAATCAAAAGAAAACTTTAATAGAAGCAATTCTAAAAGAAGCTAAATCAGGTGTAGACTTTGAAAAATTAGTAGAAAAATATAGTGAAGAAGCAAGCAAGGATAATAACTTATACTTTACTAAAGATAATGTTTTAGAAGAAGTTTACAAAGCGGTTGATAGTCTTAAAGAAAATGAGATAAGTGATGTTATTAAAACTAAATATGCTTATTCAATTATTAAAAGATTACCATTAGATGATAAAAAATTAGATGAATATCTTGAAAAGAAAGCCAAAACAAAGTTTAACAATGATATCACAAAGAGTGTTGAAGATTATAAAGTGTTTTATGAAAATACTTATAAAAAAATTAAGTAGGAGAGGTAAATATGAAAAAAGGAAATAAGAATAATATAGTTTATATTGTTATATCTTGTATTGTTGCTATTGTTCTTTTAGCTTTAGCTGGGGTATCATTATACAAAGTAATAAATATTGAAAATGATAGTATTCCAGAAGTAATTAGTGAAATTGATAATAGTAAGAAAAATACAACAAAATTAGCAAGTGAATTACAAGAAAGAGTTAATTTATTAGATAAAAAACTTACTGAAGAAATTGCTAATTTAGAAAAAGTACAAAAAGATTTAAATTCTGCCACAAACAAAAATATTAACGAAAAATACGAATCATTAGACAAAACAATTAATGAAAATAGTGAAAACATTTTAAATACTGTTGATTCTCACTACAACTCATTAGTGGAATTAAATAATAAAAATTACATTAGTTTAAAAGATCAAATAAATAATTTTAGTGATGAAACAAGAACTAATTTTATTAATGTAAATCAAAAACTAGATATAAATAATAAAAATCTTAATATTAAACTTGATAACATTAATAATGGTTTAAATACAAAATTGGATACTTATAACCAAAATTTAAATATTAAATTAGATAATTATAATTTAAATTTAAATGTTAAACTAGATAATTATAATCGAAATTTAAATGTTAAATTAGATAATTATAATCGAAATTTAAATGTTAAATTAGATAATTATAATCAAAATTTAAATATTAAATTAGATAATTATTATAATAGAATAAATAATTCTTTAAATAGCATCGAAAATAATATCCTAGCTGGATTTAATTGGAACCAAGCAAAGTTAAATGCTATTGGAACACAAATTACAGATGGATTTAACTGGAACCAAGCAAAATTAAATGCTGTTGGAACACAAATTACAGATGGATTTAATTGGAACCAAGCAAAATTAAATGCTGTTGGAACACAAATTACAGATGGATTTAATTGGAACCGAGCCAAATTAAATGCTGTTGGAACACAAATTACAGATGGATTTAACTGGAACCAAGCCAAATTAAATGCTATTGGAACACAAATTACTGATGGATTTAATTGGAACCAAGCCAAATTAAATGCACTTGATACAAAATTAACAGACGAATTCAAAGGGCTAAATAGTGCTTTAACAAAAGAATCTGAAAGTATTAAAAGTGTAGTAAATAAAGCTTATAATGGATTAAATACTAATTTAACAAATGGATTTGCTAAAGTAAAAGAACAACAAGTAAGTGATTTCACTTCATTAAATAATGGAATTGGAAGTATAGCTTCAACACAAGGTACAGAATTTACACAAATTAAGGCATCTATTAATGCAAACGCAACTTTAGTAAATAATAAATACTTAGCGTTAGATGGAAGTTTAAATGGAGTTAGTGATACTGTAAATAATAACAATTCATTATTACAAGGAATAAATACAAATATTAGTGAAATAAATAACAGCATAGCTTCAATTAATGATAAATTAACAACAATGGATACTAATATAGCAACAATTCTAAGTAGACTAACAGAAATAAATAATATTAATAATATAAATATAAATGATGTTATTTATAATCTAAATGCATTTAAATCTCAACATAGCGGAGCAACACAAGAAGATGAAATAAATTATATTATTACATATTTAAAAGAAAAGAATTTTGTAAGAACATATTAATATGAATATAGATTTTGAAAGATTAAGAATGGATTTAATTAATTATTTCGAGGGAGCTTATTTTGCAGGTGGTATTGGGTATGCAATACTTGATGCAGATAGAGCAAGGTATGCAACAGAAGATGAATTAATTAGATTAGCTCAATTTGTTGGATTAGATTTAACAAATTATGAAAATATAGGAAAGAGTAGATAAATTAATCTATTCTTTTTTTTGTTAATATAACATATATTTTTATGAGGGATAATTATGTTTTATAATAATATACATACTAGAATTAGATATATATTTTTAGTAGTTATTTTAGTTTTAATTATAGCAATTGTTAGAGTCTTTTATATTCAAGTTTTTTCTTATAAAAAGTTAAATACTTTAGCAGAATCTTTGTGGAGTAGAAAATTACCGATATTAGCAGATCGTGGAAAAATTGTAGACCGAAAAGGTAGAGTATTAGCGGATAATATTACTACAACATCACTTATAGTTATTCCAAATCAAATTGAAAATAAAGAAGATACAGCTAAAAAGTTAAGTGAAATACTTGGAAGTGACTATAATGATATGCTTAAGCATGTTAGTAAAAAAACATCAATTGAAAGAGTACATCCTGAAGGTAGAAGATTAAGTTATGAAGTAGCTGAAAAAATAGATGCTTTAAAAATAGATGGAGTTTATTTAGTAAAAGAAAGTAAAAGATATTATCCATATGAAGCAGTTTTAAGTCATGTTTTAGGTTATGTTGGAATTGATAATCAAGGGTTATCTGGTTTAGAACTTTATTATGATAATTATTTAACAGGTGAAGATGGTTCCATTAAATATTTTTCTGATGGAAAAGGTCATAAATTACAATTATCAGAAATTTATGAGGCTCCGACATCGGGTGTAACCTTACAACTAACCATTGATTTAGATTTGCAGCTTGCTATGGAAAATGAACTTGATAATGCCGTAGCCAAATACAATCCCGATAGTGTTATAGCGATTGCTATGAATCCTAAAAATGGAGAAGTATTAGCAATGTCATCAAGACCCAATTTTAAAAGCAATGAATATAAAAATTATAGTACCGAGGTTATAAATAGAAACCTACCGATATGGATGACATTTGAACCCGGATCAACTATGAAAATTACGACATATACCGCGGCTATAAATGAAGGATTAATAAATATTTTTGAGGATAGATTTACCGATTCCGGAGCGATAACGGTAGATGGTGCAACACTTCATTGTTGGAAACATGGAGGACATGGCAATCAAACTTATCTAGAGGTTATCGAAAATAGTTGTAACCCGGGATTTGTTAACCTAGGGTTAATGCTGCAAAAAGAAAAATTAATGAGTTATATAAAAAAATTTGGTTTTGGAACAAAAACAGGAATAGATTTAAATGGAGAAGGAAACGGAATATTATTTAATTTAGATAAAATGGGTAATGTTGAACTTGCTACAACAGCCTTTGGTCAAGGGATAAGTGTAACCCCAATTCAACAGGTTCAAGCGGTTTCTGCCATAGTAAACGGAGGAACATTATATTCTCCATTCTTAGTAAAAAATTACTTAGAGCCAGAAACTAATACCCTCATAAAGAGTGTAATTGCTCAAAATAAAGGTACTATCATAAAAAAAGAAACATCAGATTTAGTTAAATATGCACTTGAAAGCGTAGTTGCTAAAGGCTCAGGGCATAATGCCTATATTGAAAATTATCGCATCGGTGGAAAAACTGGAACAGCTCAGACAGTTGAAAATGGAGGATATTCATCAAGTAAATATATTTTATCATTTATTGGATTTATGCCAGCAAATGACCCAGAAATTGTAGTTTATGTTGCCGTTCAAAATGCTAAAGGGGTAGTGCAATATGGAGGTACTGTTGCAGCACCAATTGCTAGAAATATATTTTTAAGCGCCATAGATATTCTTGATATAAAGCCAGATAGCGAAGGAATCCCTAAAGAATATACTTGGTTAGATCAAAAATATGTAATTGTACCAGATGTAGTTGGTATGAATATTGATGAAGCCAAAAAGACTTTAAAAGGTTTTAATATAGAATATAGTGGTAACGGTGAAACTGTTATTTATGAATCTCCAAAAGGCGGAATGTATGCCAAAGAAAATGGTACAGTAGTTCTAATGTTAGGTTGAGTGTAAAAATATGTAAATTTTATTTCTAAAATAAAAAAAGAATAAAAAAGTGGTGTATAATAAAGTTACGAGGTGGAATTATGTTAATATTAGCAAAAGCATCAATGGCAATGATGTTAGGATTTGTTTTATCATTAATAACAGGTTTATTTATTGTTCCATTATTTAGAAAATTGCATTTTGGGCAATCTGTAAGTAAATTGATTAATGAAAGGCATTTAAAAAAAGAAGGAACACCAACAATGGGAGGTTTAATTTTCATTATCCCTGTCATAGTATCTTTAATACTATTATATATTAAAGGAAGTATTGAAATTAGTTATAATCTTATAATAGTTGTTTTTGTCTTTTTAGCTTATGGGCTACTTGGTTTTGTTGATGACTACTTAAAAGTTAAATTCCATAATAATAATGGTATTAGTTTAGTTACAAAATTTTTAATTCAAATGTGTATAGCACTAGTTTTCTTTTATCTATTTATGAAAGGCGGAGGAGAACCTGTTTTAAGTATAAGTTTTCTAAATATTTATATTGATTTAGGTTGGATGTTTGGTTTATTTATATTATTTTTACTTGTTGGTACGACGAATGCTGTTAATATTACTGATGGTCTAGATGGTTTAGCTGGAGGTTTATCTGCAATAGCCTTCTTTGCTTATGGTGTTATAAGTTGGAATGCTGGTTGGTTAGAAGGTTATCAAGAAATAGCAATATTTTGTTTCCTTTTAGTAGGTGCTTTAGTAGGCTTTTTAGTATTTAATACTCACCCTGCCAGAATATTTATGGGAGACTTAGGATCTCTTGCACTAGGTGGAGCATTAGCGTCTGTTGCTATTGTCTCAAGACATGAAATATCTTTAGCCATTATTGGTGGAGTATTTGTAATAGAAACCCTAAGTAGTTTAATTCAAATAATATCAATTAGGTATTTTAATAAAAAAGTATTCCTAAAAGCACCGCTTCATCATCATTTTGAAGAAATAGGATGGAGAGAAACAGATATAATCAAGTTATTCTGGGTTGTAGGTTTTATCCTAGCAATGGCAGCTATAACTTATGGAGTATGGTTATAAAAAATCACTACCAATTATATATTTATAACAAATACTGGATTACAAGAGTTTTCTAATACTTGAAAAAAGTAATAGAAAACTTTTTTTGAAAATATAATTATATGAGGGATACATATGTCTAAAAAATATGATAAATGGTTACTTATTACTGTTATAATAATAGCTATATTTGGTATTATTATGATTTATTCTGCCAGTTCAATCTGGGCTGAATATAAATTTAATGACTCATTTAAATTTGTAAAAGCCCAAAGTGCATTTTTTATCATAAGTTTAGTAATAGTTTTTGTTTTAAAAAAAATAAATCCTAAAATATATTATGAAAAAGCTAATTTAATATTATTAATTTGTTTTTTGTTACTAGTCCTTGTTTTGATCCCAGGTCTAGGTAAAATTAGAAATGGAAGTAGAAGTTGGTTTGGTATCGGAGGTTTTGGTATCCAACCCAGTGAATTTGCTAAAATAGGATTAATTATTTACGTATCAAAGTACTTAGCAAATAATCAAAAACAAATATTTGATATAAAAAAAGGGGTATTGCCAATTTTATTAGTTATCGGAGTTTTCTTCTTACTTATAATGCTTGAACCAGATTTTGGTACTGCGATGGTTATTGTTTTAACTCTTACATCAATTCTTTTTATCTCTGGAGTTAAATTATCATTTTTTGTTAAAATTGGTATTGTAGGACTTCTTGGTATTGTCGGTTTAATCGTAGTTGCCCCATATCGTATGTTAAGAATAGTATCCTTCTTAAATCCTTGGGTAGATCCTTTAGGTAGTGGATATCAAATAATTCAAAGTTTATATGCTATTGGTCCAGGTGGACTACTTGGACAAGGCTTTTTAAATAGTCGCCAAAAACAATTTTATTTGCCTGAACCACAAACAGATTTTATATTTTCAATTATCTCTGAAGAGTTTGGTTTTCTTGGAATTTTGATTGTTACGGCATTTTTTGGTTTCATTTTTTATCGTATTGTTAAAATAGCTTTAAATTGTGATAATTTATTTTATAAATACTTATCATTTGGTCTGGGTTTTGGAATAATTATTCAAGCCTTGCTTAACATTTGTGTAGTTATAGGTTTAATACCTGTTACTGGAGTAACTCTTCCATTTTTTTCTTATGGAGGTTCAAGTTTATTAGTTAGTATGATTAGTATTGGAATAATCTTAAGCATAAGTAAAGAATAATATAAATAAAACATAATAGTTTTTTAACTCTTTCTATAATTGCTTTGATAGGCACCATTAAAGAAAAAAAGAGTAAAAGAAAAAGAATTAAAAGTTCAGCAAAATAGGCTGAATTTTTAATTTGTAAAAAATGAATTGTTGACAGCAATAATAATTAAATGATAAAATTAAAAAAGTAAAGGTTGTGTTAAAATGGTTTGCCCTAAATGTGATAAAATAGTAGCTAATAACGAAGAAATTTGTCCTTATTGTAATATGAATTTTTCTTATTCTAGTAAGAAGACAAATTCAAAGTATAATAGTATAATTTGGAAACTTATAGGATTTAGAAATTTATTTATTTTATCAGCAATAATATCCGGAGTTATCTTTTTTATATTTACATTTTTGTTTTTTAGCTATGATATTTTCTTTGGAAAATATATTATAGATGAACTTACTTATGAAAAAGTATTTATAAACATTCTTTTTGTACTACATACATTAAAACCATATGTTTTCTTTTTATTTATTATAAGCATAGTATTTTACTTTAAATACCCACAAAATAAGATGATAAGGATACTAAACATTATAAGTTCAAGTTTATTGTTTGTGACATTGCTGCTTAGTTTAGCGATAAATTAGTAAAAATAATATTAAGAAAAGGAGTAAAAAAATGTACGATTTTGAAAAGATATTATATGAAAATGAAAAAATAATTTATAGTGGAATATCTCATCCTGAAAAAGGGGATAAAAGTTTAAAAGGAATACTTATTTTAGCTGGAGGCTCTTTATTAGTACAATTTTTATTGATATGGAGTGTAATTACTAAAACAGGAGACGGTGCAAATGGAATTACAATCTCATTTATAATAATATATGGAGCCTTTTTTGCACTTTTAATATTAGCTATAGTTAGTTTTATAAATAATTTCTTTTTGAGAAAAAAACTATTAGATGGAAATTGTTATTGTATAACAAATAGAAGGGCAATAAAATATGAAAAGAGAAAAAATAAATTAACCTTTGGATATCTTGTAAATTATCCGTATATAGAATGTTGTCAAATAAAAGATAATTATGGTGACTTACGATTTCAAATAGATATAGAAAATGTTGAATCACCAGAAATTACTGATGATATAAGTGCCATGTCTGTTTCTAAAAATGTATTAGTACATCCAAACCATGAAAATATGCCTTATTTAATGTTTGAATGCATTGAAGAGCCTGACAAAGTAAGAAAAATAGCAATTCAAGCAAGAAATGAATCTTTAGAAAACATAAAAAGAATCGAAGAAGAAAATAATATAAATAAGGAAATGGAGAATGTATGAAAAATATAACAGTTTTAGGTGGTGGAGTCCTAGGAAGTCAAATAGCTTTTCAAACTAGTTATTCAGGATATAATGTTACTATTTATCTTCGGAGCAAGGAAAGTATTAAAAGATGTAAGAAAAAACTTGAAGAAGTAAAAAATTCTTATATTGAAGCAATTAATATAATGAAAAAAAATAAAGATATTAATAATTGGTCATTAGGTATTGAGGATTTTGATAATTTTAACGCAAGTAAATGCTTAAAAAAGGTAAACATGGTGCTTGATGAAATTAATTTAGAATTAAATTTAGATAAAGCTTTAAAAGATGCTGATTTAGTAATAGAATCAATGAGTGAAGATTTTAATGCTAAAAAAGAAATATATGAAAGCATAAAAGACAAGCTTGATGATAAAACAATTATTGTTACAAATTCATCTACGATGTTGCCAAGTAAACTTGCAAAATATACAGATAGAAGTGATAAATTTTTAGCTCTTCATTTTGCAAATTCTATTTGGAAAAATAATATTGTAGAAGTAATGAGACATGATAAAACAAGTGAATATGCATTTAATGAGGTAATAGATTTTGCTAAAAGTATAAGGATGATACCACTTCCATTAAATAAAGAAAAGTCTGGCTATTTGTTAAATTCTATGCTTATACCACTTTTATTTTCTGGCTTAGATTTATTAGTTAATGGTATAAGTGATGTAAAAAGTATAGATACGGCATGGAAAAGAGGAACAGGATCTCCAAAAGGACCTTTTGAAATACTTGATACTGTGGGATTAAAAACTGCATACAATATAGTTTTAATGTACGTTAAAATACCTAAATTTTTAGCCCCATATAATTTTAAGGGAATGGAAAGTCTTTTAAAAAAATACATAGAAGAAGGAAAATTAGGAAAATCTAGTGGTGAAGGTTTCTACAAGTATGATATATAAATGCATTTATAAAACACCAAATGAGTTTGATGACATTGTGATGGAATCTGATGGCAAATTTCTAACAAAATTAATATTTTTAAATTCTAGTGATTCAGAAAAATTAAGCAATGATGCTGAGTTTAAAAATCTAAAAATATTTTCAATAACTAAAAAATGGTTAGATATTTATTTTAATGGTGACATTCCTGATTTTACACCAGAATATAAATTCTATAATTTAAGTTACTTTACTATGGAAGTTATTGAATACATTAAAAAAATTCCTTATGGAAAAACTATAACTTATGGTGATATTGCTTCCAATATTGCCAAAAAGAAAAAAATAAAGCAAATGTCATCTCAAGCTGTAGGTGGAGCGGTAGGTAGAAACCCTATTTGCATAATCATTCCTTGTCACAGAGTAATGGGAGCAAATAACAAACTTACTGGCTTTGGTGGAGGATTAAATAACAAAATAAATTTATTAAAGAAAGAAGGATATAATGAATACAAAAAATAGAACAATAATGATTATATTAATGGCAATCTTAATGATTGTTGCATTAATAGGATTAAGATTAAAAAATGATAAAAGTGAAAATTCAAATGTAAAAGCAACAGGAAAAACACTCGTAGTGTATTTCTCAGCCCAAAATCATACGAAAAATCTTGCAGAAAAAATAGCAAAGAAATTAGATGCTGACCTTTTTGAAATAGTTCCACAAGAAAAATACACAAGTGAAGATCTAAATTACAATGATGAAAATTCTCGTGTTTCAATTGAACATAATGATAAAACAAAAAGACATATATTATTAGAACAAACAACCCCAGACAATTGGGATAGTTATGAAACTGTTATAATTGCTTATCCAATCTGGTGGGGTATTGCAGCTTGGCCAACTGATAGCTTTGTAATAGGAAACACTTTTGATAATAAAAAAGTATTTCCAATTTGTACTTCTGCTTCAAGTGGTTTAGGTGATAGTGCTAAAAATTTAAAATCCATATCCAGCGGCGGAACATGGTATGATGGATATCGTTTTTCATCAAATGCCAGTGATCAAGATATAGATAATTGGCTTAAAACAATTAGTAAATAAAAAACTAATTGTTTTTTTGAAACTTTTTTTAAAAAAATTAACACTTTAAAGTTGAGGTGAATGAAAATGACTGGTCAAAAAGCCTTAGATAAATTTGATGTGGTTTATAATGAAAGTTATAAAGATATTTCTAGGTATGTAGTATTAAATGCTAATAATATTGGTGATGTAAAAGATATACTTCAAAACATCTATCTTGAGGTATATAAAAATATTGATAAAGTTAGTGATAAAAACTATGTATTTGGAATAGCTAAAAATGTTTTAAAAAAATATTACAGATTTAAGTTCTTAAGAAAAGATGATACTGAAATTACAGATAATATTAAAAGTAATATTAATTTAGAAAAAACAGTTATGGACAAATTTGATACTGAGCTTGTCTGGAAATATTTAAAAAAGAAAAATAACAATATAGCTAAAATAATATATCTTTATTATTATGAAGATTTTACTATTAAAGAAATAGCAAATAGTTTAAATTTAACCGAATCAAATATTAAAAATTATATTTATAGAACTCTAAAAGAGTTAAGGAGGATTAATAATGACTAAAAAAGTTTTAAAAGATATAATTGATGAAAAAATAAATAAAAATGATATTTATAATTATGTTGTAAATAAAAAAAGAAAAAATATTTATGCAACATTAAAATATGCCAGTTTAGTTTTAATTTGTATTGGAATAATATTATTTGGATACAGAAGTAAAGCGTTTAAAAATGATAATAATAGTAATGTAGATGAAATACACATTAATGAAATAAGTAAAATAACAAGCAATGATACAGATGTTCATCTAATAAAATTAGAAAGTAATTATATAGAATATGATTTATTTTCTAAAACATTTCCATTTTATAAAAGAAGCACAGAAGCATTTGATAAAAAAAATAATAAATTAAAAAATTACACCTGGGATATAAGTTGTTTAGGAACTTTTGATGAAGAAACAAAATCTACAAGTGTATATAACTATTTATACACTTACAAAAAAAATGATGGAAATGGTAAGATTATTGTAGCTTTTAATAACTCAAGAAAGCCTGTGCGCGACTATTATTTTGAATCAAGTACAAGTAATTATTCTAAAATAAAAAATAAAGATATATTAATTTATCAATATGAAAATACATATTATACAGAATTTAAAGATAATGGTATTTATTACGATATTGAAAGTCACAATGTAAGTTTAGAAGATTTTAAATATATTTTAGAAATAGTAATTGAGTAGTTGATAAGAACAATTAAAAGTAAAATTTTAATTGTTTTTATTTGTGTACCTATTCGACAAGAAAGAACAAATTATTTATTTTGAGTGTGTTAGGATAGTAAATGTTTCTTTGGAAATGGGGTAAAAATATGACAAAAACAAAAGAATTTATTTGGTTAACCAATGACTTAGTATTTAAACATATATTTAGTAATAAAAGAATAATTAAAGATTTTTATAATTCATATCTAAAGTATATTAAATCAGATTTAACTATTTTAAATGTTCGAGTTACTAAGCAAAAATATATTCAAAATGATAATATTAAGTTACATGACTATTATTTAGATATTGTATTAGTATTATCAAATGGAGAATTAGTAAATATTGAAATGTATAATAATTTCGGAGAAACTGAATGCATGAAAAGTTTAGCATATGCATCTTATATATACTCACATCAACTTAAAAAGAATAATCCTTATAGAAGACTTAAGAAAGTAACTAGTTTTAATATAATGAATGGTAATTACAAATTAACTAATAATGAAATAATAAATAAATATGAATTAATAAATGTAATAAATCACAAAAATATATTAAAAGAAAGCATAGAAATGTTACTAATAAGACTTGACATTTTAGATGATATATCATATTCTAAAGATGAAGAGAGATTTATAAGATGGTGTAGATTGCTATATGCAAAAACACGAGAAGAAGCAATAAAAATAGCAAATGGAGATGAATTAATGATGAGTACGGTTGAAATGGTAGATGACTTTATAAATGATCCAGAAGTGATAAGTATCTTTCATGATGATTCATGGAAGATAGTTTCAGCGGAACAAAGAGGTAAAGCTGAAGAAAAAATAGAAACAGCAAAAAACATGTTAAAAGAAAAATGTAGCCCGAAGTTTATAAGCAAAATAACAAACTTATCAATATCTGAAATAAATAAGTTAAAAGTTAACTAATAATCTAAATAAAAAAACAACTAAATTTTAATTAAATTAGTTGCTTTTTATTTTATCTGTATTTTTAAAATTTAATTTAGCATATTTATTTAATATTTCTATACCTTTTTCATTTACTACTTGAGTTGCAAACAAATCAACATTAGTTCCAGCCCCTTTAGGAATATCCATTCCTAATTCCTGACTAATTTTATACATTTCTCTTAAAAAAACATATCTACTTATTATTGATGCACATGCAACACTTAAACATTGTTCTTCAGCTCTCGGAGTAAAAGTAATATTTGTAACTTTCTTATTAACATCTGATAAGTAACCATAATAATTTTTTGGGGGAGTAAATTGATCCACAACAATTTTTTCATAAGGATATTTTTTTTCAACAAGATTAAGTAATACTTTATTATGTAAAATTGCTTTAATCTTATTCATATTTATTTTTTCATGATCTAACTTATTATATTCTAAATTAGTTAATATAAATACAGAATAGGGAATTTTTTCCATAATAACTGGGGCAATCTTCTTTATATAATCATCAGTTATTTTTTTTGAATCGGTTACTTTAAGATCGTGTAAAAACGCAACATTTTCTTTATCTACAAAAGTAGCGGCAACTACGATTGGTCCAAAATAATCTCCTGTTCCAACTTCATCAGAACCAATAGTACTAAAAGAATCATAATTAACTAATTTTTTTTCTGGTAAATCTTTATTCGTTTTATCCTTACCAGTATTTATATCAATAATTCTTCCATTAAATTTCTTTTCCATATCAATCCAAATATTTGCATCAATATCTGCAGATATTCCTTGAAACATAGCTTTGCCAGATTCATAAAGAGTTATAATTGTTCCCCCTTCATCAGCCTGAAAAATAGCATAAGGTGGTGTTTTATCTCTTTTTAAATCCTCATAATATTTTATCATTTTAGATTTTATATTATCACTAACTTTAAATACGATTGTCATAAAATAACTCCCTTTCATATAGCATATTGTACCATAATCTTAATATTATTGTCTAGATATGATAAAAATAAGTA
This sequence comes from uncultured Bacilli bacterium, assembly GCA_934096035.1. Taxonomy (GTDB): domain Bacteria; phylum Bacillota_I; class Bacilli_A; order RF39; family UBA660; genus Onthocola_B. Next base: position 647,230 of record CAKOKX010000001.1, read on the forward strand.
ATTTAATCTTTATTTTTAAAAACATTTATAATATAATAAATATAAGGAGAGTAGAAAAAATGAATATAATTAGTGCAGTTATAATACTTATCGTGTTATTTTATGTATTCTTGGGGTTCAAAAGAGGGGTTATTAAAACTGGAGTTTCTCTAGTTGGCACAGTTGCTATTTTAATAGTATCTTATGTTTTAAAAGACATTTTAGCTAACTTTTTAATGGAACATTTACCGTTCTTTAATTTTGGTGGAGTATTTGATGGAATAACTTCAATTAATATTTTAATGTATGATATGATATCATTTATCGTAATATTTGTTATATTATATTGTTTGTTAAATATTTTATTAACTCTATCAGGATTAATAGAAAAGTTACTAAAAATGACTATTATACTTGCAATACCATCAAAAATATTCGGAGCATTACTTGGTTTAATCGAAGGTATTCTAGTAGCATTCTTATTTAGTTTTGTACTTTTACATATTGCTCCGACTGAAAAATATGTTATGGATAGTAAATTAGCAATTGTATTACTTGAAAGAAGTCCATTTATAGGTAGAATGACTACAAGTACAACACTAGCTTTAGAAGATATTAATAATATAGTTAATAGTCTAAAAGAAGATGATAACAGAAGTGATGCTAACTTTAAAGTATTGCATCAAATGATTTACTGGAAAGTAATAACTGTGGATGAAGCACAAAAATTAATAGATAATAAGAAAATCGTTTTTGATAACGAAGTTGAATTGGGTGGGTAATAATGGTTAAACATTTAGAAAATGAACAAGAATTTAATGAATTAATTAAAGGAAGAATTTTAGTTGATTTTTATGCTGATTGGTGTGGACCATGTAAAAGATTGGCACCACTGCTAGAAGAACTAAAAGAAATCGATGTTTTAAAAGTTAATGTAGATTTATTTGATTCTTTATCAAGAAGTTACGGAATAATGAGTATTCCAACATTAATTCTTTTTGAAAATGGTAAAGAAATAAAAAAAATAATTGGTTTTCAAACGGAAGCTGAAATAAAAGAGTTTATAAAATAAACAAAATAATACATTGGCAAAAAATATAATAATTAAGGAAGGTTAATAATACTTTCCTTTTTTATATGTCTGTTTTTTTGTAAAGAAATCCTTTAATATATGACTGAAAAATTTATCCTACAGATTTAATGAAAATTAATTAAAAAACTTTTTGGATATTTTTTTTGAAAAAAGCAAAAAAAGCACAATAAATTATTGACAAAATACAACAATTATTTTATCCTTAAAATAAGGAGGATGTAATGAAAAATAGAAGAGGCTTTACTTTAGTAGAAATGATTTTTGTTATTGTAGTTTTGTGTTTAGTAGCAACAGCTAGTTTATCAATATTTATAAATATTAGAAAAAGTATATTAGAAAAAGAATATAACAATGTAGTTAGTTATTTAGAAACAAAAGCAATAGAATATGCTAATAAAACTAATATTACTACTATTAATGTAGAAGATTTAATTAATCAAGGGCTTGTTAAACCTGATAATCAAACTGACATACTCAATCCAATTACAAAAGAGAGTTTAAATTGTAATATTATAAGATCATCTTTTGATGGTAGTGAGTTTAAAGCTGTTTTAGGTGAAAAGTTAGTTGATGAAAATAATTCTTGTAAAAAACCTGATAAAACCAGTATATTTGAAATTTGTCGTGTAGAGAACGGAAAATGTTTATCAATCGATTCCTATGAATGGTTTAATCATGATTTAGTTCTTGGTATTAAATATAGCAACGATAAGGAAAACAAATTATTGTCAGATGAGAATATTAAAATTCATTGGGTAAGCACAAACGGCTTTGCTAGTGACGAAAAAACAATAGAAACATCTACTTCTTCAGTAAGTCAAAACACTTATAGGGTTGAGGTTGATTTAAATGATATCGTAGGTGAGACAAGTAAAAAAGTAAACATTGATAAACAACAGCCAAATGTTTATGATGTTTTATATGACCATAATTGGTCTGCTAGTAAAAGTATATCATTAAAAGCATCTGATATGTCCGGTTCAGGAATAGATGGATATTCTTTAGTTAGTGAAAAAGAAGAATGTAGCATATTTAGTAAGTCAAATACATTCAATATAACTGTTAATGGAAGTTATAAGTATTGTGTTAAGGACAAAGCAGGCAATATTACAAGCGATATGGTTGTAATTGATAAAATTGATGGAGTTATTCCAGACAAACCTAATATTGTATCTGATGATAAAATTGAAAGTGCCAAATGGCATATAAATGATTTTATATTAACTTTTGAAAGTAAAAAAGAGAATAACACTAGTAAAATAGAATACTTTTATGGTTGGGATAAAGACAATTTGATATTTTTGGGAGATAGTATTAATATTAATTCTGATTACAGTAGAAAAACACTATATGTTAAGGCATGTAATGAAGCAAATCTATGTAGTGATATTAATAACTATATTGTGAAAATAGATAATATTGCTCCAATATATGAAATGGGAGGCTCTCTTGGAGCTGGGAATATATCTACTCCTACTTATAAAGATAATGAAGGAGGCTCTGGTGGTGTTAAAGTATATACATGTGTTTCTTCTTCAACTAATATCAATTCTTTGAGTGATTGTTTCTCAAATTCCACAAATTACAATTATTCATGTGGAGTAACATACAGATTATATAGTTATGCAGTTGATGCTGTTGGAAATAAATCTGAAATTCATGACCATACATTACTAAATAATGTAAGTTATTATAAAAGATGTAGTAGTGGAGGAAGTTATACCCCACCAACACCAGATCCAGAACCAGAAAAGCCAACCACACCAACAAAACCAACGAAACCAACAAAGCCAACCACACCAACGAAGCCAACAAAGCCAACCACACCAACAAAACCACAAAAACCAGACAGTTCAAAAAAGGGAAACAATACTAAGCTAAACAATGGTTCCAAAAATAATAAAAAAGATAACAGTAAAAAAGATAGTAATGTTTTAGATATCCATTGTGGAGGCACATTCTGCGGCAATTTCTCTTATAATCCTGATAACAAGAAAAATGATTCAAAAAAACAAAATACAAATTCAGGTTCAGGCAAGAGTACAAGTGGTAAGACAAATAATAATAGCAAATCAAAAAGTGAAAACAAAAGCAGCAGCAAAAATAATAAAAACAACAGCAGCAGCAAAAATAATAAAAACAACAATAGTAAAAATAATAAAAATAATAAAAATAGTGGAAATAAATCTGGTTCATCTCAAACAAACCGTAGAGGACATAGATAATAGAAAGGAGAGTATAGTGTGAATATAAAAAAAACAATTATAATAGTTATTATTTCAGTGATAATTAGTGTAAGCTTATCTTTACTAGGGGTAAAAATATATAATAGTGTCAATCATAAAAAATATACAAATTTAATTAGTGAGGCAGGACTATACAGAGTAGATAGTGTTGAGTATAAATTGCCAGAATTTGCTATAAAATTTGATGGTATATATAACGAAGTAGTCACTAACGAGAGTATAAGCAGTTTACCAGTTTATGAAATAGATGCAGTCATGAATGATGGCATTTATAAAGATTATTATAGATATCATGGTATTAGACTAAAAGAATTATTGAATTTATATGAAATTAAAGATTATAATAATATAACTTTTAGATCTGAAGGTCGTTTACAAGTTACATTTTTGAAAGAAGAAATTAATGACGATGTATTTTTAATCTTTGACGTTGATGGTTTTCAATTCGAGGAAGATGATCCTGTAGGATTACTTGCTGTTGATTACAATTTACGTTATAGTATTACTGATGTTGTTTCTTTAGTGTTTGATTAATTTTAACAAAAAGTTGAAAAAAATGCTGGTTTAGTTTAAAACACTAACACCAGCATTTTTATATGCCCTAAGTAATGGTCCAGCTCCAAGTTTAACTCCTCCGAAATATCTAACTACAATTAATAATTTATTATTAATATTATTCATTTCTAATAAATTATAAAGCGGAGTACCGGCAGTTCCACTTGGTTCTTTATCATCACTTTTACCAGCAGTACTTCCAAACTTATAAGCATAAACGATATGTTTAGCTTTTTTATGTTCACATTTTATATTTTTTAGAATTTCTTTAATTTCGCTTATTTCATCAATATCATAAAGATAAGCAACAAATTTAGATTTTTTAATTTCTATTGTATTAGTATTTAGTAATTTCATAAAAAATTTCCTTTCTTAATAATTATAACTTAAAAATAAAGAAATTTGTAGTATAATATATTTGATGGAGGTTACTTATGTTAAAAGAAAAGTTAAAAACAATTCCTCATTTGCCGGGATCTTATCAAATGCGTAACATTAATAATACCGTTATATATGTTGGAAAAGCTAAAGATTTATATAAAAGAGTAAATAGCTACTTCAAAGGAAATGTAACGGGAAAAACTGCCAAAATGGTCAGTGAAGTCGTAGACTTTACCTATATTACTACCAAAACTGAACAAGAAGCTTTTATTCTAGAATTAAATTTAATAAAAGAATACGATCCCAAATATAACATATTACTTAAAGATGATAAAAGTTATCCATATATAGAATATATAAGTAAACCATATCCAAAATTAAAAGTATCAAGATATTTAAGTATCAAGAAAAAAGATAAGAAATTGTTATTTGGGCCTTATCCGAATGCTTATGCTGCAAGAAAAATAGTTAATTTAATAAATAGATTGTACCCTTTAAAAAAATGTGAAGGAATGCCTAAGAATGTCTGTCTATATTATCATATCGGAGAATGTCTGGGATATTGTGAAAAGAATGTAAATAAAGAATCTTTAGAAAAGATGGAAAAAGATATTTTAGACTTTTTAAAAGGTGATGATAAGATTTTAATAGATAAAATCACTAAGAAAATAAATGCTTTTAGTAATAATCTTAATTTTGAAGCAGCATTAGAACTAAAAAAAGAATTAGATTATATTAAAGTAGTACTTGATAAGCAAAGGGTTGAACTACATGATTATATAAATAGAGATGTTATTGGTTATGATGCCCTAGATGGTATTGTATCAGTCCAAATATTATTTATAAGAAATGGTAAAATCGTCGGAGGAAATAACGATAAATTTTATTTAATGAGTAATCTTGAAGATGAGGTTAATTCATATATATTAAAGTATTATGAAAGACATGAAATACCAAAAGAATTATTATTAGATAAAGGTTTAAATGAAAGTGTAATAAGTAATATTTTAAATACTAAAGCTCTAATTCCCATAAAAGGAAAGAAGAAAAATTTAATTGAAATGGCTCATGTTAATGCTACGATATCTCTAGAACAAGAAATAACTATTATAAAAAATGATGAAAGAAGAAGTGTTTTAGCCAACGATGAGCTAAGAAAATTATTAAATTTAAAAGTACTAGATCGAATAGAATCTTTTGATAACTCAAATCTTTTTGGTTCATATGCAGTTTCAGGAATGGTAGTATTTAAAAATGGCAAACCAGCTAAAAATGAATATCGAAAATATAAAGTAAGTGTAGATAAGAATGATGATTATAACACTATGAGAGAAGTAATATATCGAAGATATTATAGATGTTTAGTTGATAATTTAGAAATGCCAGATTTAATACTTGTAGATGGTGGAGTATCACAAATAAATGCTTGTAAAAGTATTTTAGATGAATTACATTTGAACATAAGAGTATGTGGTCTTAGAAAAGATGACCACCACAGAACAAACGAACTAGTGGATGGAGATACTCTTGAAGTAATTGAAATACCAAGAATGAGTGATGTTTTCCATTATTTAACTAGAATTCAAGATGAAGTCCATAGGTATACGATAACTTATCATAAAACTCTTCGAGACAAAGGTTCTATCGGAAGTATTTTAGATAATATAAATGGAATAGGTAACATTAGAAAAAAAGAATTAATAAAAAAATATGGCAGTGTTAAGAAGATGAAAGAGGCAAGTATTCATGAATTGTCACAAATTATACCAGAAAATGTTGCCGTTAATTTAAAAGAATATTTAGAAAGCAGGGATAGTGATGGAGCTAGTAAAAAATAAAAGTGTTGTACCTCGTCTTGATATTACATACTTTTTAAATCCCGATTATATATATGTGCCTGCTAAAAAGATATATGTAAAAGAACATGATTATATTTATAAAAATCAAATAATATCAGATACAAATCCATCATCAATATCAGGTCATGTATTAGGCATAAAAAAATGTAATATAATGGGTAAAATACAAAATACATTAGTTATTCAAAATGATTATAGAGAATATTTTAAAGAAACAGCTAAAAAAGAAAAAATAACTATACCAAATATGCTTAAAATTTTAAGCAACGAAAAAGAATTATTAGACAAATTTAAAAGTAGTAAAACATTTAATAATATTGTAATATATGCTATAAATGATAACCCATATATATATAATGAAGTATTTTTATTAAAAGAAAATATTACAGATGTTTTAGAATTTTATAATAAATTGCTTACTATATATAGTTGTAATAATAATATGTTAGTTATAAAAAATACAGATAGTTCAATTATTGAAGAGTGTTTAAATACAATTGGAAGTTATCCTGAAATAAATTTAACTTTAATACATGATGAATATTTACTTGAAAATAGCAAATATCTGGGTAATTATTTAAAACTAAAAGGTAATACTTTATATTTAAAAGTAAGTGAATTATTAAAAATATATGATTTATTTAAAGGAAATGTTAAAACCACTAAATTAATTACTATCTCCGGAGATGCTATAAAAGAAAATAAAGTAACGAGAGTAAAAATTAATACTTCATTAAAAGATGTAATAGATAAATATATTAATATTATAGATGAAGATTATGATGTATTAATAAATGGTTTAATGAATGGATTTAATATAAAAAATATAGATAATTTTATTATAACTAAAGATGTAACTAGTATTAATATCATGAAAAAGAAAGATATTATTAAAAACGAATGTATTAAATGCGGTAAATGTATAAGTATATGTCCAGAAGGAGTTAATCCTCTTAGTTTAAGAAATAAAGATAAATGTATAGATTGTGGTTTATGTAGTTATATTTGTCCATGTAATATAAATTTAAGAGAAAGGCTAAGATAGTATGAATGTATATTTTCACGAAAAATTAGATTTAAAAAAATATATTATACGATATATAATTTGTTTAATACCTTTATATTTATATGGATTTTATAAAAACGGAATAGTTTTATATAATAAAGATTATATTTCATTTTTAAGTATGTTTAAAATATTTTATTTATTAATACTTAGTTTAATATCTTACTTTTTAACAAATAAAATATTAAAAAAGAAAATAAATTTTGATTTAGTTTTCTTAAGTTTATTTATTATTCCTTTATTTATGCCTTATCATATTAATATAATTTTATATTTCTTAATAATATTCATATCATTATTATTTAGAAAATATTATAATGTAGCCTTAATTATTTTGATATTATCATTATTTAATAATTTTTTAAATCCAGCAGAAGAAGCAAATATCTATGCTTTTAGTACTTGGGATTTATTATGGGGAAGAAATATTGGTGGTATTGGATCAACATCAATTGTGCTAGGTATTTTAATAGGCATTATATTAATATTTACAAACAATTACAAATATTTAATTACAATTGGAGGTTTACTAAGTTTTATAATATTAAGTATTATTTTTAAAGATTATAGTTATTTAACAAATGGAAATGCTATATTAACTATTTTATTTGTTGCTAGTATTCCCAATAAAAGTCCAGTTGTAAAAAAATATATGTTTATTTATGGATTATTAATAGGTATAATAGGCTTTATATTAATGAAACTTTTGAACATTTATTATGGAATGGTTTTAAGTACAACAATATTAAGTATTATATATGAAAAAATACTTGCTAAAAAAGTTGATTTATAGTATCCTTAAGATAAGGATGTGAATTGATGAAAAAAAGAGTTATTATTGTTTTAAGTGCTTTAGTAGTTTTTGTACTAGCAATTACATGTGCAATTGTTTTTATTCCAAATTATGCAGAACCCATAAATTTAGCTGAAAATATTACTATGGAAATTAAAGAAGGAACCCTTACTAAAACTGGAGCAACCATAGTTATTACTGATTTATCTGGTAAAAATAACACTTTTAATAAAGAATTTCGAATTGATCAAAAAAGAGGGGGAAAATGGTACACATTAAAGGATAAAAGTAAGAATAAAGTAGACGTTGTAGCAGGCCAAAAAGAAGAAAATAAAAAATTAGAGCAAGAACTTAATTGGGAAAAGAACTATGGAACTTTAAGTGATGGCAAGTACAGAATAGTTAAAGAAATTAATAATAAAGATATTGTCGTAGAATTCGAAATAGAAAGTTTAAAGTAAGATTATTTAGAAGGTAGTCAAAACAAAGACTATCTTTTAAAATGACAAAAATATTAAAAAAATGCGTGAAATTGTTTGCATATAGTCAGAAAAAGTGGTATAATAGGTACGATTTTTAACAAGGGGATAAAGGGGAATGTTATGGCTTATATAAAAGATGAAGAAATAAATGAAATTAGAAGTCGTGCAAATATTGTAGATATCATTTCAAGTTATCTACAAGTCTCACAAAAAGGGAAAAATTATGTTAGCCTTTGTCCATTTCATAACGACCACTCACCAAGTCTAATAATTTCACCAGAAAAGCAAATATTTAATTGTTTCACATGCCGAACCGGCGGAAATGTTTTTTCATTTGTTATGAAATATGAAAATGTTTCTTTTCTAGAAGCAATTAAAATAGTGGCAAAAAAAATTGGTTATGATTTAAAAGTTAAAGATTTGCCACAAAATACAGATATTAAAAATAAATTAGATTATGAAATTTATGATTATGCTATGAAGTATTATTTAAATAATATTAATACTATTGATGGAACTAAAGCAAGAGAATATCTTCAAAAAAGAGGAATAACAGAAAGCATAATAAAAGAATTCAAATTAGGTTATTCTGGTGCTTCAAAAGATACATTTTATCAGTTAGCAACTAAAAAAGGTTGGGATATAGATACATTAGATAAATTAGGTTTAATTAATAAAGTAAATGAAAATATTTACGATACATTTATAAACAGAATAGTTATTCCAATTGAAAACTTAAAAGGAGAAGTCGTAGGATTTACAGGAAGAATATTTAATGGTGAAGATAATACAGCCAAATATTTAAATACCAAAGAAACAGAAATATTTAAAAAAAGCAGTTTATTATTTAATTATCATAATGCTAAAAATTATATTAGAGAAAGAAGAAGTGTTATTGTTGTTGAAGGTAACATGGATGCCATAAAGTTAAGTGCTAAAGGTTTTAAAAATGTCGTAGCTTTAATGGGAGTTGCGCTATCTATTGAACAAATTGATATTTTAAAACGATTAAAAGTTCCTGTTATATTAATGCTAGATAATGATAATGCTGGAGAAGATGCCACCGTAAAAAATGGCGAGACTCTTATAAATAGTGGAATTGATACCCGAGTAGTTCGCTTATCAGAGGCTAAAGATCCTGATGAATATTTAGAAAAATTTGGTATCGACGCCATGCAAAACAATATTGATAATGCTATAAAATACATTGATTTTAAAATAGAATATTTAAAGAAAAATAAGAATTTAAATAATGTTGAAGATATTGTTACATACGTAAAAGAAGTAATAAGTAGCCTAAATAATCAAGACGACTTGACAAAAGAGCTAATTTTATCTAAAATAAGCAAAGATTATGCAATTGATGTCGATATTTTGAAAAAAAATATAAAAGAAGAGCCCAAAGAAACAAAAGTGGTAAAAAATAATGCTGAAGAAATTAAATTGTCAAAATATCAAAAAGCAAGTCATAAAGTATTATATTATATGTTAATGGATGAAAAATACATTAATTTATATAAAAATACATTAGGTTATTTTAAAGAAAGGAATGAACGAATACTAGCTAGTGAAATAGTATATTATAAAAATAATGTAGGAAATATTAATATTGCAGATTTTACAACATATTTAATGAACAAAGAGGAAGAATACAAATTTTTAGAAATAATATTAAGTGAAAATGGGAATACTTCTATAAGTGATGAAGAGTTTGAATCATGTGTAAAAGTAATATTAGACATATATAAAAAAGATGAAATTTTAAAAATTAAAAAATTAATTTCTAGTGAACTTGACCAAACTAGAAAAGAAGAGTTAATTAAAAAGTTTACTGATTTAAAAAGGAAGTGTGAATAATGGAACAAATTAAAACATTAGAAGAAAGAGAAAATAATTTAATTCTAAAAGGAAAAGAAAAAGGATTTATTACTTACGAAGAATTAGCTTTAGAATTAAAAGGATTAGATATTGATAATGATGCCCTAGATAATTTATATAACAAATTAGTAGAAAATAAAATAGCAGTTGTAGCAGAAGCAGATGTTGATACAGCAAATGGGGAAACAAGAATAAAAGAAAAACCAGTTGAAGAAGAAATATTAAGCGATGAAGATATAACAAAAGATGTAAATATCAATGATCCAGTAAGAATGTATTTAAAAGAAATAGGTAGAATATCACTTTTATCTTCAGAAGAAGAAATGGAAATATCCAAAAGAGTAGCCCTAGATGATCCAGAAGCTAAAAGAATTTTAGCAGAATCTAACCTTCGTCTAGTAGTATCAATTGCTAAAAGATATGTAGGAAGAGGATTGCTTTTCTTAGATTTAATTCAAGAAGGAAATATTGGGTTAATGAAGGCTGTTGAAAAATTCGATTATGATAAAGGGTATAAATTTTCAACATATGCAACATGGTGGATTAGACAAGCCATAACAAGAGCCCTAGCAGATCAAGCAAGAACAATTCGTGTTCCAGTTCATATGGTAGAAACTATCAATAAAATGAGTAGAGTTCAAAGACAACTTACTCTAGAATTAAATCGTGAACCAAGTGAAGAAGAAATTGCCAAGAAAATGGGTGTTGGAGTAGATAAGGTAAGAGAAGTATTAAAAATTAGTCAAGAACCAGTATCATTAGAAACTCCGATTGGAGAAGAAGATGATTCACATCTAGGAGATTTCTTAAAAGATGAATCAAGCTTATCTCCAGAAGAATATACAGAAAATGAAATATTAAAAGAAGAAATCAAAGAAGTATTAATGTCTCTTCAAGCTAGAGAACAAGAAGTATTAGAGTTAAGATTTGGACTTATTGATGGAACATGCCACACTCTTGAAGAAGTTGGTAAAAAATTCAATGTAACTAGAGAAAGAATAAGACAAATTGAGGCTAAAGCTTTAAGAAAACTACGACATCCATCACGTGCTAAAAAACTAAAAGACTTCTTAGAAGAATGAAAAGAATAGAAACTTTAGCATCCTTAGTTGATAAGGATGCTTATGTTTTAGATATTGGAACAGACCATGCTTACTTGCCAATATATCTATATAAAAATAATATTACCAAAAGCATCGTAGGTAGTGATATATCAAAAAATGCTTTAGAATATGCAAAAACAAATTTAGTTAAGTATGGTTTAGAAAATAAAATAAAATTAATAATTAGCGATGGATTTAAAAATATAAATGAAACTTTTGATATAGCAATAATTTCTGGGGTCGGAACACAAACAATAAAAAAAATACTAGATTATAATAATTTGCCAAACAAATTAATTATATCTAGTCATAAAGATGTTTTAGAATTAAGAAAACATATGCAGAATATTGGATATAAAATAATTGATGAGAAAATAGTATATGAAAATGAAAAGTATTATGATCTTATCAAATATGAAAAAGGTTATGATAATCTAGATGAATATAACTTACTTGTAGGGTTAAGTAACAATATAGAATATATAAATTATTTAAAAGACAAGTATAAAAAACTTTATAATAAGTCTCATGATAAAAAATATCTAGAATATTTAAGTATTATTGAAAGAAAACAGGATTAGAATTATTTTTTAGGAAAGTAGAACTTGAAGTTACCACATTTTCTATTTCTTTTTTGGGTTTAACATCAATTATTTTACTTGGACTTTTACTAAATTCTTTAGCAATACTCATTATTTTCTTAGCATTTGATATCATCGGTTTAACTTCTTTATAAATGGGTATAGCTTGATTAACAATTCCTAGTCCTTTAGAAATACCAGATAAAATCTTTGATAAGCTTAGTGAACTTTTTACAACATTTGTACCAAACATATACAATCACCTATATAATTATATGTAAAAATATCAAATAATTGATTGTAATTGTATACTAAATTTGATATACTTAATAATAGTAGAGGGTGTTAGATATGAGTGAGAGTGCCAAAAGAAATAACATGTTAGATATTCTAAAAAGTCCTTTCCAAGTCATTATAAATATTTTTAAATATGCCTTCATGGGTTTAAAATATATTTGTTTTGATTTATGGGTTGATATATATAATAGTGCTAGTTATGGGGTAGATAGAACTTATCAAAGTACTAAGCAAGCTTTTATGACTCAAGAAGAAAAAATATATGAAAGAACTAAAAAGAAAGTAAAAAAAGAAAAAGTATATAAATATAGTGCTAGAACACTAGCAAAATTAGAAGAAGAAAAAAAAGAATTATTAGTGGATTTACAAACTGCTGGCGCAACAAGAAGTAGAGAACCACATGTATATTATTATAAAGTTCGAGATAATACTGGAAAAATAATAACAGGAACCATGAATGGTTTAAGTAAGCTAGATATTAATGCCTATTTATTAAATGAAGGTTATGATGTATATGTTATAAAAACATCGCCATTTATTGATTTTGTATATAAAGATTCTTCCTTTTTAGGAAAGAAAATGAAAACCAAAGATTTAATATTTTGGTTAACTCAATTATCGACATATTTAAAAGCTGGTTTAACATTAAACGAATCTGTTAAAATCCTTACATCTCAAATGAAAGGTAATAAAGCCAGAACGACAGCATTTAAAGCTATATCATATGAATTAACATTGGGAGAAAATTTTTCTGCGGCTTTAGAAAAACAAGGTAATATGTTTCCAGCCTTATTAATAAATATGATAAAAGCCGCTGAAGCAAGTGGAACATTAATTGAAACATTAGATGATATGGCAGCATATTACACTGAAATAGATGATACAAAAAAACAAATGAAAAGTGCTATGACATATCCAGCAATAGTTTCGGTATTTTCTTTAGCGGTTATAGTATTTATAATGTTATATGTAGTACCTCAATTTATAGAAATATATGACCAACAAGGTGCAGAAGTAACAGGAATTACTAAAGTAGTAATAAATATAAGTTCGTTTATTCAAAATTATTGGTATGTAGTGATAATAGTTTTAGGATTAATTATATTACTTATTACATTTCTTTATAAAAAGGTAAAAGCATTTAGAACAAGTATTCAAATATTATTAATGCATATTCCAGTTGTAAAAGATGTAATCATATATAATGAATTAACAATATTTTCTAAAACATTTGCATCATTATTAAAAAATAATGTCTTTATTACGGAAAGTATGGATATATTAAGTAAAATAACTAACAATGAAATTTATAAAGCAATTCTTTATAAAACTGTTCAAAATATTGTTAAAGGTGAAAAAATTAGTGAAGCATTTAAAGATCATTGGGCAATACCTGATGTGGCATATTATATGATCGTAACTGGAGAATCAACCGGTGAACTAGCAGAAATGATGCAAAAAGTAAGTGAATATTATCAAGGGTTACACAAAAGCACAATTAATAGTTTAAAAGCTTTTATAGAACCAGTAATGGTTGCATTCCTAGCCATAGTAGTTGGAGGAATCATTGTTGCTGTAATAATGCCAATGTTTGGTATGTATTCACAAATTCAAAATAGTTAGGGGGATTAAAATGAATGTATTTTGGTTTATATTAGGAACTATATTAGGTTCCTTTTATCTAGTAGTGGGAACGAGATTACCTAAGAATGAGGATGTAATTAAATCAAGAAGTAAATGTGACTCTTGTCAAAAAACATTAAAATGGTATAATTTAATACCAATTTTCTCATATATATTTCAAAGAGGAAGATGTTCATCGTGTGGTGAAAAAATAAGTATAGATCACTTTTTAGTGGAGCTTATAACAGGTTTATTATTCTTATTTGCATCTTTCTATTATCCAATTGGTTATAATTTTTACATATCTCTAATAGTTATATCATTAATGATTATAATATTTATAAGTGATTTTAAATATATGGTTATTTTAGATTCACCCCTTGTTGTGGCATCTATTCTAGTAATTGTTTTAAAACTAATTTATTTTGATATTCATGAAGTTATAATTAGTGTTGCCTCTGGTTTAGGAATGTTTACATTAATGCTTTTAATAGAAAAAATTGGAACAGTAATTTTAAAAAAAGATTCTCTCGGGGGTGGAGATATTAAATTTTCTTTTCTTATTGGATTGATTCTCAATTTCAAACTTGGTGTTGTAACCTTAATATTATCAACATTCTTAGCATTACCATATGCTGTTGCAAGCCTCAAAGTGATAAAAAGTCATGAATTTCCTTATGGCCCTTTTCTTGCCGGAGCGTTATTTATAGTATTTTTTCAATTAGATAAATTTAACAATTTGTTAACGTTCTTATTTAATATATAGGTAAAGGATAGCTTTTACCTTTTTTAATTTTTTTGTTATAATATTTCTAGGGAAGTGAATTAAATGAATAAAAAAATTATAATAATAAGTATTGTTTCTGGAATTTCTTTATTATTAATCGGATGCTTAATAGGAATTACTTATGCAAATAAGAAAAATGAAAGAGTAAAAATAAAAGAAGAAGTAAAGAAAGAGATAAAAGAAAAAGAAGATAATAAAGAAGAAATAAAGATCGATAGTAAACCGAATGATAATGAAAATAAAGATATTTCAAATAATAAAGATACAATTAAAAATGATAATTATAACGAAAAAGATAATATTGTTATTGATGAATTAAATAATACTTTAAATAATATTGAAAAAAGTACACGAGATGAAAATTTTAAAGATAAAGCTTCTTCAACATTTATTAGTATCGTTGACTTTTTATTTTATGATGGCACAATTAAAGGCGTAACATTTGATGAATTAACTGAAAAAGGAAAAGAAAAAGTATTAGAAATTGCTAGTAAAATAGATGTAAAGTTAGAAGAAAAATGTCCAGGTTATAAAGAAACAATATCAAACAGTACAAGTAAAGCATACCAAAAAGCTAGTGAAATAATTAAAAATGGGGCTAAAAACATAAATGATTTTGCTAAAAATGCACTTGGAGATGAAAATTATCAAACAATAATAGATGCAAAAGATGAGTTAGCAAAATATAGTAAAGATGCTTTAAACTTTGTAACTGGGGCTGGTAGTAAAGTATTTAATGAAACTAAAGATAAGTTAAATGAATGGTATCAAAACTTTAAAAATCAATAGGGTCTTGTAAGACTCTTTTAATATGTGGTATAATCTAATTATATTACGGAGGTAAACATGGAAGAAGAAATATTAAAGGAAATAGAAGAAACAGAAAATAATAAACCTGCAAATGAAATCGTAGAAATTGATGAAAATGAAGAAATAACTAATACTCAATATGATATGGAAAAAGTAACTCCAAAGAAAGATGAAAAGAAAAGCAAAAAGCCAAGTAAATGGAGTACATTAAGTAAGAAGACAAAAATTATAATTATTGTATCCATAATACTTGTATTAATAATTGCTATAGTATTAATTTATTTTTTAGTACTAAAAAAAGATAATAATAAGAATGAAAATAATGATCCAGTCGTAGTAATAGAAAAAGACAATTATAAATACGAAGATGGAAAATTAATATTTATAGATAAAGATAAAAAAGAAATTGGTAGTTATGATTGTACAAACAAAAATGAAAATTTATGTTTCGTAGCATATTTTAGTAATGAAGATAACTTTGATGTCAATAAAAAAGTATATGAAAGTGGTCTTCCAATAAATATTAGAACAGATATTATAAAAGATAAATATGTCTTTATTTATGATGATGAAACCAAAGAAAAAGGAAATGTAATATTATATGATATGAGTAGTAATAAAAAGTTAGAAGAATACTCATTAGTAAAAGAAGTAAAAGATAATTATGTAATAGTAAAAAAAGATAATGATTATAAATTAATTTCTTTGGATAGTTCATTAGAAGATGCAATTAAGACAACATATGATTACATGGGATATATTGAAGATACAAACTATTTAGTGGTAGCTTCAAATGGAAATTATAAATTAATCGATTTTGAAGATAAAGAAGTAAGTAAAACTGTACCCGGTAATATAATGTCTTTTGATGATAAGAATATAAGTGTAAAAGTAGGTAGTGAATACTATGTATACGATTATTCAGGTAAAGTGGTAGTAAATGATAAATACGATTATATCCGATTTGCAAATAATTATATTATTACCGCATCTGGTAAGAAATTGTTTGCTTATGATGCAAATGGTAACAGAATGAATATCGAAGGGATAAGAATAACGTCTGACTCATATAACACAAAATTAATATTTAATGATAATCTTCGTCAAGTAGGAAAAGAAGAAGCATTTAATGTAGTGGTAAGCAATAATACAATGCGTATAGAATATGGAGAAGACTATACTAAGATTAACTTAAGTGATGGAATTGTAAGCAAGAACATCCCTTATATAAGCTATTTCGGAGGCAAGTTATATTTTTATAGTGATGAAGAAAAAAGTAATTTAATTGGTTCATACAAATGTGAATATGCTAACGATATTGATGAATCAACAAAAGAATTACAAAATTGTTTTATAGCTAAAGAAAGTAATATTTTTACACCAGATAAAGAAGTTAAAAATGGATATTTACCAATTTATAATAATACCTATGTCTTTATTAGTGATACAAAAAGCCCAAATGCCAATGATAACATAATTTTATGGGATTTAAAAAATAATAAGAAGCTTGCTACATATAAAAGTGTAGATGCAGGATTCCATGATGCTGAAAATACAGTTAATTTTATTACAACTGGTGGAACACAAGTCGCAGCTAAAAATACAAGTGATTCTTATGGCTTAATAAATATTCAAACTAGTAAAGTAACTGGTATAATTCCATTTAAAGATCAAGATGATGCAAAACTAATTAATGTATCGTTTAAATTACTTCAAGATAATTACTTAGTAAAAAGAAGTGATGAAACATACCATTTATATAATAAAAAAGGTAATGAAATAGCAAGTAAAGTAAGTACTAAATATGAAATTGTAGAATATAAATATAATCATTTAAAAGTAAAGAATAGTGATAAATATTTAATATATGATTTAAATGGCAAAATAGTTAGTGATGAATTTAAATATATATTTATGGAAAATAATTTTTATTTAAGTATTGATAGTGGTAACATCTTACATGTATTTAAATATGATAGTAAAAAGAATTTAATGAGTGAAGAAGTAACTATTAGTGATATTGAAAAAGATTTAAATTATGAAGTAAAGAATGATTTGTTAATAATTACTAACCCAAATGATGTAGGAAGTACAATAAAGGTCTTCGTAGGCTAGGGGATTATTATGAAGGATAAAAAGACATTAATAACTATAATAGTGTTACTAGTAATATTCTTACCAATCGGGGTCTTTGGCACAATCAAAAGTTTTTCGGCAACTAAACCAGATGTAAAAGATGATAATCCTAATAAAGAGTTTAAATATAATAATAAATTATACTTTTACTATAATGATAAATTATTATCTACATATGAATGTAGTTCATGTACATTAGCAAGTTCTAGTATAGATGATATAAATTATCACACCAATTATTATAAAAGTGAAAATAACGAACTTGCTAGTGTAATAAATGAATATTATGGTTTATTTAAAGAAAACGATAACATCATACTTTATAATTTAGTAAATAGTAAGAAGATAGATGCTTATAAAAGTATTAAAAATTATAATATTGATGCAACATCAAAATTTGCAATAACAGAAAAAAGTAATGGAATGGGAGTAATATTCTTTGATTTATCAAGTAGTCCTATTCCCAATGAATATGAGTATATATCACTTCCAGCACACATTATAGATAATAAATTAGATACATCAAAATTTATAGTAAAAAAAGATAATATGTGGTCAATAATCAGTGCAAATAAAGAAGTAGATGTTGCCCCAATTATAGATGAAATCGTAGACTTTAATGATAATTATTATATTACATATGCAAATGATACTTATCATGTATATGATAGAAATAATATAGAATATTTAGAAAATTTACCAAAAACAAATGTCTACGGAGTAGGTAAATATATATTTGTATTAAATAATAACCAATTATTTATATATGAAAATTGTTTAAGCCCAGTAATTAAAATTATGGAGCTTCCAAATTATAATAGCATATATTTCTATCAAAATAATAATGAAGTTGATATAATGATTGATGGAAACTTACAAGAAACACTTGAATTATAGTAAATAATTTGTTAAAATAAACGTGTATTTCGATGATTTTTGAGGAGTAATGCAAACAGATTTTAAAGAGAGTTAGCACTTGGTGAAAGCTAATAATGAAGTTGCATGAAGGTTGCTTAAGGAGAAATAATGCAGAGATGCTATAAAATCAATTAAGTTAAATAAAGGATGGTACCGTGCTTAAGCACTCCTTGGTATCATCTTTTTTATTTTAGAAAGAAGGATTTATATGTTAGAAAAAAAATATGATCATTTAAAAGTTGAAGAAGGAAAGTATAAGGATTGGGTAAGTCATGGATATTTTGAAGAAAAAGAAGGATTACCTCCATATGCAATAGTTATTCCTCCTCCAAATGTAACGGGAAAATTACATTTAGGTCATGCTTGGGATACAACACTTCAAGATATAATAATTCGTTTTAAAAAAATGCAAGGCTATAATGCTATATGGGTTCCAGGAATGGATCATGCTGGTATAGCAACTCAAGCAAAAGTTGATGCTAAACTAAGGGACATGGGAATTAATCCTCGTGGAATAACTCGTGAAGAATGGCTTAAATATGCCTGGGATTGGAAAAATGAGTATGCCCAAAATATTCATGAACAATGGGCAAAACTAGGTCTTGCATTATGTTATTCTAAAGAACGTTTTACTTTAGATGAAGGACTAAATAGAGCAGTTAATCATGTATTTAAAACTTTATATGATGAAGGTTTAATTTATCGTGGAGAAAGAATTATAAATTGGGACCCACAAGCTATGACAGCATTATCTAACGAAGAAGTTATTTATAAAGAAGTAAAAGGTGCATTTTATCATATTAAATATTTTATTGAAGGAACTAATGAATTTTTAGAGGTAGCAACAACTAGACCTGAAACATTATTCGGAGATACAGCTGTTGCAGTTAACCCAAATGATGAACGTTACAAAGATTTAATTGGCAAAAATGTTATCTTACCTTTAGTTAATAAACTAATTCCAATTATCGGCGATGAACACGCTGATCCTGAATTTGGAACAGGTATTGTAAAAATCACTCCAGCTCATGATCCAAACGACTTTGAAGTTGGAAATCGTCATAACTTAGAGAGAATTGTATGTATCAATCCCGATGGAACAATGAACGAAAATGCTTTAGAATTCAATGGACTAGACAGATTCACAGCTCGTGAAAGATTAATTGAAAAATTAAAAGATGAAGATTTATTAATTAGTATTGAAGAAATAACTCATAATGTTGGACATAGTGAAAGAAGTGGGGCAATGGTTGAACCATATCTTTCAAAACAATGGTTTGTTAAAATGCGTCCTTTAGCAGATAGAGTATTAGAAAATCAAAAAAATAAAGATACGAAAGTAAATTTTGTACCAACAAGATACGAAAAAATTATGAATCACTGGATGGAAATTACTTATGACTGGTGTATTTCTCGTCAACTTTGGTGGGGACACAGAATTCCTGCTTGGTATAAAGGTGATGAAGTATATGTTGGAGAAACTGCACCCGTTGGTGAAGGATGGAAGCAAGATACTGATGTTTTAGATACATGGTTTTCAAGTGCTTTATGGCCATTTTCAACACTAGGCTGGCCAGATGAAACTGAAGACTTTAAGAAGTTCTATCCAAATAATGTTTTAGTAACTGGTTATGACATTATTCCTTTCTGGGTAAATCGTATGACATTCCAAGGTCTTCATTTTACTGAAAAACGACCATTTAAAGATTGCTTAATTCACGGACTTATCAGAGATAAAGAAGGAAGAAAAATGAGTAAATCCTTAGGTAATGGTGTGGATCCAATGGATGTTATAGATACATATGGAGCAGATGCATTAAGATTCTTCTTAACAACAAGTGCAGCCGCAGGTACTGACCTTAGATATGATGAAGAAAAAGTAAAATCAACATGGAACTTCATTAATAAATTATGGAATGCATCAAGATTCGTTTTAATGAATATCGAAGGTTTAACAGAACTAGAATTTAGCAATTTAAAAGAAGAAGATAAATGGATATTAACTAAATTGAATAATACTATTAAAAGTGTAACAAAGAATATGGAACATTATGAATTTAATAATGTAGGTAGCCAAATATATAGTTTCATATGGAATGACTTCTGCGATAACTATATTGAATTTGCTAAATTTAGTATTGAAAGTAATACTACAAAATCAGTATTGTATAAAGTATTATCAAGTATTTTAAAAATGTTACACCCATTTATGCCATATGTAACAGATGAACTTTATAATAGTTTACCAATTCATGAAGAAAATATTATATTATCTAAATATCCAGAATATAATAAAGATGAAATCTTTACAAAAGAATGTGAAGAATTTGATAATATTATTGAATTTATAAAAGTATTTAGAAATGTAAAACTAGAAAATAAAATTGGTAAAGAATTTGGTATAAAAATAAATAGTAATGACGATTATAGTTTAATATTTAAATTACTTCGTATTAATCCAGATGAACATGCTAAAATATCTGGCACAAAATATACTTGTATCTATAAAAACTACAATATTGATTTATATTATGAAAAAGAAATCACTGAAGAAGATATAATGTTAAAAAATAAGCAAATTAGTGACTTAGAAGCATCAATTGCTAGAAGAAAAAATCTTTTAAGTAATGAAAACTATTTAAATAAAGCTCCGAAGGAACTTGTAGAAAAAGAAAAGAACACTTTAAAAGACGAAGAAGAAAAATTAGCAAAACTAAAAAGTGAATAACAAAAAGCTATCAGAAATAATCTGATAGCTTTTATAACAAAATTACAAGTTGTATTTATTCTATTTAATAAGTTCGATTTGTACAAAATCGTTGCTATTTATAAATTAATATGATAGAATAAATTTTATGGAATATTCAGTTGATTGGATGCTGCCTCTTTAATTATATAGGAGGTCAAATATCATGACTAAGGATGGAATGATTCTGGGGTTGTGGTTGATAATAATTCTTCTTATTCTGGTTTTAATAGTCAGATAGGGTTTTAAAAAAGCATCTAAATCAACGGGGTTGATTTAGATGCAATATCAATACAATTGGTAGCATCCAATCTCGGTAATCTGGATGTTCCATTTTTAATTTATGCAAATCTCTTTGCTATATACATAATAACATATTAATTTATTTTTGTCAAAGAAGATAATTTCTAAAAAAATTAAAAATTACATTATAAATAGAGACTTTTTAGAAGAAATTTGTTAAAATATTGTATGAGGAAATATTATGAAAGATAATTTGTTATATAAAATACTAAGACCGTTAATTACATTTGTATTTAAAATATTTGTAAGGCCAAAGTTTATTGGCCTTGAAAACATACCTAAAAAAGGTAGAGTTATTTTAGCTGGAAATCACACCAGTACATTTGATGCCCCACTTTTAATAAGTTCAACCAAAAGAAATGTGCATTTTTTAGCTAAAAAAGAATTATGGAAATGGCCGAAGAGAATTATTTTTGGTCACCTTGGGCTTATTCCCGTTGATAGAAAATCCAGGGATGGTAATGCTTTAATAACTGCCGAAAGATATTTAAAAAAAGAAAAATTAATTGGTATATTTCCTGAAGGAACTACTGAAAAAGAAGGACACATGTTAAGATTCAAAAAAGGGGCAGTTAAAATGGCTATAGATACAAATAGTCCAATAGTGCCATTTGTAATAACAGGTAAATACAAATTATTTTCAAAAAGTCTAACAATTAAATTTTTAGAACCAATAAAATGTAATGGTGATATTAAGGAAGAAACTGAAAGGCTAATGAATATAATTAAAAAGGAAAGAGGTAAAGAATAATGAATATATTTTCTTTTTTAAGAAGAAGAAAACCCATACCTGAACCTTGGGCAAAATATTATACAAAAGAAGAATTGAATATAAAGATTCCTGATATAAGCATGTATGATCAAGTAAAAAAAAGTGCACATCTTTATCCAGAATATATTGCCTATGAATATATGGGTAAAAAATGCTTATATAAAGATTTTTTAAATGAAATAAATGCATGGGCAAAAGTCTTTAGTAAATCTGGAGTTAGACATGGGGATATAGTATCTATAAGTCTACCAAATATACCAAATGTTTTAGTAGTCCTATATGCATTAAATAAAATTGGAGCCATTGCCAATATGGTTCACCCATTATCAAGTGAAGAAGAAATTTTATTTAGTTTAAATTCGACGAAAAGTAAGTATTTAGTAATGTTAAATACTTTTTATAGTAAAATAGAAAATATTATTGATAACTCTAAAGTTGAAGTGGTAATATTTGCTAGTGCCTCTGATTATATGCCATTTTTTACTAAAATTGCTTATAATATAACACAAATAGGTAAATATAAAAAATATCCAAAAAATAATTTGTTTTATAGTTGGAAAAGGTTTTATAAAAAGTTTTATACCGAAGAACATATAAAATTTCCTAAATTTGGTAAAGATACCCCAGCTGTAATAATTCATAGTGGAGGTACAAGTGGAACACCTAAAAATGTTGTAATTCAAAATAGAGCTTTCATTTTAGGGGCTCTTCAAGAAAATATTTTAATGAAAAAACTTCATGCCGGAGACTGTTGCTTAGCAATTATGCCTAATTTCCACGGGTTTGGTTTAAGTGTTTTAATGCATACCCCTTTAGCTTTAGGCTGTTATTCAATTTTAATACCTCAATTTGATTCTAAAAAGTTTGATATAATGTTTCACAAAAAGAAACCATCATGTGTTTTAGGGGTTCCCACTTTATATGAAGCATTAATGAGTAATAACAATATCAAAAATTTAGATTTGTCCAATTTAAAATATATTGTTTCTGGGGGAGATATTTTACCAAAGTCATTAGAAGATCGAATGAATAAGTACTTAAAAGAACATAATTCACCAGGAAGAATTACGCAAGGATATGGATTATCAGAAGCTCTAGCAGCAGTATGTCTTGCATGTGATGATATAAATAAATCAGGTTCAGTGGGAATTCCGTTGCCGGGAAATCAAATTAAGATAATTGATCCTGCCAGTCGTATTACATTACCATATGGTGAAGTCGGTGAAATTTGTGTTCATTCTAAAGCATTCATGCAAGGATATTTAAATAATGAATCTGAAACCAATACAGCCCTTCAAGTACACAAAGATGGACATGTTTGGTTACATACCGGAGATTTAGGCTATATGGATAGTGATGGGTTTGTATTTTACAAAGGTCGTCTTAAAAGAATGATAATATGTAGTGGTTATAATGTTTATCCATCACATATTGAAGAAGTAATTGAATCTCATCCAGCAGTACTTCAATGCACTGTAGTGGGAGTACCGCATCCATATAAACAAGAAATACCAAAAGCATTTATTGTTTTAAAAGAAGGATATGTTGCAATGTTTATAAAAGATGACATTAAAGCATATTGCAAAAAAAAGTTAGCTAAATATATGATTCCCGGAGAATTTGTATTTAGAAAAAGATTACCTAAAACAAAGTTAGGTAAAGTAGATTTTAAATCTTTACAAAAAGATACACGAGGTGATTGTGATGAGTAAAACTCCATTTTTATATAGATTAGGTAGATTTATTCTTGGACCATTTTTCAAATGGTATTATAAGCCCACGATTATAGGAAAAGAAAATATTCCTAAATCTGGTGCTATATTAATTGTTGGAAATCATAAACATTTATATGATCAATGTTTATCAATTATATCTACGAAAAGATATATAAGATATATGGCAAAAAAAGAATATTTTGATAATAAAAAAACCAAATGGTTTTTTTCAGCAGTTGGTTGTATAAGCGTAGATAGACAAAATCACGATGGTAAAGCTAAAGATGAAGCAATAAAAACATTAAAAGAGGGCGGAGCAATTGGATTATTTCCAGAAGGAACTAGAAATAAAACAAAAGAATTTTTACTTCCATTCAAGTTTGGTTCAGTTTCTATGGCTAAAAAGACAGATGCTTATCTTGTTCCATTTGGCATAACTGGTGATTATGTTTTTCATAGCAAAAATTTAGTTATTAGATATGGTAAACCATTTAAAGTAACTGATATGGATATGGAAAGTGCCAACGAACTTTTATATAATACAGTTAAATCATTAATGGAAGAAAATTTAAAATAAAAATGACGGGAGAAAAATAATCCCGTCTTTATTTATACTAGCAAGAACTTACATCATCCTTGCTAATAATAGTATATGTAATATAAATATAATTATACAAAAAAACTGCACAATTTAATAAATTATGCAGCTTTTTTATTTAAAGTTCTTGCTTCTCTAGCACTAATAATTACTTGTTCTCCATTAATTGTCTTTTTTTGTAAATTTGGTTTTTGTTTCATTTTAGTTGCATTTAAAGCATGTGATCTTCTATTACCAGTTAAAGGTTTTTTAGTAGTTACTTTTGTAGCCATTTTTCTCACTCCTTTTTCGTTTACCTATTAATTTTAACAATATATTTTATGTTTGTCAAATATTACTTATGTTTTTATCTTCATATTAGGAAATTTTTTTTCAAAAACACTATTTTTATAGTATTTATCCAAATATTTATCTAAATTTGATGTTGCATCAATCCCTCTTTTTCTATCTGAATATCTTTTCGTAATTATACAAGTAAATGTAATATCAAATACTAAGAAGGCCAAAATAATTATACAAAAAGTTTTGAAATATATATTGCCATAAACAAAATTAAATAATTTATTATATAAGGGAATTCCTAATTTAACCCAGACTAGGGAAAGAATACCCCAGACAAAAGAATATAAAAGATTTATTCTGCCATCTAAATTAGCATTCATTTTACTATAATCCCACGATTTAGTATGAAATACATATTCTTGAAAAAGCGAGGCAATATATTCAAATGCTGCTCCAATTAAAACTCCAGCAATAAATATTATAAAGATATTTTTATCTTTTAATTTAAATAATAAAATAGTAAGTAAAATAAGTCCAATTCCATAAATTGGTTTAAATACACTAAACCATAATCCTTGTCTGTTTATTATTTTACCTGTTTTAAATAATTGCTGTAAAGTTTCAAAGAAGTAACCAAACAATCCCCCAATTACAAATAATAATATAGCATGATACATTAATTTATCTATTCTTTCCATAGAATCACCTAATATTATTATGGAGTAAACCAAAAGAAAATAACCAAGATTTTGGTTATTTAATGAGATATATAATAAATGGAATTATAATAGCTATGCACATTATTATAAAATATAATTTATATAAATAAGTATTCCATGGACTAATAGTAATATTTGGATTCTTAGGATAAACATGCATATCAAGTTCATCTTTAATTCTAGGATTCCATAAGAAAAATTTGTATTTCAATCTATCACTTGTTTTATATTCTTCATCTTTATATTTATATACATAATAATATTCATAGATATTTTTATGATACGTAGTTCTTGTTATAATATCAGTACATTTACATTTAATTAATTCCATATTCTTCATTTTAACATGAATTAAAATCCATTTATAAAAAGAAATCCCTGCGATTGAAAGAAAAATAATAAACATTAAAGCATCATTCTTAGCCATATATTATCACCTTATTATCATTTTACGATAAATTATATTTTTTGTCTATATTTGTATTTTATTTTATGATTTTTTCTGATAAAATATATGTAGCGAGGAAGGAAAATTATGAAATTACAATTTAATTTAAAATATAAAGATGATAAAACTATGGCAAGACTCGGAGAAATTACCTATAATGGTAAGACTTACGAAACTCCGATGTTTATGCCTGTTGGAACAAATGCCACAGTAAAGACATTATCTCCAGAAGAATTAAAAAGCATTGGTTCTGGTATAATTCTTGCTAATACCTATCATTTATGGCTTAGACCTGGCGAAGACATCGTAGAAAAAGCTGGTAAACTTCATAAGTTTATGAATTATGATGGACCAATTCTAACTGACTCCGGTGGGTATCAAGTTTTTTCATTAGCTAAACCCAAAGATATTACTGAAGAAGGAGTTAAATTTAAAAATCATTTAAATGGAGATAATTTATTTTTAACCCCAGAAAAATCAATTGAAATTCAAACAAAACTAGGTAGTGATATTATGATGAGTTTTGATGAATGTGTTAAATGGCCAAGTACTCATGAATATATGGAAAAAAGTGTTGAAAGAACACTAAGATGGGCTAAAAGAGGTAAATCTGTGAAACTTGATAATGATCAATTACTATTTGGAATTGTTCAAGGGGGAGAATATCCAGATTTAAGAAAACACTGTGCGGAAGAACTTGTTAAAATGGATTTTGATGGTTATTCTGTCGGAGGTACATCAGTCGGAGAAGATAAACCAACAATGTATAAAATGGTTGAATATTCAACACCTTATTTACCAGATAATAAACTTCGTTATCTTATGGGGGTCGGAGATCCAATAGATTTAATAGAAAACTCTATGCGAGGTATTGATATTTTTGACTGTGTAAGTCCAACTAGATTAGCAAGACATGGACATGCCTATACAAAACATGGAAAAATTAATATTAAAAATAGTAAATATAAAGAAGATTTCACTCCAGTAGATGATTGTGATTGTTATGCTTGTCAAAATTATACTAAAGCATATATAAGACATTTAATAACTGCTAACGAAACATTCGGAGCAAGATTATTATCTATTCATAATATTTATTTCTTACATCAAGTAATGAAAAATATTCGTGAAAATATTAAAAATGGTACATTAAAAGAATATAGAGACAAATTTGAAAGAGATTATTATGGAAAAGAAAATTAATAAGTGGTGTATATGTATAACATTTATTTTAGTAGTGGGTTTAATATGTGGTTTTACGACATATAAAGTAGTAAGATCTCACAATGAAAAACTTACTCTCGTAGAAACTAAATATATTATTGAAACAGCCAGAAAATGTATTAATGAACATAAATGTAAAGATAAAAATAATGTAACACTAAAAGAATTATATGATTTAAAATATTTAGATAAACAAGTAAATAGTGTTACTAAAGAATATTATAATGAAAATTCATATGTTAAATATTCAAACAATGAATATGTATTCATAGACATAACCTAAAAGAAATTCTCAGTTATTTTTGAGAATCTTTTTTATTTATGCCAATTGCACCACCCGCAATACTAGCAAGCATTAACACTAAATAATAAATAAATGTACTTAAACTAAATATAGTTTTATTAGTAAATAAGCTAATTATTATTAAAATAAGTAAGAATAAACCTCCAACTTTAAGTCCTTCCAAAAAACCTTTGTTATTTGCATTCTTCCCACTTTTTAAGCCAAAGACAAAAAATAATGTTGCATTAAATATAAATAATATCAAATTTGTAATCGTAGAATTAACACCAACTAAATTAAGTAAACTACATATAAATATTAATAATATTAAAGATATAACATAGTATCCTAAATATTTCATTAAATATTTCATAATAAATCACCTAATAAATACTATGTTTAAAATATTTATATTATTCCCATAATATAAGTGGTGATATTATGCAAATATTTACAGTATTATTTAGAACTATCTTCTTTTATTTTTTTGTTCTGATTGCATATCGAATAATGGGTAAAAGAGAAATAGGACAACTCGGAGTAATAGATTTAATTGTATCTATCTTAATTGCAGAACTAGTAGCAATAAGTATCGAAGAATTTAAACAACCAATTGCTTATACAGTAATACCCATTACATGTTTAGTTATATTAGAAGTATTATTTGCTTTCATCTCTATTAAGTCAAGAAGATTTAGAACTGTATTTGATGGTAAACCATCACTTATTATTGCAAATGGTAAAATAAACTATAAAGAAATGATTAAGCAAAGATATTCCTTAGATGATTTACTTATCTCTTTAAGACAAAAAGAAATCAGAGATTTAAGTATGGTAGAATATGCATTTTTAGAACCCAACGGTCAATTATCAATTTTCAAATACAATTTCTTTAAAACCAAAAGTGCCTTTCCTCAAGCTTTGATATTAGATGGAGAACTCCAAACTAAGGTAGTAAAACATATAAGAAAAACTCCAGAATGGGTAATAGAACAATTGCAAAATAAGAATTTAACTATTAAAGATATATTCTATGCTTTTTATAAAAACAAAAAAATATATATTATTAAGAAAAGTGATGTTAACTAGTTGACAAAAAAGCATTAAAAAAAATTAAAAATGATAAATTATTTGCTATTTTCTTTTATTTGTTATATACTATATTTAGATAGTAGGGATAATCAATGTAATTAGTTATATTAAACAATTTTTGATTAATACTAATATTGAAAATAAATTGATTGTGAGGTAAATTTGTATGTCAAAAAATATGAATTATTTTATAATAGGAGTTATTTGTTATTTACTATTAGGAGTTAATGTTAAAGCTGAAAATTATACCATTAGTGATAAAAGAAATGCAGTTGTTGAAACTGCAGAAGCATACTTTAAAAAAGGAAGTTACTATCAATATGATATGTATAGAGAAAACAAATTTAGTTCTCCAGAAGAAGCAACAAATAACAATAATGTATACGCTGTATGTAGTTCTTTTATAGATCAAATTTATTATAATTCATTTAATTTGATTTCGATACCATATTTATCAAATAATTTTATTGAATATGCTAAGAAATATTATAAGGCCACTAATAATCATTATTCTGAAAAATTAGATAATGAAGCTGATGGAAAATATATATTAAAATATTATGATTCATATACAGAAGTAAAAAATAAATTCACTAATGTGGAACAAGTTATTAAAGATTGGTCTAATTTTCTTGAACCTGGTGATGTAATCATAGTAAATTATGAATTTATAGATATGGGACATACTATAATGGTTGTAGATGTTGACAAAACTAATCAAAAAGCCACAATTATTGAAAATAATGGTAAGGTCTATGATATAAATAATTATGTTGATTCATATGAAAAAAATGGTTCAATTGCAAAACATGATCTCTACAAATTTTTTAAAGAACATTATATAAATTCAGAAAACAATGCATTACTATTTAAGCAACTTGCTATTGTAAGATATATTACAGATGATAACAAGTATTTATCAACTGGTGGTAATGAATTAAACTTAGGAATGAGTACAGCCTCAATTACAAGATTAAAATATCCTAAGATGAATATCACAAAAAATTCATTAGTAACTAACAAAGATGGAAATAAAATAGGAAGTATGAATGTTTTTTTAGGGGATACAATAACATATACAATTTCCATTCAAAATAATAGTAACCAAGATTATGAAGATTTAGTGATATATGAGTATCCTGATTCAGTAGTGACTGTTCTAGATAATTTAAATAATTATAATAATAATGAATTATCTTGGAAAATAAAAAAAATAAAAGCAGGTGAAAAATATACTATAAAATATAAAGTTATGGTACCTGATGATAAAACTTTAAATGGAAAAATTATTCATTCTACTGGTAAAGTAGAAAATATAACTAACACAAACATTTATCATTATGTAGGAAAATCTTTATTAAGTGAGGATAAAGCAAAGTTATATGAAGTTTACAAAAGTAATACAAATTTAAGTGATTTAGATTATATAAATAATATTTATAAACAAATTGGGTATGATATCAATTTAAATAATATTGATATTGCTGATATCATTGAATATAAAGAAGATAATTCATTATTAGTAAAAAATACTAAAATAAAAGATTCTAAAGCCTCAAACATGATTTTTGGTAACTATTATGGGCTAGAAGTGGCATCAAATAGTGATGCTTCTAAGCAAAAAGTAAATGCTTGGCTTTCATGGAGAAATCGACAAGATGATATGACTGCTCAAATAGTAAATACAAAAGAAGTAATGGTAAATTATGCTAACCGTGCAAAGACAATTAATAAAAACATCCTTGAAGTGGGAGATATAATCATTCTTAAAAGTGGTGATGTACAAAAGTCATATATTTATATAAATGATTCATTATTAATAAGAAAAAATCAAAATGTTATTGAAACTTATGAAGATGAAAATTTAAATGTATTTCTAAGAGACTTAGTAGGTAAAAATTATGTGCTTTTAAGGCCTGCTTTAAGTGAGTTAAAAAAAGGAAACGAAATTGATGATGACAAAAAAGATGATGTAATAATCGACGATAATAAAAAGGATGACACAATAATTGATGATAATAATAAAAATACAGAAGACAATATTGAAAATCCAAGAACAGGGGTTAGCATTTCTATTGTGGCAATTTCGGTATTACTTGTTGGTGGCATAGCTTTATTATATTATACAAAAAAGAAAAGTATTATTAAAAAAATTTAATGTTTATTAGAAAAAATTATTGATTTAATATTTTCTTTTCTTTTTTTTTATGGTATATTATTAATAGTAGGGTGATTGACTTATGAAGAAATTTATAAAAACAATTAAAAGTAATAAAGTTCTAAGTGTACTAAGTGTATTAATCATAGGGTTATTATTTATTTTAGTAGCAAGAGTTACTTATGCTTTTTTAGCACCAGTTATAAATGAATCTCAAACTAATGTCGTGGGTACTACAGATACAGTTGATGACTTCAAATTTGAACTAGGGGATGCTTTAAAATTAGATGCATCACCAACAACTTTAAAAGAAAATGGCAGTAATTATTCTTCAAGTACTACAGCTAAAGCTTTATTAAAAGCCAATAGTACTAAAAAAACTGCAACATACAATTATTATGTTTATTTTCAAATTAAATCAAATACCTTTAAATATTCTGATGGTTCAACACCAGAAATTATACTTACAGTAACTAGTCCAAATGGAGATGAAATTACTTCAATTGATGGTCTTACTTATGGAACATTTAACGGTGTATCTGGATTTGATGTAACAACTAAAAGTGGCCTATTTAATATAGCTAATAACCATGAAATAACATCAAATTCAAGTACAACATATACAACTCAATCATGGACAATTAAAATAACTTATTTAAATTTATCAATAGACCAATCAGCAAACTTTGGTAACTCAATGAAAGTTAATGTATATATAAGCAAAAACGAAAAGAAACCAACAGTTGCAGATGTTTGCTCAAGTGAACAAACTTTAAGCTCATGTATTATAGCGATGGATGGAAAAGATGATACCTTATATCATCATACTAGCTTGTTAGCAAATGGTGCTGGTGATAACTCATATAGATATGCTGGACCAAGTGAAAGTGTTAATAACTTTGTATGCTTTGGTTCAACAACAAGCCAATGCCCAACAGATAATTTATATAGAATCATTGGTGTAATAGATGGCAAAGTAAAATTAATAAAATATGATTATGCTAATAGTAATCTACTTGGAACGGACGGAGATTATAGTGGTTCGAGTACTCCAGGTTCGACATATAAAGGAAATTTAACATCAATAAATACATATTCCTGGAATTATAAAAATAATACATCGATAAACGATGGATTAGGTTCAAATGAATGGAGTACAAGCTTACTAAATAAAATAAATTTGAATACAAATTATTTAAATAATATAGGAACCACCTGGTCAAATATGATTGAAGACACAACCTGGAAAGTTAGTGGTCATACAACATATTCTGCAGCAGCAAGTGAAATGTATACAGCAGAAATAACAAATGCCACTAAAACATATGGACCTAGTGATGGCACATCAAAAATAGGTTTAATGTATGCTAGTGACTATGGATTTGCGGCAAGTCCAAGTGCATGGACTAAAGTATTGCAAAATTATAATGGTAATGATGTAAATGGAACATCAATAAAAACAATAAATTGGATGTATATGGGACTTACTGAATGGACAATATTGCCTGATTCTTCGGATAGCAATAGTGTGTTCCTTTTGTACGGCGACGGCAGCCTGGGCATCCGCAACGCCTACTATGGCTTCGGCTCTCGTCCAGTCTTGTATCTAAAGTCTTCTGCTCTCTATGCTGGAGGATCTGGAACTAAGAATTCACCAATAACTTTGGTAGTATGATAAACTTTGGTTAAGCGCGGCTGGCGGGAGTATCCGCCCCGCGCCGCCGATTTATTAACGCAATAGTTTAATATCAATAAAAATTCATATCTTCCTCTTGGAAGTTACTGTTGCTAGTGATGTTAAAATATAAAGTTAACAATATATTTGAATAAAATTAATGAAAGGAAAATACTTATGAAAATATTATGTATAGGTCATTCTAGCTGGGATATAACTGTTCCAGTAGATGAATATCCAATTGAAAATACTAAATATAGATATAATGAAAAATATAGTGCTGGTGGTGGTCCTGCGTCTAATGCAGCCTACCTACTGGGTAAATGGGGAATTGATACAGTTATTGCCAGTACTATAGGTTCTGATGATTTTGGAACTAATATAAAAAAAGAATTTCAAGATATAAAAGTAAATACTGATTATATAGAAACAAGTTACGAAAAAGATACATCATTATCATTTATCCTAATAAATAAGAATAATGGTTCTAGAACAGTATTTAACGTTGCAACAGAACATCCAGCATTAAAAAAATTAAGTTATGATTTTACTCCAGATATTATTCTTACTGATGGACATGATTACGGTGCAAGTCAAAATGCAATAAGTAAATTTCCAAATGCTATAAGTATTATTGATGCTGGAAGAGTAACACCAGAATTACTTGAATTATGTAAATATATAAAATATATAGTATGTAGTAAAGGCTTTGCAGAAACTGTAACAGGTATGAAATTTGATTATAATAATCCATCTACTTTAGTAGCTATATATAATAAATTACAAAATAAATATCCAAATGGTAGTATTGTAATAACTCTAGAAGAAAAAGGATGTTTATATCAAGTAGGAAATGAAATAAAAATAATGCCAGGATTAAAGGTCCAACCAGTTGATACAACCGGAGCTGGAGATATATTTCATGGAGCATTTACTTATGGAATAGCTAACAACTTTGATATGGAAAAGACAATTACTTTAGCTAATATAGCTGCAGGTTTATCTGTAACTAAAATTGGATCTAGATTATCAATACCTAATTTATCTGAAGTATTAGATTATTATGCTAAAAAGACAGGACAAATAAATGATAACCAACAAAACTCCTAGATTAGACCTTCATGGAGAAATAACTAGTATGGTAGAAGTATTAGTTAATGAATTTATTAATGATAATAAACTCTGTGGTATTAATGAAATTATAATAATACATGGAAAAAGTACCAATATTTTAACTGAAGAAGTACATAAAGTACTTAAAAAAAATAAAGATGTAAGAAAATTTTATAAAAACAATTGGAATCTTGGAGAAACAATCGTAGAAATAAATACATAAAGCAAAATAGTTGACTTAGCCACTATTTTGCTTTTTAATTTAATTGTACTTATAATTTGGTTTAAACATATTGAGTTTTTTGTTCTATTTATTTTTTTGATTCATATATTTTCTAATAAAGGGAGGAAATGATATGAATTGTATTATACCATTTACAAAAGATATTAAGTTTAAAACAAATATTGCAGAAATATTAAGTATTTCACTAGAACATGATTTTACAGCTAATCCAGAAGAAGTATTAGGTAACTTTACTATAAGTGGAGATTATAAAACTCATGAAGTAAGTGTAAATAAAGAACATTTTGAATATGTTTTACCATTTTCAGTTAATATGACAAATAAAATTAATGAAGAAAGTGTTAATTTTGAAGTTGAGGATTTTACTTATGAAGTAATAGATAATGATACTTTACGAGTAAATATTGAATATAGTATTAATGCCGAAGAAGTTAAAGAAGAAGAAACGGAAGAAGAATTATTTAAAAGAGTAGAAGAACCAGAACTTGATAAAATATTAGATGAAATAGAAAGTAATAGAGTGACTGATGAAGTAAAAGAAAAAGATGAAGAAAGAGATATAACAGATGAAGCAAAAAATACTATTTTAGATAGTATAAATACCACAGATGATGCCTATGTAACATATCATATACATGAGATGAAAGAAACAGATACAATTGAATCAATATGTATAAAATATAATACAAGTAAAAATATAATCGGAGATTATAATGATATAAGTAATTTGAGTCTCGGAGATAAAATAATAATACCTGAGGTAAATGAATAAAAGTATTGAAGTATTAAAATCTATTTATAAACCCTATAGATATACTATAAAAGGTAAATCAACCATATTAGAAACTACCTGCGGAGATTTTATTATAAAACCCAAAAATAAAGATATAAATGAATTATATACTTATTTAACTAATCGAGGTTTTATGAATTATCCTAAGATTATAGATTCATCCAGAGATGAAGTAAATGTTTTTGAATATGTTGAAGATATAAAATTACCCAAAGAACAAAAATGTGATGATTTAATAGAAATAATAGCTAGTTTACATAATAAAACTAGCTATTTTAAAGAAGTAAGTGAAGATAAATTTAAAAGTATATATGAAGATATAAAAAGTAATATTAATTATCTAAGTAACTATTATAATACATTATATGAAATAGGGTTTAATGAAGTATATGAGTCTCCATCAAATTATATTTTTATGAGAAATTATTTTAAAATAAATTCTGCCTTAGAATATGCAAATAATGAATTAGATAATTGGTATAGTTTAGTTACAAGTGAAACTAAAATAAGGGTATGTTTAATTCATAATAACTTGGAATTAAATCACTTACTAAATAATAAATTAATAAGCTGGGATAATTATATGATAGATACCCCAGTTATAGATATTGTAAAATTATATAAAAAAGAATGGAAGAATATTGATTTTAGTGAAATATTAGAAAGATATATGTATAAATTTCCTTTACTAGAATATGAAAAAAAATTATTATTTATTCTTATATCCATGCCTCCGGAGATTAAAAAAAGTGATAATGAATTTGAAAAATGTAAAGTAGTTAGTGAAGTAATGGATTATGTTTTCAAAACCGAAGAATTAATAAGGCCATATAATACGGAGCATGAAGAAGAAAAATAGAGCAATTTCAATAAGTAAAATAAAAATATTAAATCTAAAAGGTAATATTAAAGTAATGATAGCTTGATAAAATATAAACATACCAAGGATAAAGAGAATAATAATTGTTAATCCATTTCTAGGTCCTTGAAACTTCATGTTACCACCTATAAATAGTATATGTAATTCAACCAGTAATGGTTGATTTTTTACTTTATTATTGATAAAATTATATTAGAAAAGGTAGGCTAGTTGGATGAAGAAAAAAAATGGTTTTGCATTCATAGAAACAATTGTAACAATAGTTATTCTATCTGCAGCTTTATTATATTTATATAGTTCATATAGTGCCATAATAACTGAAGAAGAAAGAAGAGTTTATTATGATGATACAGCATTTATATATTATACAAATTACGTAAGAAAATTTTTAGAAGAATATGCTGATTTAAATACAATTAAAAATAATGCCTTTAATGAAACATATATAACTACAATCGGAGCAGAATATGAAGGATTATTTAAAAATGACAAAAATATGAAAGAATCTTTAGAAAAGATAGTTCAGAGTTTTAAAATAAATCAAATCATTTTAGTAGATTCTAAAATGTTTGATGAATGCTTTTCAAATACAGAAGACAAATGTGATAGATCTTTAGAAAATCTAGGTTATAACTTAAAGACATATATTAATACTATAAATGATACATCATATGACTACTATTTAGTAGTTGAATATGCAAGTAATATTGATGAAGATACTAAAAAATTAGATAAATGTACTCCAGGTATAGATAAGAAATGTAATTCTTATTATTCTTCATTAGGAATATAGGGAGGCAATATGAAAAATAACAAAGGGTTTATATCAGTTACAGTTATATATGCATTTTTCTTAGTATTTTTAACTTTAATGTTATATATCGTAACAAATATGACAGTAAATAGAAATCTTCTTAATAATATGAAAAAAACTATCAAAAACGAATTAAATGATTCTAATTTTTCTAGATATTTAATAAATCATTATGAAGAAGATAATATTAAATTGATAAGATTAAATTCTACTAATTATACTTATGGAATAGATGATAATTCTTATAGATTTATCGGAGCAAACCCCAATAATTATGTGAAATTTAAAGATAGCAATGAATTATATCGTATAATAGGTATTTTTAATGAAAAAGTAAAATTAGTTAAGGCTACAAGCTGGAAAACATTAAGCTTTAATACAACTATGGATAATAATTATATTGCTTCAAATATATTTAATAATTTGAATATAACTACAGATAGTTACTTAATATCTCTAGGAAATAATATAAAATATATAGATAATGAAAATTGGTATGTCGGAGGTATTGATGAAAAATATCTATCTCAAACAGGGAAAAACATTGCTACTATGGAAGTCGGGGATAGTAAAAATAATGGGGTAGTAATAAATGCTAAAATTGGGATAATTTATTTAAGTGATTATATATATGCCGGAGATTCTAGTGATAAAACAAATTATGGAAAAAATATAACAAAAACTAATAACTGGTTATTTTTAAATAATTCATGGTTTATAACTAGAAATACTATTGCATCAGATATAAAAGTTTATTCTTTAAATAGTGCTGGAGCAATTATTAGTTCTTCACCAACTGAAGTAAAAAATGTAAGGCCGGCATTCTATTTAAAAAATAATGTCAGGTTAGTAAGTGGAACAGGAAAAAGTACAGATCCATATGTAATAGGTGATTAAATGAAAAAGTTAAATAAAAAAGGAAATACATTAATTGAATTAGTTATAAGTATAGCATTAATGTCTGTAATATTAATATCAATTGTAAGACTTTTAGTAGATTTAAATAATACTAATACAAATAATGTTTATGCCAAAAATAATCAAATTAATAGAGCAGAAATCCTGCGAGCTATAGAAAATGACTTAAATAACAAAGTATTAGTTAATATGAATGATTCTAATTCAACAACAGATGAACTTATAATAAACTTTATGTTTAATGATAATACAAATTCTAAAGTTGATGTTACAAAAGATAGTATTACATATACTTCAAGTAATGGTGATGTAAGAAAATGGACAATGAAAGATTGTAGTCTTTATTCCAGTAAAGCAATTGTTAACTTTGTGAGTGATGATTATTCGACAAGTAAAGATGATAAAATATATACTTTGCAAATTGATATAGAAATTCATACAAGTAATGAAAAAAATACTGCTGGCAATAATAATATTTTAGATGATATTTTAATAAGTTACTATGGAAAAATTAGTGATCTTAATGATACTTTTTTAAACAGTAAATATGTTAAAAATAGTGAATCATGCCTAGGTAAGGACTGCTAAAATAGCTGCTATTACTAGTTGAAGTATTCTTCCTTTAAAAAAATATTTATAATCAAGCCCATATTCATCTAAAATACATTTTACTTGGGTATGTATTGATAAGCCACCAAAAGTAATGAAAATAATCGTAGTTATCAATTTAATGTTTGAGTTTAATTGAATAACATTATTAAGTCCCTGAGTCATCTCTAATATGCCTCTTAAAAAAATATCAAAGGGATAACCAATATTAAATGTTTCAATTAAAATACTAGAAATAATAAAATAAAAAACAATAGAACCTAAAACCATTAAGTTAGTATTAATACTAGATTTTATTGAAGAAGGCAAATTTATATTACTAGGTTTACCAGACATATTAGTTACTGGTAGATCTTTTTTATAATATAAATAAATTATAAAATTACTAATATATATAATTATCATAATTTTTATAGTCATATAAAAAGAATTAAAAATTAGATTTAAAATACTATATAAAAATAAAGGATTAGAAAAAAAAGTAAAAATTAAACAGATATTACCATATTCTTTAGTAATTTTTCCTTCTTTAACTAGTTTTGAGATAATATAAGCATTCGAAGGACTTCCTGATATGATAGACATAAAGAAAATATAAGTGGAAGTTCTTTTAAAAAAATTAGCAAAGTTAAGATTAATAAGTAAATCTTGGATAATTATCATAATAAAAAGATATGGAAATACTTTATAAAGCCAAATATTAACACCATCAATTGTGCTAGATAAAACCAATTGATAGTTTTTAAAAACAAGTATAATTAGTGTCATAATTGTAAAAATAATTAATTTTCGTTTCATATATTATTCCTTTTTTGCTATAATTAATAAAGGTGATATTAAATGCTTAATAAAATATATGAAAAGATAAAAAATTTTATATTAGAAAATTATAAGTTTATGATTGTATTAATTCTTTTAGTTTTTGCATTTACTTATGAATTTCCTTATGTTGTGTATACACCCGGAGGAATAGTTAATTTAGAAAAAAGAATTGAAGTTGAAGATAAAGTTGAGAAGAAAGGTTCATTAAACATGAGTTACGTTACTTTAAGAAAAGGAAATATTCCTTCAATATTATTATCATTTGTAATACCAGATTGGGATTTATTAAAAGAAAGTGAAGTAACAATAGATGATGAATCCGTAGATGATTTACTTAAAATGGAAAAATTGTATATGACTTCATCAATAGATAATGCCACAATACTTGCTTATAAAAAAGCAAATAAAGAAATTAAAATTACTAATAATGTAAATAATGTTATATATATTGATGATTTAGCTAAAACAGATGTTCAAGTTTATGATCAAATAATATCTGTAGATGGAAATAATATATCAGATATAAATGATTTAAAAAAATATATAAATACAAAGAATGAAAATGACATTGTTTATTTTAAAGTAAAGAGTAATGGTAAAGAAAAAACAAGAAAAGCTCAAGTTATAAAGATAAATGATGAATTAAAAGTAGGCATAGCTTTTTTAACTACTTATGAATATGAAACAGTTCCAGAAATTAAAGTAAAGACTAAGGCAAGTGAATCTGGTTCCAGCGGAGGATTAATGCTTTCTTTAGCAATATACAATTCATTAATTGATGAAGATATAACTAAAGGGAAAAAGGTCGTTGGAACAGGTACAATTGATATAAATGGTAATGTTGGAAAAATTGATGGTGTTAAATATAAGATTCTCGGAGCAGTAAAAAATAAAGCAGATTTATTTATTTGCCCAAAAGAAAACTATGATGAAGCAATAAGGGTTAAAAAAGAACATAATTTAGATATAAAAATAATAAGCGTAGAAACATTTGATGAAGCAATAGAATCTTTAAATAATAATTAAACATAGATATGAAAATATTTGTGTTTTTTTAATTATTTTTTTAATATGCGCAAAAAATTTTAAAAAAAGGAAATATATTATATGAAGAGAATAATAAAATAACCATATAATGGAGGTAATATTGAAGTTTTTAAAAAGAAAAGAAATTATAATAATTATTGTTTTATTTATATTGTTTTTAAGCTTTGCAGGATTTTCTCTTTATTTATATATGAATAAAGAAGAATGCATATGTAATGATTTAAGTATTACTGATGAAAAAGTAAATGAAGAAAACAATGAAAAATTAATTAATCTAGAAGTAAAGGGAGAAGTAAAAAATCCTGGAGTTTATTCCTTAAAAGAAAATAGTATTATAAAAGATGCTATAGAATTATGCGGAGGATTTACAAGTAATGCTAATACTAATAATATTAATTTAAGCATGAAAGTAAAAGATGAAATGGTTATATTTGTTTATAAAAAGAGTGTTGTTAAGAAAGTAAATAAAGTAGATACTGGTTGTAAAAGTAATAATTATGATATAAGTAAATGTGTTGAAGTAAAAGAAAGTATAATTGAAAGTAGTAATGAAAATATTAAAAGTAATGAATCTAAACTAATTAATATTAATACTGCCGGTATGAATGAACTTACTACTTTATCTGGAATAGGTAAAAGTAAAGCTGAAGCAATAATTGCATATAGACAAAATAATGGTTTATTTAAAAGTATTGAAGATATCATGAAAGTAAGTGGAATAGGCAAATCAACATATGAAAAGTTTAAAGCAAATATTACAATATAATAAATTATTTGCATTTACATTAATTATATTAATACTATATATTTTTCTATTTACTAAAGTTATTAAATATAAATCTAATTATAATATAAAAGATACTATATTATCAGGTAATATTACAAGTATAAGTATTAATGGAAATAAACTTACTTTAGTAATAAAGGGTAAAGAAAAAGTAATAGCCAATTATTATATTAAGACTTTAGATGAAAAAAACAATATATTAAATATACTTCATCATGGAGATAAAATATTGCTAGAAGGGACTTTTAAAGTTCCTTCTAATAATACTATTCCTAATAACTTTAATTATAAAAAATATTTATATAATAAAAAAATATATTATACATTTGACATATCTAATTATAAAGTAATAAAAGAAAATAGTAATTTATTATATAAAATAAAAGATCTGATTTATAAAAGAGCATATAACATGAATAATAGTGATTATTATTTATCCTTTATTCTGGGAGATAAAAGCCTTTTATCAAGTGAAATATATAATAATTTTCAAATAAATGGCACTAGTCATTTACTAGCATTATCAGGTATGCACTTAAATATTCTTTTACTTGCTATTAACATATTTTTAAAAAATATAAAAGAAAGTGTAAGAATAATAACTACTGGTTTTATATTAATAATATTTCTTTTACTAACGGGCATAACAGCTTCTTTAGAAAGAGCAGTTATATTTTATATTTTAAAAAATATAAATAAGTGTTTTAATTTAAGATATTCTAATATCCAAATTTTATTTATTTGTGCTTTTATTATCTTATTTTTAAATCCTTTTATGATATATGATATTGGCTTTATTTATTCATTTCTTATTTGTTTTGGTATATTTTATTATAATGACTTTATAAAAGGTAATTATTTTATCAAGTTATTTAAGTTAAGTTTAATTACATTTTTATTTTCATTTCCTATAAGTATCTTTATTAATTACGAAGTTAATTTAAGCTCAGTATTTATAAATATGCTATTTGTACCTTTAGTAAGCCTAATTGTCTATCCTGTTTCATTAATATCATTTATATTTTCCTTTCTTAATCCGATATTTAATATCTTAATTACTTTAACCAATAACTTAAGCTCAATATTTACTAAATTAAGTATAATTATAAATATTCCCAAAGTATCAATATTATTTGTTTTCTTATTATATATATTTATATTATTATTTAAATATAATAAAAGATGTATTATGTATTTATTAATAACAATTATAATCATTAAATTAATGCCTAGATTAGATAGTAATTTTTATGTCTATTATTTAGATGTAGGACAGGGAGATTCTACTATTTTAATATATCCATATAAAAGTAAAGTAGTAATGCTTGATACCGGAGGTAAATTAAATTATTCTGAATATGAATGGATGATATCTAGTAAAAAATATAATATAAGTGATAATGTTATAAAATTTTTAAAAAGTAAAGGTATAACAAAACTAGATTATTTAATTCTTACTCATGGTGATAGTGATCATATGAAAGAATCTATTAATTTAGTAAATAACTATAAAGTAGATATGGTGATATTTAATTGTGGACCGTACAATGATTTAGAAAAAGAATTAATTAAAGTATTGGATAAGAAAAACATCAAATATTATTCATGTATTAAAGAATTGAATGTGGACAATAACAAATTATATTTTTTACAAACAAAAGAATATGATAATGAAAACGATAATAGTAATGTAATTTATACAAAAATGAATGGGTACAAATTTATGTTTATGGCAGATGCAGGAACAGAGAAAGAAAAAGATATATTGAATGAATATGATATATCTGACATAGATGTATTAAAAGTAGGACATCATGGATCTAAAACAAGTAGTAGTAGAACGTTTATAGATGAAATAAATCCAAAATATTCAATTATCAGCGTTGGAAAAAATAATAGATATGGTCATCCGAATAAAGAAGTATTAAATACATTGGAAAATTCAAAGATATATAGAACAGATCAAGATGGTAGCATTATGTTTAAGATTAGAAATAATAAATTAAAAATAGAAACTTGCAATCCATAGAAAGGAGTAGATATGAATTATTATAATGAGATAAAAAATGAATTAATAAATAATGAGATAAATAGGAAAGTTAAAAGTTATTCGATCAATAAAAGTGATTTAAATACTTACTATAATGTTGGCAAATTATTATTAGATGCAGGTAATCAATATGGAGAAAGTATTATTAAAGAGTATTCATTAAGATTGACTGAAGATTTAGGTCCAGGGTATAGTCAAAGAAATTTAAGAAATATGAGACAATTCTATAAAGTTTCTCAAAAGTGGCAGACAGTGTCTGCCAAATTAAGTTGGAGTCATTATTGTGAAATTCTTTGGTTTGATGATAATAAATTTCAATACTATATTAAAATAACTGAATTAAATAATCTATCTATTAGACAGTTAAGAAAAAGAATAAAATCGAATGAATATGAAAGACTTCCGGAATTCACTAAAAATAAATTAATAGAGCAAAAAGAATCTAATATTGTTGATTTCGTAAAGAATCCAATTTTGATTAAAAATAGCAATAACTATGATATATTTTCAGAGAAAGTATTACAAAAATTAATTTTGGAAGATATCGAAAATTTTTTAGATGAATTAGGAAATGGATTTACATTTATTAAAAGTGAGTATCCCATTAAGTTAAATGATAGATATAACTATATAGACTTACTTCTATATAATATTAAGTATAAATGTTATGTAGTAGTAGAATTAAAGGTTACTGAACTTAAAAAAGAACATGCAGGTCAAATTATGACTTATATGAATTATATTGATAAGAATATAAAAACAATTGAAGAAAATAATACAGTTGGTATTATTATTTGTAAGCAAGATAATGAGTATGTAATTAAATATTGTTCTGATGATAGAATAATTGCTAGAGAATATGAATTGGTGTGATATTAAAAGAACTGTTCACATCAAAAGAAAAGTTTTTTTGATAAAGACAAAAATATAGAACTTTTCACTTAAAATAAAATAAATCATAAAATATATTACATTATATAATGTTTAGATAGAATTAAGAAAGGGGCTCTTTCTTTTTCTTTTGGCATATGCTATAATTTAATTGTGATAAGTATGAATTATTTAATTAGTGCAGAAAGTTTTAGAGTAATAGAAAAAGAGGTAAAAAAAATAGTTGGTAAAAACAATTATTTAGTTTTTAATGCTTCAAAATGCAGTATTAGTGAAATAATAGATGAAGCTTCATACTTTGGTTTAGATACCACTCAAAAATGGCTGGTAGTATCCAATGCTGATTTTTTTAATGCTGGAAAGATAACTGATAATGATAATGAACTTTTAGTTAAATATTTAAGTAATCCTAATGAAAATACCAATATAATATTTACAACCTTAAATGGAATTGATCAAAGAAAAAAGATTGTTAAATGTATTAAAAATAATGGTAATATTATAAATATACCTAAAATGGATAAAAGAGCTATAAATAGTGCCCTTACAAGTTATTTAAAAAGTTATGATTATAGCATTGATTATAATACAATTAATTATATAATGGATAACTCATATGGAAATTTAGATATAATGTTTAATGAGCTAGACAAGATTATGTTATATTATAGTTTTCCATGTAATATAAAATATAATGATGTAATAAATATTGTGGGT
The DNA here is from genome assembly GCA_934096035.1 of uncultured Bacilli bacterium. Classification (GTDB taxonomy): domain Bacteria; phylum Bacillota_I; class Bacilli_A; order RF39; family UBA660; genus Onthocola_B. Next base: position 691,517 of record CAKOKX010000001.1, read on the forward strand.
GAAGAAAAGACAAGTAATAATTTTGCTTTTGTAAATGCTGTTATTGAAAAAAAACTTGGTTTAGCTTTAAAGATATTAAAAAACTTAAAAATATATAAAGTAGAGCCCACAGTTTTAGTATCTCTTTTAGCTAGAGAATATAGATTAATGTATTATGTTAAAAATTTATATAATAAAAAGAGCCTTAATGATATAATGTCTGAATTAAAACTAATGGATTGGCAAGTAAACAAATTATATAGTAATAGTATGAAATATACCAATAATGAATTATTAAAAAGTTTATATGACTTATGTAATATAGATTTAAATATTAAAAAAGGTTATTGGGATAAAGATACAAGTTTATATGGATTTTTAATGGAAAATTGCAGTTAAAAAGAAACTATTTTGTTAGTTTCTTTTTCTTGATAAAATACTTTGTGCTTCATTTCTTTGCGTTAAAACATAATTATATGTTTCATCACTTACAGGAAGTCCAGAGTAAAAGTTCTCACTAGATGAATATCTTTTTGATAATTTAATTAAATCTTCAGTACTCAGTTGATCACAAGGAAATGAGCCTTTCTTTTGCTTTAAATATTCATTATATTGCATATAAAATTGATTTACTGGACAATCTTTTGGTAAGTTAGATAAATAACCATTTAATAGAGCATTAATACTTTCAAAATAAAAATAATTTAAGGCAAATGTTTTTTCATCAAAAGGCATCCAACCTGCTAGTTCACTAACTTTTCTAGTAGCATCAATTTCTATAATTCTATCAGTTAAACTAATATCTTGAGATCTAAATTCACTTTCCAAGAGTAATATTTTTTTGCCAAAGCCTCTAGTAATTGTTTCATTTTTCATTATATCTAAAGATACCTCAAAAACATTTTTTAAAACAGATAAATTATACATTAAGATTCTATCATTATCTGATAATAGATAATTTTTTGTAATTTCATCCATATTAAATGAACTTTTAAAGTAAATTGCTTTATTTTTTTCATCATAAATAGGTTTATCAAATAAATAAATACTATCTCCCACAAAAACATTTTCTAAAAATTCGTATTGATCTCTTAAAATAATTTTTAGAGCTCTTTTTACAAAATCATCATCAGCTATTTTTTTACCACTTTCATATTCTTTTAACAATTTTAACAATTCATAATTAATTACTGCTTCCATTTTCTACATCCTTTACTTTAGAAATTATAACACTTAAAAGCCTATCTGTAAATTAATTTTTATTTATTTTCCTTGACAACATATAATTTACTAAAGTATAATTATTTTAAGAAAAATCAAAGGAGTGATTCATTTGCGCAAAAGATTTAAGTCAATTCTTTATTTTATCTTTTTACTTTTTATAGTATGTTTATCTCTCGGGGTAGGATACATATTTTATGACAAAATAAGTAGTGATTCCGATATTGTTGTGGATGGTAAAATAACTATAAATTATTTAAACGGTAAAAAATTTAATTTAAGTGGTAATAATGAAATAGCATTCTCTGTAACTAATAATGATAGCGAAGCAAAATACTATTATATTCAACTTACTGATGTTTATGCAAATGATGTATCATACGAATTAATTAGTTCAGATAATTTAAATATAACAAATAATTTAAAATCAGAAATAGTATCAAATCAGGTATCAATAAATGGAAATGAAACGATTAATTATACATTAAAATTTAAAGTAAATGGCAATGAAAAATATTCAGGGACTATTCAAATTGGTTTAAAAGAAAACGAAGAAAATACTTTTGCAGATGTCATACTTGCTAATAATAAAGTAAATGAAAAAAGCTTAACAAATATTGGCGAATCTGCAATATTAGACGAAGGTTTATTAAAAAAAGAAGATGATCTTGGGGTAGCTTATTACTTCCGTGGAGATGTTAAAAACAATAATGTTTCATTTGCGGATAAAAACTGGAAAATAGTAAAAATAAATGGTGATGGATCAATAAAACTAGTTTTAGATGGGGTAATTGATGAATTAAGTAAATATTATGAAGAAGATTATGCTTTTTCTAATAGTACAATCCATAAAAATTTAGAAAAATGGTATATAAATACTTTAGATTCTTATGGGGATTATATTGCTTATTATAAATATTGTAATGATTATGTCGAAGATGATGATAATTACTTGGCATATAATAGAGTAATTACTAATAAGATTCCTACCTATGTTTGCTTGGGAAATCTTGTTAATTCAAGAATAGGCTTATTAACAGTAGATGAAATATCCCTAGCTGGAGGAAGTCCAAGCGAAAATAAAAGCTTTTACCTTTATAACGAAAAGATAACCGGAGCATATTACACAATGTCCGGTGCTGTGACTAGATATAGTAATTATTATCCTTTCGCAGTTGATGCCAATGGAGCAATTACAAGTAATATAAATGGAACACTTCTTCGTAGCATCAGGCCAGTTATAACTATAATTAAAACTGCTAAAGTTACTGGTACAGGCACAAGTGAAGATCCATATCAATTAATAATGAAATAATACTCAAGATAATTTGAGTATTATTTTTTTTGACAAGTTTAGACAATAGTGTTATAATAAATGTCAATATTTTACATGTTGATATGTAAAATTGACATTTTGCACTTTAGTGTTTAGTTCATTAATAGTATAATAGAATTGGTGATAGGTATGAAAATATTTAAAGATATATGGAATTTGTTGATGGCATTAAGGCTGGTGGATATAATATTTTTCTTTGCAGTCTTAATACTTATGATACTAATTGTAACGCTAATATATTTTATAAAAATAAATAATGAATCAGAAGAAAAAGAGAAAGATTTAGAAGAAACTCAAGAAATGAAAATAGCAAAGGAATTAAGGGATAGTATGAAAAATAGTGAGCCAACAATTAAATTTACAGATTATGAAAAAGATCAAGAAGATAAAGCTATAATTAGTTATGATGAGCTTTTAAATAAAGGTAATAACTATGAATTAAATTATGAAAAAGAAGAAATGCATGATGATTTATCAGTAAAAAAGGTTGATTTAGATAATTTGGTAAATAAAAATAATAATACTGTTTCAAATATTGAAGTAAGACTAATAAGTTTTCAAAAAGAAGAGGCATTTCTAGAAGCATTAAAGAGATTACAAAAAGAACTGGGGTAATGGTATGAAGTTTAATATAGTTACATTTGGATGTAAAGTTAATCAATATGAATCAAATATGATGAAAGAACGCATGCTTTCATCAAATTTTTTCTATGTAGAAAATATGAATGAAGCAAATATAATTATTGTAAATACTTGTTCGGTTACTAATGTTGCTGATAAAAAGTGTTTAAAAATGATTAGAAGAATTAAAAGAGAGTATCCAAACTCAATTTTAGTGGTAGCAGGTTGCAGTAGTCAAAATAAACAAGAAATATATGAAAATTTAGATATAGATATTTTAATAGGTAATAAAGATAAATCAAAGATTGATGTATTATTGAAAGAATATATAGAAACTCATAAAAGATATGTTAAATTTTATAATGATAGAAACTTAGAATTTGAAGATATGTTAATTAGTGATTATAATCATATCAGAGCATTTATTAAAATTGAAGATGGATGTGATAACTTCTGTAGTTATTGTATTATTCCTTATGTTCGAGGAAGTGTAAGATCAAAAAACTTTGAAACAGTAATTAAGGAAGCAAAATTACTTACTCAAAAAGGACATAAAGAAATAGTGTTAACGGGTATTCATACCGGACATTATATGGATAACAATCATGATTTAACAGACCTCATTAATGAATTGTCAAAAATTGATGACTTATTAAGAATAAGAATATCAAGTATTGAAATAACTGAGTTAAATGATAAATTCTTAAATATGTTAAGTGAAAATAAAAAAGTATGTGATCACTTACATATTCCATTACAAGCTGGTAGTAATGAAATTCTAAAAAGAATGAATCGTAAGTATGATTTAAAATATTATGAAGACAAAATAAATAAAATTAGAATGATTAGACCTGATATATCTATAACAACAGATATAATCGTAGGTTTTCCTTATGAAACAGATGAATTATTTAATGAAACATTAGAATTTTCCCGAAAAATGAATTTTAGTAAAATCCATGTCTTTCCATATTCGATACGTATAGGTACAAGTGCAGCTAATATGCCTAATCAAGTAGATGAAAAAGTAAAAAAAGAGAGAGTTAAAAAACTAATGGATTTAAGTGAAGTAATGGAAAAAGAATATTACAATAAATTTGTGGGTAAAGAACTTGATATTTTAGTAGAAGAGTGCGATAATAATGTAAGTATTGGTCACTCTAGTAATTATCTAATGGTAACATTAAATGAAACGCTAGAAGTAGGTCAAATATATAAAAGGATTATATGAATTACATTAAAGGAAAATTAAAAAAACTTATATTTTATAGTAAAGAAAGTGGCTTTGTAGTCGCTTTATTTCGCGTTAAGGAGTCTAATCTAAAAGAAGTTGAAGCAAATAAAACAATAACTATAACAGGTTCGTTTCTAGACCCAAGTATAGATGTACCCATGACTTTATATGGAAATTATAAAAAAAATGAAAAGTGGGGCATGCAATTTGTAGTGGATTCTTATGAAGTAGAAAAACCAACTACCAAAGAAGCTGTTGAAGAATTTTTATCTAGTCCTTTCGTCGAAGGTTGTGGTGAAGTAACAGCTAAAAGAATCGTGGAAGAATTCGGAGAAAAGGCTATTGATATAATAAAAAATGATAAAGATAAATTATTATTAATCGAAGGAATAACTGATAAAAGAAAAGAAAAAATATATGCTTCACTAATTAATTATGATAAAAGTGGAGATACAATTATTAAGTTACAAAATTTAGGATTTTCTCCGGTAGAATGTTACAAAATATATAATTATTTTAAAGCAGATATTGATTATATTTTAGAAAATAACTTTTATTTAATAAGTGAAATAATTGATTTTAGAAAAGTGGATAGTATATATGTAAATGCTTACGGAGATAAGACAGATGCTAGAGTATATGCCTGTATTTTAGAAAGTATGAAAATGTTATCTTTTACAAACGGCGATACTTATTATTATGCTGATGAAGTAAAAAAAGAATTATTAAAGGAATTTTTTATAGAGCTTACTGAAGATGTTTTTAACGAATGTTTAGATTATCTTGAAGAGAATAATGATGTAGTGCGTGTTGAAAAAAGAATATATTTAAAATCGTACTATGAAAAAGAAATAAATATTGCCATGAATTTAAAAAAGATAGATAGTAAAGCTCCGAAGATGTTTTATAATATTGATGAAAAATTAAAGGAACTTGAAGAAAAACTTAAAATTAATTATAATGAAACTCAAGAAAAAGCAATAAAAGGAGCCTTAAATAATAATATAACCATTATTTCCGGGGGACCTGGAACAGGTAAAACAACCATTATAAATGCCATTGTTAAACTATATATTGAAAAAGAAAAATTAGGATCTGCAGATATTATGGAAACTATAGCATTATTAGCCCCAACTGGTAGAGCAGCCAAAAAAATGAATTCATCTACAGGTATTCCAGCTTACACAATTCATAGGTACTTAAAGTGGTATAAAGATAGTAATGAGTTTGTTTACAATGAATTTAATAAAACTCATCACAAATTAATTATTGTCGATGAAGTAAGTATGATTGATGTTGATTTATTTAATGCATTATTAAATGGGATAAATAGCAATATTAAGCTTATTCTTGTCGGAGATACATTCCAACTTCCAAGTGTGGGACCAGGTCTTGTTTTAAATGAGCTTATTGAAAGTGATTATTTTAATTATATACCTTTAAATCAAATTTATCGTCAAAGTGATAACTCTTATATTCCATTTTTAGCTAAAGAAATAAAAAATAATGATTTAAGTGAAGAATTTCTAACTAAAAAAGATGACTATAACTTTGTAAAAGTAGACTCAAGTAATATTAAAGAAGCAGTAACTCAGATTACAAATTATTCTTTAAGTAAAGGTCTTGATGAGAGAAATGTTCAAGTATTAGCACCAATGTATAAGGGAGAAGCTGGAATAGATGCATTAAACGTTATCTTGCAAAACATTTATAATCCAAGTAAAAGAAATAAAGAAGAAGTAATATATGGTGATTATATTTATCGGGAAGATGATAAAGTTCTTCAGCTAGTTAATGATTTAGATAATAATGTATTTAATGGCGATATCGGCTTTATTGAAAGAATAACTGGTAACAAAATAATCATCGATTTTGATGGTAATAAAGTAGAGTATGAGAAAAAAGACTTAAAAAACATTAAACATGCCTATGCTATAAGTATTCACAAGAGCCAAGGTAGTGAATTTATGCATGTTATAATGCCAATAAGTACCAGTTACTATAAAATGCTTTATAATAAATTAATTTATACTGGAGTAAGTAGAGCTAAAAAGAGTCTAACTCTTGTCGGAGATCCAGCCGCTTTCCAAAGAGCAGTTAATAATAATTATTCATCAAGTAGAAAAACAAGTTTAAAAGAACAAATAAGTATAGTATATAATAAATAAAATTGTTCATAATAATACCAGAGGTGGAAAAATGAAAAATATGTTAAAAGCCGTTGGGCTACTTGGTGCTATGGCAGCTATCGGTGGGGGTATTTATTTAATGCAAGATAAAAAAACAATGAAAAAAGCTGGTAAAAAAGTAATTAGTGCCATGGATAGTGCAGAAAGCATGATAGCTAAGAAAATAAACTAAAAAAGGATAAAAACTATCCTTTTTTTCGTGTTAAATAACAATCACATTCATATTCATTAATTGCTCTTAGCTTTTCATCAGCAATTCTTTTAATCATCATAGCTTGTAACTTTTCTTTAATTTCTGGTATTCTTTTAGGTACATTAAATGGATCCACATAAAATTCTTTTCTATACAAAGGTGCATACATAGCTTCATTTAATAAAAATCCATCAATATCAAGAGTGCCAAATAAAGAAACAATTCCATTTTTGGTAGAAACATCTTCTCGACATATAAAGTTTTCTTCTTCTTTATCAAATATTATTCTTGTAAAAGAATCAGACATTTCTAAATTATGTTCAAAAGAATAAATAAATTCTTTGTATAAACCAGGAATAATTAATTCCTTGAAAGGCAATAAATCTCTATTAAATAAATTACCATAATCTTTTTTTATTAGAAATCTTTCTCTTTGAATATATTCTTTTTCTTGATTATGATGGAAGATAAATAAAGTATAACAATTTTGTCTAGTACATGGTTCACTTTTTTCTTTTTCAATAATAGCAAAATTTTCATCATCTAGCCATTTAAAAATAAATTTTCCTTTATGAAAATACAAAACAACTCCATTTACATCTTTAACTTTTATTGAATCTTTATTAATAATTACCATTAAATTCATCTTTGGTATTATAGTTTCTGTCATACAAATCTCCTTTTTCTTCATATTATAGCATATACCTTAAAATATGACAATTTTTTTATGTTTTTTGTGCTAGTATAAAGCTGGTGATGATATGAAAAAGTATTTAAAAATTCTGGGAGTAGCAATTATATTCGGGGGAATATTAGCTTATCTTTTTTATTATGATATTAATAAAGAGGTTCGTGCTATATCCAAAAAAGAAGAAGTTGTAACCCTTTTTCAAGTCGGAGTATTTAAAGACTACAATAACGCTTCAGCTTTTTCTGAAACTTTTCCATCAAGCCTAATTTATAAAGATAATGACTATTATAGAGTTATTATTGCTATAAGTTATCACGAAGAGACAAAGCTAAAGTTAGAATCAATATATCAAAATAATGAGATAGAATATTATGAAAAAGAAATCAGAATAAATAAAGATTTTATTGAAAAAATAAGTAATTATGAATCAATAATTTTAAAAAGTAATAAAGATGAAGTAATAAATAATGTTAACAATAGTATTTTAAATATATTTTCATCATATATTAATTGATTTTATCCATAATAAAAATATGATAAAAAAATATAAAGATTACATTTTATTATTAATAGTATTTTTATTATTTATATTCTCAGGTAGTATAAATAGATTTTTAATTGCTATAAATCCTAATTTAGATACTAAAAATATTGAATTAAATTATGATAAATATCTAAAAGAAGAACTAGATAATATAAAGAAAATAAATAATATAGAATTTAATAATGATTTGAATCTACAAGTAAGTAGAGTTAAATATCGTAATGTTTATGAATATTCTGATACACTAACTATTTATAAGGGATTTAAAAATAATGTTTTTGTTAATGACGTTGTTTTAAATAATGATGGTCTTATAGGAATTGTAACTAAAACTTATGATTATTATTCTATCGTAACACTAATAACTAATAAAAGTAGTAATATATCCGTTAAAATAAATGACGCTATAGGCATTCTTAAAGTTATTGATAATACTTTGGTAGTAACCAATATAAATAATTATGAAAAAGTAAATATAGATGATGAAATATATACTTCAGGTCTTGGTAATTTACCAGATAATATTTATATAGGAAAAGTAAAAAGTATTAATTTAAATAATACGGAAATAGAAAAAGTAATTGAAGTAGACCTAAATGATAGATTAGAAAAATTAGATTATGTCTTTATAAGGAGTAACCATGATTAATATATTTTTAGATTGCTTAATATATAATTTTACACCTTATAAATCATTTTTCTTTCTATCAAGTATTAATAATAAAAGTATAGTTTATAATATTGCAACAGGTTTATTTATAGATATATTTATTATTCATACATATTTTCTTAATACTATATTTATCATTTTGTTTTATATATTACATAAAGTAATTAAAATAAATTATTATAATATTATAAATTATTATTTATTTAATATAACAACAATATTTATCTATTATATTATATTTTCATATCTTTATAATTTTAAAAATATCTTTTTTAATATGTTTATAATTAATACCATATTTATTCTTTTATGTTATATGAAAGATACCAAAAGCATAAAATTGTATAGGTGAGATAATGGACGAATATATTAGTAATGCTAAAAAAAGAAGAAATAAAAAAAGTTTTAATTTTAATAATAAAAGTCTTAAAAGTTTTATATCTAAATTTTTACTTGCTATAATATTTTTCTTATCTAGTATAATATTTACTAATATAAATGATAAAAATCTTTTGTTATATAAAGAATATGTCTTAACAGAAAGCCTACCTTTTACTAAAATAAAAGGATGGTATGAAGAATTATTTGGAGAAGTATTACCTAAGGATGATAATAATAAAATGGTTATAAAAGGTCATTTAGTTTATAAAAATATTGAAAATTATAAAGATGGGGAAGTTCTAACTTTAACCGCTAATACTCTAATAAATAGTTTTCAAAGTGGGATAGTAGTTTACTGCGGAGAAAAAGATGATTATGGAAATACAGTCATTATCCAAGGTGTAGATGGGGTAGATATTTGGTATGGAAATTTAACTAATGTTTCAGTTAAATTATATGATTACGTTGAAAAAGATAAATTAATTGGTGAAACAAATAGCGATTTACTTTATTTAGTTATCAAGAAAGATAATAATTATCTAAAATATGAAGATTATCAAGCTGGATTATAGTATAGTTTTTATTCTTTTAACCTTACTTTTATGTGGATATATAAGAATAGGCTTAATTATACTATTTATTGTTTTATTTCATGAACTTGGACATGTTTTAGTATGTTTATTTTTTAAATATAAAATAATTAATGTCACCATATATCCTTTCGGTGGTATAACTAAAATAGAAAAAGATATAAATACTAATCCGAGTAAAGAATTAATTCTCGCTTTTGCAGGAATTTTTATGCAAGTAATATTAATATTTATAGTAAAAATATTTTCTATTCATGATTATGATCTGTTTTTAAAATATAATTATAGTATAATGTTATTTAATTTGCTTCCAATTATTCCTTTAGATGGAAGCATTATAGTAAATAGCATTTTAAATAAGTTTTTTTCTTTTAAAAAATCATATATCTTATACATTATTATAAGTATTATATCTGTTTTTTTATATGTATTAATTAATTATAAATATAGTGTAAATAATTATTTAATAATAGGTATCTTTTTATATAAAATATATTATTCAATTAAAGAATATAAATACATTTATAATAGATTTTTACTTGAAAGGTATTTAAAAAAATATAAATTCAATAACATAAGTACTAAAAAGGGAAATTTAGATATATTAAAACTAGATACATATCAATATTTTAAAGAAGATGAAAAAATAGTAAGTGAGGCTAAAAAACTAGAAGAAAGGTTTGACAAATACAAGTATTTTTGATAAAATTAATATGTTTTTAAGTAATTTCTTAAAAAACCGCACAGAAAAGGTTATAAAACTGATAGTTACCTTAATGGCGCGACTTCAAAAAATATAAGGAGGTATGAAATGAAAGCTATATTTGAAACTGGTGGAAAACAATATTATGTTTCTGTTGGGGATACTATTTTTGTTGAAAAATTAGATGCAGAAGTAGGAAGCGATGTTACATTTGACAAAGTTTTATTTGCAGATGGTAAAGCTGGAAACCCATATGTTGATGCGAAAGTTGTATGTACTGTTGAAAAACATGGAAAAAACAAAAAGATTAAAGTGTTTAAATACAGACCAAAGAAAAAATATCGTAAGACTCAAGGTCATAGACAACCATATACTAAATTAGTTGTTAAGAAAATTGGTTAATGATAAAAGTTAATATTAAAAATAATATCATTATTATAACTGGACATGCAGGATATGATGATTTTGGAAAAGATATCGTATGTGCATCAGTATCATCGATTGTTATTACAAGTATCAATTTATGTTTAAAATTTAATAAAGAAAGTATTAAATATAAAGAAGAGAAGGATAAATTAACAATTGAAATATTAAGTAATGATGATAATATTACATTAACAATTGAAAATATGCTTATGATGCTTGAAGAACTTGCATCGACATACAAAAAAAATATTAAAATAATTAAGGAGGAAATATAATGAATTTCATGAAGTTAAATATCCAATTATTTGCACATGTTAAGGCTCAAGGTTCTACTAAAAATGGTAGAGACTCAGCAGGTCGTAGACTTGGTGCTAAAGCTGCAGATGGTGAGACAGTATCAGCCGGATCAATCCTTTATCGTCAAAGAGGAACAAGAATTTATCCAGGTACAAATGTTGGAATAGGTAAAGATGACACATTATTTGCAAAAGTAACTGGTGTTGTTAAATATGAAAGACTAGGAAAGAATAAGAAAAAGGTAAGCGTATACGAAGCATAAGTATTCGCTTTTTTAATATGGAGGGTTTATGAAATATGATAATGAATTATTTCTTTTAAGTGAATTCTTTTCACATAATACAATAAATAAAAAAGATAGCAGAGAAATATCTGATAAAAAAAGAAAATTGTTTAGAATAGTATTAAAGGAATTTAGAAAAGAAACGAATTTGCAAGAGGGATTTTGCAAAATAAAGTTTATGGATCGTTTCTGGGGTGAATGTGATAAAGGTTATACTTTAGTTAAAGAATTGGTTGAAAATGATGCTTTTAAAAGTTTTTCAAAAGATTACTTAATTTATATAACGGATTTTTCAAATTTTTATGATGAATCACATTCTAGTTTCTATGAATTAACTTGGGATTATCAAACTTATTTTGAATTTATGAGATATCATAAAATCATCAAAGAATTAATGGAAATGCCTGAAAATGTTCGAAATGCTGCAGTTGAATCTATTGGTAGCACAATTGAATCCGCAAAACAAAAGCTTGAAACTAATAAAGGTCTTTGTCCAAAAATTGGACATAGTATTAGTAAATGGCATAAAATGGAAGGTGAAAATGGTAAGTCTCCATTCTGGTATGGAACATGCACAAAATGTGGAGAAACCCAAATTACTAGAAAAGATCCAAATGGAATAAAATTAGAAAGAAACAAAAAATAAAACTCGTAACAGAGTTTTATTTTTTATCCTTTATAATTATTTCTAAATCATGTTTATCTGCAATATCTAGTAAATCACTAAAGTAATAGTATATATTTGCCTTATATCTTGATATTGTAGAATGACTTATTATCTACTTCTTCCACATTCATTGGAATATTCCCATTGAAAGTCCTTGAGCTAATAGAATGTCAATTTCTACTTTCTTTTTTTCCGTTAATTGTTTATAATTCATATAGGAGCCTCCTTGCCGGGATTTGGCTCCTTTATTATATCAAAAAGCCGCACCCAAGTGGTGCGGTTCAATTTTCAATTTAGGAAAAAGATACACGTGATTGTGTATCTATTTTGTTTTATTCATCAAATGTAGCATCTACATAGTAGATTGGTCTACCTTCTTTTTCATATTGTTTTTCAAAATCAGTCATGATATTACTAATTTGTCTTTCATCATGATGTAAGTCTAGACTAACTTTATTAAAAGTGTACCAATATTGTGATAAAGTTTCTAATGAATAAGCAAATAAACCTTTGTTGTCGGTTTTTAAAATAATGTGTTTGTTCTTCTTGAAAATCTTGTCATAAAGCTTTAAATAACTTATGTGCGTAAATCTATTTTTCTCATCAATTCCTTTTGGCCATGGTTCTGAAAAAGTCAAATATATGGTAGATATTTCTTTTCCAAAAATTTTATCAATATTTCTAGCATCATCATTAATAAGTTTTAAATTAGTTATTTTTTCTGATTTTAATTTTTCAGTAGCCATCACCATTTGCGATGGATAAAGTTCAAGTCCAATAAAGTTTACATTTGGATATTTTTTTGCCATGTTTATGATAAAATCTCCACGTCCCATTCCAAGTTCTAAAGAAATAGGATTCTTGTTACCAAATAAGTCATGCCATTTATTTTTATATTTATAAGGATCTTTAACAAAAAATTTACTTTCTGCAATTATTTTATCAGCGTTTTTAATTTTATTATATTCCATAGTTTTTCCTTCTTTCCTAAAGATTATATCATTAATTTTTATTTATGTAAAATTAATTTGACAAAAATATTCAAAAATTAGCAGTTATATATTGACAAGTGCTAAGCATAATATTATAATGATATTAGCACTAATAAAGAAAGAGTGCTAAGAGAGGTAATATTATGGATGAACGTAAAAACAATCTCTTAAAAGTAATTGTTGAGACATACATTAAAACAGTAAGGCCTGTTGGGTCAAAAGCTTTATGTGATATGTTTAATTTATCTAGCGCAACGATTAGAAATGAAATGGCTCTGCTTGAAGAAATGGGCTATCTAGAAAAGAATCATATATCATCTGGTCGTATACCTAGTGAAGAAGGTTATAAGTATTATGTAAAAAACTTAATGGAACCTGAAAAACTTACTGGTAGTGAAATGCTTCAATTACAAAGAATATTTGCAAATACTGATATAGAACTTAGTGATGCTATAAATAAATGTATGGATATCATAAGTGATATAACAAATTATACGAGTGTTGTTTTAGGTAAAAGTAGTAGTGATAATTCATTATTACAAATTAATATAATTGATTTAGGAAATAATCAAGTCGTAGCAGTTGTATGTACCGATAAAGGAAATGTTGAAAATAAGATGTTTACTTTACCAAATACAATTAATGTTAAAGAAGTGGTAAAAACAAGCGAAATAATAAATAAAATGCTTGTAGGAACACCAATTAATGAAGTAAGTAAAAGACTTGAAATAGAAGTAAAACCAATTATTAAAACCCAAATAAAACAATATGAAACAGTATATAGTATATTCTATAATGCCTTTAATGATTTTGTAGCTAATAATAGTAATATTCATGTTACAGGAAAAACAAAGATATTTGAACAGCCAGAATACAGTGATATAACAGAATTAAAAAGATTAGCTAATAAACTAGAAGATAAAAATCTTATTACTAAGATGGAAGAAAATAGTAATGAGGATGAGATTAAGGTTTATATTGGCGAAGAGACTGAATTTGATTCAAATGTAACTATTATTAGAAAAAAATATCATATTAATGGTGAAGAAGGCACAATTGCAGTAATAGGTCCAAAGAGAATGGATTATCAAAAAATTGTGGGACTTCTTGAATATATTGATGAAGAACTTGATAGTAGAAAGGATAAATAATGGAAGAAAAAAAGATTAAAGGTAAACAAAAAGTTAAAAGTGTAAAAAAGAAAGAACCTAACAAAATTAAAAATGAAACAAATAATAAATTAGTAGAAGAAAATGCTAAATTAAATGAAAAACTTCTTAGAGTAATGGCAGAAATGCAAAATATGAAAAGAAGAAATGATGAAGAAATTAGTAAACTTTGCAAATATGATGGAGAAAAATTAATTACAAAGATATTACCAATCGTTGATAATTTTGAAAGAGCAATAATGCTTGATGATCGAGATTTATCTGATGAAGTTTCTAAATTCTTAAGTGGATTTAAAATGATTTATACTAATTTAATAAGTATATTAAATGAATTAGAAGTAAAAGAAATAGACTGTAAGGGACTAGAATTTGATCCAAATAAAATGGAAGCAGTTCTTACAGATAGTAATAAAGAATTACCAAGTAATGTAGTACTTGAAGTACTACAAAAAGGTTACACTTATAAAGATAAAGTTATAAGGGTAGCAATGGTAAAAGTAAATGAATAATTAAGCTCAAGTAAAAGAAAAGAAAGGAATGATTAAATATGAGTAAAATTATAGGTATTGACTTAGGTACTACAAATTCATGTGTTGCAGTACTTGAAGGGGGAGAACCAAAGGTTATAGCCAATGCTGAAGGAAATAGAACAACTCCATCAGTAGTAGCATTTAAAGGAGATGAAGAATTAGTTGGTGAAGTTGCTAAAAGACAAGCCGTAACTAATGTTAAAAATACTATTTCTTCAATTAAAAGAAAAATGGGTACTAGTGAAAAAGTAGAAGCTGGGGGAAAGAAATGGACTCCAGAAGAAATTAGTGCTAAGATACTAGGAAAACTAAAGAAAGATGCTGAAAGTTATCTTGGAGAAAAAGTAACTAAAGCTGTTATTACAGTTCCAGCATATTTTAACGATGCTGAAAGACAAGCTACTAAAAATGCCGGTAAAATTGCAGGATTAGAAGTAGAAAGAATTATCAATGAACCAACAGCAGCAGCACTTGCATATGGTTTAGATAAACAAGATAAATTACAAACTATTCTAGTTTATGACTTAGGTGGAGGAACATTCGATGTTTCAATTCTAGAACTAGGTGATGGTGTGTTTGAAGTTAAAGCAACAAGCGGTAATAATCGTCTAGGTGGAGATGACTTCGATTCAAGAGTTACTGATTATTTAGTAAGTGAATTTAAAAAAGAACATGGTATTGATTTAAGTAAAGATACTATGGCAATGCAAAGAATTAAAGATGCTGCTGAAAAAGCTAAAAAAGACTTATCAAGTATGACTACAACACAAATTAGCTTACCATTCATTGCACAAAATGATGAAGGCCCAGTTCATATGGATATGACTTTAACAAAAGCTAAATTTGAAGACTTATGTCGTGATTTATTTGATTCAACACTTGAACCAGTTAGAAAAGCTTTAAAAGATGCTAATATGACTGCTAAAGATATTGATAAAGTAATATTAGTTGGTGGATCAAGTCGTATTCCATATATTCAAGAACTTGTTAAAAAAGAACTTGGACAAGAACCTAATAAGAGTGTTAACCCAGATGAAGTAGTTGCCATGGGTGCAGCTATTCAAGGTGGAGTACTTACTGGTGAAGTTGATGATATCGTTTTACTTGATGTTACACCATTATCACTTGGTATTGAAACTCTAGGAAATGTTATGACAGTATTAATCCCAAGAAATACAACAATTCCAACAAGTAAATCTCAAGTATTCTCTACTGCTGTAGATAATCAACCAGCTGTTGATATTCATGTATTACAAGGTGAAAGACCAATGGCTAACGATAACAAGACACTTGGAAACTTCCAATTAACTAATTTGCCTCCAGCAAGAAGAGGAGTACCTCAAATCGAAGTTAAATTTGATATTGATGCTAATGGTATAGTTAATGTTACTGCTAAAGATTTAGGTACAAATAAAGAACAATCAATTACAATTACATCATCAACAAATCTATCTGACGAAGAAATTGATAAGATGATGAAAGAAGCAGAAGCTAATAAAGAAGCTGATGAAAAGAGAAAAGAAGAAGCTGAAGTAAGAAATAATGCTGATAGTATTGTGTTTGCTACTGAAAAAGCTTTAGCTGATTTAGGAGATAAAGTATCCGAAGACGACAAAAAGAACGCTGAAGAAAAACTAGAAGCAGCTAAGAAAGCTTTGGAAGGAACTGATATTGAAGAAATTAAGAAAACTTCTGAAGAATTAAATAAAATAGCTATGGATTTAGCAGCTAAAGTATATGAACAAGCAGCTAAAGATAATGCAAATAATACAGAAACAAATAGTGGTAGTGATAGTGACCATGAAAAAGTTGAAGATGCCACTTACGAAGAAAAATAAAAAAATATAAATTGGTAAAAAGAGAGCATCTTATACTCTCTTTTTGACCGTTATAAGGAGAACAGATGAAAAAAGAGAATCTTGAAAAAATGCTTGAAAATATGTTATCAACCGGTGGTGACTTTGCAGAAATATTCATTGAAGATAAAAAAACTACAATATATAATTACATTGATAGCAACCTAGATGGTTATAGCATTAACTATAGTAATGGAATAGGTCTTAGATTAGCTAAAGAAAATAATGTTTATTATGCTGCTACTAACGATTTTAGTAATAAGAATATTAATTTAATCATAAATTCTCTAAAAGAAAATATTAATGGAAAAGTAATATACAATTATGTATCATTAAATAGAATAAAAAAATATAAAAATAATCATAAAACTCATTATACAAATGACGATATAAAAAAATTATTTAATGATTTAGATAAAAAAATAAGAAGTAAAGATGAAAGAATTAATCAAGTAAGTCTAAATTTACAAAATGTTAAACAAAATGTAACTATCGCACGTGAAAATGGTTTATTTAAAGGAGAAGAAAGAGAAAGAACTAGATTATATATAACCATTAGTTTAAAAGATAATGATAAATCATGTAACATAACATATTCATATGGTAAAACAATTAGCTTGGATTTACTAGATGAAATAAATTATGATGAAGTAATAAATAATCTAATAAAAGAAGGTCTTGATAAACTATATGCAAAACCATGTATTGGTGGAGAAATGCCAGTTATTATCGAAAATGGTTTTGGGGGCGTAATATTTCACGAAGCCTGTGGGCATGCAATGGAAGCAACATCTGTAGCAGATGGAATTTCTGTTTTAAGTCATGATTTAGGTAATAAAATAGCAGGTGAAAAGGTAAGTATTACTGACGATGGAACATTATGTAATGAATGGGGATCATGTAGAATAGATGATGAAGGAAGAGAAACAAAAGTTAATAAACTAATTGATAAAGGAGTATTAACTGGGTATTTAATTGATGAAATAAATAATCGCAAAATGAAAATGAATCCAACTGGAAGTAGTAGAAGAGAAAGTTACATATATGCTCCGACATCTAGAATGAATAATACCTATCTTGAAAAAGGAACAGATACTTTTGAAGATATGATAAAAGATATAAAAATAGGCCTTTATGCTAAAAAAATGGGTGGTGGATGTGTATCACCAGAGACTGGAGATTTTAACTTTGCTTGTGATCTAGCTTACATGATTCGTGATGGTAAACTTGCTGAATGTGTTAAGTCAGCTAGTTTAATAGGTAACTGTAAAGATATATTACAAAGTGTAGAAATGGTCGGAGATAACCTAGCACTTGGGCAAGGAATGTGTGGTTCAATCAGTGGCTCCGTTCCAGTAAATGTTGGAATGCCTCGTATAAAGGTTGGTCATATACTTGTCGGAGGTGAAAAAGATGAATAAATTAATTAAAATTGGTCAAATGCATAACATTGATATTGAGATATTTAAAGAAAAACATAACAGCACAGATATAAGCACGTTAAATAATAAAATTAAATTATTTCAAATAACTAATGTATCAAAATATATAATTAAAGCTATCAAAGATAATAGATGTGTTAAGATGGTTACTGAAAGCATTAAAAATCCTGAAGAGTTAATAAACACTTTGGAAGATATATTTAAAACATCAGATAATAAAAATTCTAATAGACTATGTTCTGGTAATATAAAAAATAAATTAAGAAAAAAAGAAATAGTTGATTATAGTAAAGTAAAAGAAGATTTATTATCATTAAACGAATTAAAGAAAAAGTATTCATGCATTAAATCAATTGAAGCAGATTATTCTCATACTGAATGCGGAAATTATATTACTAATTCAATAAATAGTTGTGATATGGAAGATGAAACATATTTTAATGCTTATGGAGCAGCTATAACAGTTAATAAAGATGATATAACTAGAGTATTATATATAGGTTATTATACAAAAGATTATGATTTTAACGAGTTTAAAGAATATCTATTGAAAAAATTAGAATACTTATTAATTAAATTAGATAGTAAGTCAGTTACTACGAATAAGTATAAAGTATTACTTACTAATAATGTCGTAGAAAGTATATTACTTACATTTAAAGATTCATTTCAAAGTAAAAATATATTTTTAAATGAGTCAGTATTATCTGGCAAATTAAATAGTAAAATATTTAGTGAAAAAATAAATATTGTTGAAGATTCTCCGAAAGGAATGTTAAATGCTAATTTTGATAGTGAAGGCACTTTAAAAAAATGCCAAACACTAGTTAAGAATGGTGTATTTATAAAAGAAATAAACAATATTGAGTATGCTATTAAATTGAATAAAGAAGCATCAGGTAATGCTAATGGAGTTAATAATTTATATATAGAATGTGGAAATAAATCGTATGAAGAACTAATAAAGGATCTTGATAACGGAATCATTATTGATGAAGCCTTTGGATTTCATTCTGGGGTAGATACAAAAACTGGTAACATATCAGTTCAAGCTGAAGGTCTACTTGTAGAAAATGGAAAAGTAACAAAAGGTCTAAATATGATTATATTATCTACGAATATTTTTGAAGTATTTTCAAATGTTTTAGAAGTTGGTAGTGATTTATCTAATTTTAGTTTAAGTGTTAGAACTCCATCACTTTTACTACATGATATAACTATCACTGGAAAGGAGTAAAAAATGAATAAAAAAGATTATTATGAAGTCTTAGGAGTCAGTAAAACTGCCACAGACGAAGAAATAAAAAGAGCTTTTAGAAAATTAGCAAAACAATATCATCCAGATATAAATAAAGAACCAGGAGCCGAAGAAAAATTTAAAGAAATTGGTGAAGCGTATGCAGTTTTATCTGATGCTACCAAAAGACGCCAATATGACCAATTTGGTCATGCTGCATTTCAAAATGGTGGAGGTGCAGGTGGCGCATCAGGATTCCAAGGTTTTAACATGGGTGACATTGATCTTGAAGACATTCTTGGAGATTTATTCGGTGGAGGATTTTCAAGTTTCTCAGGATTTGGAAGAAGTTCGAAGTCAAGCAACAGAGCTAGAAAAGGTGAAGATATAAGGGTAATATTAAATCTTACTTTTGAAGAAGCTGCCTTTGGATGTGAAAAAGATGTTAAATTAAATCTTACAAGTGAATGTTCAAAATGTAAAGGTAAAGGTGGCTTTAATGAATCAACATGTAGAACTTGTGGCGGAGCCGGAAAAGTATTAGAACAAGCTCAAACCATATTTGGATACATGCAAACGCAAAAAACATGTCCAGATTGTAAAGGTTTAGGTAAAACTTATGCAACAGTTTGTGACGATTGTCGAGGCAAAGGAATTGTTGATAAAGTTAAAACATTAACTGTAACTATTCCTGAAGGTGTTGATGAAGGATACCAACTAAGACTAAGTGGCAAGGGTAATGCCGGAGTAAATGGTGGACCAAACGGAGATGTTTTTCTAGAATTTAAAATCAAAGAACATCCTTTATTTGAAAGAGACGGAGCAGATATTTATTTAGAAGTTCCAGTAACTATAACCGATGCAGCTTTAGGATGCAAGAAAGAAATACCAACGCTTTATGGTAATATTATATTAGAGATAAAAGCTGGTACACAAAACTATACTAAGTTAAAAATTAAGGGTAAAGGAATTAAATTACCAAATAAAATCAGTAAAGGTGATATGTATGCTGTGGTAAATATTATTACTCCAACTAAACTTGATAGAAAGCAAAAAGCATTATTACAAGATTTAGCAAAAACTGACCTTGAAGATGCCCCAGAATTTAAAAACTTTAAAAAATATGTAAAATAAAGGCTAAAAAATGCCTTTATTTTATTTTTATATAGACAATTATTCAAGAAAATGTTATTCTTATAATAGAATGAAAGTAGTGAGGGATAAAAATGAATGAAAATTTAGAAAACAATTTGAGTGACAGTGTGGGTTCAGAAAATAACACGAATGAATTAAATACTAGTCAACCAAATGAAATGGTTAATGAAAATATTAGCCAACAAAATAATATGGAACAATTGAACATCAGTGAACCTATAGAAACGCCAAACGTAAATAATGATTTAAGCAATAACATAAGTCAAATGGGAACTAATCAACCAGTTGAACCAATTAATGCCAGTGACGCTGGAGCAATGAACCAAGTTGGATTTAATCAACCTGAAGTTATGAATACTAACAATAATATGGTTGGAGCTAATTACCAAGGATTAGATCCAAATACTCAAAATGTTAATGGTTTTAATTATCAAAATAACATAAATTCAAATAACAACATAGTTAATAATCCTGTCAAAAAGAAAAATAAAGGATTAATAATAGGATTAGTTATTGCTATAGTAGCATTACTCATCGTTGTAGGTGGCTTTGTTTATATAAAGAGTACATATAATGCTAAAAGTTTCTTAAACAAAAATGCTAAAAATATTATTGCATCTATTGATAAGTCCTTTGATGCCTTATCAATAAACGATGATTTAATCAATAACATTGATAAATATGATATGATTAATGATACAAATATTACATTAACAACATCATCTACAACATTAAAATCATTAAATAATTTACAAATAAGTTTAAATGAAAAGTCAAATATAAATGATAATTATTTAAGTTTAGACTTAGGGTTAAAACAAAATAATGAAAGTATAAACGGAACCATTGTTTACAATAACAATAAAATCTATTTAAATAGTAAAGATATTTTTAATAGTCCTCTTTATACAACTTTAGATAAAAACATTTTTGCAAATACTGAAGAATATGTTGATATGGTTAAGAATTTTTCAAATATTAATGATTTTGAAAATTCAATGAAAAATATCGTTAAATATGTAACAAGTGCATTAGAACAAGCAAATATGAATACCAAAACTAGTGGACTAAATGTAACATATACATATGAAATAAATGAAAACAATTACAATAAAGTAATAGATAAATTTATTGAACTAGTTAAAAATGATAAAACTATAATGTCTTATTTAGAAAATGATACATCAATTTTAGATAGTTTAAAAGATAGTCCAATTAATATTAAATTTGAAATAACTATAAAAATTTTAACCAATGAAGTTCAATCATTTGTATTAGATATTGAAGGAAGTAAATTAGAAGGTACAAAAGTTGAAAAAGATAAATATAAAATTGTTGGTGAAGATACAGAATTGTATTTAGAATGTAAAGATGATGTTATAACAATAACTGAAGGAACAAATAAAATAAGTATTGAAATAAGTGATAAAAAATTAGGGTTAACAGCCAATGTTGAAAACTCAATTATAGAATTAACATTACAAAATGATAAGAAAAGTTCAACTCTAACAGCAAACATCGATGTTGAAGGAGTAAAAGTTAAGTGTAATATCAAAGTAAACGAAGACTCTAAAAACAATAAATCTGATGCAACTGGAAAGATTGATATAACTTACAATAATGAAAATGTAGTAATAGATTTCACTAATAAAATGGAATATGGAAAAAATAAAATTACAAAAAGTGATATTACAAATGCCAAAGATTTTGAACAACTTACTGATTCAGAATCAAGCACTATAATGTTAAATTTATATAGTAAACTTGGAGCATTTGAATTCTTTAAAGATATTTCAAGTATAATTGGTGATATTGATGAACCGGATTATTCAGATGACGATTATGATTTTAGTGATACTGAAGACGATAGTGATTATAATTGGGACGACTTTGAATTTTAAAAGCATTTTTAAAAATGCTTTTTTTGTTTATAAATTTTTGACATTATATGGGTATAGTGATAAAATAATAATGGTGTTAACAAATGAATAAAGAAATTTTATTAGTTGTAAACTATTATAATGAGAGTATTATTGATTTTGAAAAACAATTAAAGCCCACTCATGAAATTTTTGAAAATATTGTTATTTGCAATAAAAACAACTGTGATATAAAAAGTAATTATCCGATTTTCAGTGGAAGAAATTATGATTATTTAGACCAAATTAATAATTATATTAAAAAACAAAAGTTAAATATTAAATCAATAGTTTTCGTAGATAATATTAACAACATTGATAATGAAGATATTGCTAAATGTGCTTTAGATGCTATGAATAATGAAGATACAATAGTACTTGGCTCTAACGAAAACAATAATATGAGTAAAGATCTAATAAACAAAATATTTAATACATTATTTAATACTAATTTTAAATCTGTTTTGCCAGAAATAAAAGCCATTAATATAAAATTATTCAATAAATTAATAAACAATTTAAAAAAAGATAATAATTACATGATAACTGTAATAACTGAAAATATTGCTTTAAAAGAAAATGAAATTAACACAATTTGGCGAAAAAGCACGAATAGAGTAGGGAAGGATAGTTTTAAAATGCTCCCCTATCTAAAAGGGCTTATGCCATATATCATTAAATCAATAATACCATATTTAATAAGTTATATATTATTTATGATAATATTTTATTTAAAATCTTCAACAAACGATTTAGAAGGAATCATTTTTGCAAATTTAATTTCCGAAGGAGTAGGGATAGTACTACATATAATAATCAACTATAATTGTATATACAAATATAATCTTGTTTCTAGAAACATCCTGTTTTTACTAAAAAAGATCTTCAGAATAATATTATCTTGTTTCTTCATTTATATTTTATATAATTTATTAAATATAAATTTATTTGTAAGTAAATTATTAGTAGACTTAATACTTATGATAGTAATAGCATTAATTTTTACTTCTGTATCAAAAAAAGAATAATTAAAGTCCCCTACTTAAGATAAGTCATAAGATAGGGGACTTTTCATATATACATACACGCATATATCCTTATTTATAATAAATATAAGGTTATAAACGCGCAATATTAACCTTATTAAAATATAAATAAGGTTATAAAATACTTTTTTAAATTTTAAAACTTATTATAAAAAATAATTTTGTTTTTGTTATAAAAATAATTTTATGTTATATTTATGATTAATTATATTTATTGAGTAAAGAAAAGTTATTTAAAAAGATAAGAACGATTTGAAAAATATAATATAATTTTAATTAAAAATCAAGAATTTAATATACAAAATAATATATATTATGTTAACTTAGTCATTGAAAAAATACAAATATAATTTGTTGATTTTGTATCGCTATTTGTATTTATATTAATAACATTAATCTTTTCTTTCTTTGAAAATTTATTCATAAGTAACTTAACAATATTTATAAACAATTTAATCATAATAAACATCAAATTATAAATATTTATCTTTTATATATGAAATATCTTTCCCAATCTGTTCTAATATTTTTCTTTGTTTCTTAAGTTCATTATATGTTAAAATTGGCAAAATAGATTTTATAATTGTAACTAATATTATTATTACTCCGATTATAATTATATAATTTGCAATTACTTCATAATCAATATTTAGTCCCATAAAAACACATCCTTACTTTTTGTAGTTTAACACAGACAAGATTAAATGTAAATACTCTCCCCCACTCTTTTTGATGTGTCAACACATTTTAACTAATCATCACATTTACTATTACTAGGATTGTTCCTATAATAAGACCTAAATAAATCCACTTATTTTCTTTATATTTTAATGCTCTAGGAAGCATTTCTTGTATTGACAAAGTAATCATTAGCCCTGCTACTACAATTAAGACTATACTTATCATGAGTTCTGATACAAATCTTTTTAAAAATACATAAGCTAGGATAGCACCTAAAGGTTCAGATAATCCAGATATTAGTGTAGATTTTATAGCCTTTTTTCTACTACCAGTTGCATAATATATTGGCACTGCAATAGAAATTCCTTCAGGAATATTATGAAGCATAATAGCAATTGATAATCTTAAACCTAGATCAATACTATGATAACTACTTAAAAATGTTGCAATACCTTCCGGTAAATTATGAAGAATTAAAACAATCATGTTTAGAATACCAAGTTTATATAAATCAATACCTTTGCTTTCTTTTTCTACTAAGGAACTTAGATATGTAATAATTATATAACTAATAATAAATGCTATTAATAAAATTATTAAAGTTTTTCCAATTCCATAGAAGTTAACTATTTCAAAAAATGATGTTGGAATTAAATCTAAAATACTTATAGAAATCATTATTGCAATAGAAAAAGAAAGACAAAAACTTATAAATTTACTTAAGTTCTTCTCTTTAATTTTAAAAAATATTGGAATAGCTCCGATTAACGTTGATAGACCAGCTAATGTTGATAATATAAGTGGAATTATAATCTTTTGCATCATATCACCACTTAATTATATTCAAGTTATCTTACTAAATTTCGTTTTAATTCTTCATTATGGAAAATTGAATGATCAACAGTTGCTGTTTTCATTGATTTCATAATAGCTCTTTTTTGTGGTGCTAATTTAGCTAAATCTTGCAAAAGAAAGTTGTAAACTGATAAATAACTAATTACAGGAATTATAGTTATTAAAGAGTCAGCCATAATATCCCAAGTACATTCAGTTAATGATGATTCATACCATATTGGTTGTTTCTTATTTATCCTTTCATTTAAAGCTTCCATTACCTTTTCTAATATTTCGCATTCAGATGTTGATAAGAACGGACTTTTAGTATTTTCTAGTCTTTTTAATTCATATCTTAAAGCTTTAACAAAGAAAGTTTTTTCTCCATCACTATGGCATAATAAATTTTCACTAAATAGTAAATTGCCATGTTGAAAAATCTCCTTTTTATAAACCATTGAAAAGTATAATCTTAAAAGTAAGTTTATAGAAGCACTATCCGATATTAAATAATCATTAATATTGCTTCCTCTTTTTTCAATTGTAGCTTTCTCATATTCTAAAAACGCTTCTAAATTAAATGTTTTTTTAGAAAATCTTCTTTTTAATTCTTCGTAGGCATCTTTTTGTAATTCAATACTAAATTGATTAGAAAAAATAATAAAAGATAACTCAGACAAGCTAATATTTTGTATGTTTTTTGTTCTCATATATATCTCCTTATCTAGATAGTATCATATAGTATGTTAAAAATCAAATTAAACTGATAAAATATCTAAACAATTTGTCTTGATCTATATCATCCATATCTTCTGGATGCCATTGAACCCCGAATATAAATTTATAGTCATTTAAACTTATTGCTTCAATAATACCATCATCACTTCTTGCTTCTACTTTAAAGAAATTTTCGTTTATAATCGTATCATGATGTCTACTATTAACAGATATTTTATTTTTGCCGATTATATCTTTTAAAATTCCTTCATTTATATTAATTTCATGAACATATTTTTTATTAGGCACATAATGATTAATATCGCTATCTACTTTAATTGTATGATCCATAAATGTATTTATATTAGCAATTGCTTGCATACCAGCACATATTCCTAGCAAAGGTTTATTATGTTTCATCGCATATTTTAATACTTTAACATCAACACCATTCCAAGTATTTCCCCCAGGTATAATAAAACCATCACACAAGTCTAAATAAAAACTAACATCACTAACACAAGGTATAATTATAACAGTAACGTCAAGCTTTTCTATTTTTTCTATTAAAGAATGAGGTATTTTTTCTATTTCAAGATTAATATCATTATTTAAAATTCTGGTTGTAATACCGATTTTTTTCACTTAAATCACTTCCTTAATTTACCATAAAATATATGATTAAAAAATAATATTTGTTACATAATAATAGTGGGAGGTATATATACATGAGCAAGAATAAAGAAAATGCTAGAAACAAAGCTAAAAAAACAGCTAGAAGTTCTAGTAAAGCTAGTGCAAGATCAAATGCACGTAATGAAGCTCGTAATGAAAACTGCAGATAGTTTTTAGATATGCGCATGAGGATGATTACTATAATCTTCCTCTATTTTTTTATTTTGTAAATGAGAATATATTTCCGTTGTTTCTAAATTTTCATGACCTAAAAGTTCTTGAATAACCCTTAAATCTGCTCCATTATTAAGAAGATTCGTAGCAAATGAATGTCTTAATGTATGAGGACTTATTTCCTTTTTTATACCAGCTTTATTAGCTAAATCTTTTAATATCTTAAAGAACCCTTGCCTACTTATTTTTGTTCCATTCTTGTTTAAAAAAACATAATCACAAGTAATATTTTTTACTAAGAATGCCCTATAATTATTTACATATAGCTTTAAAGCTTCTAAAGCAGTATTACCTATAGGAATAATTCTATCTTTTTTTCCCTTGCCTGTAACTCTAATTATACATTCTTCAAAGTTTATTTGTTTTAACTCTAATGAAGTAATTTCACTAATTCTAGCTCCAGTTGCATAAATTATTTCTAGCATTGCTTTATTTCTATAATCAATTGGTTTAGTAAGTCTAATATTAAATAATTTATCTATTTCTTCACTTGTTAAATAATTTGGCAACTTTTTTTCTAACTTCGGAGCTTTTATTCCGTCACAGGGATTATTTTCTATTTTATCCATAAATACCAAATACTTATAAAAGGAATTAAATACTGTTAAATAATGAGCTTTTGTTCTTGGGGTAGAATCTATATCATCTAAAAACTTTTTTATATCATTTTTCTTTAGTTTAATTAAATTTTTATTTACACTATTACTTAAAAGAAGTAAGTTTTCTCCATAAGAATCAATCGTATTTAAAGATACTCTTCTTTCATACTTTAAATATTCTAAATAATCTATTATATCTGGATCTTTAATACTATCAATAATATTTCTCATAAACAACCACCTAACTATAATTATTGTACCAAATTTTCTTAAAATGTGCTATAATTAAACATGTGATATTATGGAAATTTTAGCAGATAAATTAAGACCTAAAAAAATAGATGACATTATTGGCCAAGACCATCTTATCGGTAAAGGCAAAATTCTTTCCAATCTTGTAAAAAACAAGAAACTTTTTTCAATGATTTTCTATGGAAAGCCAGGTATTGGAAAGACAAGTATAGCCAATGCTTTAGTTAATGAACTTAATATTCATTATAAGTTTTTAAATGCCACAGTTAACAATAAAAGTGATTTCGATAGTGCTATCGCAGAGGCTAAAATGTATGGAGATATGGTTTTAATAATTGATGAAATCCATAGAATGAATAAAGATAAACAAGATTTATTATTACCATATATTGAAAATGGTACGATAATCCTTATTGGGCTTACTACATCTAACCCATATCACAAAATTAATCCTGCTATACGAAGTAGATGTCAAATATTTGAATTACATGAATTAACTAAAGATGATATAGTAAGAGGCTTAAAAAAAGCTTTAGAAGATTTTAAAGATATTACAATAGATGATGAATCTCTAGATTATATTGCTACCCTTTCTAGCGGCGACATGCGTTTTGCTTTAAATCTACTTGAAGTTGCATATTATTCTAGTGATAATAATATTAATATTGAAGAAATAAAAAAAATAAATAGTAAACCTGTATTTTTCCATGATAAAGATGGTGATGGACATTATGATGTATTAAGTGCCCTTCAAAAATCAATTCGTGGAAGTGATGTTGATGCATCCCTACACTATTTAGCTAGGTTAATTGAAGCAGAAGATTTAGATAGTATCTATCGAAGATTAAGTGTTATTGCTTACGAAGATATTGGTATGGCTAACCCTGGAATTGGTCCAAGAGTAATGGCGGCAATTCATGCATCAGAACTAGTGGGATTACCTGAGGCAAGAATACCTTTAGGCCAGATAGTCGTAGAAATGGCATTGTCCCCCAAAAGTAATAGTTCGCATTTAGCATTAGATGCGGCTATAAATGATATAAGAAGAGGAAATACAGGTAATGTTCCGGATAATATTAAAACCACTAGCCCCGATTATTTATATCCACATAATTATCCAAATGACTGGGTAAAACAAAATTATATGCCTAAGAATTTAATTGGCAAGAAATATTATATTCCAAAAGATAATAAAGTAGAAAAAAGTTTAAATAAATTACATGAAGAAATGAGGAGTGAAAAATGAAAATAAGTGTTATAGGCCTTGGAATTTACAGCCTTGCGATAAGCAAAATGTTAGCTAAAAAAAGTGAAAACGAAATAATTATATGGACAGAAAATGAAGAAACATATGAAGAATATAAAAAAACTAAAAAAATAAAGTCTGTTTTTGATACAAGTATCCCTAAAAATATAAAAGTAAGTGCTAGTATGGAAGAAGTATTAAGTAATACCGACTTAATATATATAATAACAGCTAGTAAATATGTAGATATAGTTACAACTAAAATGAAAGAATACTATCACAGTGATACCCCAATATGTATTGCATCAAAAGGAATTGAAGAGTCAAAGGAAGAATTATTATCAAATATTGTAAGTAAAACTTTAAAAACTAATAATATTGCAGTTATTTCCGGTCCAACATTCGCAGTCGATATATTAAATAATGAACCAGTTGCTTTAGCTTTGGCATCTAAAACAAAAAAAGCTAAAGAATATGTATTAAATACTTTAGCTAATGATACTTTAAAATTAAGACCATCAAAAGACATAATTGGTATCCAAATGTGTGGATCTATAAAAAATGTTATAGCTATAGCATCAGGAATATTAAGTGGTCTAGGATATAGTAATTCTACGCAAAGTTTTTTAATTAATGAATCTCTACATGATATAAAAGATATCATAAAAATATTCGGAGGAAAACCTAAGACTATTTTATCTTTTGCAGGTGTTGGTGATTTAATGCTAACATGTACAAGTACCAAAAGTAGAAACTTTAGCTTTGGATATATCGTAGGCAAAACAAAAAATCAAAAAGAAATAAATGAGTATTTAGCTAATAATACAGTTGAAGGATATAACACATTAGAAATAATATATAAAATGCTAAATAAAAAAGGTATTGAAATCAAATTAATTACCACAATATATAATATTGTATATAATGGTGAAGACCCCAATACTTTAGCAACATTCTTAATAACAAAAAAGTAATCAGTCATTGATTACTTTTTCTATTATGTAATAAGCAAGCATTAAACCTGCTGTTGAAGGAACAAATATACTAGATGCAATAACACGATCTTTATTGATAGGTTCCTCTTTAGAACAAACAACAGGAACATTTAATTTTAATCCCCTTTTTCTTGCTTCGTATCTCATTTTTTTAGCTAAAGGATCATTGCTTGTTTTATCTAGTCGTGTAATTATAACATTACTTGGATTAAGTCTCTTACCTGTTCCCATAGAACTAATTAATTTAATATTATTTCTACTTGCATATTCCATCAAAGCTAATTTAGCATTAATATCATCACAAGCATCAATAACATAATCAAAATTACCTAATTCGTTAATATTCTCTTCATCTAAATTAATTTTTAAACCTTTAATATTTACATCAGGATTAATACTTTTACATCTATCTATTCCTACATCAACTTTATATAAGCCAATAGAATCTCTAGTAGAAAGAATTTGTCTATTTAAATTACTTTCACTAAATACATCTTTATCAATTATTGTAATATTTTTTACTCCACTTCTAACTAGTGCTTCTAAAGCGGTTCCACCTACTCCTCCAATACCTACAATTAAAACATTTATCTTACTTATTTTTTCTATATTTTCTTTACCAATAAGTAATTCCAATCTATCAAACATAATTTCCTCCAAAAGAAAACCCAAAGGCGCCATGCATTGATAAAAACCCGCTCTCGCGAGGTGGGCATCACATGAATTACTTTAGGATCCTTACTCACTTAATGGTTAAGTCTTCTACACCATAATTCAATTAGATTCCCTTATTATCTATCTAGTCGGTTTTATATTGACATAGACATTTACCCTTTAGGTATCTTAATTATATCAAAATAATTTTTTTAAAACAAGTCATACTAATTATTTTTTAAATTATTTAGTATAGTTGTGTCAACATCTTCAATATCATTGAAATTTTCCATTGCTAATTTAACATTATAAACCCAGGTAGGTTTAGCTATTTTTACTCCAGATTCATTAAACATTGGATTATATATTCTTCCTATATCTTCCACTGTTGTAAGACCCTTTCCAAAATAACCTTCACTTAATAGTTTTATATATTGAAGTGTACCATATTCAATATTTTTATAACCTATTAAGTTACCATTATACATACCACCAAATATATTGTTTTTATTTAACATATATTTAGATACATAACCAGATTCAACATTTGCAATACCAGCAGCAATAGTAAATTCTACATTATCATAAATATTACTAAAATATTTAACTAATCTTACAATGTAATTTTTATCTTTATTACCATTTGTTCTTACATTATTAAATGATGTTTTCTCACTAGTTTCTAACTCAAATAAATAATTAATTACAATTTTATCAAAATCATCAATATTTTCAACAAAACCTAATTCCTTATAGTTTTCTTTTAATTTATTAGTTAAAACATCTTCATCGATTTGGAAAGTTTCTGCTAAAAACTTAATAGAATCTTTCTTTTCTTTTAATGTCATGCTAACTTGATCTTCATAAGATAATTTATTTAAGCTCTCCAGGGGAACACCATTTTCTACATCGTTTTCTACTTCAAGATGTATTGTGCCACTTGGTTGTAATAATATTATTACTCCAACTAACACCCCAATAATAATAAATATTTTATTCTTATTGGTTTTTATATAATTTATCATAATTTTAAATACTCTCCTTTAACAGTACATACTAATTATAACATATTTTCCTTAAAAATGCAAATTTCACTGTCGAAAAGCCATAGTTATAAACAAATAAGAAGTATTATTTTAAATACTTCTTACTATATTATATTAAATAAATTCTTCAACATTTCCTTCTGGCATTTCCATCTTCCAACAATTAGATACATCACAATTACTACTATAAGGCATTGGATTAGGCATTTGCATCTTAACAATCATAGGTATTTTAAATGCTCCTCCAAAACATACACAAGTACCAGGTTGTAATACTTTTTGTTTATCAAGTATATCTTGACTAATATTTGGAAGCATTTCGCCAATATATTTAATATCCAAAGGATGTGTCATTTTAAATATTAAAAAGTTATTACATTGTGCTATAACAGTATCACTTATTTCAACAGGTCTTTGACTAATAATATCAAGTATAACCCCATATTTTCTACCTTCTTTAGCTATTCTATCAAATATATTATATCCAAGTAAGAATGTATCGTTATCTTTTTGAATATATCTATGGGCTTCTTCTAAGAATAAATGAAATGGCATTGAGGCTCTCTTAGCACTACCTTTAGCAAAGTCAAATATAATTCTTGAAAAAATCTTAACAAATACCTTAGCATATATATCATCTACATCTTCTAAGTTAATATTTATAATTTGAGCTTTCTTTCCATCATTATCAATTAATGATTTAATATAATCTTCCACAGGCATAAATTCATTTGAAAAATACTCCCCTAGTTTACTATTAATGATTGTATTAAGTCTAACTCTTAAAATAACTGCATCATCATGTAGATTTTGATTATGTAAAAAGCCTTCACTAATTAAAGTAAATTCCATTGCTTTAGCAAAATCTTTCAATGAATAACTAGCATTATCTGGAGCCTTAATACTATCTAAATTATCATTTATCTTACTTAATATATAATTAGTAATTAAAACTGATTCACCAAAATTACCATTTGAATCAATTTCAAAACATTCACTAAAAGTTCTAGTATAACCCAGTCCAGGGATAACTGTATCAAAATTAAACTCTTTAGTATTACATACTTCTATAATAGTAAATATTTCATTTTTTTTACTTGATATAGTTTCATTACTAAATAATACTGCCAGTAAGGCTTTAGCAATTAAATGATTCTTATAATCATTTGCTTCATCAGTATTCGTAGAAAATATTTTTGCCAGCTTAATAGTATTTTCTATAATTGGTAATTGTGCATGATTACTTGCTTGAAGTAATAATGCCATATCATCCAAAGTTAATAAACTAACTGGTATTTTAAGTAATTTATCACTTTCTTCATGAGGATTACTTGTAATAAATTTATATGAATAGTTACTATTTATTTCATTTAGTTTACCAAAGGCATTTTTATATTCTCCAAATGCATCAAATATAAAGATATTAGCATTATATTGTACTTGATATATTGATGAAAATAAATTTTGGACAATTCTAGCAACTCCACAGGATTTCCCAGATCCACTATTACCAAATATAGCTAAATGATTAGAAAATAAGCTATTAATACTTGGATGTATATTAAATCCTTTATATATAGCACTTTCCCCAAGAATAAAACTACTTGCATTATATGTTCCAACTAATTCTGTTAATTCATCTTTAGTAATCATTCTAATTTTAGATGACAACAATGGTTTTCTTAAAACCCCGTTTATATACTTTCCATTTATATATTCTCCAAGAAATCTTATTTTTATAATATCACTATTTAATTCTTGAACTTCACCAAGTATTCTTTGATTATTATCTTCAAATACAACATTTACATTCATTAAATCTGCTGTATTAGCATCTTTAATTAAATTTTCAACGTGAGCTTCAGACTCTCCAATATATATAATTTTCCCAAACATATATCACACATCCCTTTAGTATATTAAAATTATATCACGATAAAGAAAAAAGTAAAAGATTTTTTATCATTTACATAATAATACAGTAACAATAAACAATTTTTAAATATAAATTTAATTGTTTCAATATAAACATTTTATTTATTATAGTAATTACTTCTCCTATACACTATCACTATTCTTTAATTCACAATTAATATTCAAATTGAAAAAACATATAGAATCAAAATAAGACAAGCAATTAATCTAGCTTGTCTTTTAGTATTTTTTTAGTTAAGTTTGGATTTGCTTTACCTCTAGTTTCTTTCATTACTTGACCCACAAAGTAATCAAAAAGATTGGTTTTTCCATTTTTATATGCTTCAACTTGACTTGTATTATTATTTAATATATTATCTATAATAATTTCAAGTTCATTACTATCAGATAATTGAGCATTATCTTTACTAATAAAGTTTTTAGGTTCTTTTTGTTCTTCTAAAGACTTATTAAATATTTCTTTAGCTTGTTTAGAAGAAATATTTCCATTTTCTAACTCAGTAATAATTTGATTTAATAAATTAGGTTTTAAGTAAAATTCATTTAAACTAACAGCTTCTTTATTTAAGTATGCAATTATATTTACAATTAAATAATTAGCAGCAATTTTTTTATCCATTCCTAAACTTACACATTCTTCAAAATAATCAGCATATTCCTTAGTTTTAATAATTATATTAGCGTCATATTCACTTAATCCATACTCATTTATATATTTAATCTTTCTTTCATTAGGAAGAACTGGAATACATTTTTTTATTTCTTCAACCCAGTTTTGATCTATTTTATATTTAGGAATATTAGGTTCCACAAAATATTTATAATCTATTGCATCAGCCTTAGTACGCATTCTTTTCGTAGTACCACTTTCTTCATCCCATCTTCTAGTTTCTTGTACTACTTCATCATATCTTCCCTTATCTTTTAATTTACTTTGTCTTTCTATTTCATATTTAATAGTTTCATAAACATTACCAAATGAGTTAACATTTTTAACTTCAACTTTTGTACCTAACTCCTTAGAATCTACATCCATTATAGATACATTAACATCGCATCTTATTTGACCTTTTTTAGTATCAGCATCAGATATATCGGCATATTGATATATTCTTCTCATCTCTTCCAAGAAGGCAACTGCTTCTTCAGGTGATTCAATACAAGGTTCAGTAACAAGTTCAAGTAATGGAACACCTGCTCTATTATAGTTAATCAATGATACATCTGTAAAATGGTCCATTGAAGCAGAATCTTCTTCTAAATGAATATCATGAATAAGGATTTCTTTTGTTGTTCCATTACAATCAATTTTTATCGAACCATTTACCCCAACTGGATCATGCATTTGGGTAATTTGATATCCTTTAGGTAAATCTGGATAATAATAATTCTTTCGATCAAAGTACATATATTCTGGTAACTTACAATTAAGTATTAAAGCAGCCATAATTGCTTTTCTAATAGCTTCTTTATTTACCATAGGAAGAGTTCCTGGAAATCCCATATCTACAGGTCTAACATTTATATTAGGTATTTCACTAAAATCATTTTTTGCACTTGAAAATACTTTCGTATTACAATTCATTTCACAATGCATTTCAAGACCAATTACTGCTTTATATTTATTCATTATTATCACCTACTACCATATCTTTATAATTCATTTCAGATTCTAATGCATATGCTAAATTTAAAACAGTTTGATCATCATAACAATTACCTGTAATATTAACTCCAACAGGAAGGCCATTTATAAGCCCATTTGGTATTGTAATAGATGGAAATGCTCCGAAGTTACCAATTTGTAAATGATTTTCTAAAATAGATAATTCATCATCAGAAACTTGTTCCATAACATCTTTAATTAAAGGTGCTACTCCACTACCAACAGGCAAAATAAATGCATCATATTCTTTAAATAAATCTTTAAATTTATTTACAATTAATCTTCTTACTCTACAAGCATTTAAGAAATATCTTTCTTGATTTTCTTTTTGCAATACATATGAACCTATTACAAATCTTCTTTTAATAAGGGGTGAAAATCCTTTAGTTCTATAATCTTTAATCATGTCCATGATATTATCTCCAGTTCCTCTAGGGCCAAAAGATATTCCTGTTAAATTAGACATGTTGCTAGTAGCTTCAGCACAAGAAATACAAACATAAACACTAGGAATTGTACTAAGTAGAGTTTTATCTATAGATATTTCATCTACAATAACACCAATATTTCTTAGTTTTTCTATTGTTTCATTAAAGTTGTTTAAATGTAATTTTAATTCCTCACTAGCATTCGGATAATTACTAATATCAGTAATTTCTCTTATATAAAATAATTTCTTTTCATTCACATCTTTATTCAAATTTTCAAATAAATTTATATTGCTTGAATCCCAAGAAGTTTGGTCATTTTCATCTATACCTTTCATAGCATCAACTACTAATGCCGCATCACTAACACTTCTTGTTAAAACTCCACAAGTATCTAAACTAGATGCAAATGGAAATAAACCATATCTTGAAATCATTCCATAAGTAGGTTTATAGCCTACAATTCCACAGTATCCTGCAGGTTTACGAATAGAATCTCCAGTATCACTACCTAAAGCATAAGGATAAACACCTGCCGCAACACTACATGCAGAACCTGCTGAAGAACCACCACAAATTCTTGTATCGTCCCATGGGTTCTTGATAATTCCTGTGTGAGCAGTTAACCCAGTACCACCCATTCCAAATTCATCTAAAGCAGTTTTAGCAACTCCAACAGCACCATTATTTTTCAAATTAACAATCGCAGTTGCATCAAAGAATGGCACATAATCTTTTAATGTATTACTAGAACCTGTAGATAAAATATCTTTCGTAGAATAATTATCTTTAATACCATAAGGAATCCCGCTTAAATAGTTATTTTCATCAAATTCCCCATTTGCATCATCAATTATAGTTACAAACGCATTACATTTTTTTTGTAATTCATAAGCATTACTAATTGAGTCTTTAATTAATTCCGCACTTGTAACTTCTTTATTTTTTAACATTTCATGAAATTCAATAATTCCTGGCTTTTTCATTATCCCACCACCTTTGGAACACTAACAAAATCATCTTCTACAGAATCACAATTTTGTAATAAATTTTCAACTGGAATACTTTCTTTTGCAACATCTTCTCTTAATATAAAAGAAAAATCATCTAAAGTATGTGTCATAGGTTCAACTTTTTCTATATCAGGCATATTTGCAATTTTTTCCATTGATTTTTCAATAACATCAAACTCTTTTAAAACCATATTATTTTCATCATCAGTTAAACCAATAAGCAATTTACCAGCATAATCATCAATCATTTCTTTTGTAAATTTATTCAAAAGTACTTCACTCCTCTATATTATTTAAAATTTCATCTAATCTATTATGAAAATCATTAATTGTACCATTGTTGAAAATATAATAATCAGCATAAGCTATTGGTCCCGCCTTAGCAATATTTTCAATTTCTGAAATATCTCTTTTTATAGCATCAGATTCACTAAAAGGTCTTTCAATTCTCTTAGAAAGTCTATCATATCTAATTTTTTTATCTGCAACAACTGCAATCGTAGTCATATTAAATTCATTATTTAAAATAACTAATTCATCCCACGAATAAAGTCCATCAAGAACAACATCATTATTTAAAGATAATTCTTTAATAGTTGGAAGTAAAACTTTAGCATAAGCTCCCATCCCAAGTTCACTACGAAGTTTTTCTCTCATCATTTTTTCATTATCCGGAGTTATATCTAGACCATTTTCTTTTAATTTATCCATTGTAACTCCACCGAAATAAACCCTTTTATAACCCAATCCAATCAAATACTCACTAGCAACAGATTTACCACTACCGCACATTCCAACAATTGCAATAATTTTTCCCATAAAAACCCTCTAAAATTCACATGAACCAGGTGTTCTTGGATAAGGAATAACATCACGAATATTTTCAATGCCTGTTAGATACATAATAAGTCTTTCAAATCCCATTCCAAATCCTGAATGAATGCATCCACCATATCTTCTTAGATTTACATACCATTCAATGCTTTCTTCTTCTACACCTAATTCTTTCATTCTAGCCAGTAAAACATCTAATTTTTCTTCTCTTTGTGATCCACCAATAAGTTCACCAGCTCCTGGTACTTCTAAATCAACACCAGCAACAGTTTTTCCATCTTCATTTAATTTCATGTAATATGCTTTAATTCCTGCTGGCCAATTTTTAATAAATACTGGAACACTAAAATGATTTGTTAACCATCTTTCATGTTCTTTAGCAATATCTTCTTCATAAGATGGTTCAAATTCCCATTTTTCACCACTATTTTTTAATAAATCAATTGCTTCTTTATGATCAATTCTTATAAAAGTACTATTTGCTACATTTTCTAATTTTGCTTTTAATCCTTTTTCTACAAATTTATCAAAGAAATCAATTTCATCTGGACAATTTTCTAAAACATATTTAACAATATATTTTAGGAAATCTTCTTCAATATCCATTAAATCATTGATATCTGCAAAAGCTATTTCAGGTTCAATCATCCAGAATTCATTTGCATGAGTCTTAGTATTTGAATTTTCTGTTCTAAAAGTTGGCCCAAAAGTATAAATCTTACTAAATGCTAAAGCAAATGTTTCGCCATGAAGTTGTCCTGAACCAGTAATAAATGTCTTTTTATTAAATAAATCTTTACTAAAGTCTACTTTCCCATCTTTTTTTGGTAGATTATCAAAATCAAATGTAGATACTTTAAACATTTGATCACTACCTTCACAATCTGCAGTTGTTAAAAGTGGTGTATGAACATAAATATAATTTCTATCTTGGAAATATTTATGAATGGCATAAGCTGCTACACTTCTTACTCTAAATACTGCTTGAAAAGTGTTAGCTCTAGGTCTTAAATATGCAATACTTCTTAAAAATTCCATACTATGTTTTTTAGGTTGTAATGGATAATCTTCAGAGCAATCTCCCAACAATTTAATACTTTTAGCTTTTAATTCATAATCTTGTCCACTGCCTTCAGATTTAACAAAATTCCCGATAACCTCAATACTTGAACCATCATGTAATTTTACAAGATTACTAAAATCTTCTAATTCATTTGTATATACTACTTGTAAGTGTTTAAAACTAGTTCCATCTGAAAAATCAATAAAACCAAATTCCTTTTGAGGTCTATGATTTCTAATCCAACCACTTATCTTAATTTCCTTATCTAAATATTCTTCACTACTCTTTTGTAATTCTTTAATTGTCATTTTTCTTCCTTCTTTCTCTTTTTAAATGAGTATTTAAACTCTTAATGAAATCATTTTTATTATAAGCATCTTTAAAATATATTTTTAAATTTATGCTAACTAAAATATATTGTTTCATAAGTTCTTCAAATTCAAATTCACTACCACGCAAAGCTAAATTAATAGTTCTTTCAATATTAATACCTAATACATGCATTGCCATTATTGCATCAAGAAAATCTTCAGAATGATTTGTAATAAATGCTGTAACTATTTTATATTCTTCTTGTTCACTAGTAAATTCACTAACATTACTCCACCACTCTAATAATAAATGTCCTGTTTTACTAATATTCTCTTTAGAATTTAACCATTCATTTACAGTCTTTTCTTCTTCATAGCTATAAAAATTATTTTCAATATCACTATGATCTTTATCAATATTGCTTTCAATACTTAATATAAAATCATTTCTTAATGCTTGATATTTATCTTTATATAATAATTTTAAATTTCTAGAAATAACTAATATTTTATCTACTTCTTTTTCCAAACAATTTTTCTTTATTGCTTCATCTATTATTTCTTTTATATTTTTTTCTTGCCAATTGCATATAAATATTGCTTCAAAAACATCATCTGGTCTTTTGCAAATTAAATTGCTTAATATTTGATATTCATTTGAATCTTTAGAATATGTATTAGAATTTGCTAATAACTTTAATAATAAATTTTCTAAATAACTATGCTTAACATGTTCATTTTCATGTTTATTTTTATTTACATTTTCACTTAAGAACTTTTCTTCTAATAAATTACCATATCTAGTAGAAAAATTATCAGCTTTATTCTTTAAATAATTCATATTATCTACAAATCTATTGCCTATAGCATAATTTATAATAACTTTACTATTATACCCTAAAGAATATAAATAAGAAGTAATTTTTAAAGCATCATCAAGTTTTTCTTTTACAAACCTTGTAATTTTACACTTTGCTTTATAAGTATATACTTCTTCACTACTATAAAGTATCCAATTTAATACTATTTCTTCAATATAACCCATAGTTCCTCCTTATATATTACCTAAGATATATTCAAGCACATCAGCTTCATCTATTTTTATTACTTCTTCAGTATAATTATCTTTAATACTAATTATACCTTTAATTAAATTTTCATCATCTAACAATATATTAAATTTACTATTAACTTTTTCATTTAACACAACATTAATATTATTCATTCTTAAATCCTGTGCTATTTTTAAAGCATGATAACTTTCTTCTTCACTAATACCAATTATACTTACATCAATATTTACATCTAAAGCATTATCCCTAATAATGTTCATTACTTCATTAATTAATGTCTCAATATTAATTTTAATATTAATTTCATTATTATTTTTACATCCAACACCCATAATTACATCTTCATAAATATAATTCCAAGTTAATTCATTACTTTCAATATTATTTACACAATATATTTCCAACACTTCTAATAAGTTTAATATTTCATCATTACAACTAATACTTAATTCTATATCCTCTAATCCAAATCTTTTAAATAAATTGTATCCTAAACTTATTGCTTCAACATCACTAACTAAATCATCCGAATTTTTTACATGAATTTCAATATCTTCTAAATTATTAGTATAATATTTATTACTATCTGACTTTCCTATAACAAATACATAATTATAATTATCCATATGTTGATTCAAAATTTCTATTAAATAATTATACAGCCTTGTTTTCTTTCCACTCAATGTCATATTTATCAGTCCTTTCAATTACTCTTTATTTTACCATATTTAAAAAGGAAATAGAATACTATTTCCCAAATTTTTACAAAACTTTATTGGTAAACAAAAAGAAAGCATCATTACTTTCCTTCATTTGTTTTTAGCCAAAGCATAAAATCATCTAATAAATCATATTTAGTATCTTTATAATTGTCATACACATATTTTAAAATATCAACTACATTAGCATCTAAAACATCCAATTTTACAACTCTGATATCCTTAGTCATAACATATCTTCTTCTAAATGTACTCATATTCCACGATTCCATTACTTTACTATCAAAATCACTATAATCACCATATATTTTTTTCATAATTAAATAATCTGTAGAATCTTTATCTAAATTATATTTTACTTTTACCTCATCATATTCATCTTTATTATAATCACATGCATTAGAAACATTAATAACTAAGTATGTACATTCTAACATATCGTGATAATATTTAGTAAATACAGTATTTTTCTTATATTCGTCATTTTTATACTCATTACTTAAAAATTCTTTAGTCCACTCATACATTTTAGTTTTAAATACATCATCATCATATTTTTTTCTTAAGTTTTTTTCTCCATATGTATTATTCATCATCCATTTAAGATAGACATCATGATATTTTAACATACCATTTACACCCGTCGAAAAATAAAGTCTTCTAGAACTATCAACCATCGCCAAACTAGCACTAATCTCTGGAGTTAAGTTATTTTTTTCAATACGAGCTAAATCAATTGTTTTCGTAAAATGAAAATATGCTCTATCAAAATCTAAATCACACAAATTTACCCTTCTTAACATAGTAATCCTACAAATCTAATTTTATATGTGCTTCTTTTAATTGTTCAGGGAAAGCTTCTCCAGGGCATCCCATCATAGCATCTGCACCATTTGCTCCAATTGGGAATGGTACAATCTCCCTAATATTTTCTTCATCTTTTAAAAGCATTATAATTCTATCAATACCAGGGGCCATACCAGCATGTGGAGGTGCTCCATATTTAAATGCTTCATATAAACTTGGAAATTTGCTTCTTACAACATCCTCATTATAACCAACAAGTTCAAAGGCTTTTTTAAGAATTTCCGGAGAATGGTTACGAACTCCACCAGAAGCCATTTCATATCCATTACAAACAAAATCATATTGGAATGCTTCAATTTCAAATGGATTTTTATTATTTAGAGCATTTAAGCCACCTTTTGGCATACTAAATGGATTGTGTGAAAATTCAATTGCTCCAGTATCTTCATTTTCTTCATAGAAAGGAAAATCATTTATAATACAAAATTCATATCTATTTTTATCAATTAAATCAAGTTCATTACCTAATTTAGTTCTTAAGTTACCCATAATTCTTGCACATCTTTTTTTATCTGCAACAATAAATAAAGCATCATTTTCATGTAAATTCATTCTTTTAATTAATTCATTTTTAACTTCATCACTCATAAATTTAGTTAAAGATGATTTTAATTCCATACCAGTTTTTACTTGAATATAACCTAAATTACCATGAAGTCCTTTTACATATTCTTCCATAGATTTATACCACGAATTAGATTTTTCAATATTTTCTACTTTAATACATCTAACAACTGTATCTTTAAATGGAGCAAAATCACTTTTATTCATTATATCAGATATATCTTCAATTATTAATGGATTTCTTAAATCTGGTTTATCGCTACCATATTTTAATATCGCATCTTTAAATTTAATTCTTCTAAATGGAGCTGGACTTACATACTTATCACTAAATGTACTAAATACATCATAAAATACTTTTTCACCAACTTTATATACATCTTCATCAGTTGCAAAACTCATTTCAAAGTCTAATTGATAAAATTCCCCATATAATCTATCACTTCTTGGATCTTCATCTCTAAAGCAAGGTGCTATTTGGAAATACTTATTAAATCCAGAAACCATTAATAATTGTTTAAAGATTTGTGGTGATTGAGGTAGCGCATAAAACTTACCTGCGAATTTTCTTGAAGGAATTATAAAGTCTCTGGCTCCTTCTGGACTAGTGGCAGTAATAATTGGAGTTTGTACTTCCAAAAAGTCCATTTCTTTCATAGTTTTTCTTAAGAAATCCATAATCTTACTTCTAAATATAATATTATCATGAACTTCTTTATTTCTTAAATCTAAATAACGATATTTAAGTCTTGTATCTTCATTAGATTCTTTAGACTTATTAATTTCAAATGGTAAAACATTTACACAATCTCCAAGAACTTCAAGTGTTTCAAGTCTAACTTCAATTTCTCCAGTTTTCATGTTCTTGTTA
Organism: uncultured Bacilli bacterium; assembly: GCA_934096035.1. GTDB lineage: Bacteria > Bacillota_I > Bacilli_A > RF39 > UBA660 > Onthocola_B. The sequence goes on from CAKOKX010000001.1 coordinate 734,165, forward strand.
ACCATATCAGGTGTTCTTGCTTCAACTACTCCAGTAATTGTAACTGTTGCTTCACGATGTAAATTCTTATATCTTTCTACATCTTCAGATATTAATTGCACAATCCCGGTTTCATCTCTTAGCGTAATAAATACTAAATTACCAAGATTTCTAATACTATTAACCCATCCTGCTAACCTAATATTCTTACCAATATATGAAGAATCTACTTCTCCACAATAAATATCTCTGTACATATTTTCTTTCATATTCTTTACTCCTCCTTAAATATAAAAAATTCTATAAATTAATTTAGCTTAAGGACGAGTATAACCCGCGGTGCCACCTTAATTCATAGAATTCTATGCATCTTAATTTGCTATATCGGGCATTTCCGTTTACTTTCAAGGTACTATCTTCACTAACTTAAGTTACTAGTTTTCACCATCCACTAGTTCTCTATAAACTATCAGTTACCTACTGGTTTACCAAATAAATCATAAGTAGAATATACTACTTTTTTCATCATTTGTCTAGATATTTTCTTTATTTTTCTCTCTTTTTAATATATTATTTTCATTATTTTTAAACTTTATTTCTTTTTTGCTTTTTAAGAAACTATTATAAAATCTATCATATAACGCTTGCTTATCTTTATATGTTCTACTAGCGGTATCCGTTGCATGAGTATTTAACGAATGAAATTCATCAAAATTCACTAGTAATATTTTATCATTTTCTGTTAAAAGAATATAACAACCAGTATTTTCATAATAATATAATGCTGTAGTTATAAATTTTGTATTTAAATATTGAATATAACCTTTGTCTCCTAAGAAATTCAAATCTTTTAAAACATCTTTAAAATTATTATATTTTTTATAAAACTCTTCTTTAGTCATAAAAACTTCTTCTGCCATACCAGATGGGAACTTCTTTAAAAAGGATACAAGATTTCCTACTTCACCCTTTTTCAAAACAATCTCAGTTTCTTCATTATCAGAAAAATTGGCTGTAATATATAATTCATATTCACTTTCTTTAAGTTCATCACTATTTGTAAAAGTTAAATTACCAAGAATACCCAAAACTTTTTCATCGATTCTACCCAATTGAATGGCTTTTAATTTAGTCATAGCTCTATTAAATACATTCATAGCGATATCAATATCTTCTGTATCTGTTGGTTTTAACTTCATCATTCTTTTATTAAAGTTGTTCATTATTGCTTTATAAGTATCCCACATTTTATTATTTAATTCTTCATCTTTTAAAATTCTTACCTTTATTTCAGTTTGTAATCTATATATACCATCCTCTATTGTAATTTTTTCATCAACAATTTCTTTAAGTATTATTTCTTTTAAATCAGCAATTTCTTCTAATATTTTACTATTAACTTTTTTATCCTTAAACATGGATAATATAATTTTATCTAAATTTTTATCAACTTTTTCATATTTTGTTCTAATTTTATTTACTTCATTTACATAAGCATCAAAAGAACAATTATCATTAATTGGTTCAAACTTGCTTATCCAAAATTCAGGTACATTTTTTAATATTTCATTTTTATAACTTTTAAATAAATCTTTTATACTACCTATAGCAACATTATATTTAAAATCTACATGTAGTTTTTCTTTAGAGAAAGAAAATGCTTTAACAACATCCTCAATTGCCTTTGCATATTTGTATTCAGGTGTATCTGGTAAATAAACTGTTTTACTAACATAAAAATCTAATTTCCGTCTTAAATTATTATAATACATTAAGAATTCATCATAATTTTCTTGTTTATTTTGCGTTCTACGACTTTTTGTTACTTCATATGAACCACCTTTTTTTAACACTTCATATGCATAATTAACTTTCTTCATCATCTCTTCATCACCATTTAAATCTGGATGGTATTTTTTAGATAATTCCAAGTATCTTTTCTTTAATTCTTCTTTTGTAAAATTACTTGTAAATCCAAATAACTTTAATGCTTCACTATAATTCACGATTTATCCTCCATTTAAATTTTTTCTCTTTTTAAAACAACATTTTTATTACTTTTATTAATTGCTCTTTTAGCATCAAGATAATCTACAGCTTTATTAATTATACTTATTTCACTAGAATTTTGCAAATCTTCATCTAAAGGCATTCCAATCATACTAGCAAATTCTAATAAATATTTTTTATCAATTTTTCCTGAAGTTAACAAATCATATAAACTAATATAATTTCTAATAAATGTTGATCTATGAAATTCAAATGTTTCTTCTCCAAATGGTGTAAAACCTGTACAATAAAGTTTACTATTAGCATAACCTGTTTTAAGTAAGATATTTTCACCATCATATTTTTCTTTTATTTTAACAAAAACATTTTTCGTTTTAGATTGAACTATGTCATATATTTCTTCAATATTTTCAAACTTAATACTTGTAAGAGTTCTTAAAATATCTCTACTTTCTTGACCTTTTAATACTCTTTTTAATATTTCCTTTATCATTTCAAGCATTTTATTGGCAACATCTATTTTACTTAAATCATTTTTACCTAATGAATTTATTCTAGTATTATAATTTTCTTTAATTAAAGCTAAACTAGAAAAAACGTCACTTTTTCTTGATTGGAATTTTTCTAAAGATAAATTCATACCAAAAACTAATGAATCTAAATATGCATAACGTCCTTCCCAAAGAGCTAGATTAATATTGTTTAGAAAAATTATTAATGAATCTGGTGCACAATCTCCGATTATATTTTCTAATTTTAAAACTGTTTCACAATATACTTGATGTTTATTTATCATAGTAGATAATTCTTTTAACATTCTTCTTATTTCATCTATATTTTTATTAAAATCTATAGAACTATCAATTTCAATTAATTTACGTTTTATTTCATCAATAAAATTAATTATTACTAAATTTTTTTCTTTTCCTTCAGTTAATTCTTGTATTCTTTTTTCTGTTTTAAATACTAAACGTCTATTTCTAACATAAACTTTTATTATTTCATGCACTTGATCAACAAATGTATCAAAATTACAATCAAAATTTAAATCAATATGTGCCGTTATTTTATGGCTTGCAAATATTTCATTAGCATATTCTTTGAACTTTATTTTTAAATTATTTATTAAAATGCTATATTCTTCCTCTAATTTTTTTTGATCTTCATAAAAATCAAAACTATCAATTAATCTATTAATAGATGTAGCATATTTTTCTTCTAGGGAATCACTTAAATATTTTCTACTACCCCTTATTTTAATTAGTTTGTTTACTAAACATTCGTAATATTTATATAACGTAAATCTTTCATTATCACTCATAACTTTTCTCCTTTACTTAACTTTCTTTCTTGTAACTGATGTTTCAATCACTAAATTTCCGTCTAAAACCATTTTATTTCTAGCATCATCATTTTTCATTAGTTCTTTTAATTCTTCAATATACTTTTTATTTAAATGATATCTATTTATATCTAAGTTAAAACCTTCATTTATGGAATGCACTCCAATAATTAGATATGTATCATATGCTATTTTACAAAAACTAATTGATAAATTAGAACCATTTATAAATAGTAATTCACCAGCTTTTAAGTTTCCATCTAAAACTGTACGATGATTATTACCACTTTTAACTTTTTCAAGTAATAAATCTATTTTACTTTTTAAACTATTATCAATATTATCTAAATCTTCTTTAAAATAGCAATTACCTTTAATATCACTTAAGAAAACAACTTCTGGCTTTCTAATCCTTTTATCTATATGAAACATATTTAATAATATTTTTAATTTATTAATGGCGTCATTTATTATTTCATCAAAATACTCTCTATCTTCATCATTATATAATTCTTCAAGGCTTTGAATATCTAATAAAGCTTCCATATAATAATCATAATCACTTCTGCCAACAAGAGAACTTATAAGGGTACATGCCATAAGATAAATTTCTTTATCTTCATCAGTTAAAAAACTTAATTTTTCTGTTTCTACTATAACTGGTTCAAGAGTTTCTTTCATTACTTCTGGCTTTTTTTCTTTTTTTATTTCAAGTTTTACTTCTGCTTTTACAATATTATTTAAATATTCTTCATAACTACTTCTTAATTCAATCATTAATTTGTTAGATAAAGAAGTATACTTTATTAATTTTAATTCATCATTATTTATAGCAAGTTCTTTTAGTCTTGTAGCTTTACTTAATTGATTAAATAAAATCATTAGTAATTCACTATCTCCCCCATTTTGAAAATTACCATAAATATCAAAATAATTACTTAGTGATTTTAAACTTTCAAAATCGCATTTCCATAAATCTTCGGGAGTTTTATTTTCACCATTTTTCTTACTTTTAAAGGAAATGGCACTACCAAAAATTTTAATAGCTTCTTTGTTTGTTAGGTAATTTTTACAAATTATTGATATTAGTGTTACATAAAATAGTGGAAAGTCTTCAATTGCACCGATAGCTTTTTCATTATCAAAAGCTCTAATTTGACTATCACACGTATAAATATGTGTACTTAATATTTCAATATGTTCTTTTAATACTACTTTAGCACTTTTAATATCATATTTTGTTAAATCACCAAGAGCTTCTTTTAACATATTTGTTAATTCATTTGATTTAGTGTCTTTTAGCATTTCAACATACTTTTGAAAATCTAATGGCCAAAGTTCTAACATATTTACAATATTTTTATAACCTTGCAAATCACTAATCATATTACTTTTAACATTTTTCATATATTTTTTAAATTTAACAAACATATATATCCCCCTTAAACAAGTGTTTTTCTATCTTACCACAAAATGCCCAATTTTACAAGAAAATATTGACTTCTATTATTAATTATCATATAATAAAAACCACTTTAGGATGGGGGTACTTATGGGAATATTTTCTATTTTTTTCAAAAAATCTAAATTAAACCAAGAGGTTTTATGTCTTGTAAGTTTACAAGATAGTATTGTTATGCCTCCGAATAGTTTTTTTGAAAGCAATAAAAATAAAGAACTTTGTGAACAATATTATCAAGAATATAAAAGTATTTTATCTTCTAAAAAAACAATATTAAGTATTCACTTAAAAGATACAGAAACAGATGATATCAGGGTTTATATTGATATATTAACAAGTTTAGAATTACATATTCATGATATTTTAAGTAATACAAATAGCAAAGGATATAACTATGAATATGTAACCAATTTACTTGCAAGACTTAATGGTTATGCTCACATTTTAAAGGCCATCGAAGAAGAATCTTTCTTAAGAATGGCAGCATTATCAAATTTAAAATCTATTCCATTTTTATCTAATAACAAAAAGAATGCTATAGATAATGAAATATCTAGATTACAAATTCAAATATTTAATGATCAGAAAGATATTGAATTAATAAATTTACAAACTAACTCATGTTTATCAATAATAGAAAATTTAAATTTAGAAAAAGATCCTAAATATTATAATGAATTACGTGTAAGACTCATTGGTTATATTTCTGAATTTATACCTGATTCATTAAAAGAATATGTACAAAATTATCAAAACAAAAATTATCTTACGTTAATGCAAATAAAATTAGAAGTATTACTTTTTAAAAATAAAAATATATTAAAAGATTTAGAAAATGAATTTGATAATCTTTTAGAATTTACACATTTAGATAGAACTACAAGAATACATTCTATAAATAGATTAATTATAAAATATATGGCAATCAAAGAATATAAAAGAATTGAAGATAAAGAACTTCTTTATAAACTCGTAGAATTTAAAGTAAATTCTTACGAAATAGATTATGGTAACCATAGAGAAATTTTACATGATTGTGCAAGGTCTAAAGAAGAAAAAGAAATAATGAAAGAGGTATTCTTTAAAAAAGTAAGTACATTTATGCAAAGTAATTGTGTTTTTGAAGAATATAAAAGATTTGATTTTTCAAAAAGAGATTATAGAATATTAGCTAATTTAATAAATAATGCTGTAAAAAATAAACATGGTGTTTTTGATTATGGTAGAATATTATGTTCTCCAGAACTAACAATGTTATTATTTTCTATTAATAATCCTTATAAAATGAAAGATTTCTTTAAAAACTTTCAAGTAAGTGATTGTACATATCTTGCTGTTACATCTTTAAGAAGAAATATGTTTGATTTTGAAGAATATATTCCACTTGAAACCGTAATGCGATTAACCGTAGTGTTTTTAAAAAATCCTCATCATAAAGAAAAGATTTTAGAAGATAAAGAACTTTATGATTTATATAAGATTTATGATTGCTTATTATATTCTGTAATAAAGCCCAAATCCCCATCTCACGTTTTTGAAAATGTTTCAAAAATTACAATTACCGATCAAAAAATTTTATTTTATCCAGAATTAATAAAAATTTATAACAAAGAAATGGCGCAAGGAAGAAAGTTAGTATTTCCTAAATCATTAAAAAAACTAACTATTAGAGTAGATAACTATGATAGAGAATTTTTAAAATTTTACGAATTTGAACTAAATGAAGGGCTTGAATATTTATCTATTTTAGAAACACCTACCTATGCAACACCACCAAAAGTATTAGAGTTACCTTCTACTCTTGAACACTGTGAGATAACTATAAGGCCAGAAACTATAAGATTTAGAGATTATACAAATTCACAATTATTAGTAAGCGAAATAAGATTTAAAAATTTTTTGAAAAATTTAATGCATGCCCAAAGATTATTAACACCCAATGAATTACCACTAATTAAAACTATTGAATTCAAAGGAAAATCATCTATTACAACTTTTAGTCTTAATATTAGAAAACTTGTATTTGGTCGTAAATTTGACTGTGAAACAATATATAATGATTTTCAAAATAAAGTAAAAGAAATGTATGAAAAACTATATGAAATAGTTCAGGCATTTGAGTTAGAAATTCCTAAAGAAGAAGCAAATTTTGATAATTTAAAAAAACTAGAAGATGAATTATATAATTATGTACAATCAGAATACAAAGAAATAACAAGTTTTGATATAATGATGGAAACAGATATACTTGCAGCAAAATATGATAAATATACAAGAGATGCAGAAGCAGACAAAGATAAACTATTAAAAGAAATGAATAATAAAATTTTAAAATTAAGATATATTATTGAAACTTTATCAATTTACACAAATACTGAAGATGCAATTGAAGATTTTAAATCACTTTTAACAATAAAGTTTAAATTATTAATTAGTATTCTTCCTGAGTCAAGTAAACCACTTATTGATGAAAATACTCCAAAAGATGAAACGGAATTATTTAAAGATTTATTAATTGATTATTTGAAGAATTTTGTAATTTATATTTATAAAGATAAAGAATTATCAAAAAAAATAGAAGAAATAATTGAAAAACATCGTGGAGACTATAGTTATTTTGAATACTTATTAAGAAATCCATTTTTATTAAAGTTAAAATTGTCAATTGAAGACCCTAATTATCATGATACTATATTGGATGTGTTTAAAAAACATAAAGTAAAAACACCTAAAGAAATAATTGATAAGGTGAAAAACAAAAATCAAGAAAATTGTATTTCTTATCTTCAATTGATGGAAATTATTATAAAAAATGAAAATAGCTCTACTCCATCAAAAAGTAATTTTACTTTTAATGCCTATCTTGATGATTTATCTCTTATATATAAATCTGCTAAATCTAAGCTATATAATCATAATTTTGTAATTAACTATGAGTCTGAGGAATGCAAAAACCTTGAACTTGATGCTAGTGAAAACCCAAAACTAATTAGGAAAAAATAAAATTGAAAATAACCATGTTTTGTGGTACGAAGTATATAGCAAAGAAAATTTGCATAAATAAAAAAAGAAACATCCAGTTTTTTCGCGAGATTGGATGCTACCAAATATTGGTTTTGCATCTAAACCAACCTCGTTGATTTAGAGGTTTTTTAATTTTACAATTATAAAAACTACAATGTGTCACAGCACCTTGTAGTTTTTAGTTTTTCCTAAATATAACTAATTTTTGTAGGAAATAATTTATAATGAATATAATAGAATCTATAATAACTTTTATGAATGTAGCATTTAAATGTATATAATTATAAACCTTAGTTACAAGTAAACCAGAGATTGTAATATTAATTATAACAAGTAAGAAATATTCTATAAAAGCTTTATAATTTCTTTTCTTTTCATTTTTAAATACATATTTTTTGTTAACAATATAATTAACTACACTAGATATTGCTCTAGCAACATAAGAAGATAACAATATTGCATCAACAAATCTATCTTTTATAAAATAAAGTATTATGGAAAATGATATTATATCAACTATAAAAGATAATCCGCTAGATAGTAAATAAGTAAATACAGTTTTATACTTATTTAAAAAATTTTTCATTTAAAACTCCATTATTAAAGTTATTGGACCATCATTAGAAATGTTAACCATCATTTCTGCTCCGAAAATACCTGGTTTAGTTACAACATACTTATTCATTTCTTCATTAAATATTTCGTATAACTTAATTGCTTCTTCACCATTTAAGGCTTTCATATATGAGGGTCTATTTCCTTTGGTGGTATCTCCATATAAAGTAAATTGTGATATTGATAATATTTCTCCACCAGCATCTAAAATTGACTTATTCATAACGCCATTTTCATCATCAAATATTCTTAAATTAGCAATTTTTTTAGTCATTTTCATAATATTATCTATTGTATCTCCTTGAGTAAAAGAAACTAATAAAACCATGCCATTATCTATTTCATTTACTAATTTTCCTTCAACACTAACACTACTTTTTTTACTTCTTTGTACTACTACTTTCACTATATTTCCTCCTTAACATCTATAACATTATGTATTTTTCTAATATTTTTCATAACATTATCTAGTTCCACTTTATCCTTTATTCTTATATTTATTTCATACATGGTTTTATTATCAAATTCTTTAGTATTACAAGACCTTACAATACAACCAAGTTTACCAACTTCAGTAATAATATTTACAAGTAAATCAAAACCAGCAGTAACATAAACATAAATATTAGTAAAATAATAATTACTTGCATCCATATTCCATGATACATCCACTACTCTTTCACTATTATCAGGTACATTAGAGCATCCCTTTTTATGAACACTTATCCCCTGTCCTTTTGTAATAAAGCCAACAATTTCATCTCCTTTAATTGGCATACAACATTTAGCAATATTAACCATTATATCTGAATTGCCTTCAACTAAAATATCACTTTTGTAATTAATCTTAGGAATTGATAATTTTCTTTCAAATAAAGCATCATCAACTTCATGTCTATCAGCTTTTGTTAAATTAATAATATAACCTGCTGTAAATCTTAAAGATCCAATACTTAAATATATTTCATCTAAATCTTTTACTTTTAAATCTTTTATTAACTTTTCTATTGTTTCTGGTGTTAATACTTCATTAAAAGCCATCTTTCTTTTTCTAAGTTCCGCTTCTAAAATATTTTTACCTTTTTCAATATATTCTTCTTTATCTTGTTTACTAAAAAATGCTTTAATTTTATTTTTTGCTTGGCTAGTTTTAACAAATGATAACCAATCCTTATTTGGGGTACTATTATTATTTGTTTTAATATTTACCACATCATCATTTTTAAGTTCATATGAAAGCGGTACAATTTGATCATTTACAATTGCTCCGACCGTCGTGTCACCAACTCTTGAATGAATTCTATAAGCAAAGTCAATCGGTGTAGAACCAATTGGAAGTTCCACAACATCACCTTTCGGAGTATATGTATATATTAAATCACTAAATATATCCGCATTAACAGCACTTTCAAAATCTGCATCAGTATCATTATTACTTGATTCAATAACATTTCTAAACATTTCTAACTTTTGTTCCATAACATTTTGAATCTTTTTAGTACCTTTTTCCTTATATGACCAATGACTAGCTATACCCTTTTCAGCTATTTCATCCATTTCATAAGTTCTTACTTGAATTTCAAAAACATGTCCTTCAACACCAAAAACAGTGGTATGTAGACTTTGATACATATTTTCTTTTGGACTCGCAATATAATCTTTAAATCTTTTTGGCATTGGTCTAAACCTTGAATGTATCAAACCAATAACTTGATAACAATCAGATTCTTCTTCTACAAATATTCTTAAAGCTAAAATATCATATATTTTATTCCATTCTTTACCATTAGATAGTTTATTATATATACTATAAACACTTTTAACTCGTCCTTTTATTTCAAATTTAATACCAGCTTCAGTTAAAAGATCAATAATACTTTCTTTCATTTCTTCTAAACAACCATTTAATTCATCAACAGTTTCATTTAATTTTTCTAAAATATCATTATATACATCTGGTTTTAAATAATATAAAGATAAATTTTCAAGTTCACTTTTAATAGAATTAATACCAAGTCTATGAGCAATTGGTACTAAAACTGACATAGTTTCTTCAGCTTTTTGTTTTTGTTTTTGAGGATTAATTGCCCAATTAGTTCTCATATTATGAAGTCTATCTGCAAGTTTAATATATAAAACTCTAACATCTTGAGCTAGTCCAACAAGTATTTTTCTTAAATATATTACACTAGATTCATTATTATCAGGTAATTCCAACTTATTAATTTTAGACACACTTAAAACAATCTTAGCTATATCTTCTCCAAAATCGTTAACCAGATCATCATAAGTTTTATTACCATTATTAATAACTTCATGCAACAAAGCTGCAATAATCGTAGTATCATCAACATTTAAATCCATAAGAATTTTAGTAACTTCTAAAGGATGGGTAATAAAGTCATCCCCAGTAAGTCTTTTCATACCCTTATGTTCATTACAAGCATATAAATATGCTTTTTTTATTGTTTCAAATTGTTCTCTTTTTTCAAGTCTTGGAACTAATTCTTCAAAATTAATTGTATCTGGCAAAATAACCACCTTCCAACATATATTTATTATATAACAAAATTGCATTTAAATAAAGGAGAAATCACATTACATGAAAAAAAACTTATTTATAAAATCAACCTTAATACTTATTTTAAGTGGTTTTCTTACTAAAATATTAGGTTTTATTATCAAAGTAATTTATACCAGAATAATCGGAGAATATGGTATCAGTTTATTTACTATAGCAACTCCAACATACTCTTTATTACTTACAATATCCACACTAGCTATTCCAATTTCTATCTCTAAATTAGTATCAGAAAATAAAGGTCGTTCTATAAGAATCATTACATCTGCAGCATTTTTAATTTTATCAATTAATTTCTTACTTATTTTACTTATCTTATTAACCAGAGATTTTATAGCTATTAACTTGCTTAAAGAACCTCTTGCTTCTCCAATATTACTTGCTTTTGCCCTAACTTTACCATTTGTATCTATTTCATCTGTTTTAAAAGGCTATTTCGCAGGTAAACAAAATATGGTTCCTCATGCTACAAGTAATATTATAGAACAAATTATAAGGTTAATAATTATTATTACAGTATTACCTATATTAATGAAAAAATCTGTTATGCACGCCGTATTAGGTTTAATACTTTTAACCATTTTATCAGAAATTTCTTCAATAATAGTATTTTTATTTTTCTTACCAAAACATATTAATTATAAAACAAAATTACTTCCTAGTAAAAAACATACTAAAGATATATTAGATATATCGCTTCCTACGGTATCAAGTAGAATAATTGGAAATATTGGTTATTTCTTAGAACCAATTATTCTTACAAATTTACTTCTTTTTTCAGGTTATACAAATTCCTACATACTTCGTGAATATGGAGCTTACAATGCCTATTCACTAGCTCTTTTAACTATGCCAGGCTTTTTTATTGCTGCAATATCAACATCACTTTTGCCAGAAATAAGTAAGTTCCATGGTGAAAAAAACAACATAATGGTAAAGAGAAGAATCCACCAAGCCCTTTTATTTGCTTTAATCATCGGTACATTCTTCTCATTTATTATATTTACATTTCGGGATAAACTTTTATTTTCATTATATAACACCACGAACGGTTCTAATTACATCAAAATACTTGCTCCATTCTTTGTTTTATTTTACTTAGAAGGTGTTCTTACATCTGCCCTTCAAGCTTTAGGTTATGCTAAAATTACTATGAATATAACTTTATGGGGTGTTATATTAAAATTAGTCGTTATGTCCATTCTATCCTTATGTCACATTGGTATATATAGTTTAGTTATTGCTGAAATAGTAAACATTTTATTTGTGGTTTTATTAAACTTTAAGTATTTAAAAAAGTACATTTAATAATTTTTAATAGAAAAAGTAGACAGTTCATTCTTTAACTATCTACTTTTGTCATTTCAAAAATTAATTGGCTCTTAATATTGTCTTCCAATATATAGTCTTGTTTTAGCTTCCTTACCACATACAGTACATGGTCCAGTTACTTCTTCATTTTCAATTAAACATCTTGATTTTATACCAAAATCATCTTTAATTTTATTTTCACAAGTAACATCACCACACCAATTAATTTTAGTAAATCCACCATCTTTTGTCGTAGCAATTTCTCGAAGTTCATCATAAGTTTTTGCATCATATATCATAGAATCTCTTCTTGTTTTAGCTCTTTCAAACATATCCTTTTGAATTGTTACAAGTAACTCTTTAACTCTAGGTACTATTTCATCAAAAGTAACAATTATTTTTTCTAAAGTATCTCTTCTTACTAAAGTTACATGACCATTTTCCAAGTCTCTTTTACCAAGTTCAATTCTAATTGGATACCCTTTAACTTCTGCTTCTGCAAATTTAAAACCTGGAGTTTTATTAGATTCATCAACTTTAAAAGTAATATTATTTTCTTTTAAAGTATTTTTTAAACTCTCTAATTCAGTTGCAACATCTCCGATAGGAACAATTATAACTTTAAAAGGTGCAATCATTGGTGGAAGAACTAATCCATGATCATCACCATGAGTCATAATTATAGCTCCAATCATTCTAGTTGAAACTCCCCAGCTAGTTTGATATGGAGTTTTAAGTGTATTATCACTATCTGTAAATTTAATACCAAATGCTTTAGCAAAATGATTACCAAAGTAATGACTTGTACCATTTTGAAGAGCATAACCATTATACATCATAGCTTCTAAAGTATAAGTTTCTTCAGCGCCGGCAAACTTTTCTTTTTCAGTTTTTCTTCCTGTAATTACCGGCAAAGCTAAATAATCCTCTTGAAAAGTTTTATAAACATTAAACATTTTTAAAGTTTCTTCTCTTGCTTCTTCAGCAGTTCTATGCATTGTATGGCCTTCTTGCCATAATATTTCACGGCTTCTAAGAAAAGGTCTTGTAGTTTTTTCCCATCTAACTATTGTACACCATTGATTATAAAGAATGGGTAAATCTCTATAAGTGTTAATTATTTTTTTATAATGGTCACAAAATAATACTTCACTAGTTGGTCTTACACACATTCTTTCTTCAAGTTTTTCTTGTCCTCCATATGTAACCCAAGCAACTTCTGGAGCAAACCCTTTAACATGTTCTTTTTCAACGTTAAGAAGTGACTCAGGGATAAACATTGGCATTTGTACATTTTCATGACCAGTTTCTTTAAACATTCTATCCATGTTTTTTTGTATTTCTTCCCAAATGGCATATCCAAGTGGTCTAATTATCATACTTCCCTTTACACTTGAATAATCTACTAAATCTGCTTTTCTACATACATCTGTATACCATTTAGCAAAATCTACATCTCTATTTGTAATATCTTTTACTTCCATATTCTCACCTTATTCTGCATTAAATTCTTTTAATTCATTATCTTCAGTTAAGATTTTATTAACTTTTTTAGTGGCATCATTTAATTTTTCTCCACAATATTTAGCCAATTTCATAGCTTGTGTATATTTATTTATTGCATCATCCAAATTAACATTTCCGCTTTCAAGTTCTTTTACAATACCTTCTAATTCTTGTAATGATTCTTCAAAATTTTTATTTTCTTCCATAACTTATTTCCTTTCTTCATTATTATACCAATTATTTTAAATTAATCCAATACCTATTTAAAGGATCATTATTCCATATAACAGTATTTTCTAAAATTCCACCTTCAGAAATAATAGTCTTATTACTTACAATATTTTCAACATCTGCAGTTATTAAACAATTTTTTATACCTAAACTTTTAGCTATTTCTAACCCCATATTAAGTTGTAATTTACCATAGCCTTTACCACGTTCACTCGGAGTAATCGAATATCCAATATGACCTCCAAAATTAAATAAAAAGTCATTTAACTCGTGTCTAATACTAATAGAACCACATACTTTATTATCACTCATTCTTTTTAAAAATAATGTTGTACACGGAACATAACCATCTCTTAAATCAATACCATTTTTTTCATTTGCTTTTTCTTTAACCCAATCTTCATAAGATGTTGCCTCTTCCAAATTAGCAAGGCCTGAATATTGCCATGGAAGCCCAGCATCAACAACTTTAATTTCATCAAGCATTAAAAGAGCACTTTTTTTATCATTATTATCTGGTATAACTAATTTTAAATCATTCATTTTCATTCCTCCTTAAATTAAATTGTATTTACATTATTTTATTTTGCTTGACACATTTTTATTTTGGTGTATTATTGTTATTTTTTGTTCAAAAAATGTATCACAAGCCTATTTTTCTACAACCTTTGCTTTAATATTTCCCTCATGTAATTTAATATTAATAATATCATCAATATTTACATCATTACTTGACTTAATTACCTTATCATTAATAGTTGCTAAAGAATAGCCTTTTTCTAAAATACCAAGAGGATTTACTAGTTTCAAAGTATTAATAAGTAAATTATATTCATTTTTCTTCTTATCAATCAAACTCATTGGATTTTGAATTACATATGACATTTTTATTTTATTTAGTTTCATTTCATTATTTTGTAATATTACTTTAATATCTTTATTTAATTTATCAAGCAAAGCATCTAATTTTTGTTCTTTAATTTCATACATACTCATAGGATTTTTTAATACAAAACTATTTTTTAAGCTTCTCCATTTAATGAATTTAGTATTTATCATATTTTTAATATTTTTATTAAGTCTAATTTTATAATTATTTAAAAGTGTATTAATATCAATAACAGTCGGTACAGCCATTTCAGCAGCTCCCGTTGGAGTTGGTGCCCTTAAATCAGCCACAAAATCCGCAATCGTCCAATCTATTTCATGTCCAACAGCGCTTATAATCGGAGTATTACATTCATAAATTGCTTTCGCAACAATTTCTTCATTAAAAGCCCATAAATCTTCAATAGATCCGCCACCACGACCAACTATAATAGTATCAACACCAAATGCATCAGCTTTTTTAATTTGTCTAACAATATCCGGTGCAGCATCACGTCCTTGTACTAAGCATGGAAATAAAATTGCTTCACAAATTGGATATCTTCTTCTAATTGTACTCATTATATCTCGAACAGCTGCCCCAGTTGATGCCGTAATAACTCCAATCTTTTCGGGAAATTTAGGAATTGCTTTTTTATGTTCTGGATTAAATAATCCTTCACTTGCTAACTTTTTCTTTAACTTTTCATATTCTATATATAAAGCACCAAGTCCATCAGGTTCCATTTTTTCAATATAAATCTGATAACTGCCTTGTGCAGGATAAGCACTTATTCTACCTTCAACTAAAACATTCATTCCATCTTCAGGTACAAATGTAAGTTTAATTGCACTACTTTGAAACATAACTGCACTTATTCTAGAATTATCATCTTTCAAAGTAAAATATAAATGTCCTCTGGTATGATTTTTAAAATTACTAATTTCCCCTTTTAAATAAACCTTATTTAAAAAAGAATCTTTATCTAAAATGTTTTTTATATAATTATTTAAATCACTAATATTAAGATAGTCTTTTTCCATCTAAAATACCCCTTTCTAAAAGTAAGTTTCCAATCAATTCATAATATTTTTTATAAAGTATTAAAGAATATCCTTGATTTTCTAGAGTAAAGCCCATTTTATTAAGTTTTTTCATTTCCAAAAGAATTAAATCTGGAGTTAAAGTATTATAAAATTCTAAAACAATATCATAAAATTCCTGAGCAGAAGTTGCAAGAAAATACTCTAAAGACTCAATATTCTTAAGTACACATATAGGCAATCTATTATCTAAACTATCAGCACACTTATAACTTTTTAATCTATCACAAAAAAATAACTTTGGTAATAAATTTGCTGCTCCGAAATCACTAAAAACATATTCGTTATCTAAAATGCATAAATCTGCTACACCATCACGAATTAATATACCTAAATTTCCTAAGTTGCGATCACTATTCATCATAAAAATATCAAAAAGATAAACTCTAATTAATTGATAAGTAAGTTTTTCACTATCCTTTGGATAATTCTTTTCAAAGAACATCCATATATCATATAATCCATTAGATTTAATCCCTAATTGATTTCCATCTTTAAAAATTCCATCATTATTAAAACTATAACTTAAATAATAATAATCTCCATCAACTTCAATAATATAGTCTTTTGCACATATAATACCAAGTTTTTCTGCAATAGCATTAGCAAATAATTGATCTCCTGGATCCATAGCATTTTTACAATAATATTCTTTACCTTTAATTTTTATGAACTTACCATCATAATGAGCCAAATTTCTTTTTATTTTCATTGGTATTAACATATTATTCCTTAATATATTTATCTAAAACTGCATTAATTATTTTTCTAACAGAATCATCACAATATTTCTTAGCTAATTCAATAGCTTCATTAATAACAACAATTTCTGGAGTATCTGTAAATTTTAATTCATATAATCCCATTCTTAATATTGCAGCTCCAGTTTTATCTATTCTATCAATGGTCCACCCTTCAATATATTTATTAGCAATTTCATCTAAACTATTTTTATATGTAGCTACGCCATAAACTATATCTTTAACAAATTCATTATCTACATTCAAATTCTCTTTTATTACTTCATCAATATTAAACGGGACCCCACGAGTTTCATATATATCAATTTGATATAAAATAACCATAATAATATTTCTAAGTTCACTTCTAGATTTTGCCATAACTACATCTCCTTGCAGTTAATTATATCAAATATTTAAAAAAAATAATAGTTAAAACAATTAATTTACTAAATTTCCTTCAACAATTAATTGGTATCCTTTCCTTATTTGATTACAAGTAGTTAAAATAACTTGATTTTCTTCCATTTTTATATTAATTTTACCATTTTTTACTTCATTTCTAATACTACTTACAATATAGTGATTTACTTTATTATTAAATTTCAAAATAATTTCATCACCAATATCAAGATATCTTAAATCATTAAAATACGCTAATTTTCCTGTTCCTGAATGAGCAGCTAATAAATACGTATTTTTTATATTAGTATTAATCAACATTACATTTTTATTTACATCATTATTTTTATTATTTTCATCATAAAAACCTAAATACATATTTATTTTAGGAATAATAAGTACTCCATAATAATTTACTATTTCTTCATGATAATTACTTTCTTCAATTGCTTCTATATTATAATTACATCCACATAATAATAAACAAAAAAGCACTATAATAACAATCTTCATTAAATCAACTCCCTGCCCACTACTTTACCACATCCACTTCTTTATATAAATAAATTATTTTATCAAAAAAGGAAGAATTTTCATTCTTCCTGTCAAAATTGATCGAAAATATATTATTTACTTTTCTTTTTATTATTTTTGTTAATTAATCTTACTTTTACACCTTTATATAAAGCAAATTGTTTTTTTACACCTTCAGGTAAATTTTTCTTAAATGTTTTCATAAACGCACCTCACTTCTTTCTTAAAGATTATATCATAAAAAATAATAATTTATCAACTAATTTTTATAGGTTTTATAGATACTTTCAAATATTTTCATGCCATCCATAGCACTCGTGGTAATTCCTCCGGCATAACCTGCACCTTCACCACACGGATATATTCCTTTAATACTTGCTTCCAAATTTTCATCTCTTAAAATTCTTATTGGACTACTCGTTCTAGTTTCTGGAGCAGCTATAATTGCATCTTTACCATTAAAGCCTTTAATTTTATTATCAAAATAATCTATTCCTTCTTTTAAACTATCATTAATAAACTCTGGAAAAATATCATTAATATTACCATAGCCAATATTTCCTTTAAATGCATCTATATCAATATTTTTAGAAACAACATTATTTTTATAATCTTCATAACCTTGAACAGGTATCAATCCATCACAAATCTTATATGCTCTTTTTTCTATCATTTCTTGAAAATACATACCATCTAATATATTTACACCATAGTCGTTAGGTCCAACGGTAACCACAATTGCACTATTAGCGTATTTTGTATCTCTTTTATAATTACTCATTCCATTAACACAAATGCCATCATTTTCACTTTTAGCATTAACTACATAGCCCCCAGGACACATACAAAAACTATAAATCCCACGGCCACTTTTACTTTTATAAGTCAGTTTATAAGATGCCGGAGGCAAAAAAGGGTAATTAATTGGATATTGATTTTCATTTATCATATCTTGAGGATGAATAATCCTTACTCCAACAGCAAAAGGTTTTGATACTAAATTCAAATTATTTTTAACAAGCATTTTAAATGTGTCTCTAGCAGAATGTCCAATTGCTAAAACTAATATATCTGTACCAATTAATTTTCCATTTATTTTTACTTGGCTAACTTTTCCGTTTTTAATAACTATATTCTCTAGTAATGAATTATAATAAATTTCACCCCCAAAAGATAATATTTTTTTTCTTATATTAATAATTACACTTCTTAATATATCTGTACCTATGTGAGGCTTATTATCATACATAATTTCTTGTGGTGCACCACATTCCACAAATATTTTAAATACTTCCCTCATTCTATTTTCCTTATCCTTAACTAAAGTATTTAATTTTCCATCACTGAAGGTACCAGCTCCTCCTTCTCCAAACTGAACATTGCTATTTTTAGCAAATTTATTATTTTGCCAAAATTCTCCAACGCTTTTAACACGATCTTCGATTTTTTCCCCACGTTCAATTAATATTGGCTTATAACCGTATTTTGCAAGCATATAAGTACAAAAAAGACCTGCTGGACCAGCCCCAACTACAATTGGCCTGTTACTTAAAATATTATTACCCATCTGAGGTAAAACATAATCTTCATTTTCTACCAAAATTACATCATTACCCACATATTTATTCTCATTATCAATAGTTACATCCAAATCATATACATAAGCAAACATTTTCTTGTTTCTAGCATCAATAGACATTTTATGAATAGTTACATCTTTTATATCATATTGATTTACTTTTAGTTTTTTCGAAGCTAAGTATTTTATGTCAATATTTTCTTTTGGACACACTCTAATATTTTTAATTCTTATCATTTTTCACCTGCTAACATACCTGTTATAAAAGCTACTGTTAAATTATAGCCACCACAATCACCATCTAAATCAAGTACTTCACCCGCAAAATATAAGTTTTTAACCAACTTGGATTCCATAGTATTTAGATTAATTTCATTTAAACAAATACCACCACTAGTAACTTGAGCATCTAAAAAATCCTTTGTTCCGACCATTTCAATTTTAAAGTCTTTTAAAGTATTACAAAAATTATTTTTTTCCGAATAACTTAATTCATTCCATTTTTTATTTTTATTAATTTTTAAATATTTTAGTAATACTTCAGTTATTTTATAATCAAGAAATCCATCACATACTTCGAAAATAGTTTTCTTAGATATATTTTTATTTTCTATAAAAGTTTCTAAAGTTTCATTATTTAACCAAGGCACAAAATTAATAGATATTTCTTCTTTCAAACCATTTTTTAATCCAATGCAAATATTTCTACTTAAATTAAAAACACAAATTCCACTTAAGCCATAATTAGTAAATTGTATTTCTCCATGTTCCTGTTTTATTTTTTTATTATTTTCTAAAAGTGTAACAAGAACTTCACACCTTTTTCCAGCCCAGTCTTTTTCAAGACCTGTATTAGTTATAACGGGCATCAAACTTGGATTTAAAGGCACAATGTTATGACCAAAAGAAGATGCAAAAAAATATCCAATACCAGTACTACCAGTTTTAGGATAACTACACCCTCCAGTAGTTATAATTACTTTATCAAATTCTTCATCATTTATTAAAAATTTTTCATTTAACTTTTCTATTTTATCAATAATTGAATTAAATTTAAACTTTACATTATTATTAATACAAGCACTTTTTAAAACAGATAAAACACTACTAGACTTTTCACTATATGGATACAAATAGCCATTTTTATTTTTTATAACAAGTCCAATATTTTCAAATACATTTTTAATAATATTTATATTTTGTTCACTAATTACTTGTTTAATTAATTCATCATTACTAGAATGATATTTACTTAAATCATTATTTACATTACCAATATTACATCTTCCATTACCAGTAAGTAATAATTTTTTTCCAGCATCACTATTTCCGTCAAAAACCACTACCTCATTACTTTTGGATGCAAACAAACTTGCCATTAAACCTGAAGCTCCAGCTCCAATTACTGCTACCCTCATAAAAAAACTCCTTTCTTTTATTATATAATTTCCTTAGTAACATTATCAAGTATAGAATATAAGTACATATGAACATCTTTATTACTTATACATTTAACATAATTATAATATACATTTAATTGCTTTATATAATTTTCATCATCAATATTTTTTAATTTATAATCAATTATAAATATTTTATCTTCATATTCTAACATTAAATCAATAATCCCATGATATAAAACATCATCCAGTTCATATGAAAACTCTAGTTCTTGATAAATTTTAGCACTGTTAAAATCAAATGTATTAAGTAAATGATTCACATATTTATTGTCTGTATTGGCATTTTTAAAATCAGTAAGTTCAAGTAATTCATGAATCTTAGTCCCAAACTCTAAAGTTTTTTCATCACTAACAGATAATATCTCTTTAATAGTTTTTGATGCATGTTTTTTTTCAATTTCAATAAAAGGTATTTCATCCTCAATAAATAACATATTAGACTCTTCATTATTAACCATATTTTTACTTAAACTTTTACTAAACTCATAATCTTTAGTAACTCCGACATTATTTAAATCAATATTAATCATATATTTTGATAAATTTCCTGATATAGATTTTATAAAATCATAAAAAGATCTGAATTTAATTCCATCCATAAAAGATATTTCATCTTTAACATATTTTTTATCTTCAATATTAGGCATAACCATAATCATTTTTTCTTTAGCTCGAGTTAAAGCTACATAAAATAATCTTATTTTTTCTGCTACTTCATTTAAATAATAATTATTTTTAGCCAAAGTTTTAACAAATGTTTCTCCAATACCTTCCTTATAAAACGGAGTAAGAATTCCATATTTATTATCAAACATAAATTTATTTTTCAAATCACTTATATTAAATGTCTTAGGAAAACCTGCAAAATAACAAATAGGAAATTCAAGCCCTTTAGATTTATGAATATTCATAATCTTTACAGAAATACTATTACTCTTACCCTCTTTATATTTAATTTCTTGATCACTATCTATCATTTCATTTAAATAATTACTAAAATCAATAATAGAAAAGCCTAAATTTTCAACATTCTTAGATAATTCAAGCAAATAATTAATTCTTTTAATCGCGGCATCAACATTACCTACCAAAATAAATTTATCATAAAAATCAAAGTCTTTAATAATTCTTTTAAGTAATATATTCGGAGTCATAATATCAATATCTTTGCTTATTTCATAACATTTATTATATATATCTGTTTTAAAAATTTTATTTTCTTCAAAGCATTTAAATATTTCATTATCACATAAATTACCAATATAACTTCTGGCAACGCTTGTAAAATAATATTTTAAATTTTTATTATATATCCCATCTTTAATAGATAAAATTAGTCCTATAATATTTTTAATTATAAAAATATCATTTTCTTCTATCAAATTATTATCCTTATACACCTCCATTGGTATATCTAGGTACTCAAAAACTTTTTTAAATAAACTCATCTTGCTTCCACGATCTAGAATAATACAAAAATCATTATAAGTTACATCTCTATTACATTCTTTATCAAAATCAAAAACTAAATACTTTTCTTCTATTTTCTTCTTTATATCCTTAGCTATTATAAACGCTTCTATTTCATCATTTGTATATTTTTTATCTTCATTATTATAGGTTAAAATATCTAAATAGTTATTATAATCATTAGCACCTTTTTCAATATAGGCTTTATTACCATATACCATAGCATGACTTTCTTTATAGTTTATTCCCCCAATATCTTGTGTCATTAATGGCGCAAAAATTTCATTTATATTATATAATACTTCTTCTCTAGATCTAAAATTTTTAAGTAAATCAATCTTTTTTCCACCATTATTAATACTATATCTATCATATTTATCCTTAAATATTAATGGATTTGCATTTCTAAATCTATAAATAGATTGTTTAATATCTCCAACCATATAAACATTATCATTTTCTAATAATTTAATAAATGTTTCTTGTAAATCATTAGTATCTTGATATTCATCTATCATTATCTCATTGAATTTATCTTTTAATTCTAATCTTATATCTTCATTGTCTTTAACTATTGATATAGCCATTTTAGCAATATCTGTAAATTCATAAGAATTGTGTTCTTTCTTATATAAGTTTATTTTTTCATCTAACATTTTAATTATTTTTAATATTACTTCCACATAATCTCTAGTGCAAAAATAATTGTTTTTGAGCTCATCTTCACTATATATAACTAATTCATTTAACTCCTTAAACAGTTCTTGAATATTTTCTTTTACACTTATGCCACTTGAATCTACCTTTGTAAATCTAGGCAAAATAATATTATTATTCTTGTATAAATCATTATAACTATTTGGTCTAAATAATTTACTTAAGGAATTATAAATGTTTTCATAACTTGATGAATCCATAAAGTTTTCTAATATTAAAACAGAATCTTCAAGTTCTAAAGATATTTTCTTTAAATAATTAAAATACTCAGCAAATAATTGCTCTATATATTTATTATTATAAAAGTTATTTACATAATTATCGATATAATCTTCTTTATCGTATTTCAAATCTAGACTTTTATTAATACTTAAAATAGCTTTTTTAATAACTTCATCATCACGTGTAGTAAAATCTCCAATTAACTTTAAAAATTTTTCATCTTTTGCATCATAAAGACTTAAAAATATTTCTTCTAAAAATTCATTTCTTTTTAAATCAATAATTGAAGAATCTATAATATCAATTGATTTATCAATATTTAAAACATAATGATATTTTTTTACCAAACTTAAGGCAAAAGCATCAAATGTTGTAATATAAGCTTGATCTAAAAACTCTAGTTGACTAGTTAATCCTGCTTTTTTTATTTTTTTTCTAATTCTATTAGCCATTTCTCCAGCAGCTTCATTAGTAAATGTTAACATTAAAATGTTTCTAATATCTATTCCATCTTTTAATTTTCTAATAACCCTTTCTGATAATACTGCGGTTTTACCAGACCCAGCACCTGCAGAAACTATAATATTTGTTCCCTCTAAGTCAACCGCCAATTGTTGTTCAGGCGTTAAATTCATCATCTTCACCTCCGATAATTACTTCATCACTTTTTGTTTTAAAACATATATCTTTAAATTTACAATAAGTACAAGAAATATTTTTACCTTTTAAAACTTTTGGATTTATAAAAAACTTCCCAGTAATAACATTTTTTATTGTATCATCAATAATATTTTGAACTTTAACAATCATATCATCCATTTCTTTATTACTTAACACCTTACTTGTAGAATAAAAAGAACCATCTTTTTTAAATTTTAAACCTTTAATCATTTTACTATTTAAGTAATTTGAATCTATTAAAGAAATTATATTTTCATCACTATTAGTATATCCTTGTAATCTTAAATTTTCATTTTTTAGTTCTTCCAAGGATTTATTCTTTGTTATGTTAAAAACATTGTTCAATACTTTTTCGATATAAAATCCAGCAATAACGGAATCTTTAAATCTTTCAGAATTTTTAAGTAAATATAAGTAAATTGGTAATTGAATGTTTAATCCATATTCTAAAGTATCTAACTTTATATTTTTATCACCAGTTTTATAATCTACAACAGCAATAACTTCTTTGCCATTATACTCTGTATTCATTACTTTATCTATAAATCCTTTAAACACTACATTTATATTATTATATTTTTTTTCTACAGCAAGCTCAGTTTCAAACAAATAATTTGTAAGCTTCGAATTTTTTTCTTGTTCATGTAAATATTTAAGCAAATAATCTAGCTCAGCACTTAGTTTGTGAACATAAAATAATTCTCTAGGGCCAAATGAAAAGTCTAATGTTTTCATAAATTCACTTATTTCCAAATCTATATCAATATCATTTTCTAATCCTTTTTCTAATATATGATGAACAATTTTTCCAATAATAATTTTAAAAGTTTCTTCATAAATATCTAAATTCATTATTCTAGATAAATAATATTTAAATCCGCATTCATTAAAAGATTCTAAACTTGTATAAGATAAAGTAAAATTATCATTAAGTCTTTCTTTTAATAAATCTGTGTCAATCATATTATATTTATTATTGTATTCTCGGTAAGGAATATTTAAATTTTTTTGATACATTTTTAAATATTTACTTTCATCATTATATTTATAAAAATTATCTAAATCAATAGAATATAAAAGATTACTATATTTTTTAGAATATGATATTGATCTATTAAGTTTTATTTTCTGAGAAGTTACTTGTAAGTCATCAATTAAAACTGATGGATATCTTACTTTGCTACCATCATGTAAAGGATATGTTATTATCAAATGAGGAATCCTTTTAATAGCACTTATAGCATTTACTTTTTCCATTTTATTTTTTTCTATGGAAGTATCTAAATCTAACATCTTTTTTTCTTTATCACTTAAAAAATCATCATCCATATAAATTTTAGGGTAATTTCCTATATTAAAGCCAAGTAAAAAGACATAATCATCATCCCCATAGTTTTCATGCAAAGAATGAATATCAATAGCATTTTTATATGAAACATTGGATACAATACATTTTTTTAAATCATCTATAATAAATTCTTTTCTAATTTTTTTATCACTTACTAATACAGATTTATTTATAACAGATATTAGTTCATTTATATTTTCATACTTTTCCTTTAATTTTTCAATAATCACAGGTATATCATATTCATCATACATACGCAAAAACAAATTTGAAACACCTGTACTAAAAAATGAATTGCCATCACTAGTATTAAGAGGTAAATTAAAAATTTGTGAATAATATTCTAAATACTTATTGTACTCACTATTAGCAATTAATTTTATATTATTAATATCAATTCCCTCATGAATTAAATTTTTTATACTTGATATAACAAATTCTAATTCTTCATTTATATTAATTGCTTCAAATATTTCAGGACTATATATGCTATCTTGATTTTTCTTCACTTCATAATTAAAATCATGCAAAATATATTTTTCTTCTTTAGATAATTCTTCATTTTGATAAACTATTATTTTTTTATCAAGTAAATAGTTTTTAAATTGATTATTATAAATAAGCAATTTATTGTTATCTAATTCTTTTTTCAAATTATTTAAAAATTCTATTTTTTTATTTCTTACATCTTTTAGAAAATATAAATTTTTAATATAAATTTTTGCTATCGATAAATTAACATTATATTTTTTCATTACATATTCTATTGTTTTATTATCATAATCAAAAAACAGTTTTCTCTTTAACTCGTTAAAACTATAAAATTTATAATTGTTAAACTTCTTTTCATTAGTTGTTTTTTTTAATATATCCATTTTATTAAATTCATTAGTAATTATTAAATTCATAAAATACCTCATTTATTCATACATAAATATTATAACATTTATGCATATAAAAAGATAACATTTTTTTAAACATTATCTTAATTTGATTATTAGTTAATTTTTAACTTATTTATCTCAGATATTGATAAGTTAGTTATTACTTATAAACTTCGGACTACACTTTTCTTTTAACTCAAGGTAATTTAATTTATTTTTTCACTAGAAACCCAATGATATACATTATTATCTTTTTTAAATATATGTTTATACTTAGTTCCATATTTTTTCAAAAATTTATATTCTACATTTTTATTATTTTCTAATGCTTTAGTGCACTTATCATTTTTACTATCTTTAACATAACTTGTATAACATTCATTATTAATAACTTTTAAAAAGTAATCATAAATAATTATTTCATTATTCTTTTTAAAAGAATCTTTTATTGCTCTATAAGTATGTGGTTCAGCTCCGATTGTATAAGTATATTCTTCAGATAATCCACAATAATACGAGTCATCATTTAAATAACAAACTGTTATATTATCTAATTGAAATTTATCATAAGTATCTATTTCTTTACCAAATATTTTTTTGTAATTTTCATTTACTAGATCTTTATTTGTTTTGCTTAAGGTACAAATCTTATCTTCATAATTATCTGTTGCAAATATAAGGCCTTTGCTTAAAGTACATATATTACCTTTTTTATTTTTATCAAGTTTTATTTCTTCTTTAACTTCTTTTTTTACTTGAGTATAAGCTAAACAAATTTTAGTATCATTACTTAAACTATTATAATCAACTTTACTATCATTATAAAACACTAATCCCCCGCATTTTTCTAAATCACTATTACCAATATAAGAATATAGTTCTTTAACAGTTTTACCATTTGCATTAACAGGAATCCCATTTTTTATAAAGAAAGATATTACCACACCAACAAGGATAACAACAATTCCACTTAATAAAAGCACAAGATTTTTCTTCTTCATTTTTACTATACCTTTCTTGTTTGTATTTCTGCCATTTTTTCGAATACTTCTGCTGCATTTTCAGTATTAATATCATTATATCCAAGTTCTCTTAAAGCTTGAATTTTAACCGTACTAAGTTGTTGTGTTCTGGTTAATTTTTCTTCATTTTTTTGTTCTATTTCAGTAATGAATCTTTTATGACTTTCCGCAAGTTTACTCTTTGATGCGCCACCATTATTATATAATGTTAAAGCTGAATATAAAATTCCTTCAAAAATAAACTGTTTATCTTCATCAAACTTATATTCATCTGGTTTAATAAAGCAATTAGATTTTGCCATATATCCCATTATATATTTTATTTCTGGAACATTATCCATTGATTGAAGCATATAATACATATATTTTATTGCAGCAGTTTCTTCTGACTCATTATCTTCTAATTTTTCTTTTAATAAAAATATAAAATCATTTAATAATTGTTTATTTTCTTTTGTTAATCCATTCATATCGATTACAGACTCAATACTATTAGTTTGTTTAATAGCAGTATTAAGTCTTTTTTCTACTTCCATCAAATAATCAGTATCAACCACAATACTTTCAATGCTTTTTTTACTTCCATCTTTAATATCTAAAAGTTGTAATAACAATACTTTCTTTTCTTTTGGCCATTTATCTAAGCTATCTAAAACTAAATAGTTATATACCATCTGACGACTTACACCTAAATATTTAGCTAGCTTTACTTTAGATAACCCTAATTCTTGTAATAATTCATTTAATCTATCCATATTTTAATCACTACCTTCTTTAATTTTACACCTTTATTATACATAACTTAACATTAAAAATCAAGTTTAGTTATGTAAATACCATAAAAATTCTCCATTATTTTTTATTTCATCAATAAATCCACATCCAAGACATTCTTCCCCGAGATATAAAACACATGCTTGTCCTGGTGTTACCGCTTTTACTTTTTCAGGGTATTTAACTCTTATCTTATTATTTTCCAAATATTCTAATTCCACAGCATGATCCTGATCTCTATATCTAAATTTAGCAGTACAAAAAGTTGGTCTTAAATCACTTATAAAATTAACATTATCTAAAATGCATTCATCGCTCATTAAATATTTATTGTCTTCTCCGAAAACTACATATAAAATATTATCTTTAACATTCTTACCACATACATAATGTCTTTCTAAATTACCGCTTATACCAACATTTCTTCTTTGGCCAATTGTATAATTCATTAAGCCTGTATGTCTACCTATTACTTCTTTTGTAGATACATCAACAATATCTCCAGGATTAGGTTGCAAATAATTTTCAATGAATTTTTGATAGTTTCTTTCTCCAATAAAACAAATACCCGTAGAATCTTTTTTATGAGCAACATTTAAGTTATTTTCTTCAGCTATTTTTCTAATTTCAGGTTTTGTGTATTCTCCAACTGGAAATAAAACATTTTTTAAACTTTCTCTTTTTACATCAGCCAAAAAATATGTTTGATCTTTATTTAAATCAACACTTCTTTTAAGTTTACCGTTTTCCATTCTTGCATAATGACCCGTTGCAATATAATTAGCTCCTAGCCTTTTTGCTTCTTTTATAAACAAATCAAACTTAATAAATTTATTACATAACATATCTGGATTTGGAGTTCTTCCTTTTTTTAATTCTTCTAAAAAGTATGTAAATACATAGTCCCAATATTCCTTAACAAAATCAATTCTATGTAGTTTTATACCTAATTTATTACATAATTCTAAAGCATCATTATAATCTTTTTCTTGAGGACAAATATCATTAAAATCATTGGGATTTCCTAAAAAATCATTATTAATATTACTATCCCAATTACGCATAAATAATCCTTCAACTTCATAGCCTTGCTTAATTAAAAGTAAAGCTCCAACTGCAGAATCAACTCCACCAGATATTCCAATAATCACTTTTTCCATAAACATCACATAACTATTATATACTAACTAATCAAAAAATTAAAGAGATTTACTAGTTTTCCACCTACAAAATACAAAATTATATCTAGTATAAGTATTATTCCAATAAATATTATACTTCTTTTTATAAAAACAACTAATGATTCCTTATTACTTTTCTTATTTACAATTCCATCAATAACGCATTTAATTATTTTAAATAAATTAACACTAAAAATTATCAGCATAACTAAAAACAATAATTTATATATTATTACATAAATTGAACCATACAGTATTCCTTTTATGCCAAAAATGCAGGTTAAACTACTTACTATGAAGCCAACACTAAAGCCATTGTAAAACATAAAAAATAAAACCAAAGGACCACCAATTAAAAACATACTTAAAATAAGTAAACTAGACAGTATAACTAAATGTATTATCATGCTACTTGTATTTACATGAGAAAAATTTTGCAGAACCTCATTAATATTTAAAAACAATATTTCCTTTGTTGCTTCATCTAGTAATACTACAAAGACTATTCCTGTAATTAAACCAACTACTAATATTATACTCATAAAAACATATAACTTTTTATTTAGGCTTGTCCACATGATTATCACCACTTAATTATATTGCAAAATTATTACAAATATGATAAATTATTAATAGAAAAAAGAAAGTGGTGAAATATTTTGAATAAAAAAGCTCAAAAAATCGTAGTATGGATAATGCTTCTTATCATGGTAGCAAGTGTCATCGCAGGTATAATTGCATATATCATATAAGGCTCAAAAGAGAGTCTTTTTTTAGACTCTCTTTAAAGTTAATTCGTCATTTTTCCCAAGATTCATTATTCTATCATATTCAATTAATAAATCAAATCCCATTCCATTATTTTTTTCAACTAACAAGAAACCTTTTTCTAAACCTTTACTATTAAGTAAAGTAATCAAATCTGATAATCTTATAAAGCCAAACTCATATCCGGTTGGATGAACACTGCAAAGACCAAAATCATCAAATGATGCTAAGATATCTTTAGAAAAAAAGTAAGGATTTACGCCATATGCTGCAAAAAGAGGATGAAGTTTCATAGCTCCGCCAGAAACTAATACTCCTTGTAAAGGCTCTCTTTTAGCCATTTCATTAAAATTATTAGTTATAACATTTCTAAAAGTAGAAACAACTATAGATTTAGAGTTTTCTTCTTCATTATCACTTACTATTTCTCCGAATTTAACAACTCCAAATTCATTTGGTAATATTTGTCCATCTCTAACTGCAGCTATGTACTTATCCAAAGCTTCTCCAAGTTTTTCATATTCAGAATCAAGAAAATCTTCAACAAATAAACTAGATAGTTCATCTACTTTTGCATCATCATAGCCGTTTAATATTAAACTTTGTTTAACTTCTTCGTACTTTTTCATATTTTCCCCTCCTTAGGTAAGGAATATTTTATAATAAATTTATATAAATTGTCAAGAAAAAAAGACCAAATATAGGTCTTTAATTATTTTCTTTTAGTATTTCTAATGCTTTATGCATTTTCATATCATATTCAATAACATCCATTGATCCATATGCTTTTAAAAGTTCTGCTTTATCAACACCATAAGATGCAGCAATTTCTGAAGCTCGAGTTTCAACTTCTTCTTTAGTAAATTTTAAATTTTCTTTTTCAGCAATAGCTTCTAACATAAAACGATATTTAACACGTTTTTCAGCTTCTGGTTCCATTTGTTTATGTAAATCTTCTTCTTTAGTACCAGTAATTTTCATAAATTCATTAAAATCCATTCCTTGCATTTTTAATTGTTCTGCATATTGATTAATCATTCTATGAACTTCTTCATCAATAATTTCTGAATTAATTTCTACTTTCATATTTTTAGCAGCAGCTTCTAATACTTTATCCATGAATTCATCTTCTAAATGATGTTCTTTTTCATGTGTTAATTCTTCTTTAACTTTAGCTTTTAATCCAGCTTCATCTTTAACATCTTCATATCCTAAATCTTCAAAGAATTCTTTATTCATTTCTGGTAAAACTCTAGTTTTAACTTCATTTACTGTAACTGTAAATGTTACATCCTTACCTTTTAATTCTTCAACATAGTTTTCTGGAAATTTAAGATTTAATTCTTTAGTTTCTCCAGCTTTCATTCCAACTACGCCTTCTTCAAAACCAGGAATAAATGAATGACTTCCAATTTCTAATGGATAATTTTCTCCTTTAGCCCCTTCAACTTCTTTACCATCTACAACTCCAGTAAAGCTAATAACAGCAGTATCGCCTTCAACAACTGTGCCATTTTCTTTAACAACAACATCAGCCATATGAGTTCTCATGTGTTCAATTTCATTACTTACTTCTTCATCTGTTACTTTAGCTTCTTCTTTTTTAATTTTTAAGTTTTTATAATCTCCTAAAGTAACTTCTGGTTTAGTAATAATTGTAAATTTAAAAATAACATTTGTGTCGCTAATTCCAGTAACATCAACTTGAGGTTCAATAACTGGTATTAGTTTTTCACTATCTAACGCTTTTTTATAAGCAACACTTATACAAGCATCAATAGCATCAGCATATAATGATTCAATTCCAAAATGTTTTAAATAAATTTCTTTACTTGCCATTCCTTTTCTAAAACCATCAATTTTAACTTCCTTATTTTTCTTTTTGAATACGGCATCTAAAGAGTCTACCCATTCTTTTTCTAATTTAATTTCAACTTCATGTACGTTTTTCATAAATACTTCCTTCCTAACTACTTTATTATAATATAATTACTTCTAATTTACAAGAAAATAAGCTTAAATTCTCAGGAATTAAGCTATTTTTTTAATTTTTATTGTATAACCACCATTTGGGCTTGCAACTTCAACACTATCACCAATTTTATGTTTAAGTAAAGCTATTCCTAAAGGTGATTCATTTGATATTTTATTTTCAAATGGGTCAGCTTCCATAGATCCAACTATTTTATATTCTTCTTCTTCACCATCATCATAGCTTATTGTAACTGTTGAACCTAAACTGACTTCATTCTTTCCT
Organism: uncultured Bacilli bacterium; assembly: GCA_934096035.1. GTDB lineage: Bacteria > Bacillota_I > Bacilli_A > RF39 > UBA660 > Onthocola_B. The sequence continues at coordinate 766,239 of CAKOKX010000001.1, forward strand.
TTATTATCTATTATTTCTGCATGTTCAAGTTTATATTCTAGTTCTTGGATCTTTGCTTCAATTATTGCTTGTTCATTTCTAGCAGCATCATAATCGGCATTTTCAGATAAATCTCCTAAAGCTCTTGCTTCTTTTAATGCCTTAATTACTTCTGGACGACGAACATTTTTAAGTTCATTTAATTCGTTTTCAGCTTCTAAAAATCCTTCCGCAGTCATTATAAATGTATTTTCTTTTTTCATAAAAATCAATCTCCTTTTTTATTTCAATTTACAGTTCATAATCATACTATAAAACATCTAATTTGTCAAATACTTTTAACCTCATCATATCATTTACTTGTAGTTTATCATCCACATTCATTTTTATAATACTCTTTGGATGTCTACATACATCGATAACATTATCTTCATCATCATATATTGTATTAATTTGATATTCAAATGTTTCATGATTTGGTCCAAAAAATTGCACAATTTGTCCACTCTCAAAATAATTTCTTACTTCAATCGTCGCAATTTTATTTACTTCATCATAGTCTAACACTAATCCTAAAAAATCTTGATTTGATACTTCTGTTCTTCCATTCCAATATTCTTCGTTTACTCCGGGTAATTTATCATAAAATTGAGGAGTTGATTCACGATTTGCACAACGATTTAATATTTTTAAATAATAATCCTCCATTTTTTTAGTTAAAGTATTATTTAAAGCCGCATCAATCATTCTTCGATAACTTAGTAAAACAGTAGATACATAATAAATTGAACGCATTCTACCTTCAATTTTAAAAGATGCAACACCTAAATCAATTTGATCTTTTATAAATGGTACCATATTTAAATCTTTAGGCATAATAGTTAAATTAGGTTTATCGTTTACTAAAAATTCCCAACGACAGACTTGAGCACAACCACCACGATTAGAATCTCTATTAGTCATATAATTTGATAAAACACATTTACCACTAAAAGAAGTACACATAGCACCATGAATAAATGTTTCAATTTCAACACCTGTCTTAGCAATATTAATTAAATCTTTACGAGATGCCTCACGTGCTAAAACAACTCTTGTAACACCCAACTTTTGCCAAAACTTAACAGATCTACTATTTAGGGTACTAGCTTGCGTAGATAAGCAAACACTCAAGCCAAGATTAAGATTCTGACACATTTTAATTACTACTATATCACTAGCGATTATTCCATCAATATTTATACTATCTAAATATTTTAAATATTCTTCTAAACCATTTAAATTTTCATCATGAAACACAATATTAACAGTTACATAAATCTTTTTACCTAAACTATGAGCATAATTGCTTGCTTCTTTTAATTCTTCTAAACTAAAATTCTTAGCATTAGCTCTTAAACTAAAGTTTTGTCCCCCACAATAAATAGCATCAGCTCCATATAGGTAAGCAAACTTCATTTTTTCAAAATCACCAGCAGGTGCTAATAACTCAGGCATCTAAATCACCTACCTTATATACTGTTTTTTTATCTAAAAATATTCTACTACAATCTATATTACTTAAATCATTATTTAATACTTTTCTTATATTATTTATATCTAAAAGAATGGGATCATACCAGAAATATAAAACATTATCTAAATCAAGTAAACTAGTTCCGTCATAATATGGATAAGCATAAACTTTAGTTCCATAATCAGATTCTATTACTTTAAAAAATTTATTATTGATATGGCTATCTATTACTTTTTCTTTATCTAATTTATAATACATCTCATAATTATCTAATAAATTTCTTCTTGAAAACATAAGCCCTTTTAAACCAAATGTATATATTACTACTTTTTTATTAACATTTTTAACTATATTCCTAATTTCTTCTTCAGATAAATCACTAGAAACAACTATACTATCTACATATTCTAAATAACTATTAATTGAGCTAACATTATTACTTATATGATCTAATATTAATATCTTAGTTATATCTCTATCTTTTACAACATCTAAAATACCTAAATCATCAAACGCAATTCCTTTAATATTACTTGATAACAAAGTTTCTTCCAGTTTATTTATTTCATCATCATTTAATATTCTATTTACTAAGACAAAATCATCTATATCTTTTATATCAAAATACTCTTCATAACCTACGGAAAAAAATCTAAGAGGATAAACTAGTGTTACATCCTCTTTCTTTAAATTACTTATAAAATTTTTATTAGTTACAGTTACTAATTTATTCATGTTTCCATGTACTTACTGAAAGTCCATCCCCAATATCATAAAACTTGGTATCAAACTCAGTATTACTTTTTAAAAATTCAATATAATTTTCGATTTTTTCCACTAGGCTTTTTAAATTACCTTTATCTAATTTACTAGATTCACCAACATAACCATGAAATTTAATATTATCTGTGATAATTGTACCATTTGGATTTAAGAAATTTTTATACTTTTCAAAAAATTTAGTATATTGTCCTTTAGCTGCATCAATAAATATTAAATCATATCTCAAATCTTCAGATAAATTTAATTCTAAAGCATCTTGATAAACAACATTAATTTTCTTTTCCATGCCACATTTCTTAACGTTCTTTAAGCATTCCATATATCTTACTTCATCTCTTTCAATTGTTGTAACAACACAATCTTGCGTACTAGATGCCATAAGTATTGCTGAATATCCAATTGCACTTCCTATTTCTAAAACATTTTTTATATTATTTTCTTTAATATATTTCATTATAAATGCAATAGATTTTTTTTCAATGATTGGTACATTTTTTTCATTAGCATACCTTTCCATTTCTAATATTTGTTCTTTCAATTTAATTCACCTTTACTTTATATATCTTCTTACTAATTCATTAAAACCATCAATATCTTTAGCAAAATAAACCTTACCAGTATCTACATCTGCTACAAAATAAAGATAATCAGTATCTGCAGGTTCAAGTGCAGCCTTTATACTTCCAATAGATGGATTACAAATAGGTCCAACAGGAAGCCCAATAAATGTAGTAACTCTAGTATTATAAGGGTTTTCATCATTTAAGTCAACTTTTGTTAAAGTTTCCTTCATACTTTTTTGAACACCATAATAACTAGTTACATCCATTCCTAAACTCATATTTAATTCTAATCTTTTATTTATTACTTGAGTAACCATCTTTCTATCTTCATATTTATTTGCTTCTTTTTCAGCAATACTTGCCATTGTAAATATTTCATGAACACTATATTTACTTTTCTTTATTTCTTCTTTTAAAGGGCTTAACTTTTCATTTGTTACATTAAGAATTCTTCTTATCACTTGTTCAACTGTAGTTTCTTTATAAAACTCATATGTTTCAGGAAACAAATAACCTTCTAAAGCATAATAAATATCATCATCAAGTATATCGTTAGTTAAAAACCAATAATCAGCAATTAAGCCTTTCAAAAACGATTTATCATTTACCTTTTTTATTGCTTCATCAAAATCTATATTAGTTTCATCACTAATTAGCTTCATGTATTCTTTTAAAGTAACACCTTCTTTTAAAGTTATTTTAATACTTGGTTTAAATTCTTTAATAACATCACCACTATTTAAAGATTTAATAATATCTTGAGTTGACATATCTCTGCTAAACTCATATGATCCTGCTTGCAAGTTCTTATTACCAGAAATTACCAAATAAATTATTGCAGCATACTTACTTCTAATAAGTTTTGCGTCTTTTAAATTATCAACAATCTTTTCTTTACCATCACCTTTTTTAACCGTAAATGTAATTACTTTATTACTCTTACTACTTGGTGTAAGTAATATAAAATAAGTTGCTATAAGCGCTATAATTATACCTAGAATGACCCCCAAAACAATAAATAGTTTTTTATTTTTCATCTTTACCACAATCCTTTTTATTAATTAAATTTTGTACTTGTAAAAAAATATTATCAAGAATTTCTAGCTTTCTTTTATCTTTAATTGGTTTTAATACTTGTTTTCCATCTTCGTAACAATAACTTGATACATAACAAATTACATCTCCGAGCTTATTTATTTCATCTTTGGTATATATAATAAATTCTTCACCTTCCATTGTAATCTTTATAATGGGTTTATATTCTTTTTTATCTATATTTTCTTCTACTACTAACTTATTTTTCATAATTTTGCCTCTTTAAATAAGATTCTAATATCAAAACTGCTGACAATACATCTGTTTTATTTTGTTCATTAATTCTTTTTAATCCATTATTTTTCATAATATTAATTGCTTCAACTGTAGTTAATCTTTCATCTTCAAGTATTACTTCAATATTTTCTCTTTCCAATATTTTTTTAAAATTTAAACTTCTTTGTGCTGCAAAACCTAAGCTATTATCCATATTTTTAGGAAGTCCTAAAACTACTCTTGAAATATTTTTATCCCTTATTATTTCCAACAATTTATTTAATGCTTCATTATAATCTTCTCTTTTAAATTTAATTAAAGTTAGTGGGCTTACTAAAGTATTGGTTTTATCACTAATGGCTACTCCAAGAGAAGTTGTTCCTAAATCGAGTCCTAAATATCTCATTAGCGCCCCATATAGGCATTTATTATTGCCATTAATATTTCACTACGATCAAACTTACAAAGTTTAGCTCTGGAATGATTAAAAGTAGTTATATATTTTTCATCTCCGCTTATTAGATAACCTACTAATTGATTCGTAGCATTATAGCCTTTAAATTCTAATGCTTCAACCACTTCATTAATAGTCATAAGTATTAATTCTTGCCTTAATTCTTTAACATTAAATACCGTTGTTTTGTAATCCATTTACTTCACCCACTATCAACTTAATTTTATCAAAAATATCATTAAATTGCAATATAAAAGGATGAAGTAAAAACTCCATCCACCATAGAGGTCTTAAGTACTCAATAAACGTTTATATTTTAAAAGAAAACTTTAATACTTAATATTGTAGGAACTATAAGACTATAATTTATATTATAGAAAGGTTTGTAAAAGAGTTAATGATTTATAAACAAATTTTTCCTAAAACCTCTACATACAATAGTACCAACCAAGTGTGAAATAATTGTGAAGAAAATGTGAAATGTTATTTTATGTCGAATTTTTCATGATTATCTTTGAAAAAATTATAATATATTTTCATATTTTCAAGTTTCCACCAATTCTTCATAGATACAGGCACACTATCTAAATCATATATCGAAGCACCATCCATTCCCAATATAAAAGGTGAATGTGTAGCAATAATAAATTGACAATTAAAAAATCGTGCTGATTCTTCCAAAAATTTAGTAAGTTTTAATTGCATTGAAGCTGACATACTATTTTCAGGTTCATCAAGTAAATATACTCCATTGTCTTTAATTTCAGATATAAAATACATTAAAGCTGATTCACCATTTGATTGTTCAAGAACATCTTTATTAAGCATTCTTCCCCGAATAAAATCAGATGGTCCTAATCTTTTAGCATCTACCTCATTTTTAATACTTTGATAATCATTAATATCCCTAATCGAGGTCTTCTTACATTCAAAATATTCTTTTAATAAAGCTTCTCTTCGATTAAATCCCCGGTTATTTATTCTTTTAACATTATAAATATAATCAAAAACATCATCACTTTTAATAATTTTAATTTCATCAGGTATTTCTAAAGAAGTTTCATATTTACAATAATCTACATAAGTTTGAAACATTTCTCCCCCAGTCAAATTTAATCCTTTAGCATTTAACTTTTCTGCAATAATATTTAGTATTGTTGATTTACCAGAACCATTGCCGCCATAAAGTATTGTAATATTTGCAAAATCCATTTTTTCTAATTTTTTATCAGGAAAAATTCTAAAAGGATATTGATTATGAAAATAATTTCTTCGTTCATTAATCAATATACCATTTTCAAAGTCTTCACTAAGCAAATTAAATTCTTTTAAATAAACCATTATAACCACCTAAATATATAATACAATAATTTTAAATAAATAGCAAACATTTATTTGCGTTTTTTATTCGTAAATAATATCATTTAAATATTTTTCAATTACAACTCTACTAGGTTTATACATATTTTCAGGTAAATTATCAATATCAAACCATTTCCATTCTAAGATAGTTTCCGGTTCCATGGCTTTAATTTCTCCTTCATAAGAACTAACTAAAAATCCTGCCGTAACATAATGAGCTGTATCAGTCATATCATCAGATACACATATTAGTTTTAAGTCTTTGGCAATTAAACTAGTTTCTTCTTCCAATTCTCTTTTAGCAGCATCCACTAACTTTTCCATAAATTCGACTTTACCACCAGGCATAGTCCATGTGCCTTCTCCTTTAAGTTCACTTGAAGCCTTCACTTTATCAGGATTACGAAGGCCAAGTAACACCTTATTATCCTTTAATATCATAACACCAACACCTAATCCAGGTTTCATAAAATCATCTCCATTTATAATATAGCACAAAAAGGAAAAATTCAAAATTTTAATTTCGAGTTCGTACTAACCTCAATCTTTCACCATTTACTAAAGGGTTCAAATCTCTAATCTTAACATTAGACACCTTTACATCTTCAATATCTTCTTTTTTCTTAGTTTTAAATTCCATAATCAACTCTTTTAAATACAAATCACTAGATTCTTCAAGTATATTAAATAATTCTTTTTCGTTTAGCTTATACAAATCATCATAACAAATAATGTTCATATCAATTGCATATTTAGTTATTTTAGCGAGCAATTCCATCATATAGAAATCTTCTTTTGAATGACAATAAGAATCTATACTTTCGCTTACCTTTAGCACTAATTTAGCAGCTTCTAAAGAATTAAACCCAATTTCTAATTCTTCATTTTCATTTTTAAACAGCCTCATCGCCATAACTATGTTTTTAATATCATTTTTGGAAATATTTTTAGTCCAACCAATACCAGTTAAAACAACTCCATCTATTCTATCTGCACACGCTTTTGGTCTATCATTATCAACTATACTATATTTTTTAAAATCAACAATATCCCCTAAATATATACCATCTTCTTCTAAACAATGGCATAACCAAATATCATTTTCTATAACAAAACCAGTATATTCTTCTGTAGTTTCTTGTTTTTCATGATCTTTATTCATATAATCAATAACATGAGAAAAACATGGTGTTGCTATATCATGAAATAATCCTGCTATTGTAGTTTTTTTATCATGAGTTAGTTTATATACAATCAAAGCAACAGTTAAAGAATGATCATATCTACTTATATATTCTCTAAAATCATAAATATTTTTCGAAGCATAATCCATACCACAAAAGTAACCTACATCTTTAAGCCTAATTAATGATGGACAGCTTAAATATTTTATAATAAAATCTGGCATATCAGAATAACCTAATAACTCTAAATAATACTTTAACATTACAAAACCTCCACTTGCATAACTCTTTCAAATATTATATCAGTACACATAGCATTAATCAACTAAATGTCAAAAAATCTTTTCAACATTATTATAATTTTTATTACTTTCTTTCCATCTTTTAATACATCTATTATAACAATTATATATACTTATTCTTATTACAATATTTGTAATATAACAAAAAAGAAAAAAACTCAAAATTTTAATTTGAGTTTAAGTAATTTACTTATTTTTCGTCTTTCAACCCTTTTTTAATACCTTTGGCAACAGTACCTGCAGCTTCTCCAACAGATGGTGCCATCTTTTCAATAGTTTCTTGTTTAACAGGCATTTCTTGTTGAGTATTAAACGCTTTTATTTCTCGTTTATAAGCCGTTCCAAACAACATAGCAGGAAGCATTATACCAAATACAAACGAAAAGAAAAACAATAACGCTTTTTTACTTTCAGCATCACCACTGATTTTGCTATTTCTCCACCAATTTGGATCACCTAATGAAGGTTCTTCAGGAACTTTTACTAAAATAGCCAAAACCAATAATATAACTCCAACAGCAAGGGAAATAAATCCTAAAGTAATTAGTATTTTTTTTATCTTTTGATACTTTTCTTCACTTAAATATTCTTTTTTATTCACGATAGTAACTCCTTTCTCACCATTAATATACCACGATTCCCTATAAAAGGCAAATGTTTCAATTACAACATAATAAAAGTTCTTATTTCAAATAAACAATTAACTATCAAACAAGCTTTCAATATTCACTAAAAATTCATTTAATGTTTTATACCAATCAAACATATTTGATTTTTTATTAGAATATTCTTCTAGATCTACATCAGTATAGTTTTTATTATTTTCTTTCCATCTTTCAATACATCTATTATAACAATTATCTATACTAGTTCTTATTACAATTAATTTTCCCTTTAAAATAGAATAATCTTTAACATTTCTAATTTGTGCTGAATCTATCACAATAGTTTTTTCAACATCTTTAAAATAATCTAGTATATTTAAATAAAACTCATCAAAATTATTAATTAAATAATCTTTTTCTTTATTTTTAAAAATATTTCTTAATTCTAAAATATATTTATTATCTACTTTTTCTTTTTCAAAAACTAAATCAGTATCAATAACAATATTATTATCATCATTTAAATACTTTGTTACATAAGTAGATTTACCAGAACCAGATTCTCCGGTTACATTTATTACTTTATCATTACTTATATCTTTTATATATGGTTCTTTATCTACAAACCTACTTATTAACAGATCAGATTTAACTTCATATAAAAAACTTTCAATTTCTTTAACAAGACCATTCACATCTTTTCTATCATTTTTACCATTATGTGATATAAAATCGTTCCATTCTTCTAAAACTTCATCTATATTATCTTTATTTATTTTATCTTTAAATATAGCATAAGCAGTTTTCTTATAATTCATAATGCTTACAACAGCTAAAGCTTTATAATATGATTTTTCAGGTATTTTAGATATTTGATAAAAATAAAGTGCTAACTCATCATCCACCTTCTTTGGATTACTAATAATAATTTTATTAGTTCTATATATCGTAGTGGCTCCATCAAGTCTTACGTTTTCTGCATCATCTGGAATAGTTACATCATAAATTGTATCACCACGATGAAGCCATCTTAAAATGCATTCTTCACTACAATAATTAAAGCCACCAAAATCTTTACCATTTTTAGCATCTGGGTTCCAGTTGTTTGCTACGTTTACTTCACCTATTTTATATTTAAATCCTTTATCTGCACCACTTGTTAAATCAAACATTACCTTTACAAAGTTTTCCATTTAATACTCCTAATTATATTTTACATTTTCAATACTAATCAATTCATTATTATCATCAAACTTTAATTTGAATAATTCGGGGCAACCCCAATTACCATCAAATACTAGATTATTATTAAAATATATTTCAACCAATTTATTTTCTTCATTCAATTTAATATCGCACCATCTTTTTAACATCGTAGTTATTGCGGTTCCATGCGACACAATTGCTACATTCTTATCTTTATTATTAGAAAGAATTTCAAGTAAAACCTCATTCATTCTTTTGGAAACCTCGTCTGCGGACTCACCATTAGGTAACTTATAATTCCAATTTCTAAATTGATCCTCAAAAAATGTTTCAGGTAATTTTGATATGTTATTAACTCCAAATTTTCTTTCTCCTAATCTTTCATCAACATTTAATAAAATATTATTTTTCTCTGCAATATATTTTGCAGTAGCCATTGCTCTTACGTAGTGTGATGAATACAGAAAATCAATATTTAATAATTCAGAATAATTACTCATTTGTTCCGCATATTTTTCTCCATCAACACTTAAAGGATTTTTTTCATTTCTTATCTGTTCAATTTCATTAGCATTATATTCCCCAAGTAATTGCCTAAATGGTTGAGAGTGTCTAATTAAATATATTGTAATCATTATTTTTTCACCTTCTTTTATTTTTTTTATAATTAATAATGTTAAAAACATACACGATTCTAAACTCTTAACAATTATATTCTATTATTTTACAACAAACATAGTATAAATAGCATCTTTTTCCATATCATTTCCTAAGATATTTTAATTATACAATAAATATTTAATTTTTAAAAGCATGTTTACTACATAATGTTACGAGTGTTATAATAAATACGGAGGTAATTATGAATAGAGAAAAAGCATTAGAATTATTAAAAAAATATAACAAAGAAGAATATCATATTAGACATGGCTTGATGGTGGAAGCAATAATGAGATATATTGCACAAGATTATGGATATGATCCTGATTTCTGGGGTATCACAGGACTACTTCATGACGTTGATTACGAAATGTATCCAGAAGAACATTGCATTAAATGTATTGAACTTTTAAAAGAAATTGATGCAAGTGATGAACTTATCCATGCTGTATGTAGTCACGGGTATGAATTATGCACAGATGTTGAACCAACTCATTTTATGGAAAAAGTTTTATATACGTGTGATGAATTAACTGGTATAATTGCATCTTTAATAAACATGAGACCATCTCACAAAGCTCAAGGTATGGAAGTTGCTACTTTAAAGAAAAAATTTAAAGATAAGACTTTTGCACGAGGATGTTCCAGAGTTGTTATCAAAAAAGGTTGTGAAATGTTAGGTTGGGACTTAAACGAACTATTGGAGAAATGTATTAAAGCCATTGAAATAAATGAAGAAAATATAGAAAATGATGTAAAAAGTATATAAATCAAAAAACAGTGAATTTTTCACTGTTTTTGCTTGAATTTTTCTATCACTTTTAAAGTTTCATAACAAACTAAAGATTCATCTGAAAATTCTTCATTATAAATCTTACCATCTTCTACAAAACTTTTTTTCATATTATTTTTATATTCTTCAAAACTTTTAAAACCTGCTAATTTATAATTTACCATATCTTTACTTAAATCTTTAAATTTTATTACTTTTTCATCTACTACTTGCACGATTCCTAAATATTTACCATCATAGGAAACTAAATATTTTTTATTTTTAAATGATTCAAAAAAAGAATATTTAACATTTATTTTGTAATTCTTTTCCCCATTCATTATAGCATTAGCAGCTTGTTCATTATCAATATCTAAATGACGATCAGAAGAAAATTCCCAAACCTTTGGATTTGAATATCTTTTCAAATATTCTTCATGCTCTAATTTTTTCCATCTTTTTGAATAGTTCATCATAAAAATTCTGTCTTTAATATTTTTATGTTTCTTATTATAAATAATATCCCATTTTTCATCTAACAATTTTCTTCCTTTGCTTTCTTTAATATCTTTTAATCCAATTAAAAGCAAATAATTTTTAATTTCTTTTAAATAACTCAATTCTTGTTTACTATATTCATCCAAAAATTCATCAGGAATAAAAAATGTTTCTGGATAATCATATAAAGCCCTGACAACTTCTTCGAAACTATGGCAATGACTAACCATCAATCTATATTTTATCTCTTGGGTAGGAAATTCTCTTCCATAAAGCTTTGCCTTATAATGATATGTAACTCCAGTTCTGGCAATTTCACCAATAGAATAAAATAAACTTGGATCAGCGCAATAATGTTTATAATCTTTAGAATATCTCACCCATTCAAATGTATATCTTTTCTTATCCCAAAAAGGATATGGCAAACTACATCTCTTAACTTTTTTATATCTATTATTTTCTTTCCATTCATAAATACAACTTTTAATTTTATTTAATAAATTCATATAATAACTCCTTTAACAATCAAAGCAAAAAAACATTTTTAAAATTCTTTTTCACTAATGTAATGTCTTTTCTGTAATATCGCCAAAACCTTTTTCTCGCATTTTTCTTTTACAAATCATTTCATAAAATTGTTGTTCTACAATTCTTTGCCTTTCTGGCTCTAATTTATCGTATTCGCATCTTTCTTTAATCATTTTCCACTCTTGATCTTCTCTTATTTTATTTTCATTATCAGAAATATTCACTTGTGTTTGTTCCTGTCTATATTGATTATCTTTATCTTGGCGAAGGAACACTATAGACATAAGAGTGTCCAACATTTTTTCTTTTTTATCGAACCGACTTGTTACAAAAGAAACACCTTGTTGCTTCTTTCTTTCTACAAATGCAACTTTATCTTGCATATTTTTCACTCTATCACTCTTTAAAATTTCAATAATTGAATCAACACTCGTTGCTTGCTCCTTTAAACTATTTATATATTTTATTGTTTGAAAGTCTATATCCAATTCATTTTGTTTAAATATCCTTGCTACTAAATACGTTAACATACCATCTGCATTATTCGTAAGCAATTTATCTTCATCAGTATATTTTAACCCAATTTCACCATAAATAGATTTTAAAATATTTAATTCATCTCTTCCAATAGCATTTCTTTTCATCGGTGGCATTTTTTCCATTGCATTTGCAAATGTTTCTAATCTATATTTACGCATTTCTAATTTTAGTTTTACTTGTCCTGATATATCTTCTCCATTTAATAAATCTATATCTTCTTCATCGTGTAAAATATCTGCCCCGATTCTAACACGATATAATTGATAATTATCACCAGGAACAACATCCGCTATCCATTCATTTCCAGAAAAGCCATTATTATAATGTCCTTTTAGTTGATCTGAAATAAAAGGTTTTCTTACATTTAGTCCAACTGTATTAATTTGATATATTACTGCCACAGATGGTATCATTATTCTTTCGTTAAAAATTAACAAATTATTATGAATTGGTATCCCATCATGATGTAAATTACCATATGCCGATGTTACCATATTCAAATTATCAGACATATAAACTCCATACTCATTTCCATCTATAACAGTTTTTCTACCATATTGATCAATAATAGGAGCATAATTAACTTTTAAATCAACACCAGAAAACTCAAAGTTTTGTAAATTTCGATAATCAACTTTTAACCCTCTATATAATATACTTGGTTTACTTTCCATTTTACACCTCGTACTTCTACTTAATTATATCATTAATTTCAACAATTTACTATATTTCAAAATCAAAATTATCTATGTTATATTCTATAACAAATTAATAATATTATTATCAACAAATTTTAGAACAAAAGATATGGTTATTACTATCTATTATCTAATATAATAATAGTATTTATATAAAATTAACCATTTTAAAACTCGAATTATTCATTCGAGTCTAAATTCAATATTGGTGCAAGCGAAGGGACTTGAACCCCCACGGAATATTCCACTAGATCCTAAGTCTAGCGCGTCTACCAGTTCCGCCACGCTTGCATAAAATGGTGGACCTCGCAGGACTCGAACCTGCGACAACCCGGTTATGAGCCGGGGGCTCTAACCAACTGAGCTAGAGGTCCATGACAATACTAATATTATCACAATTTTTTTAATCTGACAAGTAGTTTTTAGCAAAAAAATATAAAAAACTTAAGCAACCCCCGAAGCTTAAGTTTTATAAACAATTATTTATCTTGTAACATATTAAGTAAGTCAATTTTAAACATGTCTTTTGAAGCATTAGCTTTAGAAATCATAATTCCTTTATAAGTTGTAAGTTCAGATCTATGACCTTCTAATAAAATATCAGATGGTGTAATAGTTTCCAAAACAACAACTTCGTCTTTTTTATGAACAGTATAAACTAATTTAACTTCACCATGAATTTGAGCAAACATCTTATCACTTGGTAATTTAAGTTCATAAGTTTCAGTACCATTTTTCTTATTTACTGAAATTAATTCCCCAACAAAGTTACCATTTCTTAAAGCTGGATAATAGTCAAAGTTTAATTTCTTAAACGCTAACATATTATATTTCTTTAACGCTCTTTCTAGTTTTTTAAATTCATTTTCACAGACGTATTCTAAAACATATCCTTTCATTTTTCCATACCCCCTAATTACTCGAACAATTATATTATACCACAAACTGCAATTTTTGTCAAATTCGTGTAAATTTATCATATTGTTCATAGTATTTCCACATTGGAGCTAAATTATAACACAATCGACACCACTTGTCAAATTTTTCTCTTCAAAACCACAAAAAATCAAGGATTTTCCTTGATTTTTCTTAAAATAAACTAAGTTGAGCAGATTCAGGCATCCCTTCAAAAACACCTAATTCCCTTAAAGCATTAATGGCTGTTTGATTAACTTTTCCACGATTTTGGAAATCCTCAACACAATAAAACGGTTTCTTTTCTCTTTCTTCAATTATTTTATTTGCAACGTTTTCACCTAAGCCATCTAACGCCATAAATGGTAAATACAAGCATTTATTTTCTTCATCAATATAGAATGTTTTAGCCAAAGACTTAGTAATATCAATATTTTTAAATGAAAATCCTCGAGCAAGCATTTCTAAAGCAACAGCTAATGTATCCCCTACTGCAGATTCTTTCGCAGATGCACCAAATCCTTTTTCTTTTATTTCAATAAGTCTGCGTTTTATGCCGTCATATCCTTTAAGCATTGCATTAACATCAAAGTCACTTCTTCTAATACTAAAATATGCTGAATAATAATATAAAGGATAATAAACTTTAAACCAAGCAACACGATATGCCATCATTACATAAGCACAAGCATGAGCTTTTGGGAACATATATTCTATTTTTCTACAACATTCAATAAACCATTCTGGAACACTGAACTCTCTCATATATGCAACATGTTCATTCCAAGTTTCAGGTTCCTTTTTAGCTTTTCCTTTACGAACAAACTCAGATATTTTGAAGGCTCTAGATGGATCAAGTCCATAGTTAATTAAACTAACCATGATATCATCACGACAACCTACAACTTCATTAAATGACGCAACATTATTAACAATCAAATCGCGCACGTTTCCTTGCCATACATTGGTACCATGAGATAGACCTGCGATCTTAACTAAATCTGCAAAATGAGTTGGTTTAATCTCCAAAAGCATATTAATAGCAAAGTTTGTACCAAATTCAGGAATACCTAAAGTCCCAGTTTTACATAAAATTTGTTCTTCTGTTACCCCTAGCGCTTTCGGAGTAGTAAATAAACTAATTATATTTTTATCATCAAAAGGTATTTCATTTTTGATATCAATACCTGTAGTATCTCCTAGATATCTAAGCATTGTTGGATCATCGTGTCCAAGTATATCAAGTTTTAAAACATTATCATGAATAGCATGGAAGTCAAAGTGCGTTGTATACCATGTACTATCAGGTTCATCCGCTGGATATTGATATGGTGTAAAATCAAATACATCCATATATTGAGGAATAACGATAATACCTCCGGGATGTTGACCAGTTGTTCTTTTTACTCCCGTACACCCAATAGAAATCCTTTCGATTTCCGTATTATTTAAAATAATACCTTTATCTTCACAATATGCTTTTACATAACCAAATGCAGTTTTTTCAGCAACTGTTGAAATAGTTCCCGCACGATAAGCATGATCTTCACCGAACAATACTTTTACATGGTTATGAGCATCAGCTTGATTATCCCCTGAAAAGTTAAGGTCGATATCAGGAACTTTTTCTGCTTTAAATCCTAAAAATGTAGCAAATGGCATATCTTGACCTTCTTTTTTTAGTTTTGTACCACATTCACAAGTTCTATCAGGCATATCATAACCTGATGGATAAAGGCTTGCTAAACTCTCACCAGACTCATCTTCAAAATAAGATTTTTTACAATTTGGACAAACATAATGCGGAGGAAGTCCATTAACTTCAGTTATTCCCATCATCGTTGCTACTAAACTTGAACCAACAGACCCACGAGAACCAACAAAGTATCCATCTTCATTTGATTTCTTAACCAGTTTTTCAGCAATCAAGTAAATTACATCATAACCACCACCAATAATACCTGCAAGTTCTGCTTCCAGTCTTTCTTCAATATTTTTAGGAAGTGGATCTCCATATATTTCATGAGCTTTATTATAAACCATTTCTTTAGTTACTTCTGCACTATTTTCTAAAACTGGTGTATACAATTTATCTCTAATAATTTGCAAATGTTCCACCATATCAGCAATTTTATTTGTATTTGTAACAACTATTTCTTTAGCTAAATCTTCTCCTAGAAATGAGAACGCATCAAGCATTTCTTGCGTAGTCATAAAATACATATTAGGTAGTTCAATTCCTTCCCTATTTAAAGGATGAATTTTACCATTAGTTTTTTGATGAACGATAACTTTACGATAAATCAAATCTTCCGGTCTTAAATTATGAACATCTCCAGTTGCACAAACAAGTTTTCCCATACTTTTAGCTAATTTAACTAATCTTGAAACATAACCATTATATTCCATTATATTATGAAACTTTTTACCTTCTCCGATTAAATGTGAACAAGCTGAAGCTGGTTGAACCTCGATATAATCATAAAAATTCATTAAGTCTTTTAAGTCATCATCACTCATACCATAGCCTTTATCAAATACTTCGCCATTAACACAACCACTACCAACGATTAAGCCTTCACGCAAACTTATTAAATCAGTCCGAGGAATCTTGGCATCTTTACCCTTAAATAAGTATTTTGTATTGGCTAAACTAATTATCTTAAATAAGTTTTTCAATCCCACAGGGTTTTTAGCAATTACAGTTAAATGAAAAGGCCTTGCAAACTTAATAGCATTTTCTTTATCTGCTAAAGTTTCTAAATCAATCGTTGTATTAATATTTTGACTCTTTAATTCATATAACATTTTATAAAAACATTTACTAGTTCCTTCACAGTCATAATCTGCTCTATGGTGTTTATCTTCATCCCATTCAACTTCTAAATTTTTAACTAATGTCGATAATTTATGATTTCTCCATGTTGGATACATATTTCTAGCAAGTCCCATAGTATCTACAACAGTATTATTAAATTCCCCTAAATTATATTTTTTACATGCACTTGTTACAAAAGAAATATCAAACTGAGCATTGTGAGCAACCAAAGGTAAGTCTCCACAAAATTCTAAGAATCTTTTAGTTACATTTTCTTCTGAATCTTTACCCACTAGCATTTCATCTGTGATATTAGTAAGCTCCGTTATAATCTTAGGAAGTGGTGTTGGACAAGCAATTAATTCATCAAATCTATCAATAATCTCATCATTTTTAACTTTAACTGCACCAATTTCAATCATTTGATCAACACCACTATTTAACCCAGTAGTTTCAGTATCATATACAACATATTCTTGATCAAATAAAGGGTATTCTTTATTTTTAAAAACTATATTAGACTCAACATCTACAACATTAAGTTCTGCTCCGTATAAGGCTTTAAATTTATCAGCAGCTTCCTTACCTTTATTAGCTTTTTGCAAAGCATTATAAATATCTGGATAAGCTTGTAATGAATTATGATCAGTTACAGCCACAGCCTTATGTCCAAGTTTCATAGCAAATTTAGCAAGTCCTGCAGTGGGAACTACACCATCCATCATACTCATCATTGTATGAGCATGAAGTTCCACTCTTTTTTCTTTACAATCATCTTTAACACTTACATCCTTAGATGGAATTATTTCAATATTTCTTGCATTAATAACCATTTGATGTAAATATTCATCCATTTCCATATGTCCATGAACTCTATACCAAGAACCAACATTTAACTTTTTATTTAAATGTGTAAACTCTTCTTCATTGAATCTAACAAGTTTCATTAAATAACTATCAGTTTTATCACTTACTTTCATATTCATAATAAATACTGGTCCTTTTTTTCCTTGTCTTTCTGTTACTTCTTTTTGAAATATATATACTTCCACAATAATATTTTTAGTTTCCCCTAAAATATTATTTAACTTTATTACATCTCCATCTTTATGTACTCCCAAAATAATTGGACTTTCTTCTTCCTTCTTAGATGATACACTTTGTTTTTCTAATTCTATTTCTTCTTGAATATTTTTTCTTTCATCTTCACTTATATTTACTTCAATATTTAAATTGCCTAATCCATATCTATTTAAATTATTAAGTATTCCCTTTGATTCATGTAATAAATCACTTTTTTCAAAATCATTTAATACATGAAAATATATTGTATTATCTATTACTTCAATACTACTTCTCTTAACACTTATTAAAGATGGTCTTTTTATTATAATATCATCTATTAAATAATCTATATAAGCTATTATATCTTCATGTGTTACTTCATCATAACTTATATTTATTTCACATGGTTTTTCTCCATTTATTCCGTTCATAGCACACAAAAATAATCTATTTACACTAGTTACAGGTAATACACTTTTATTTCTTATATATACTAAAAACTTATTTTCACTTTTTTTAAAAACTACTCTATCTAATAACGCTTCATTAAATACATTATCATTAAAAGAAATACTCTTAAAAAATCTATTTAATTCTTCATTCATCTAAACCACCTTCTTTATATTATTAACAATTATACTTACTTTGTCAAACCTTTTTGAAACACTTCCCATTATTTCTACAAGATCCCCTTCATAAATATTATTTATTATTTCATATTTATTTGGAAAAACAGTAAAGTCCCCAGACTTAGTTTCATCACTACATAACATAAATGCCATATCTTCATTCTTTTTAGTCTTAATACTTCTAATTCTATCTACTAAAACTACACATTTTACATTCTTAAATAAATATTTTTCTATCTCACATA
This sequence comes from uncultured Bacilli bacterium, assembly GCA_934096035.1. Classification (GTDB taxonomy): domain Bacteria; phylum Bacillota_I; class Bacilli_A; order RF39; family UBA660; genus Onthocola_B. Next base: position 784,872 of record CAKOKX010000001.1, read on the forward strand.
ACTTAACTACATTTTTATATTTACTTGAAGGATGATTACTAATAAGCATTCCATATGCTTCTAATTCATCATTTCTAAGAATTACTTCATCATATTCATTTACTTCAATTAATACTGGTTTCTTTATTATATCAGTTCCATCACTTAAATTAGCATAATTTATAATACTTTCCATATTTTCCATCAAAGTATGGCGATTAATCATAAATGAGTCAAACACCCCAGCCTTAACTAATATTTTAAATATATCAATATTTATAAAATCTTTACTTTTATATGCAAAATCAAATATATCTTTAAATCCAGTATCTCTTACTTCAATTATTTTTTTAGCAACATCTTCATTAATCCCTTTTACTTGAGTAAATGGCATAATTACATCTTTATTTCTTACATAAAAAGCATTCTTACTTAAATTTATATCAGGTTTAACTATTCTAAAACCTTTACTTTTTAAATAACTAATTGAATCTCTAAGTTTATCACTATCTTTACCATTAATCATTTCTATAATAAAACATTCTGGATATTTAAGTTTTAAATAAGCCATTTGATAAGCAATATATGCATAAGCAACTGAATGAGATTTATTAAAGCCATAATTTGCAAATTTAACAATTAAATCATATATTTTTAAAACTACATCTAGTTTATAACCTCTTTTTAATGATTTATTTATAAACTTTTCTTTTTCTTCATTGATAATATTTTCTTTTTTCTTAGATATAGCTCTTCTTATTAAGTCTGCTTCTGCAAGAGTATAGCCAGCTACAACCCTTAGTATTGCCATAATTTGTTCTTGATAGATTATAATACCATATGTTTCTTTTAAGATACCATCAAGAGATTTATCAATACAATCTACCTTTTCTTTACCATTTTTTCTTAATACATATGTATCAACTTCATCAATAGCACCAGGTCTACCTAAAGCAATACCTGCCACTAAATCTTGAAAGCATGTTGGTTCAATTTTTTTTATAATGCTTCTAAGTAAAGGTGTCTCAAATTGAAAGATTCCTTCAGTTTTACCAGAAGAAAATATTTTATATACTTCTTTATCATTTAATCTAATATTTTTAAGTTTATCATGTCCTATTACATCAAGAATATTAGCAATTGTACTCAAATTTTTAACAGCTAAAAAGTCCATTTTAAGTAAACCAATACTTTCCATATACTCCATTGTACAGCCTGTAATTAAGGTGTTATTTTCATAATGAATTGGTATTACTTCATCTAACTTCTCATTTGATATTACCACACCAGCTGCATGAGTTGAAGTATTTTTCTTAAGTCCTTCAAGATGCATTGAAATAACATACAATTCCTTCATTTCTTTATAATTATTAATATATTTTTTTACACTTTCATTTTTTAGATTATCTTTTAAACTTAAATTTCCATTAATACACTTTATAAAACTATCTAATAAGTTATTACTTATATTTAATATTTTACCTATTTCCCTTAATACTAATTTACTTTTCAAAGTTGTAAAAGTTAAACCTAAAGCAACATTACTTATTCCATATTTACTTCTTACATAATCTATTACTTGTTCTCTTTTATAAGCATCAAAATCTATATCAATATCAGGCATTGTAATTCTCTCTGGATTTAAGAATCTTTCAAACATTAACCCGAAACTAATTGGATCAATTTCTGTTATGCCTATTGAATAACTTACCAAAGACCCTGCCGCAGATCCTCTGCCTGGTCCCACTAAAATATTATTTTTTTTAGCATACAAAACATAATCATAAACTATTAAAAAGTAATCTACAAACCCCATTTTATTTATTACATCAAGTTCATAATTTAATCTATCTCTATATTCTTTACTTACCTTACCATTTAATCTTTTATTTAAGCCCATAACACAAAGATTCTTAAGTAATTCATAAGAATTATCACTATACTTAGGTATATATCTTTTATCTAAAGGTATTTCTATATTAATCAAATTAACTATTTTTTCAATATTTTTATCATTAACATCATCACAATAGCAACAATCACTATTTACTTCAATATTATCTTTTCTTAATATATCTAAATACTTCAAATAACTTACTTCTTCTTTTTTTAAAACTTTTAAATCTTTAAAAAACACAATATCTTTAGTAATAGCCAAAGCATTAATCTTTTCATATTGAGTTTTATATCCAATATAAATTACATCAAAATAACCAAGTTCATTAAACAGTTCTTTACTTTCATATGGTAATATCACTAATATATTTTTACAATATTCTTTTATATTCAAAGCATTTAATTCATTTTTTTCCTTCAAAGTATGTATTTTTAATAAATTCTTATATCCTTCATAATTAACAGCATATAAACATACTTCTAAGTTGTTTAATTTAATGCTTAATCCAATAATAGGTTTTATATTGTTTTTCTTACAACTAAAATAAAAGTCTAGTACTCCATATAAATTTTCATCACATATACCACATGCACTAATTTTATTATCACACAAAAAACTAATTAAGTCAGGTATCTTAATTAAGCTTTTTAATAATGTATAATCCGTTGTTACTTTTAGTGGTATATGCATAATCTACTCCCTAATAATATTTTATCACAATAAAATATTTAATTAAAGAAAAAAGAGACTTTTGTCTCTAATTTTTGAACTATAATTTAAACTTTTAATTTATACGAATTGGGTCTGACTGCGTTCCAGATCCAGAGACATATGTTATGGAAGGCTTAAGATAGAAAGATGGCCTGATACTAGTTACACCATTTGCTATAGCAGCATCAAGATAGCCATAATAATGCACACCGAACACATCATATTGGTTTGAAGAATTAGAAGTCATTGTCCATTCATCAAGTCCCATATACATCCAATTTGAACTTCCATCATAGCTACCCATTGTTATTGTCCATGCACTTGGATCAGCCGAAAATCCATAATCTGACACATACATTAATCCTACTTTTGCACTATATTCTGTTGTAGTATTTGGAGAATTAACTATCTCATTTTGATATGCTTTTGAGGGTCTGCTACTTAATAAATATGATTCCACACCCCCGACTTTCCATGTTGCTATTGCTATCTTATTTGCCCATTTTTCTCCAATATTATTGATAAAATTTGTATTTAAATTCGTTTTATTTAACAAACTTGTACTCCATGTATTTGAACCTTTACCATCATTTATACTAGTATCATTTTTATAATTCCAAAAGTATTTATTAATTGTTGTTAATTCTCCATTATATGTAGAATAGTTACTTTTCAAGAATGTCTCTGTATTATAATCTCCATCTATTCCTAGCAAATTACTATTTGCATAATCATATTTGATTAACTTTACCTTATTTTCGAATACTCCAATTACTCGATATAAATTATCTGTTGGACATGTTGCTGCATCACTTCCAAAACATACAAAATTATTAGGATCTGCTCCGGCATATCTATAACTATTATCTCCAGCCCCATTTTCCAAACTTGTATTGTGATAATAAATGCCATTTTCTCCCTGTGTTCCTGTATATTGTGATATTACATAATTGGCTAATAATGTCATTTTTTCTTTTTGTATCATAAGTTTAGCATTAAAACTTTTCCCAGTATTAGCTGATTGATCTAAATTATAATTGACAAATGTTACTGTTACATTCCATGTTTCTTCAGTTGTTGATGTCGTAGTAATCGATCTATTATTAAATATTGTTATTAATCCATCCTTATTTGTTATATCAAATCCTGTTATTGTATTTCCTTTTCCATCTGTAACAGTTTTATATGTTAATCCTGTTACACTTGTTAATTCTGTATTACTTCCATCCTTTATTGTTAAAATTATTTCAGGTGTATTTTCATCTTGTGTATAACCAAAAGTATTATTTGATATATTTAAATATAGATAGTATTTATTCGTAGCACTATTTGTTTTATTATTTGCTGTTAATATTGCTTTTGCATATGTACTTCCAGTTTGATTTCCTTTTCCGCTTGCAAAGTTTTCTTGATTTAAGTTAATACTTAATGGATCTCCAGTTTCAAATGTAAATGTATCTACTGTATTGGCATTTATCTTAATATCAGTTTGAGAACCTTCTCCGGTTTGTGCTTGGAAATATGCATATGTAGCACCCACTAAAATAGCTGCTAAAGCTACTATAGAAACTATTGATATAATCTTTGCCTTTTTACTATCCATATTGCTACCATCCTTACTATATTAGTATACTAAATATTTATACAACAAGTCAATATTTTTAAAATAAAAAAGAAACAAAATATTGTTTCTAATTTCTATTTTATATTTTCTACGATCTCTTTAAAATTTAATGAATTACTAGCTTTAACTAATATATTATCATCAGTTTTCTTAATAGAATTTATAAAATTAATAGCATCCATATTATTATTAAAATGATAACTATTATCTTTATTAAATCCTTCTTCTATAGCACCTTCATTAATATAATCTGAATCTTCTCCAACTGTAACTAAGATATCTATTTTTTCTTTTTCTATTAAATTACCAATTTTCTTATGTAAGTCTTCTGTATAATCTCCAAGTTCTCTCATCGTACCTAAAACAGCAATATTTCTGCCATTTAAAGAACCCAAATACTTAATAGCATAACTCATAGAATCAAAATTAGCATTATATGAGTCATCTATTACTATAATACCATTATTATTTATAACACTCATTCTATTACTACTTAATTCAAAATTAAGAATACCAGCCTTTATATCTTCATCACTTACTTTAAAATATTTACCCACTGCAATAGATGCTAAAGCATTATAGATAAAATGTTCTCCCCCAACTGGAACTTTATATATTACATCATCACATGAAAATGTCGACCACCATTCATTTTTTTCAATAATATTTGCCATATAATCCGATTTTTCATTTATACCAATAGTAATAATATTATATTTATCTTTATTGTTTAAAAACCATTCATGTAATAAATCATTATCGTTATTAATAATTAAAGCTCCATTAGGATTTAATCCTTCAAGTATTTCAAGTTTCGCTTTCAAAATATTTTCACGACTGCCAAGATTACCAATATGAGCGGTACCAACATTAGTTATAACAGCAATATCAGGTTTAGCAATATTTGTTAAGTAAGATATTTCTCCAAGATGATTCATACCCATTTCAAGTACTAACATTTCATTATCATTTTCTAAAGATAATATACTTAAAGGTAATCCAATATGATTATTTTGATTTCCAATAGTTTTATGTGTTTTATATTTTTCTTTTAAAACACTATATATTATATCTTTAGTACTAGTCTTACCAGCACTACCTGTAACAGCAACAACTGGACTATAAAAAAGACTTCTTTTATATTTAGCTAAATCCCCTAAAGCTTTTTTTGTATCTTCAACAACCATGATAGATTTATTATTATTTTTTATATAATCCATTACTTCATCATTTATTATAAAATTTTCAAGTATTACAAGACTAGCGCCTTTATTAAAAGCATCCATATAAAACAAATTTCCATCATTTTTATCACCTTTGATACCAATATAACAATCATTTTCACATACTTTTCTTGTATCAATAGTTATTTTGTTAATATTTACATCAATTTCATTAAAAATAGATAGATATTTAACATTTTCATAAATATCTAATGTTCTCATTATTTCACTACCTTTCATATTTTAATTATAACTTATTTAAATAATTTTGTATATACTTCATTAAAATTACTAACAGGAATAACTTCCATATTATCTAAAATAAGTTTAGGAACATTTTCTAAATCTTCACTATTACTTTTAGGCATATACACTACTTTGATATTTTTATTATATGCAGCAATAAGTTTTTCTTTGAGTCCGCCGATTTTTAAAATACTTCCATTTAAAGATATTTCCCCCGTAAATGCAACATCACTAGGTACCTTTTTATTTTCTTTTAAGCTACATAAAGCAACACTTAAAGCAAGACCTGCAGATGGTCCATCTTTTTTAGAAGATGCATCTAAGAAATGCACATGTATATCTTCATTATGAAAACTATATTTATATTTAAGTTTAAGCATAGTTAAAACAACACTAATACTTTCTTTTAATATATTACCTGCATTACCTGTAATAGTCAATTTATCATTTCCTTTACATGTTACAACTTCTACTTTAGATAAGGTTCCGCCACTATTACTTACAGCCAGAGTATTAACAACGCCGTTTTCTTCTTCCATAACTAAATTACTTACATATTTAGGATTACCTAGTAATCTTACTACTCTTTCTTCATTTAATACTTTTACATTATTAATAGTTATTTTTCTAGCTAAAGAAGAAAGAACTCTTTCTAAATCTCTAACTCCAGCTTCTTCCGTATAATTATTTATTATAAAATATAATAATTCATCACTAAATTTTAATTTATTATCATAAACCATATTATCTAATAAAATATTAGGTAACATATAATTTTTGGCTATATCTTTCTTTTCAAAAACAGTATAACTATGAAGTTCAATTAATTCCACTCTATCTAAAATAGGTTTAGGTATATCACTTACATTGTTAGCAGTTAAAATAAATAATACTCCACTTAAATCAAAAGGTTCTTCAATATAATTATCTGTAAATATTTTATTTTGATTTGGATCTAATATCTCTAATAAAGTTGAAGCTGGATCTCCTTTATAATCTTTAACCATCTTATCTACTTCATCAATTAACATTAAAGGATTATTACTTCCGCATTTATTTAACCCTTGAATAATTTTACCTGGAGCAGATGCCAAATAAGTTCTTCTTGATCCCACTAATTCTGTTGAATCATTTAAACCTCCGACACTAATTTTATAAAAGTCTCTATTTAAGGCTTTGGCAATAGACATGGCAATTGTGGTTTTACCAACTCCCGGAGGCCCCACTAGACATATAATTGGGCTTTGAATATTTCTATTTAAATTTTTAATAGCAACATATTCACTAATTCTAGTTTTTATTTCATCCATTCCAAAATGAGATTTATTTAACTCTTTATATACTTCATCAAAATTAGCATTTTCTTTTCTAGTTTTATTCCATGGTAAATGTAATACCCAATCTAAATAATTATGCATAACACTAACTTCTAGGGCATCATCACTCATAATTTCATATTTATCTATTTCATGACTAAAATGATCTTTAGTTTTTTTATCGATTTTTAATTTATCAAGAATCTTTCTATATTCTAATACTTCTTCTTTTTTCCAAGAATCTTCACCAAGTTCTTGTTTTAAAACTTTCATTTTTTCTTTCAAAATAAATTTTCTTTGATCATTTTGTAAAGATTCATCAATTTTTTCTTCTAATTCGTTATCAATTTCTATCCCTTTAATTTCTTCATTCATATCTTTAATTAAAGCTTTAGCTCTTTTAATAGGATTAATTTCTTGCATATATTCAAGTTTCTTACCAATATTAAATGGTAAAAAAGATGTAATTGCATCAGTTATTTTATTTAAATCTTTATTATTGCTTACAAAATTTAATATATCATTAGAAATACCTTTAGATATATTTATATATTTTTTTAGTGTATCTACAAGTTTTTTTAATATAGCATTTTCTTCCTCTTCCACTAAAGAAGGTAAATCAATATACATAACTTCACTATATAAAACATCATTATTTTTTTCTTGATAATATTTATTAACAGCTACTCTTTTAAGTCCTCTTAATTTTACTTCAATAACACCATCATTATCTATCTTATTTTTTATTTTAGCAATGACTCCCACTTTAGGTAAATCATCAACACTTGGTTCTTCTTCTAAAACATCCATCGGAGCAACTACTAATATTTCACTTTTAAAGTTACTACTAGCATCATTTATTGCTTTACCACTTATTACATTATTAAGTTCAAGTTTAATTTCTTGATTAGGAAGTATTACTAAATTTTTAAGTAAAATAACAGGTATATTAAACATAAAATGAACACCTCCAAAGCTCAGAAATTATTATATCGTCAGAACTTGATTTTGTAAAGATAAAATCACAATTATTTTATTTATTCATACAATACATTGTGAATATAAAGGAGTATTTATGATTAATTGGTATATGAATTTAAATTATCCCATCCAAGCTTTAATTGCTTCATTATTTACATGGGGCATAACATCTCTTGGAGCTGCAGTAGTATTCTTATTTAAAAAAGTAAATAAAAATACCATGGATGCAATGCTTGGATTATCAGCAGGAGTTATGCTTGCTGCAACATTCTGGAGTTTGCTTTCTCCAGCCTTAGAAATGGCAGAAAATCTCAAATTAATTTCATGGTTAATAGTTTCTCTTGGGGTATTATCCGGAGGTCTTCTTCTATTTTGTGGCGACAAAATTTTTGATAGAATTACCAAAAAGAAAACTAACTCACATAGTATAAAAAGAAGTCTAATGTTAATTTTTTCCATTACGCTTCATAACATACCTGAAGGAATGGCTATCGGGGTAGCTTTTGGATCAGTATTTTATAATTTGGAAGGAGCAACACTTGCTGCAGCTGTTATGTTAGCAATCGGTATAGGTATTCAAAATTTTCCTGAAGGTTCTGCAGTTTCGCTACCTTTAAGGCGAGAAGGAATGAGTCCCAAAAAAGCATTTTTCTTTGGTATGCTAAGTGGCATTGTTGAACCAATATCAGCAGTAATAGGTGCTATATTAGTAATAAAGGTTCAAGTATTATTACCAATATTACTTTCATTTGCGGGCGGTGCAATGATTTATGTTGTTGTTCAAGAACTAATTCCAGAAAGTCAAACAAACAAGAAAAAAGACCTCATGGCCTTATTTACAATTTTCGGATTTTTACTTATGATGATATTTGATGTATCACTAGGATAGCATAAGCTATTCTTTTTTATACTTCTAATAAAAATTTATTTTCTTTAAGTAATTCATAAGCAGGTTTTAAAATCATTTCATATCTTTTGCTTAAAATAATTTTATAAAAATTCTTTCTTACATCACTAATATATGGGGTATTATCAATTATTTCATCTACCTTTTTCATATCTATTCTTGGGAAAATTTCAAACAAAGCTCGATTACAATCAACATTTTCAAAAGAATTAATATAAAAATATGGTGATAACTTAAAAGTCTTTTTCAAAGCAGAATTTGGAAAAGTAAATACTCTTTTTTCAAGTTCTTTTTCATTGTCTAATATGTTTTTAATATTTTCATCATCAATCTTCGGATATAAACAAGATGCACAATCAAATATTGGTGCTATTAAAACCTGATTAGTTTTATTATCTACAAGAAAACCCCAATTACCATTATGTCTATCAAAATTACCTACAAAAGAATCTACAATAAACATTTGCCAAAAGAATTCTTTTAGTTTTACTTTATCATACAAATTTTGTTCTAATATAACATCAAGTACTTCATCAAGTTCTGTTCCAAATCCAAGTTTACTACTATTAATAATAGAATTTTTAAGTGAGGCAAAGTCATAAAATATTTTATTTGGTTCCGTAAAATCTTTACAAGCAACAACCAAATATTTTTTACCGTTTTTATATTTTCCTAAAATAGTTTCTTGCGTACTAAATCCCAACAAGTTAAAAATATGGCAAGCAATATATTCACTAATTACACTATTACTATATTTACCATTATTTTTAGATGAAAACTTAAGTAAATATTTTTCGTTATTAAAAATAATACATATCTTTTTACCATTGGATCCTCCATATAATTTTGTATTTATTACTGGACAAGAAGAAAAATCAATTAAAGCCATATTATTACACCTCAACTATATTGTATCAAAACAAATATTGTTTAGCAACATATTAAATCAAAAAAAAGTAATAACATTTAGTTATTACTCTATTCTTCATTAATATATAAATTTTTATATATTAGACTCTTTTTAAGTAGTTGTTTATGTGTACCACTAGCAACGACTTTACCACCATCAATTAAATAAATAACATCAGCATCTATAATTGTTGATAATCTATGAGCCACAATAATAATGGTATGATCTTTAACCAAATTATCAATTGCTTGTTTAATTTTAGATTGATTTTCATTATCTAATGCACTTGTGGCTTCATCAAATAAAATAATTTTACTATTCTTAAGCAAAGCTCTAGCAATAGCAAGTCTTTGTTTTTGTCCTCCGGATAAATTAATTCCCCCTTCTCCAATCATTGTGTCATACTTATTTGGAAGACTCATTATATACTCATCTATTTCTGCCAATTTGCATGCATTTCTAATTTTTTTAAGAGACATATACGGATCAATTATTTTTAAATTTTCTAAAATAGTTTTATTAAAAATAAATGGTTCTTGTCTAATTATTGCAATATTTTCTCGTAGTGAGTCTTCAGTAAAATCTTCGATTGGAATATCATCTACTAAAATAACCCCAGCATCAGAATCAAAATATCTAAGAAGCAAGTTAAATATCGTAGTTTTTCCTTGTCCACTTTTACCAACTATAGCAACCTTTTTACCTGTTGGAATAGTTAAATTAAACTCTTCAAATATTTCTTTTTCTTCATTCGGATATTTAAATGTTATATTTTTAAATTCAATATTTCCTAAAATATCAGTTTTAGAAACAATACCAAACTTTTCATCTTTATATAGTTTATTATCAAGTATTTCGCTTAATCTTTCAATGGATACTTTCATTTTTTGAATACTCGTAGATAAATTCATCATTAGTTCAATCGTATTCATAAATCTATAAACATAATATGTCATAGCCATAAAGAAAGCAAAAGAACCAGTTCCATTAATAATAAGAAGGATACAAGTAGTAAATATAACAAACTCTAAAGTGCAATTTAAAATATAAATCCAAGCATTATAGTTTCTTTCTGTAATCATTTGTTTATTAATTTTAAAATATATATTTCTAACTATATTTTTAAAATTATCATTCATACTTTTTCTAATTCCTAAAGCCCTTATTTCTCTTATACCACGAACAGATTCACTTACTTCAGCAACTGCTCTATCTTTTTCCTTATTTATTTCCTTTTGTTTTTCCTTAATACTAGGTAAATACTTATGAGAAATAATATAGAACAATACTAAATAAATAATTACTTCTAAAGCTACAATCCATGAATTAAAACAAATATAAACAAATACAATTGCACAAGTAAGAAGTGATATTGTTATTCTAAGAATTTGTCTAAAAGAATCTGCTATCGTAGATGAATCACTAGTAATTCTATTTATAAATTCTCCACTAGATTTTTCTTCAAAAGCTCTCGCCGGTAATAACCCTACTTTTTCATATACAGCACAGCCAATTTTCTCCATTATATTATTGGCACACCTTTCCATATAAATTCTACCATATCTATCAAAAATTAAGCTATCAACAAAATTTATAATATATATTAAAAGTAATACTGCTACTGCTAAGCCAAAAGAACTAATACGGGCTTTATCAATTGCCAGTCCAATTAAATAACCATACAAAGTTCCTGTCATCGAAGTAGTAAACAAAAAAACAAAAGATTTAATAAAAAGTTTCTTTTGACCCCCACAATACTTTTTAAAAAATCTTATCATTTCCTTAAACTTCATAATTACTCACCCTTTTTTAATCTTTTGTTTTAAATCAAATAACACATTTAATGCTTCCATTGGTGTTGTATTTAAAACATCTATTTTTTCTATCGTCTCTTTTATTATATCATCTTTTTTAGCATTTGGCTCAAAATCCATTGCAAGTTGTATTTTTTCTTCTGGATTTTTCTTTTTAGAGTTAGATTCATACTCATTTAATATTTCTTCTGCTTTATTAAGTAACTCTTCAGGCATCTTAGCCAGTCTAGCTACATGAATCCCATAACTCTTATCAACTGCTCCATTTTTAACTTTATGTAAGAAAGTAATTTCATTACCATTTTCTACCGCACTAACGTGAACATTTTTAATATTTTTATATTTTTTATCTAATCTTGTGAGTTCATGATAATGAGTTGAAAATAGAGTAAATGCTCCGATATTATCACTAATATATTCAAGTATAGCTTGAGCAAGGCTCATTCCATCATATGTTGCAGTTCCACGACCTAATTCATCAAATAAAATCAAACTATTTTCAGTAGCACCACATATTGCATTACGAGCTTCTTTCATTTCTACCATAAATGTAGATTCTCCACTTACTAAATCATCACTAGCACCAATTCTCGTAAAAATCTTATCAATTATTGGTAATGTAGCAGACTCGCAAGGAACAAAAGAACCCATCTGAGCCATAATAACTATAATTGCCATTTGACGCATATAAGTAGATTTACCACTCATATTAGGTCCAGTTATAAGTAAAGTATTTACACCATTATTTAATAAACAATCATTAGGTACATATTCTGATTTACTTACAACTTCCACAACTGGATGTCTTCCATTTTTAATATCAATTACATGTTCATCAGTAATATTTGGTCTAACTAAATTATATTCTTCACTACAAACAGATAGTGAAACTAAAGCATCAATTTCACTTAAAGCATCAGCCGTAGCATTTAATAAAGGAACTTCCTCCTTAACCAATGACTTAATACTACAAAATAATTTATATTCTAAGTCAATTATATTTTCTTCTGCGTTAAGAATCATACTCTCTTTTTCTTTCAAAGCTGGAGAAATATATCTTTCACAATTAGTTAATGTTTGTCTTCTTTCCCAGTGATATTCATCTTTAACTAAATTTTTACTTCCATTAGGTATTTCAATAAAATAACCAAATACTTTATTAAATCCAACTTTTAAATTTTTTATTCCCGTTTCTTCTTTAACTTTTGCTTCAAAAGATGCTACAAAATCTTTGCCACCACTACGAATATTTCTTAACTCATCTAACTCACTACTATATCCTTCTTTTATCATATATCCTTCTTTAACAGATATCGGAGGATTATCCACAATGGCACTATCTAATAATTCACATAACTTTTCGTGAGTATTAATATCATAATTAAAACCTAAATCTTCAATTTTCTTTTTTATCATTGGAAGTACTTTAATACTATTTTTAAGTTGTAATAAATCTCTAGCATTTAAAGAACCATTTATAACTTTACCAGAAAGTCTTTCAATATCATATACTTCATATAAATAATTTTTAAGTTCATCTTTTATAATAAATTCATTATTTAATTTTTCTACTTTTTCATATCTATCAATTATTTTTTCTTTATTCTTCAAAGGATTTAACATCCAATTTTTAAGTTTACGACTTCCCATTGCTGTTTTACATTTATCAAGTAGCCACAATAAAGAATAAGTTCTTTCTTTTAATCTTAATGTCTCAACTAGTTCAAGATTTCTAATACTATGAATATCCATCTCTAAATAATCATTTTTCTTTAAATAATTAATTTTAGTTATATGACTTAAATCTTTTAATTGTCTTACATCCAGATAATAAAATAAATGAGCTACTCCACTTTTTACCCTAGCATCAGGTATTATATCAAATAATTCTTTATATTTATCCCACAAAAATTCACTACTTATAGTTACTTCAATATTATAAGTATTTTTAAGTAAAGATATTAAACTTGTATTTAAATTATCTACGAATATTACTTCTTTTAAATTAAGTTCTAATATTTCATTTACTAATATTTCTTCACTATTTTCTAAAGTTATCGTAGCTAAATATCCCGTAGATATATCAAGTACAGTCATTAATATACTATCACTAAAAAATAATATACTAGCTATATATGAAGAATCTTTATCATTAAGTAAATCATTATCAGCAATTGTACCTTTACTTATTACATCTACTATTCCTCTTTTAACCATACCTTTAGTATATCTTGGATCTTCTAATTGTTCACAAATTGCAACTCTATAACCTTTATTTACAAGTCTTTCAATATAAGTTTTAACATTAGCATGAGGAACACCACACATTGGTACTTTTTCATCTAATCCCGCTACTCTACCAGTTAAAGTAAGTTCTAATTCTCGTGAAGCAATTAAAGCATCATCAAAAAACATTTCATAAAAGTCACCCAAACGATAAAAGACAAGTTCATCCTTGTACTTATCTTTTATTTCAATATATTGAGCCATCATCGGACTTAATTTAGTTCTATCTACTTCACTTAATTTCATACTTCAAAACCTCATGACTTATTATAACATGTCATAGATTTTTTTTAAACCAAAAATTTCTTTTTTTCTTCAAAAAACATAATAATATCCACCATTCTTACTTCCGTATCTGGTATATTAAATATTTCTATATACTTGACTTCACTATCTAAACTTACTTCAATTTCTTCTTCATTTAAAATATATCCATCACTTGCCCTAACTTCTTTAACAATATAAATTCCTAAAGGTAAATTATCTATTTCAATTTCTCCATATTCATTAGTAACTCCTTCATATATTACCTCATTATCTCTCATTATAACAAATTCTACATTACTTATAACCCTTCCATTACTTGAATCTAATTTTCTTATAACCAATTTTCCTTTTTTTAATTCATTTTCAATTTCAAAACATACATCTTTATTTTCATCATCAATCTTTACTTCATAAATCATTTCATTTAACAAATATCCATTACTTGCCATTACTTCTTTTATTTTATAAATACCATATACTAAATCATTAAGTTCAATTATTCCATCAACATTAGTCCTTCCTTGATATATTATTTTCTCATCCTTCATAATAATAAATTCCGTATCTTTAATAGGTATCTTTGTATCAAAATCAATTTTTTTAATTTTCAAATTACCTCTCTTTAGCTTATTTTCCAATTCTAAAAATACATCAATTATTCTATTGTTTTCATTTACCTTTAAATTTACCTCATAATAATTATCATCAAGTACAAACTTTTTATCATTACTTACTTCTTTAATAAAGTATTTTCCTTTGCTTAAATTGTTAAATATTGCTTTACCATCTTTATCAGTTGTTGTTTCTTTAATATAATTTTTATTTTCATCAAACAATGCAAAAAGCACACCTTCTAGACTTATTTTATCCCCATCTATTACTTCACCATACTTTTTTATTTTAATATTACCTTTTAGTTCTAAACCTTTAATATCATAATTTGCTATTACTGGCACGTCCATTTTTCCTTTCAAAACATTTTGACTATCAGAACTTACAAATATAAATGCTTTATTATTAGTACCTTTTTTTAAAGTAAATTTATTACTTAAATCGCTTATTTTAATAGTTAAAATATTTCCATTAATTTTTACGTTTTTACTTCCTGCAAAATTTTTTAATACTCCATTTCTATCTATAATAGATAAAGTATCTCCGATATAAGTATCTGGTACATCAAATTCTGGAATTTTATAATGATTATTAACTAAATTATAAATTTCTTTTATTTCATTTGCAAATAAGGTAGAATTAACATTACCCTTAAATGTATCAGTAAAATAAAATCTTGCCTTAGGACTTACATTTTGCCATATTAGCATCTGAGTAATATAATACCATTTTGGATCCATATGATTATGAGTATCATCTTTATATTGATAACCATAATAACTAATTAAATTTATCTTTTCCCATAACTCATCACTTAAACCTAGATTCTTAGCAAAATTATTTGTATATTTATTATAAGAAGAATTATTATTTACTTTAACAAATGGTTCAAGACAATAAACATAATCACCTTCACTATCTATTATAAATTGACCTTTCTTATATTCTTTTTCACCATTTTCTTTCACTTTTAATACAAAGACATTTTTTATTACATCTCCACCTTTAAAAGATAATGCTTTTACATCAATAACTAGCATAAATATAAAAAATAATAACCATACTTTCTTACTCATTTACTACACCACCCTTTAATAATACATAAATCATATCTAAAACACACATTACATCATCATATTTTATTTTTATATTTTCTCTATATATAAAATATTTCCAATTACTTCTATAATTAATATTTCTTCTTATTTGTTCTATTCTATCTTTAATATTTCTTATTACTAAACTATCCTTATTACAATTATAAAGATTCTCTATTGCTTTAGATATCATTTTCTTACCTTTTAAATTTCCATTAATTTTATATAATTCAAGCAATAAATTATTATTAAACATAATGCCTTTCATAATTTTATAAAATGTATAAGCTAATTTCTCTTCTTGCGTTACTAACATTATATCTTTTACTAATTTAAACTTACTTAAATAAACACTATCTTTTATTCCCACAGGAAAATTATCTGCTACTCCGATTAATTTAATTGGTATAATCCATTTAGCACCTTTATAAACAGTATTCACTTTTATAAGATACTCTTTTGCATACTTATTATGAAATATTCTTTTAATTTCTGTTACATCAAAACTAATATCTTCATAATGTCTAAATATTTCCTTGAATACCATATTTATATTAAAAGAATTTATACAAAAACCTTTTATATACATCGATAAATTATCTAAATCATCATAAATCACTTTACTTCCATATCTACTTTTAAAAATACTATCAATAATATATTCTTTTAATATACCAGGATAAAAACTTTTACTACTATTACTTATTCTTTTCATCATAACCTCATCTTTCCTTTGTTCCCCTTTTTATCTTTCATTAATATATTTTCCTTATAAAATCACCTCACGGTTTTCTATTAAAACACATTCATTTCAAATAATTTGTTGTTTTCTGTCGAACGCATCCTAAAAATGTTATTTATAAAAATTTCGTATAAAAAAACCCAACATTTTCATGTTAGGTTTATAAAAGTCAATAATTATTTTCCTTGTTTTCTTAGGATTGCTGCTTGAGCTGCTGCTAGTCTTGCAATTGGCACTCTATATGGTGAACAAGATACATAATTAAATCCTAGCTTATCACAAAAAGCAACACTTGCTGGATCTCCACCATGTTCTCCGCAAATACCTAAAGAAAGTTTTGGATTTACACTTCTACCTTTTTTAGCACCCATTTCCATAAGTAGTCCAACACCATCAAAGTCTATACGAGCAAATGGGTCAAATTCAAATATTCCTTTTTCATAATAAGAATTCAAGAATTTACCAGCATCATCTCTAGAGAAACCATAAGTCATTTGTGTTAAGTCATTTGTACCAAAACTGAAGAATTCAGCTTCTGTAGCAATTTGATCTGCTAAAAGTGCAGCTCTTGGAATTTCAATCATAGTTCCAACTTCATATTTTAAATCTATTCCAGAAGAAGCAATAATTTCATCAGCAGTTTTAACTACAATATCTTTAACATATTTTAATTCCTTAACTTCACCAACTAAAGGTATCATAATTTCAGGTGTAATTAATGTACCTTTCTTGGTTACATTTATTGCTGCTTCAATAACAGCTCTTGTTTGCATTTTAGCGATTTCTGGATAAGTAATTGCTAAACGGCATCCTCGGTGTCCCATCATTGGGTTAAATTCTTTAAGTGATGCAATTACTTCATGTAATTCTTCAACAGTTTTGCCTAAGTCATCAGCAAGTTCTTTTATTTCTGCTTCAGTTTTTGGTAAGAATTCATGTAGAGGTGGATCCAAATATCTAATAACAACACTATATGGAGCCATAGCTTCAAATAATCCTTCAAAGTCTTTTCTTTGATATGGTAAAATATTTTCTAAAGCTTTTTCTCTTTCTTCTAAAGTTGTTGCACAAATCATTTTTCTAAAGTTGAATATTCTATCACGCTCAAAGAACATGTGTTCTGTACGACATAGCCCAATTCCTTCAGCTCCGAACTTTCTTGCTTGCATTGCATCTTTTGGTGTATCAGCATTTGTTCTAACCTTTAAATCTCTTGCTTCATCAGCCCAAGACATAAAAGTTTCAAAATCACCACTTATAGATGCTTCTTGCATTTCTAGTTTTCCAGCATATACTTTACCAGTTGAACCATCAATTGATAAGTAGTCTCCTTCTTTAAAGATACTTCCATCTGGTGTTTTTAAAGTTTTTTCAGCTTCATTTAAAACGATAGTTGATGCACCACTTACACAACAAATACCCATACCACGAGCAACTACCGCTGCATGGCTAGTCATGCCACCTCGAATAGTTAAAACGCCTTTACTTGAATTCATACCTTCAATATCTTCTGGTGAGGTTTCAAGTCTAACAAGTAATGAATCAATTCCTTTTTTCTTATTTTCAATTACATCACTAGCTGTAAAATAAATTTTTCCAGATCCTGCTCCAGGAGATGCAGCTAAACCTTCAGCAACTACTTTACCATTTTTAATAGATTCAGCAGTAAATGTCGGATGAAGTAAAGCATCAAGTTGTTTTGGATCAACCATTAATACAGCTTCTTCTTTAGTAATCATCCCTTCATTTACTAAATCAACTGCAACTTTAACGGCAGCACTTGCTGTTCTTTTACCATTTCTAGTTTGAAGAATGAATAACTTACCATCTTCAATAGTAAATTCCATATCTTGCATATCTTTATAATGATTTTCTAATTCTTGGGCAATGCTTGCAAATTCTTCATAAACTTCAGGCATTTCAGTTTTTAATGTTGCAATTGGACTTGGTGTACGAATACCAGCAACAACATCTTCACCTTGCGCATTAATTAAATATTCACCAAATAATGCTTTTTCGCCAGTTGCAGGATTTCTTGTAAACGCAACACCAGTTCCAGAATTTTCTCCACTATTACCATAAACCATTTCTTGAACATTAACGGCTGTTCCCCAACTAGATGGAATATCATTTATTCTTCTATAATAAATAGCTCTTTCATTATTCCAACTTCTAAATACTGCTTTAACTGCTTCAATTAATTGAGTAAATGGTTCTTGAGGAAAATCTTCTCCTGCAAATTCCTTATAAGCACTCTTAAATAGATTAGTTAATTCAACCATATCATTTTCATCTAAATCAATGTCATTTTTAACACCTTTTTTAGCTTTAATTTCATCTATAATAGTTTCAAATTTACTTTTTGCATATCCTTTAACTACATCTGCAAACATTTGAATAAATCTTCTATAAGAATCATAAACAAATCTTTTATTATCAATCTTTTCAGCAAAAGATTCTGCTATTTCATCATTTAAACCTAGATTAAGTACAGTATCCATCATACCTGGCATACTAGCTCTAGCACCACTTCTTACACTCACTAGTAACGGATTTGTTTTATCACCAAACTTTTTACCACTTTTTGCTTCTAATTTAGCTAATGCTTCTTTAATTTGGTCTATTACTTCACTAGATAATTCCTTTCCATCTTCATAATATTTGTTACAAGCATCAGTTGTAACTGTAAATCCACTTGGAACAGGTAATCCAATATTAGTCATTTCTGCTAAATTAGCACCTTTACCACCAAGAAGATTTCTCATATCTTTGTTTCCTTCTTGAAACAAATAAACATATTTTTCCATTTCTAATCCTCCCATGCTATAATTTTATCACTTTCCCACCCACCAAACAATAAAATTTCTTAAATTTTACATTTTTTGATAATTAAGTTTTATCAATAGTATAAATCCTCTATTCCTAGTTTTTATAACTTACTTAGTGCAAAATAAAAATATATAAGTTTCTTTCTTATATATCTTTCTTTATAAACATTGCATCTCCAAACGAAAAGAATCTATAACCATTTTCTTTTGCATATTCATAAGCATTTAAAATATATTCTTTTTTAGATAAAGCTGATACAAGCATTAATAAGGTACTTTTAGGTAAATGAAAATTAGTAATCAAACCATCTATAGCTTTAAAAGTATATCCTGGATATATAAATATATTAGTATCTCCACAACATTCCCTAAATTCATTATATTTGCTTGCTACAGTTTCTAATACTCTAGTTGATGTTGTACCAACCGCATATATATTTCTTCCTTCTTTCTTTGCTTTATTTAATGCATCTGCTACATCTTTAGTCATAATATAATATTCACTATGCATATTATGTTTAGTTATATCAGTTACTTCCACCGGTCTAAATGTACCAAGTCCAACATGTAAAGTAACATATAATACTTCAATACCTTTATTTTTAATTTCTTCAAGTAGTTCTTTTGTAAAATGAAGTCCTGCTGTTGGTGCTGCTGCACTACCTAAATTTTTAGCATAAACAGTTTGATATCTAGACTGATCACTAAGTTTTTCATGAATATAAGGAGGAAGGGGCATTGTTCCCAATTTTTCAAGTATTTCCATAAGTATTCCTTCATATATTAATTTTACATGTACAATCCCTTCATCTAATTTTTCTATTACTTTCGCTTTTAAACTTCCATTTCCAAACACTATAACAGTACCTACATGTAATCTTTTTCCAGGTCTAGCTAAACATTCCCAGATATCACCTTCAATATCTTTTAAAAGTAATAATTCAATTATTGCTTTTGTATCTTCTTTTTCCCCAATTAATCTTGCAGGTATTACTTTTGTATCATTTAAAACTAATACATCACCTTTATTTAAATAATTAATAATATTTTTAAATACTTCTTCTTTTATAACTCCATTATCTTTATTAAGTAACAATAGTTTAGAATCACTACGATTAGAAAGAGGTGTTTGAGCAATAAATTTTTCTGGTAAATCATAATTATATTCTTCTATATTCATTTAATAATATCCTTTATTTTTTCTACAACTTCATCATTAATATCATCGATTGTTCTAATACAATCATCTTTAACACAAGTTACTTTGATATAACCATATTTTTCCGTTAATTCCAAATATGCTTTTTCAGCTTGCTCCAAGTGAGCTTTATTTGATTCATGTTGATCTGGCGTTTCTTCCCTATTTTTCTTTAACACTGCCGCATACTCAAAAGGCATATAAAGAAAAATTACTGCATCAGGTCTAGGTAATTCCATAATACCAAATTCTAATTCATCTAATTTTTGATACATTTTTTCTCTTTCTTCACGAGTCTTTAATTTTCCTCCTTGATGAGCCATATTAGATTCAACATATCTATCAAGTATAACAATATCTCCATCTTCTAAATGTTTATTTATAATACCAATATTATATCTTCTATCAGCAGCATAATAAGCTGAAGCAGCCAAAGCATCAACATTTACAGCGCCCTCAGGAAACCAACCAGGTCCAATATAGGATTTTCCTAAATAAGGCCCCCCAACAATTCTACCCGTCGGAGTATCATACATTGGAAAGGAATAATTATATACATTTACTCCCATATCTTTAAATCTTGCTACTGCTTTTTTTACTTGTGTTTCTTTACCAGAACAATCTGTTCCTTCAATTACTATTAATTTACCTCTCATTTATTTCATCACCTTTCATATATTACAAAACTATATTTTAATCCATCCACTTCATTATTACTTACAACATTACATTTATAATTATCTTTATCAAATTCTGGAAAATATACATCCGCTTTTGCTTCACTATCTATTAAAGTTAAATAAAGCTTACTTGCATATGGTAAAAACAATTTATATATACTTGCCCCTCCAATTACCATTACTTCTTCATCTAAATCTTTAACAAATTCTAATAACTTATTAAAATCATTAAATAATAATCCATTTTCTATATTACTCAAAGAACTAGATAACACTATATACTTTCTTCCTTCTAAATGTTTAGGTAAAGATTCATATGTATTTTTACCCATTATGATATATTTACCCATGGTTAAATTTTTAAAATTCTTTAAATCTTCTTTAATATGCCAAATTAATTGATTACCTTGACCAAGTTCTCTATTTCTTCCTATAGCTGCTATGATACTGATCATTTTTACCTCTACTGTGCAAGAGGGAATTTAATTGGTCCCATATGCTTATAATCTACAACTTTAATATCTTTTAATTCTGTAGAATTATCAAAATCTTTAAATTCTTTTATATCTGGATTAATCCACAATTTTGGTGCTTCATAATCTCCATTTTCTTCAAATCTTTTAATTTGTTCTTTAATACCATCAACTTGATTAACATAAATATGGGCATCTTTAATACTATAATTAATTGTACCTGGTTTAAGTCCACTAACTTGAGCAACTAAAGATAAAAGTACAGCATATTGTGTTACATTAAATGGAAGACCTAAAGGAACATCACAGCTTCTTTGATGAACCCAAATATTTAAATATCCATCCGTAACATCCCATTCACTTGACCAAACACAACTAGGAAGTACTGCCGTAGGAATATATTCATCTTGCCATAAAGACATAACCATTCTTCTATCTAATGGATTATTTTTTAAAGTATCAAGTAAACGATCCATTAAGCCTAACTTTTTTACAATAAATCCATAAGCTGTTCCAATTGTGTGAGCATATTCTATTCCAAAATCTTTTTCAATATCTTTTTTTACTAATTTTCCATTTTCTAAAACATTTTGATTAGCTCTCCATTTACCATCTTCAGCAATTTCCCATTCATCCCAAATATGAACATTTCTTTCTTGTAACCATCTTACATCATTAGAAGCTGCTTGATAAATCCATAACATTTCAAGTATTGCTTGTCTAAAATACAATTGCTTAGTTGTAAGACACGGAAATTCTTCTTGTAAATTAAATTCTAAATGATAACTTGGAATTTTTATTGTATTAATACCTGTTCTATTTTCAACTTCTACCCCATCACTCAATATTTTTTTACATAATTTAATATAATCTTTATCCCACTTTGACATTCTTACCTCACTAATACCACAAAGGATATTTACTTGTTATTTCTAATACTTCTTTTTCTAAGTTATTTAATATTTCTTCATTATCACTATTTTTTAAAGCTTTTGAAATTATTAAACCAATTTGTTCAAAATCACTTTCTTTAAGACCACGAGAAGTCATCGCTGGTGAACCTAATCTTAATCCACTAGTTACCATCGGAGATTCTGAATCATTTGGGATTGTATTTTTATTTGTTGTAATATGAATTCTATCAAGTAAATTTTGAGCTTCTTTACCAGTTAGCCCACATGTACTTTTAACATCTACTAAAATTAAATGATTATCAGTTCCTCCAGCCACAATTCTAAATCCTTCATTTGATAATGTTTCAGATAGTACTTTTATATTTTTTAATACTTGCATTTGATATTCTCTAAACTCTGGTTGCATTGCTTCATAAAAGCATTCAGCTTTTGCAGCTATCACATGCATAAGTGGTCCACCTTGAATACCTGGAAAAACTGCTTTGTTAATTTTTTTAGCAATTTCAGCATCATTAGTTAGAATTAATCCTCCACGAGGTCCTCTTAAAGTTTTATGAGTAGTTGTTGTTACAACATGAGCATAACTAACTGGTGATGGATGAAGACCTGCTGCTACAAGTCCTGCTATGTGAGCCATATCAACCATTAAATAAGCTCCAACTTTATCACAAATTTCTCTAAATCTTTTAAAATCAATTATTCTTGAATAAGCACTAGCCCCAGCTATTACCATCTTTGGTTTTTCTTCTAATACCCTTCTTTCCAATTCATCATAATCAATATATTCCGTATCAATATTTACATCATAATCAACTATTTCATAATCTTGACCACTAAATGAAAGTCTATGGCCATGAGTTAAATGTCCACCATTAGATAAATTCATTCCCATTACTTTATCTCCATGTTCAAGTAATGCTCTATACACAGCCATATTAGCGCTAGAACCTGAATGAGGTTGAACATTAGCAAATTCAGCTCCAAATAAATCTTTAGCATAATTTATTGCTAACTCTTCAATAACATCAACATTTTCACAGCCCCCATAATATCTTTTTCCAGGGTATCCTTCAGCATATTTATTAGTTAAAATACTTCCTTGTAATTTTAATATATCATTAGATACATAGTTTTCACTTGCTATTAATTCTATATTTTCTTCTTGTCTTTTTCTTTCATTTCTTAATGCATCTTCAATAATTTTATTCATCTTTATACCTCACTCATTTCTATTAAATTATCTATAATCATTGCAACAGTCATCGGACCAACTCCCCCAGGATTTGGAGTAACAAATGATGCTACATCTTTAATACTTTCAAAATCTATATCCCCAATAATCCCTGTATCTGTTCGTGATATACCCACATCTATTACAACAGCACCTTGTTTTATCATATCCCTTTTAAGTAACTTAGGAACCCCACAAGCCACCACTACAATATCTGCACTTTTAGTATATTTAATAATATCTTTAGTTTTACTATGTAATAAACTAACAGTGGCATTTCTATTTTCTAATGCCAATGCTAAAGGTTTACCAACTATATTACCTCTTCCAATTATTACAACATCTTTACCACTTAATTCAATATTATAACTATCTAATAATTTTATAATACCTTTAACTGTACATGGTAAAATACTCTTTTTATTTAAATATAAATTATAAACATTTTCTTTTGTAAAACCATCAACATCTTTACTTGCTTTTATAAGCCCACTGCATTTATCAAAATCAATATTACTTGGAACAGGACTTTGTAAAATAATACCAGTTACTTCTTCTTTTTCATTTAATTTTTTTATTAAAGTCATTAACTCTTCTTCACTAGTTTCTTTAGGTAACAAATATTTTATTACATTAATACCTACCATACTACAATATTTTTCTTTATTTTTAATATATAATTTACTTGCTTCATCATCCCCAACTAAAATAATAGCTAAAGTAATGCTTAAATTATTTTTACTTATCTTTTCTTTATAAGAAACCAGTAATTCATCTCTTAACTTCTTTCCATCTAAAATCATCTAATCCCTCCTTTTAAAATAATGTCATATTATGATCAATACCTAAATGCTTATAGGCAAGTTCAGTTGCTACTCTACCACTTCTTGTTCTTTTAATAAAACCTTCTTGTAACAAAAATGGTTCTACTACATCTTCAATCGTCGATATTTCTTCACCAATCGCCGTAGATATTGTTTCGACACCAACCGGGCCACCATTAAATTTATTTATTAAGGCTTGTAAATACTCTATATCGATATTATCTAAACCATATTGATCAACATTTAATCTATCTAAGGCCTTTAATGTGATATCCAAATCAATTAAACCATCACCTTCAACTAAGGCAAAATCTCTAACTCTTTTAAATAATCTATTAGCAATTCTTGGTGTTTTTCTACTTCTTTTAGCAAGTTCAATTGCAGCATCATTTGTTATATTCATATTCATTACTTTACTAGTTCTCTTTACAATACTAGCAAGTTCATCATTCGTATAAAATTCAAGTTTATTAACTATACCAAATCTGTCCCTTAAAGGGCTTGATAAATCTCCCGCTCTAGTAGTAGCACCCACTAAAGTAAATGGTGGCAAATCTATTTTAATTGATCTACTTTTACCATCTGTACCTATTACGACATTTATTGTAAAATCTTCCATCGCCGAATAAAGTATTTCTTCAACAAATGATGGAATCCTATGTATTTCATCAATAAACAAAACATCACCAGGTTCCAAATTAGAAAGTATCGCTGCTAAATCTCCACTCTTTTCAATTGCTGGACCCGTCGCAGTCTTTAAGTTACTTCCAAGTTCATTAGCAATTATATGAGCAAGTGTAGTTTTTCCTAACCCCGGAGGACCATATAGTAATACATGGTCTAAAGGTTCATCTCTCATCTTAGCGGCTTCAATAAATACTTTTAAATTTGATTTTATTTTATCCTGTCCAACATATTCATCTAAATATTCAGGTCTTATATTTTTATCAAATATATCTTCATATGTAGGATTAGCATCTATTAATCTTTCATCCATTACTTACTCCCCCAGACTATCAACATAATCTTTAATTTCTTGCCAATTATGTACTATTTTATGATTGCTTACGCTTTCATTGGTTATTCTAATTGTATTAACACCAACATCTTTTACTTCAGTTAATACTCTTTCTTTATCATCAATAAATACTTTTAAATTATATTTCTTACAAACTTCACTCTTATTTTCTTGAAAAAAAACTAATTCATCAAAAGGAACACCTTTACATATAAAATACAAACTAGATAAATAAATTGAACTTATATTACTTTTATTATTTGTTTCTTCTACTCCTCTAGCAGTAATAAATACTAATTTGTATCCTTTACTTTTCCAATATTTTAAAACTTCTAATGCATCATCTTTTATATTTACATTCCAAACAATTTGTTCAAGATATTTAGATAAGAAATCTTTTTTATCTTCATTATTTAAATCATGATAATCATTTATACCATGATATAATATATCTTGTTTTACTAAGGTATTTGAAACAATACTTGTATTAGTTAATGTATTATCTATATCAATTCCTATATTCAATCTCAAACACCACCTTACACACTAGATTTATTATATAACAAAACTATAAAATATCCAACACCATTTTATCAATTTGTACAATTTAATTGTAACAAACAAACATTTGTAAGTCAATTAAAATATTTTCTTTTATTTAACCATTACTAGTTTAAGTAAAAGTGTTTACTTATTATCTAAATAGTTACTTGTTTATCCTAGAAAAACAGCAACATTTTGTGTAATTAATTGCGATATTATATTGCCAATACAAACTTCTTATGCTGTACTTTTATTGGAATATTCAGTTGATTGGATGCTGCCTCATTTAAGTAAAAAACGAAAGTGAGGTGATGCCTAATGTACAAGAAAGATTTTCTTATCTTGGGATTATGGACAATCATAATCTTACTTATTTTAGTTTTAATATTAAAATAAATAGAAAAAAGCATCTAAATCAACCATGTTGATTTAGATGCGAACAACTTTATGTAGCATCCAACATGTTAAATTGAATGTTTTGCAAATTATCTTTGTTAAAAACAATATAGCATAACTTCTGCATAAAAGTCAAGCTTTTTTTTGCGTGATAACCACACTTTATTTAAAATTTAAAATTTTATAAAAATTTATCAATTATACATTGTAGAAAATTAAAATATAGTGTATAATAATAAAAGAATAAAGGAATTGTGTGATACAGATGTTTAGAGATTTTGACTACGAAAATAAACCTGTTGTTGATATCGTAAATGAAATGATCATCGATGCTATAAACAAAAAAGCATCAGACATCCATTTTGATCCAACTGAAGATTACCTTAATGTCCGCATTAGAGTCGATGGGGAACTATTAGAGTATGCCAAAGTTCCTGCATTTGTAAAAAAGAACCTTTTAACCAGAATTAAAATTATAAGTGGAATGAATATTACAGAGTCAAGACTACCTCAAGATGGTGCAATTAAAAATTTATCTGACCAAATTGACTTAGACCTTCGTGTATCTTCCCTACCTATAGTTGATGGTGAAAAAATAGTTATTCGTATCTTAAATTACACAATGTCAAGTTCTGGATTAGAAAATCTTGGTCTATCAGAAAAAAACTTAGAAAAAATTAACAAATTAATAAAAATGCCAAACGGAATTATCCTAGTTGCGGGTGCTACTGGATCTGGTAAATCAACTACTGTTTATAGTATTCTTCAAATACTTAACACCGTTTCCAAAAACATTATTACCGTTGAAGATCCGGTCGAAATGAAAATCGAAGGAATAAATCAAGTTCAAGTAATGAGTGATATAGGTTTAACATTCGGAGCAACTCTAAGAAGTATTCTTCGTCAAGACCCAGACATTATAATGATCGGAGAAATTCGTGATGATGAAACGGCTCGTATTGCAGTTCGAGCATCAATAACTGGGCATTTAGTATTATCTACAATCCACACCAATAACTCATTAAATACAATTGAAAGATTACTTGATATGGAAGTTGAAAGATATTTACTAGGTAGTGCCTTAACAGGAATTATATCTCAAAGATTAGTTAAAAGATTATGTCCAAAATGCCGAACAAGTAGACCTACGACAAATTATGAAAAAATTCTTTTTGAAAAAGTATTACATAAAGAAGTGAACAATGTTTATACTCCACATGGATGTAGTGAATGTATAAATGGTTATACAGGTCGTATTGCTCTTCATGAAGTTCTAGAAATAAATCAAAATGTTCGTGATGCCATAACCAACAATGTTAGAAAAAATGAGCTTAGACATTTAGTTTATAAAGAATCAGATGTAACTAGCTTACTTGAAGACGGTTTAGAAAAAGTTGTTGCTGGCCTTACAAGTGTTGAAGAAATACTTCGTGTTATAGATGTTGAAGATGATATCGGTGAAGATGAAGAAGATATTAAAAATGCTTTCATTGGAAAAATAACTCAAGCTGAAGAAATAGAAACATTATAAAACTCGTCATTTAGACGAGTTTTTTCATTTTTACAATCCAATATATTTTGCATAACATAAATCATTTTCTAAATAAATATACACTTTTCCATCATTTACATAATATCCATTTTTAAAATTTTCTGTTTCATTATCACTTTTTGTAACAGTATTATTTACCAATACTTTTATTTTTTCTTTATTTCTAATTGCATAGTTTTTAGTGTTTATATATTTTCTTTCAAGTAAATCTTCAACTTTAATAGTTAAGCATGGATTATAGTTTTTTCCATTAACTGTACATTTATTTTTAGAAGTATCTAAATTTTTAATTTGTGTCTTTTTATCAGAACAATAATTTTTTGCTCCATTTTCTATTAATTCCACAGTACTATTCCACATGCTTTTATTAATACCTTTTCTTAAAGAAGAAACCCCAATACTTGCCATCGTAGTAACTATAGCAAGTATAACAATGACTGCCAATAATTCCACTAGAGTAAACCCATTTTTTTTCATAACTCACCTACTTTAATAAAAGTTTTAATGCTTCTTTAACTTGTTCTTCTAAAGAATTAGATTTATCAATTTGACTAATAACTTTTTTAATTTCCGCATTCTTATAACCTAATGCACCTAAAGTATCTATCAAGTCTTGTGTATCATCTACAACTTCTTCACTAACTTCAATATCTATTTTACCTTTTAAATCAAGAACAATTTGACGTGCTAGTTTTTCCCCAATCTTAGGAAACTTAGTTAAATATAAAATATTTTCTCTATTTATAGCATCAACAATACCGTTAATTGATCCCGTTGCCAGTATTGGTAAAGCAAGTTTAGCACCCAAACCTTTAACACTAATAAGTTTTAAAAATAATTCATATTCTTCTTTTTCTTTAAATCCATATAAACTATATTCATCTTCTCCAATTTTATTATATACATATACTTTATATTCTTTATCTATTTCATAGCAAAAAGGATTTGGAACAAATACTAAAAATCCTATTCCATTTGCTTCAATAATTATACTATTACTATTTATTTCTGTTACATTACCTTTTATATAACCAAACATATATCTCACCATTAATATAATAACAAAAATAGCAAATTTTATCAATAAATTTCATATAATTAAACATGAACACAACGATAATTAAAATATTAAAAAGCAAAAATAGTTATTTTAAATTTACTAAAAAAGAATTGGACTGTCTTATTATAGATGAAAGAAATAGAATCTTAATGAAATATTTAAACATGCCAAGATTTAAGTATATAAAATGCCCCAAAGACAAGAAAAAAACTAGAGTCTTATTATTACCTAAATACTCTAGTTATGGTTTAAAAATAGATGATGTCTTAACCCTTGAAGGTAAACATATAATCTAATATTTGCACTTCATCTCCAGGTTTTGCTCCCATTTTTTCTAGTTCATCTTCAATGCCCATACCCTTAAATTTACGAGCAAATCTTAAAACACCTTCATCTTCATTAAACTTAGTCATAAGAAGTAATGTTTCAATTTCTTTTCCACTAACAATCCAAATATTACCATCTCTTTTAATTTTATATGGTAAACTATCTTCATATTTATATATCTTAAATTGTTCTTTTGGATACAATTCTTCTTTAGGTGTTTCATCAAGAATTTCCATTAATCTATTCATCATTTCATCAATACCACTCATATTAAAAGCACTAACAGGTATTACTTCTAACTTTGGATAAGCTTTCCTAAACTTTTCTAAATTATCATTACCATTTTCTAAATCCATTTTAGTGGCAATAACAACTTCTTTTTTATTTTTTAATAATTCACTATATTTTTCAATTTCATTTCTAATAATTTTATAGTCTTCGATTGGATCTCTTCCTTCACTAGACCCCATATCTATAACATGTGCAATGATTCTTGTGCGCATTGCATGTTTTAGAAATTCTATTCCAAGACCAACACCATCACTAGCGCCTTCAATTAATCCTGGTAAATCTGCCATAACAAAACTCTTACCATTTTTTAGTTTTACCATTCCTAAATTTGGATTTAATGTTGTAAAATGATATGCTGCAATTTTAGGCTTTGATGCACTTATTACTGAAAGTAATGTAGATTTTCCAACACTTGGCATTCCTACTAGGCCAACATCTGCTAAAACTTTTAGTTCAAGTCTAACCTGTATTTCTTCTCCAGGCTCTCCTTTTTCACTAAATTTCGGAGCTGGAACGTCATGAGTTGCAAAAGATTTATTACCTTTACCACCTCTTCCTCCACGAGCAACAACAAACTCCTCACCATCATTAATTAAATCAGCCATTACCTCATTATTTTCTAAATTAATAATTGTAGTTCCTTCTGGTACGCAAATAATTACATTTTCAGCATTCTTACCATATTTATTAGAACCTTTGCCGTTTTCTCCCTTCGGAGCTTTTATTATTTTTTTATAGCTTAAATCAACTAAAGTTTTTAAATTTTTATCTACTTTAAAAATTATGCTAGCACCACGGCCACCATTTCCTCCATCAGGTCCTCCCATTGGAACAAACTTTTCTCTTCTAAAAGATGTACATCCATCTCCTCCAGAACCAGCCATAAGTTTAACAGTTAATTCATCAACAAACATAAGATTTCACCTCCTAAACATTTTATCATATTTTAATATTTATATCTACATTATTTTTTCTAAAGCTTTCATTAATGCTATTTTACCATACTCATATGTAAGTCCTCCCTGTAAATATGCAATATATGGTTTTCTTAAAGGACCATCACAAGATATTTCAATTGATGACCCTTGGGTAAATGAACCTGATGCCATAATTATTTCATCATCATATCCAGGCATATTTGATGGCACCGGTATAACATTTGCATCAATTGCGCTTCCACTTTGTATTCCTTTTACAAATTTTATTAACTTTTCTTTATCATTAAATGTTATGGCTAGTACAATATCATGTCTATCTTCATTCCATCTAGGACTAACATTATAACCCATATCTTCTAAAAGATAAGCTGCTAAAACAGAAGTTTTTAAAGCACTTGCCACAACTGATGGCGCCATATATAAACCTTGTAAAAACATCTTATTAGAGCCTAAACTTGGACCAACTTCACTAGCTTCTCCGGCTACATTAAGTCTTTCACTACATAAGTTAATTAGATCTTTTCTGCCCACAATATAAGCCCCATTTGATGCAATACCTCCACCAAGATTTTTAATTAATGATCCAACACAAATATCTGCACCAACTTGCGTAGGTTCAAGTTTACCGACAAATTCACAATAGCAATTATCTACCATCACTATAATATTTTTGTCTATACCTTTAACAAGTCTTATTACTTTTTCTATATCTTCTATGCCAATACTACTTCGTGTACTATACCCAATAGATCGTTGTATCTCTATTACTTTTACTCCATTATTCTTTAAATAATTACTTATTGCATCATAATCAAAATGATTATCTACTAAATCTATTTGATCATATTTAATACCAAAAGACTTCAAACTACTTGGATTATCATTAAAACCTATTATACTATCCAATGTATCATAAGGTTTTCCTGTAATTGATAAAAGTAAATCACCAGGTCGCAACAAAGCAAAGAAAGCTGTAGATAAAGCATGTGTACCAGATATAAATTGATTTCTAACTAAAGCAGCTTCAGTCTCAAAAATATTACTATATACTTTTTCAATTTTATCTCTACCTATATCACCATATCCATATCCAGTCGTAGAATTAAAATCAGTTTCACTAATATTTTCTTTCCAAAATGCTTCAATTACTTTTTGACTATTATAAAAACAAACATCATCAATATTACTAAAAACATCTTTCAATTTATTTTCTGCTTCTTTTATATTAATATTCATTTAATACCTCCATCTATTCTTAAAATACAATCATTTACATATTCATTACTAGCTAAAAAATATACTGCATCAGCAATTTCTTCTGGCTCAGCAAATCTCTTAAGTAATATTTTATCTTCTTCGCATTTTTTAAAATTTAAATCTAAGTCCTTTGTCATATCAGTTAAAATCCATCCTGGTGCCACAGCATTAACCCGAATATTCGGAGCTAAAAATCGTGCCAAACTATGTGTTAAACTTATTACTCCAGCCTTTGATGCATCATAATCAATACTTTCAATATAGCTTCCTACATAAACATTATTACTTGCAATATTAATTATACAGCCCTTTTTTAATACTTTCAAAGAATATTTACTTATTAAATAAGTTCCCAGTAAATTAACACTAATTACTTTCATAAATTCATCAGCTGTTTTATCAGTTAAACTATTATCTAAAGATATCCCAGCATTATTGATAACACAATCTATATTACCTACTTCAGCTTTAATTTTTAAAAACATTTCTTTTACTTCTAATTCATTTGATACATCACATTTATATAAATAACATTTTATATTATATTTATTCTCTAAAACTTTTTTTAAGTCAATTGCTTCTTGCTCACTTTTATTATAATTTATAATAATATTATAATTATTACTTGCAAATGTATTTGCGATTATAGCTCCAAGACCTCTTGAAGCTCCAGATATAAAAACTGTTTTCATTTAAATCACCACAAAAAATATTTTACACTAAAAAGGAAAAAAATAAAAGAGTTTCAACTCTTTTATTCAATTCCCTTCTTGATTACATTTAATTCATCATGAGTTAAACCAATTACTTCACAAATAAGCTTAGTATCCATATTCTTTTTAAGCATATTCAGTGCAATTTCAACTTTATTTTGTTCTATTCCTAGCTCAACACCTTGTTCAACACCACTTGCTTCACCAAGTTCATATGCTTCTTGCTTCTTTAACTCATCATAATCATAATATAATAATGAATCAAAATTATCTGTTAATTCTTTTGCTTCATCTACCATCTTTTCCATAAGACTATCTCCTTCATATACTTCTCTAAGGATCCTTTCATCATTACATACTAACAAATATAATAAATATTCTAATGAATTCTTTCTTTCCTTAACTATAGTATAATCAGTTTTTATGATTTTGGCAAGATATACATCTACTATTTCTAATATTGGATGTACTTCTTCTTTCGTCTCAACATCTATTAATCTACTTCTTGTTACAAATCTCTCTTCATGTGATACATCATAAGAATTTAAGTTTATCTGATAAACTTTCTTTAGTACCTTATCATAATCCTTTGATGTTTTTATTTGTTTTAGTATTAGATGACAAAAATATGCTGTGTTTTTATTTTGAATACTTCTAGAATTACTTGTATTAATTTCTATATTAACTATTGAAGCATTATCTTCGATAATTAAATCTACTTCGCTATTAACTACATTTTCATTAACACCAACATTTGGATGAAATATTTGAAAACTAAATAATTCACTCGGCAAATCCAAAACTTCACATACTATTCTTGCTAAATATTGATAACCACTAAAAGAAGTAAATAATTTCTTAACTACCTTATCTCTCATATAAAGCTCTCTAACCTTCACTTTCATCAACCATTCCTCCTTTCTTCTTGCCTATTATACACAAGAAAAATGAGGTTGCAAGCGTTTCGACAAAACATATCAAAACATACCAAAATACAACAAAAAAAGAGATTAAAATTATCTCTTCTAACCAATTATAATACCGTTTTCATCAAATTTGTAATGTGGTATTTCAAATTCTTCTTTTTTTGTTTCTACTTGATTATCATCATTTGCTATAACTCTTCCATCAGCATCAAATTTATAAGTATTTTTAGGTACCTCTTTATTTTCTTGTACTGGAGATTTAATTCCCACAACTACTCCATTTTCATCAAATTCATACATAAGATTTGATTGTTTTAACTTAGTATCATCTTCATTTGGTATTTCTACAGGAACTTCACCAGTTACCACACCATTTGCATCGAAAGTAAAATTAAATTTACTTTCAATTTCTTTAGTATCATTAATTGCTTGTTCATCCTTTTTAATATCAGATAAATTATCTAATTTAATATCCACAATTGGGGTTTTTGTAGTTGCTTCTTTAACACTTCTACTATTAAAAGGATTACTTATACTATCTTCAATAATAGTTGCTTCTTCTTTAACTGGACTAAGTTCATCATAAACAACCACACCATTTTTATCAAATTTAACATTTACAAACGAACTTGGTTTTTCCATTCCCTCATCATTGTTATGTTGATCTAATAAATTTGCATTTAGTCTATTATATGCAGCATCTAAATATCCTGTAAATACTACTGATGCAATATCACTATGATTAAATGAATAGCTATTATTTCTAACAAGCATTCCTTCTGGATAACTACATCCAACATAGTCATATATTTTAACAGAGTTATTATATTCTAAACTATAATAGCCAATAATCATTATTTTTTTATCATTATTTTTTAATTTAACAACACTACCTATAGGTAAATATTTACTTGGCATAATTATACCTCCTTTTTATTCTTTATTTTATTCTACTTACTTTTTTTCTTAGATTATTTTTAGGAATTCTATATACAGTATATTTTAAATTTTTATCAAAATTACTGTAATCATTTCTACTAGATTCCATCCACGATAAAGCATTTCTTAAATCTATTCTAATACTTTTTATTTCTCTTATAAGACTAGAAAATGATTCTCCACCATTAAACCCAGATGGAGCTCTTAAATAAGTATTGGCATTATCAAGATACCACTTAGCATTTTCAATATTTTCACTCACAGAGTTACTTTCATAATCAATATATATTTTTGTCATATCTCTGATACTTCCTTGCCATATTTTTTAAATTATTACCACTATTTACAAGAACTTCACCATAACTTTTTAAAGTTTTACAAAATCTTTTAAATTCTTCAGGATCTCTTCTAATATATTCACTATATCTTCTAGCACTTATTCCTTGCCATGAACCATTAATAAATAATCCATTAATTGTACTAAATAATTTTTCAGCTAATCCATCAATTTCATTACTTAGTGCAACAATTTTTTCACCAGCTTCAACAATTTCATCAGTATTTGCTTTTAAACTCATGATTCTTCCTCCGCTGCAGCGGCATCCATTTCTGCTATCAAATCATCAATGGATGACTCAATCCTACTTATTTTTCTATCTATCGCTGGAATTATACTATTTTCAAGACTACTAATTACATTATCAAGTCTTTTATTAATATTTTTAAGTCTTCCATTATCAGCAACAACATCATCATATAAATAAGTGTTATTCAAAGAACTACAAGCAAGACTTAAAGGATCAACTGCATTTTTAAGCGATGCAATTAATCCTTCAACTTCACTTCTAAAACTTTGAAATTCACTTAATCTTCTATAAAGAGAAGTTAAATTCATAACCTATCCTATTGTAATTTTTCAGTATATTGTTGACCAGTTGCAAAATTTCCAGCGTTTCCAGAAATTGATTCACTCATACGTTGAGTAGCCATATTCCATGCTCTTTCCACATCACTAAGTTTATCGTTAAATGCTTTTAAATTACTAGTTAAATTATTACAATAAGCAGCAACATTTGTTATATAATTTTTTAACGCTTCTTGAATTTCAGCTCCTTTGTAAGCTATGTCACTATTAGCATCAGTCTCAATTTCATTAATTTTTCTAGTTATATTATCACACATTGTAGTGATAGCTTGTTTAATATTTCCAATTTCTTTTACATTAAGTCCAATTACAGAACTAGCTTTCAAATTTGCATCTACACCGTCAATTCCTCTTTGGTTTTCTCTGTCAGCACGCATCTTATTAAATTCAGCGCTTTGATCAAAAGTTGATTTTGTTACATCTACATTAAAATTCATTTTCATTCACCTTCCTAATCCAACATCATATTTCTATCTTGATTAACAAAGTCGTTTGCTAATTCGTTCAATCTACTTTCTAAGTCTTTATATTCATAAAATAAAGCAGATTTTAGATCCAAGCATTGTTTATTAAATAACTGATCAAACTTTTGTCTTGCCTCTCCTGCCCAGCCTTTATCAAGAGCTGTCATTACATTTTTTTGTTCTTCATCAATTATATCTCTAACTGAAGTAAGGACAATGTAATTTATTTTTTCAATATAATCTTTAACCCCTTTGGCTGAAATACCATAATCCAAATCCCCAATATTTAAGTCTGCCATAACATCCATCCCTTCCTTTTACTTTAATTTATCCGCTGCATCACTTATCATTTGATGAAAATTATTTCTAACTTTAGTTAAATCATCTCCATAAACTTCAATATTTTCAACAGCAATGGCAAAATTACTTTTAAAGTTTTCAAATCCGTTAAATAAGTCATTTGCACCATCACAGTCATAAAAATCTTTTATATTGCACATAATATTTTCAATTTCTAAAAGCTTTTTTTGAATTTCCTCAGATACACTATAACAAGTTAATATTGCCTTTTTCATAGCTTCATCATTTATTCCACTTATTATATTTCCATATCCACAGTATTCAGACATATCTAACAGACCTCCTTTACTTTAATATACATTAATTATAAAATATTGTATATTTAATGTCAACTCATACGTCCCAAATTATTTGTAAAGTTGTCATCATAAACCTTTAAAATTGCATCTTTCTTATTTCCAATTCTACTTTCATTAATATAATTTATAAAATAATTTTCTTTATCACTTAAAAATGAAACATTTATATTGCTTAAAGCTACATCATTATTAAACATATAATATAAACTTTTAATATAATCCATCGTAACACCCAAATTATTACAAATTATTTCAAAAAACTGTTTCTGAATATTACAATAATTACTTAAAAAATATTCTAAATCTGGATATTTAGATTGATACCACAGTTCTCTACTAAGTTCTAGTTCAAAAACACTTATTACCTCAAATATTTCATTTAAATTAATACTTTTATTTTCTATTCTTTTAGCTAAATTAATATAAAACTCTTTTGATAATGATAAAGCAATTGATGCTCTTAAACCAGATTCGAAATTACCGTAATGACCAGACTCTATAACAACTCCATGATCCTCCAAAACTTTATAAAAGAAATAACCTTCTTGCCCTGTATTATTATCAAATATAATACTATAAGCATAAAACATCTTATTTACTTCTTCATGAGTTAAATTAGGAAAACAATCATATAATTTATTTATATTACTTGAAAACAAAGTACATTCAATATCATTATTTGGATTAAACGTTGCAAACTTCATCGCCTCGATACTATTAATTTCTCTAGCATAAACATATGGTTCTTTATTATTATCTAAACTACAGCCTAAATTTTCTGCACTTGCTTCACTAAACCATGTCCAATTATAAGGATTAATTTCTCTATTATCAAAGCTATACAAATAACCATTTTTACTTTTTAATCCACTACTTTCTAATTCTTTATTGTTAGATCCCATTAATACATGCATAACTTCATGACTAATTACATCTTTCATTTCATCACTAGATAAAGTTTCATTAATTCCTAGAATATTTTGTTTAGAATTATAATATCCATAATTATATCCTTTATACAAAAATATTTTTAAATTAGCTAAATTGCTATTAATATGTTCTTTATCTAAACCTACACCATTCGTTTCCAATTTATTATAATTGTCAATTATTTTTTGACATACACTATATACAAATTCATTCGTAGTACCAAAATATGTATCATTACTGTGAACTACTTGATATTCTTTATTATTTTCTAAAACTCTTTTATATAATACATCTATATTTAAATAATCTTCACTACTTTTACTTACTTCATAATTAATATGTTCACCACAAAAGAGTTCTTCATATGGATACGACACCTCTATGCTTTTAACACTTTCTTCAAAAACCTGCATTGAAGAAAAATTTACTTGACTATTTAAAATATCCATGTCTTCTTTACTTAAACTAAGACCTTCATATTTAGACTCTATTATTTCAATCATCGAATTACTTGATTTTGTGTTATATTCTTCATCAACATTGCCTCTACCATTAGAATTATTTCTTGATAAACCACATGAAGTTAAAAATATATTTAAAGATAATATTATTAAAGTTATTCTTTTTTTAAAATTCATAGTTGCCTCCATATTATTATTTTAACAAAAAAAATATTATAATAAAAGAAAAGAAGCTTTATAAAAAGCATTCTTTACATAAATACAACAGTTGTACCATTTCTAATATTTGTTTCTCTAACTAATAAATTAGAGGGATATATATTAGAATCTTCAATATTATAAAGTTTTCTTCCCTTTTTTTCATCACATATACCTCCGGATAATTCTTTAATAGACTTATTAATTAAATTAACCACTGTACCTATTCTAATATTAATTGGTACAAATACATCAAAAGAATCATCAATTTCAGGAAGTAATAAATGTACTAATACTTTATTATTCATAGTTCTTCCTCCATATCAAGCATATGTTTAATAGCTTCATGTGCTCCTCGTCTTACCAAGAATGCTAAATAAGGGAAATCAAGTCTTTTTTCATCAGTTGATAAATTAGGCATATGTAATATACTTTGTGTACCAGCATTACCCCCTAGCCAAATACCATTATTAGTATCAATAGCTGATGCCCAATCTTCAAGCATTAATTCTCTAAGACCATTAGATACATCAACAAATATTATATGAATATTTTTATAGTTTTTAATATTCTTAAACAAATTACCAATCGCTGTATATAATTCCTTTGATATCTTACTAGGTAAGAAAGAAGCTCCAAGGATAAAGTAATATCTTTCTTTACCATCATTTTTAAGTATTCCATTATTCATTTTAACAAATGCTTCTTCATACTTATCTTTTACCAAGCTCACATTTTCCATATTTTTAGGAAATGCATTAGCAAAATCTATTACTTGAACAAAATTACCTTTATTTAATGAAAATTCTCTAATTAAAGCATGAACAAATGAAATTTTTACTTCATCAATATTAGTTGCTACGATTGGAGTAATACTTCCAGTATTAAAATTAAAGGTCGTAATTTCTTTAGTATCTATATTATAACCAACAGGTATTCCTTCTTCATATTGTTTATCAATTAAATCATAAACATTTATTTTTTCTGGTATTGTAGGAATCTTACTAGCTTTAGTAACATAAGCATTATTTAATACTTTAGATAGTTCTCGTAAAGAGTTTGTAAATTCTTTATCTGTAGCAAATGATGCTGTTTGAAACTCATAACCACAGTCACCGACTAAAACCATACCTCTTCCAAATATTTTTGCTGGAGTAATACCCTTCGGAGCCTTAACAATTTCTCTATAATCATAATCTTGTGATAATTGTAATGCAATTTTATTTTCAAAATATTGAGCACTTCTGCTTCTAATAGCATTCGTAGCAATTGCACTAACTACAAAGACAACACCATACTTATGTCCATCTCTAAATAAAGGATTTATCATATCACTAAGCTTAGAAAAGTTTTCACTAAATACATCATAATTATTTATAATTGTTATAATGAGAGGTAACTTTTTGCCACTATTAGCTATATAATCTGTATAAGAACCAGCATAATCTGCAAATAGTTCTTTTCTCTTTTCAATTTCTCTACTTACAAAAGCAAATAAATCTTGCATCTTATCCGGAGAATCAACAGTTACAATATCACCAACATGAGGAAAAGAATTAAATATTTTAAGTGATTCACTACCACAATCAGCAATATAAATATTTACTTCATCAGGATTATGTTCTGTAACAATACTTCTAATTAAAGTAGATAATAATTTTTCTTTACCAGAACCACTATTACCATAAATAACTAAATTGCCTTTATTAGTTAGATCAATTGTAAGTTTATTTTGTAATTGATTAACCGGATCATCATATTCTCCGATTAAAGGTGCTATTACATAAGGTGTAGCTTCATAATGATATTTATTTTTCAAATCATTTAAATATATTACTTTAGGTATACTAGGTAACCACAATTGATTTGTTACAATATTTTCCCTTTTACCTAAATTATAAATGTATTTTACAATATTAGTTAATTGATCTCCATAATCTTTATCCTTATCATTAGTAACTTTTACATCTTTAATAGATTTTGTTACATAGCCAACATTATTTATAAAATTTAATGATTCATCAGTTTTTAAAACAATTCTATCACTTGGTTGATATTTAGCACCACTCCATCCGGATTGGCCAATATCAAAATAATCATTATAACCAACTTGTAAATAAAATCTACCTGCTTCTTTAATTGATGCAGCCTCAGGTCTTTTTAGCATTTCCATACTATCACCACGATCTTGTACTTTCAAACAAACTTTAAATTTTGAGTTTGCCCAGATTTGATCATTAACTACCCCGCTTGGCTTTTGTGTTGCCAAAATTAAATGAATACCTAAAGAACGTCCTATACGAGATGCACTAATTAATTGTTGCATAAATTCTGGTCTTTGTTGTTTTAACTCAGCAAATTCATCACAAATAATAAACAAATGAGCAAGAGGTTTCTTTACAACACCTTCACGATATAATTTTTGATACTTATAAATATCTATTGTACCTTCACCCAAAGCATCTCTTGTTTCATTAAAGAGTTTTTGCCTTCGATTTAATTCACTTTGAATAGAAACTAAACT
Source organism: uncultured Bacilli bacterium (assembly GCA_934096035.1). Classification (GTDB taxonomy): domain Bacteria; phylum Bacillota_I; class Bacilli_A; order RF39; family UBA660; genus Onthocola_B. The sequence continues at coordinate 825,753 of CAKOKX010000001.1, forward strand.
ACGATTCATTTCTGCAACATCTAAATTAGTAATTGTACCAACTAAATGTGGAATTTTAATACCTAACTCTTTATTTTCAAAAGCCCCAGCTAAACCTCCACCTTTATAATCTATAAGTACAAATTCAACTTCATATGGATGATAATTAATAATCATCGATAAAATATAAGTAATAATAAATTCTGATTTACCTGAACCAGTAGAACCAGCAATTAAACCATGTGGTCCATGAAATTTTTCATGTAAATCGAGCATAAACTTTTCACCATCAGCATGAACTCCTACAACTGTATCAAGACTTACCACCGGATTATTACTTTGCCAACGATTTATTATATTTAGTTGTTCAATCTTAGAAACTCCAAACATATCTAAGAAACCTAAAGAACTAGGTAAAACTGATGGACCAGCTTCAGACTTAACAGGAATATTGAGTAAAAATTTTGCTAATGATTTCATTTCCAACTCTTTTGATGTTTTACTAATATAAAATACTCTCTGAGAGTTTAAACCTGATTCTTTAGATATAACAGCACCATCCTTATCACTTGCTTCTATAAATGCTGTCGTAGTATTTGGTACTTGCTTAATATCATCTTCAATAACTAGTAATGAAAAACCATATTCATTTATTTTCTTATTAACTAATTCATCCACTATAGGAATATTTTTCATATTAAAATAATCATCAGTTATTATTAAATAATATGGATTTGGATATACATCCCTTTTTTCAGCATCAACATTTTCTTCTTTTCTCTTCTTTAATTCTTCTTCTAAATAACTAGATACAATTTTTGCTTCATCTATATTGCTTGCAAAGAATCTAACACTTAAATCTTTTGAAAATGCATGAGGTAAATATTTAAAAAATTCCCATCTTATTAAATTATTTTGATTTGTAAATAAAACTAATTTTACATCCACACTACTATGAAGAGCAATGAGTTGTACAATCAAACTATTTATAAACTCTATTTTATTATTACTATTACATATTATGGATGTAATAGCATTATCTTTTAAAGATAACGTAATCGGCGCCCCTTCAATATATTCGTATCTACTTGCAACCTTATATACCTCACTTAATAACTCATCTTCTTGCAAAGTGAAATGCTTTTCCGGAGCAGTTATCAAAACATTAGATTTCACTCTTCCAGTCCCTACTCTGATATTCAAAAACTCCTTATCATTATATTGGCACCACCAAAAGTTTTTATTTTTATTTTCAATGATGGATACGCAACTATCAGCACTCGGATAATTATCATTCATAATTTGCAATTCATTTTTAATTAAATTACCAAGCTCTCTTTCTTTATCAAGTAAATACTCTTTATATCTAGAAATCCTCTTTTCTTCATTTTTAACAGAATTTTTTCTTTTTATACCACTAGCTATCTTAGGAATAACTAAACTACCTATTAACATAGCTACACACATAACCATCTGAGGAATTAAACTCCATATATTTCTTCCCGATATAATTCCGTATATAACATTATAAGCCATAACAGAACTTGACGCCAACATAACTAATGTTGTTCCAAATTGTACTATAAATGGATTTTTATTTTCTTTTTCACTAGGTGGTGGAGCATCAATTACAACTTCATGTTCATATATTGTTTCTCTGATTGATGGATAATGAGCAAAATATTCACTTTTATCATACAATTCCACATACTTATCTTCTTCTAAAACTTCTTTTATTTCTTCATTACTTTCTTTATCTTCTATTAAACTCATTCCAGTTACTTTTAACTTATTTTTAGGATTATTTACACATATAAAATTATTCATCCAAACAAGCTTTAAGCCCCCAAGAAAGATAATGTCCCCAGCTTTTAGTTTTTTTAATGTTAATCTATTATTATTAATATATACTTTATAATTATCATCGTTTACAGTTGATACAACCCATTCATCTCCTACAGATTTAAACATTGCCTCAACACTAGTCAAATATCCTTCTTGATAACATATATGACATGCCTCACTACTACCTACCGAAAAGCTATCTAAATTTTTAAAGTCTAACTTGAATAAACTTTCTTTTGCAGGCATAAAATATATTTCTAAATTATTAGGTAATCCTGCAACTTTAAGTACATATCTATCATACAATTTAATTTTTATTTCATTTACAACTTCATTATTATCAATAATATCTACCGTTCCATTACTTTTTAAATAAACCTCATTATTTTTTCCTTCAAGAGTTATTAATATATCCTTGTTTCCATTATTATAGGTTATCAAAAAAGTATCATCAATCTTTGATGGTAACATATATTTATTAACTCTATTATTATCTATCAAAAAAACTTTCATACTTTTCCTACCCTTTTTATTTTGTTATATTTATTCTTTAATTAATACGAATTGGATCACTTATAGTTCCACTTCCTGATACATAGCTTACTGAATTTACAAGATAAAAAGTTGGCCTAACAGCACTAATCTCAATACGATTACCTATATATTCCGGTAATTTTATATCATTAATTATATATTTAGGTATAGTCCAATCATTAAATCCCATACTTATCCAATTATCTATATTTGCATAATTTTCCCTATTTTCTGAGAACGTTTGTGACCAAGAATCAATATTGGAAGCAAATACAAAATCACTCAAGTACATTAGTCCTATATATGCACTAATATTATTTTCGCTATCGGTATTCATAAATTCTTTTTTAAATGCTGAAAAAGCATTATCAGTATCCTCATCAATAATTTCTCCACCTAATTTCCAATCTACTAATTGTATTTTTTCTATCCAATCATTTGAAAAAGCATTTAAAAAAAACTCTAAATTTTGACTATATAATGTAGATTGATCCCAAGGTATTTCACTCGAAGTTGCCGAAATATCTGATTCATCCCAAAAATACAAGTCAATTTGTGACAAATATCCTTTATATGACGGTACATCTGAATAATCAGGTGCTATTTCAAAGGATTTTTCATAACCAATAGTTCCTAATTGTTCTTTTGTAGCATAATAATACTTAATTAATTTAACTAAACTTTGTCCAACAACACCATGCTCAGTTTCATAAAACAAGCCAATAATACGATATAAATTTTCTTTTGGGCATGGACTCTCATTAGATCCAAAACACACAAAATTCTCAACATCTTCACTCGCACCAAAAAAACGATATGAATCATCTGATAGTGTTGAATCATAGGTATTGTGATAAAAAATCTTTGAATTTTCGTTTCCATATGCCATACGAAAGTTAATAATACATTCACCCAAGTTTTCACCACTACCACAAAATTCACCTAATGAGTTAGGTTCTCTATCATATGCCTTTACAGCTACACCAGCACTAAAAGTTTTTCCCATTGTAGTATTAGTTGCATTTTCATCAACAAAAAGATATAAATCATATTCTTTATTACCTTTTAAAGATATACTATCATTATAAATCTTATAAATATTTCCGTAAGTTCCTTTTAATCCTGCATTTAATTCTGTTTTTAAAGCATCATCAAAATCACTATCACCATTTGTTGCTTCAGATAATAATCCTTCAGAAACTACATCTTTGCTTCCTTTACTAGTTAAAATATAACGAATATTTGACGCTTCTATTGTATTTGTATTTAAAGTTGCGATATACAAATTAAAACCTACAAATGTTTCACAATAAGAAGTAACAGTAAAACTATAAGGAGTTGTTTGAAATCCTCTATTTCTACTCATTGGATATGAATTAGAAAGATTAACTGAACTTGTACCAGTTAGTTTAATTTTTGCACAACTAGATAAACTTATCTCAGTTAAATTTCCACCTTGTTCAATTGGTTTCATGAAAGCTGTAGTTATTCCAATTGATAAAACTACAACAATCAAAATAGCAAGTATTGATAAAATTATAATTCTTGTTTTTTTACTCATAAGAAAAATCTCCTTTAGTCTACTATTTAAATTATAAATTAAATTTAAATTTTGTTCAAGTATATTTTAAAAATTTGCATCAAAAAATGTGAAAGCATTTTACAATTTCACATTTCATTTAACAAGTAATAGATATCTTATTATATTCATAACATTTTTCTTCTAACAATTTAAAATTACAACATCTTTTGGCGATATTCATACTTAATGTCCCATTACAATATTTCTCATAAAGTTTTCTTGATCTATTATATAATTTATCACTATTACGATTTAGCCAATGCAATTGTTCTTTTAATAATTTTAAGTATTTTTCTTCGTATTCATCTAGACAAGTTTTATTCAAGTTTATATTTATAATGTTATTTTCCGTTACTGGTAACATATTATTAAAATTAATGGCTCCTAATTTACCATTATCTAATTTCATAAAATCCAATTTAGTTTTTAATTTTAAGTGCTTAGGCTTTGGACTTGATAAGGGAGCAAAATATTTGAAATTGTCTACTTCAAATAATACCCCAATATAAGGTCTCATCTTTTTCTCATTATAATTATACGGCACTTTACAATCAAATTGTCTCAAATAGTTGCAATAATCAACATCCAATCTAACTAAAATTAATGTTTTTTTCATAAAAATCCCCCAAATATATATAATCTCGTCCAACATCTTTGACTTTTTCACAGATTCTTTTCGTTCTATTTATTCATTTAAAGATTATATTTATTAATCTTCTAGATAGCCAAATTATAACATATGTTCGATTATATATCAAGATACTTTTTTGCAAAACTCATAATTTATTACAAAACAAAACTAGAGTGTGCTCTCTAGTTTCTTTTTTAAGTTCCTGTTAAGGTCGGAATCACCGCTTTTTTAAGTTCCTGTTAAGGTCGGAATCACCGCTTTTTTAAGTTCCTGTTAAGGTCGGAATCACCGCTTTTTTAAGTTCCTGTTAAGGTCGGAATCACCGCTTTTTTATCATAAGATATTATATTATATGTAAAACTAAATAATTTAACAACTTATGTAGCAATAATATAACACAAAAATAACGAAATGTCTAGACATTTTCTTTTAAAACTATATGTTCTACATTTGGATTACTAATAATTCCTTTTATTACACCCGGTTCTACATCAAACAAAATAAATGCCTCTTCTTTTACCCAATTCATAGTTATATTTTCGTTTTCTAAATTTTTAAAATCTCCATTATATAAAGATTCATCTAAATCACATAGATACACAAATAAATACTCATGAACATTTTGACCTTTAGAAACAAAGAAATTTTCTATAACTCTCGTAATTCTCAAATCATTTTCACCTAAATCATAATTCAATTCTTCTTTTAACTCTCTAAGCAAAGCCTCTTTACTATCTTCACCAACTTTTACCCGACCACCAGGTAAACTATAATAATTTTTATTTTTATGTTCACAAACTAATATTTCACCTTTACATCTAATAAATACACAAGTTCTAACATTTAATTTATAATTTTCTAATTCAACGCTTATATCCATAACTAACCTACCTTCCAACAAAAGTATAACATAAAATCATTAAATATGAAATCTTTTTTCTAATTCATCTTTTACTATTTTTTTATTAAAAACTAACAAATATATTAACATAACTATACTAAAAATTGAGCAAATATAACTGGGAAAATAAACATTTAATTTATCAAATAAAATTAGAATTCCTGGTATAAGTCCAATAATAGATGAAATACTTGCATAAAAAACAAATTCACTTTTGTACCGTTTCATAAACAACTTTAATATAAATATTCCAATTAAATATAAAACACAAATAAATGGCAATAGATAATTAATACTCCATAATTTAAAGCCTGTTGAATAATCCCAAATTAATGATAAAGCAATCAATATAACCATTTCTAAAAATAACATTTTTATTAAGTTCTTTCTACTATTTAAAGAAATAAGTAAAGTAACCCAAAAAGTAATTATACCTAAAACAACAAAATAAGACCAACTAAGAGTATGAACTATAGAATAATTAATATACAAGGAAATAAATATTCCACATAAAGATAAAAATAATAATATTTTCTTCATTAAATGATATTTTTTATCTAAGTAATTTACATGTGGAAATACATTTTCTCCATTTTTTATCTTAATATTACATCCACACAAAGGACATTTATTTGTTTTAGTATTTATATAAACATTACACTTATTACATTTATTCATTATAATCACCATAATCATTAGTATTTATTATTACATCAATACCAACTTTGCTTAAGAACTTAAAGAAATTCTTCTCTATTTCACTATTTACAAACTTAGATGAAAAACTAATAACCATTTTATCATTATAAGAACACATACACATTTGTATTTTTGATGTACTTGTAAATACACTAAAATAATCAATATATTTTTTATAAACATCAGGCATATGAATAATACCAATATTAGATAAAGTCATAGTTTGGTATTTATTTTCGATATTACATGCTATTTTTAAAACCAAATCTTTTATAAATACTGGTATTAATCTAACAATAAATATATCTTCTAGCTTTATCATATTATTCATTTTATCTTTTATATTTTCTTTATCTAATTTTTCTTTAAACGATTTTTTAACACTTTTTGTTATATCTTTAAATGAATCATTATTATATAAATAATCAATATTTACTACACTAAAAAAGTTTCTAACTGTATATGTTGGATAATATTTTCTTAAATTAACTGGTATTGTTATAACTATAGGTTTTTTACTTTTGCTCTTTGCTTCTCCAATAGACTTAATTAAAACACTAGTTAAATATTCAGTAATTGTTAGATAAAGCTCCTTAGCTTTTACTTTAATATCATTAATACTTACAATACCTTCAATTACTTTAAGTCTATCATCTATATATTTTTCATCTTTAATTCTATATGCTTTTTTACTTTTTATTACTTTCTTAAAATTACTATCTTTATATTTTTTAAAAGCATCTTCTTTTATTTCTTTAATACTTCCTTCATTTATTACTTCATTATTTTTAATATTATATAAATTATTTAAATAATTAGCCACCAAACTTTTTAAAAATGTAAGAGTTCCTGTTCCGTCAGTAAGAGCATGATCAACCTCTAAATTAATTCTATTTTTATATACACTTACTTCAAATAAATTATTATTACTTATTTTTGAACAAGGACATTTATCTTCTTTTTTTACTTCATATACCTTATTTACTTCTTCTAAGTAATACCAAAATATACCTTTTTTTAAACTAGACTTAAAAATTGGATATTCTTCTAAAGTTTCATTTAAAGCTTTATTTAAAACATCTATTTTTACTTCATCAAATAAAGTTACACTAAACCTAAATATTTTAGGATCTTTCTTACTTTTAGATGGTGGAAATATTTTGGCAGCATTATCTAAACGATACCATTTACTCAAAAAGATCACTTCCCTTTAAAAATTCTATTACTTGATCTGTATATTTATGTTCTAACATATTTGTTAAAAATCCATGAGTTGCATCTTTTACATCTAAATATCTAGTTTTAACTAAGAATCTATCTAACTTCTCTTTTAAAGCATATCCTTCATCATGAAGAGGATCATGTGTTCCCGTAATTATAGTAACCGGTGGCATCCCAAATAACCAATTATTACGAAGTAAATTTACTCTTTTATTTTTATAATCTTTTTCATTTTTTAAATATAATGAAAAGTAATCTCGTAAAGATTCTTTAGTAAGTAATGTTTTACCACTATTATCTATTACAGATTTAAATTTTGTTTTACTTGTATAATCAGTCTGAGTTGTAGGATAAGCCATAATAATTTCTTTAAATCTCAACTTTCTATTTTCTGAAGCAACCGAAAAAGCAAGATTTGCTCCGGCAGAATCTCCCATTATAGAAACATCATTACTTAATTTAAATATTTCTTCACACACTTTATTTATTTCATTTATTTGATACGGGAATTTATATTCTGGTGCCAATTTATAATCAATTGATATTACACAAACATTCAAATCTTTAGATAATTTATAACAAAGATTAGAATGAGTATTTAAATTTCCCGATACGAAGCCACCACCATGAACATAAATTAGAATCTTTTTACTCCCCTCATTAAATATTCTTACATCTGTATCCAATATTTTAAAATCTCTATAATACTTCTTTGGTACTATATTTAAATTAGTTAACTCATCAACTTTTCTATATAATTCTATATTATCTTTCATTGATACTTTCATGATTATCACCAATAATATAATAACACAAAAGAAAAATAGATTCTACTCTATTTTTCTCCTTCTTCAAGCATAGTTGTTATGAATAAACCATATCCAGTTGTTGGATTATCAATTATAACATGAGTGACAGCACCAATAATTTTACCATTTTGAATAATCGGAGAACCACTCATTCCTTGCACGACTCCACCAGTTTTATCAAGTAACTCTTTATCAGTTATTTTAAATGATATATTTTTAACTTTAGCATACTCATCTATTCTAGTAATTTCTATATCATAATAATTAATATCTTCTTTACTTAAAACTGTTGCAATACTAGCTTTACCTATTTTTATCTCTTCTTTTTTGGCAACTTCAAATTTTTCTTTATTTGGTAAAACACTATCATAAATACCATATATACCAACATTAGTATTTTTATTTATTGTTCCATATTTAGTATTATAATAAAACTTAGCATTCTTACTTCCCGCATATCCTACTCTACTTTTATCAATACCAGTTATATAATTTCTAAATATACTTCCATCTTTTATTTCTACGATACTATTTGTATTAGACTCCACTATTTCATGCCCTAAAGCACCAAATATTTTAGTTTCAGGATCAATATATGTAAGGGTACCAGTACCAGTTATACTATTTTTAACATAAAGGCCAGTCTTATAAATATCCCCATCCTTAACCAGTTCTAATTTACTAGTTCTATCTTTACCATCTCTTCTAAGTTCCACATTTACTTCTCCAGAACTAACATTTGCTTCAATTTCCTTAGTTAATTCTTCAATAGTATTTACTTCTATATCATTTATTTTAACAATATAATCCCCCGCTTTTATCACTGGCACACCTTTATTAAATTTACCATTTATTTGGTAAAATCCAATAACCATTACACCTTTACTATTTACTTCAATACCTAAAGTTTCTCCACCCGGAATAATATAATTTGAATATGCAAACACATTAATTGGTAATAATAACCAACTTATTAATAATAATTTTATTTTTTTCAATATAATCACCTATCTATAATTATTATGGATGAAATAAATAAATTTAAAAAACCAATTATTGGCTTACCAACAATTGGTTAATTAATAATGAATGGATCAGATTTAGCACCTGTACCAGATATGTAAGAAACATCTGGATTTAAATAAAATGTAGGTCTTACAGGATATGGATCCAAATCAACAAAACCATTTACATAATCTGAACCACCACGATACCATGCAAGCCCACCACCACTAGATGTGATAGTCCAACCATAAAAATTTCCAAAACAACCAATACCAGAATTTTTCCATGTTTTATTAGTCCTATTCGTAGGCTCAGTCGCATAACCTAAATCAGATATATAAACAATTCCAATTTTGGCAGCAATTTTAACTGCACTATCGGCCATCTCTTTATCAAACACACTCTTAAGGTTATTATCAATACCTTCAGAAATCTCACTGGCACTCCATATTGAAGTTGAAATTTTGCTAGAAAAATTACCTAAAGAATTTAAAAATGTCCCATTTAAATAAGTATTTAAACTTGAAGTTTTCCAAACATAAGAACTAGTATCATCCCAGTACATATCCCCTATTGAAGAATACTTCATGATTTTTACTTTACCTTCAAATACCCCAATAACTCTATATAAATTATTTTCAGGGCACGGACTTTCATTTGTCCCAAAACATACATAGTTATTTGCATTTACATCGGCACAAGCATACCTATAACTATTATCACTAGCACCATTTGCTAATGTTTCGTCATGATAATACAAATTATTTTCTCCCTGAGTTCCTGTATATAATGATTTTATATAACTTGCAAAAGTTGGTACAACATATATATCGAAATAAACATAACATTTATCAGAAATGTTTCCACTAACTATAACAGACTTATTTGTATCATCCCAACTTAATGTTGAACCATTTTCACATCTTGATAATTCACTATTAAAAACATATCCTTCCGTAGGCCACTTGCTCTGCGTAACCGTTTTATAATCACCAGCTCCCGCAGTTTGTTCTAAATTCATTGCTAATAACGGATTATTTTTCTGAGCATAATAATTATCATCAATATATTTTTCTTTTTTATTATATATTATAAAAAAATTAATTATTATAATAAAACTAAATATCAATATTAATGTCATGTACTTCTTCATAAAATCAACCTCTACTACTTTTACTTTCATATCAATTTTACTATGTATTGTTTCATTAATGATAGACACAAAATAGTAGCATTTTATAACTATACTAAATTAGTATTAAAATAGTAAAATTAAATAAATTAAATGAAAGGACATGATTTTATGAAAAATATAGTATCAAGCAATATTAGAGTTGAAGAAGAATCCTGGTATAAATTAAGAATAATAGCAAGCAATAACAAAAGAAGCATAAACAAAGAAATTGAGTATCTAATCGATCAAAGAATTAAAGAATATGAAGAAAAACATGGAGAAATTGAAATAAATTATGAAGAAATAGAAAAAAGCCAAAAATGGCTTATCAAATATTGAACAATACTATTTTATAGTTGTATTCTTTTTCTTGTATTTTCTTTAAATACTTCTGGTGTTTCATCCATTGGAATGTTATATTTCATTTTAAACAAACTTACTAAAGTATCCATTTCCAATTTAGAACGTTGTCTTAAAAATTCTGCAAAACCTTCATAGTCACAATTATTTATATACTTATATTATTCCTTAGTATCTTCTTCTGTTATAATAATCGGTGCACAAAAAGATTTCAATAAATTACTAGCAAGTATTATTTTAGCACATCTTTTATTACCATCTTCAAATGGATGTATTCTCATAAAATTAATATGAAACATAGATTCTCTTAAAAATGGATCTAATTCATTCCATACATTATAATAATTATCAATTAATGAATATAAATATGGGTATATTTGATATGGTAAAACAGGTAAAAATGAAGCATTATCACCAGGATAAACATTAATTTTTCTAAAACCTTCAAGTCCTTTTTCTCTATTAATCAAATTACCAATGTTTCTTATCATTGTTACATCCAACATCCCACACGATTCATAATTATATGTTTCGTGAAATGCACGCATTAAAGTATCTACAAACATTTTTCTTTCTTCTTTAGTTTTTATGCCTTCAATTTCTGTACTAGAATAAATAAATCTTTCCATATAAAATTTTTCATAACTATCATAAAAATCTGGATAAAATGACCTTAAATTAACAAATATTTCTTTATACATAAAGCCTCCATTAAATTACGAATTATTCTAACACTATTTTTTTAAAAAAACAAGTTAACAAAAAAATTGTTCATATTATTATAAACAATTTTTCATCAATAATTATAATTTACTATTTATAGTTTTTTCAAGTATCTTTTTTACATCTCTTTCATTAAAAGGTTTAAGAAGTATATCTACAATTGGATATTTAAATGCTTTATCAATAGATTCTTTATCATCTACACCAGTTATAATTGAAATTGGAATACTTCTAAATAAATCTTTACTCTTATAATAATCTAATACTTCAAAGCCATTAACATTTGGCATATTTAAATCAAGAAGAACAGCTTTAATATTTTTCCTCTTTTCTTCTGATTCTAAAATATCTATCGCTTCTTTACCATCAGTTGCACTAATTACATCAAAAGAATCATCAAGAATTTTTAATATGAAATTTCTTATTATATTTGAATCATCTACCACTAAAATTGCTTTATCGCTAGTTTTAACAGGTTCTTTATAAGATGATTCATCTACTATTCCCACTCCCATATATTTTTTAACCAAATTAAGCACTCTATTTGCTTCAGTCATAAGTTCATTAAAATGTTCACTTACATAATACATATCATTTGCTTTGCTTTTAAGTTCATGATCGTATGCAAGTTCTCCTAAAGTTTCAAAGCCAAAATATCTTGCATCGCTTTTTAAAGAATGCACAAGTATTGCATAATTAGCCATATCACCAATTTCTTTACAAGCTTTTATTTTTTCTAGTTTTCCAGGAACTTCTTGCAAAAAAGTTTCAAGCGTTGCATCATATGTTTCCATATCTCCGAATAGTTCTAGAGCCTTTTTAATATTTGCTCCATTGTTAATTAAAATATTTACATCCTTCATGATATCACTCCTTATTTAAATATTCATTTATAACTCTATTTAATTCATCCTTATTAATTGGTTTAGCAAGATAATCATTAAATCCATCTGCCAAATACTTTTCTCTCATACCTGTCAAGGCATTTGCTGTTAATGCTATCACAGGAATATCAAACTCTGGTATTTCAACTTTTATTTTTTGTAATGTTTCTACTCCACTCATTTTTGGCATCATATCATCCATTAATATTAAATCATATTTTTTGCCACTTTTCAAGTTATCTATACAAATAAACCCACTTTCAACACATTCTACATTAACACCATAAGTTTGTAATAACCTTTCAGCAACTTTTAGATTTATTTTATTATCATCTACAACTAAAACAGTTTTATTTTTAACTTTAATCTTTTCATGAGTTGTATCTATTGCTTCAACTTTTATAGTTGGATTTTTAACTATTCTTTGATCTATTGATACTGTAAACTTAGACCCTTTTCCAAATACACTTTGCACAACTATCTTTCCATTCATCATATCAACAAGTTTCTTAGTTATAGCAAGCCCTAACCCTGTACCTTCAATAGTAATATTATCTTTTAAATCTAATCTTTCAAACTTATTAAATAACTTATTTAAGTTTTCTTGTTTTATTCCTATACCTGTATCTTCAACAGAAATAATTAATCTACATACATCATTCTTTATTACGGAATTAATACTAAAGGTAATGCTACCTTCTTTAGTATATTTTACTGCATTAGTTAATATATTTACACATATTTGTTTTAGTCTTGATGCATCTCCATATAACACCTGAGGAATTGACTCATCAATTTTTGTAATAAACTCTATCGGTTTATCTCCAAGTCTTCCCCGAGTAAGAGCAATAAGTTCAGTTGTAACTTTATTAAAAACATATTCCGTATTAATTATCTCTAACTTACCGGCCTCAATCTTGGATATATCTAAAATGCCATTTACTATTTCTAACAAATTATCAGATGCCATAACTATATCATTAACTTCATCTTTTGCACTATCGGGTAAACTTTTATCATCAAGTAACATATTACTAAATCCCACGATTGCATTTAAAGGAGTTCTTATTTCATGAGACATACTAGATAAAAATTCTGTTTTAGCCTTATTGGCTTTTTCAGCAGCATCTTTAGCAGCATTTAACTGTGCTATCATCTTTACATCCGGATTATCTATTGTAAAATACATTATATAATTAACAAAACACACCACAATTGAAACCCATATTAAATAAGGATTTATATTAACAACCACTAAAACACCAATTAATAACAAAAGCATTACAAACACAAAGAAATATCTTTTATCAACTTTTTTTAGATTAAATAATACCATTAATAAAGTCATAAGAAGATAAACACCACATAATATTTCCGCCATTAAAACTGATGAACCCTCTACTGTATAAGCACTTCCTGATTTAATAACCTCGACTCTACCTAAAACCATGAATACAAATACAAATAAATCAGTAATCAAAAAGGGTATAGAAAATTTTTTATAATGTGTTTTAAAAACTGGAAGGGTTATTATTGCAATATAATAAAATATACAATTACAAATTATTACTAACATTACAAAATCAATTTTATTTAAAATAGTAATTATAAAGTCCAAATAACCAGGAGAATAAAAGAAAGCTATCGATTGGAGTATTGTTACAATTAAACTATCTACAAAACTACAAATAATCATGCTAGAATACATTTTATTTTCTAATAAATCAACTCTTTCTTTAGAAAAATAAACATAACACATTAAACCAGAAAAAAATAGTGAACATATCGGCAATAATATTCCTTCCATACTTACCACCTATTATGATTATATCACTATTTTTTATTTTAGAAAAGTTTTTTTAAAATCTTCTTTGAATATCTTCCCTTTTTCTTTGTCTAACTAATTTTTGTGCATAAACAACATCATTTACATTATTAACATTAATGTTTTCTATATTGGCAATATTTTCAAAAACATCTTCAGGTCTAACCTTATCTTTAGGTCTATAATCTGAGTGTTTTTCTATATCTGAGTCATAATAATCCATTGTACTTAAATTATGTTGTAATTTTTCTTCTAAAGCACTAATTGAATCTTCGTGATTACCAATTAATTCTTCTCTAGAAATACTTCCATATTTTTCAATTAGTAGATAAAGCCATGTTGCCATAACATCTCTTAGATATTCTAATGCTGCTTTTTCACTTAAATCATCAATTTTTATAGCATCATCTACTACAGTATGTATAATGTCATCCTTTGTTGGATTTATTTTGTTTTTTAATGTTTTTGGTCCCTTATCACGCAGATAATGAACTATTGGCACAACTTTTGCTCCAGTTTCTTTTGCTACACGATATATTCCAGGCCATAAGTCCAATACTAACTCATTAGCGCTTTTATTTAAAATTCCTTCTGGATATAATATTAAATCAACACCGTGATTTAATACATTGACACAATTATCAACTGATGCTTTTCTGCTACTTGCAACTTTTCGATTAATTATTGTTACACCATTTAACCAAGCAGTAATTCCATCAAACGAATTATAAAATTGAGGTAAACTAGCAAACAAAAAATAGGCATTTCTTTGACAAGAAAGAACGCTTGCTAAAGGATCATCTTTAAACCCATGATTTGGCATCCATATAACTGGTTCACTAGGCAATATAATTGGACTATCCAAAGTTGTATCATCAGGATTAATAAGACTTTTTCTATTTTCAAAAACTTGTTTATTTTTTAAAAATATAGGCCCTAATTTTTTTATAATAGTATTAATTTTTTTCCTTATTTGAATTTCATCTTCACTTAACAGGTCCCCATTTAATAAATAGCCATACTTTCTAACCATATATGAAAACATTACAGATGAAGGTTTATTATCCCCCACAAGATCTTTTTTAGAAGTAATCAATCTTTCATTAATTAAATATTCAACATCAATTGCATCATTTTTTGTTAATTTCATTTTAACCACCTAATTTCTCTTTTTTATTACTATAAAAAAGATTTTTAAAAAAAACAAGGTTTTATTAAAATTTAGTATCAAATTTGATACAATAACAAAAAAGAAAGAATTAACTTCAATCTTTTTTATTCCTTATTTAAATATTCATTTATAACTCTATTTAATTCATCCTTATTAATTGGTTTAGCAAGATAATCATTAAATCCATCTGCCAAATACTTTTCTCTCATACCTGTCAAGGCATTTGCTGTTAATGCTATCACAGGAATATCAAACTCTGGTATTTCAACTTTTATTTTTTGTAATGTTTCTACTCCACTCATTTTTGGCATCATATCATCCATTAATATTAAATCATATTTTTTGCCACTTTTCAAGTTATCTATACAAATAAACCCACTTTCAACACATTCTACATTAACACCATAAGTTTGTAATAACCTTTCAGCAACTTTTAGATTTATTTTATTATCATCTACAACTAAAACAGTTTTATTTTTAACTTTAATCTTTTCATGAGTTGTATCTATTGCTTCAACTTTTATAGTTGGATTTTTAACTATTCTTTGATCTATTGATACTGTAAACTTAGACCCTTTTCCAAATACACTTTGCACAATTATCTTTCCATTCATCATATCAACAAGTTTCTTAGTTATAGCAAGTCCTAAACCTGTACCTTCTATTGTAACATTATCTTTTAAATCCAATCTTTCAAACTTATTAAATAACTTACTTAAATTTTCTTGTTTTATTCCTATTCCTGTATCTTCAACAGAAATAATTAATCTACATACATCATTCTTTATTACAGAGTTAATACTAAATGTAATACTTCCTTCTTTAGTATATTTTACTGCATTAGTTAATATATTTACACATATTTGTTTAAGTCTTGATGAATCTCCATATAACACCTGAGGAATTGATGCATCAATTTTTGTAATAAACTCTATCGGTTTATCTCCAAGTCTTCCTTTGGTTAATGTAATAAGTTCTTTAGTAACTTTGTAAAAATCGTATTCAGTACTAATTATCTCTAACTTACCAGCTTCTATCTTCGATATATCTAAAATACCATTAACAATTTCTAATAAATTATCTGAAGCCATAACTATATCATTAACTTCATCTTTAGCACTATCGGGTAAACTTTTATCATCAAGTAACATATTACTAAATCCCACGATTGCATTCAAAGGAGTTCTTATTTCATGAGACATATTAGATAAAAACTCTGTTTTAGCCATATTAGCTTTTTCCGCTTGCGTTTTAGCTTCATTTAATTGATTAATTAATTTAACATCTGGATTTTCAATTGTAAAATACATTATTATTACCACTAATGATAATAAATAATTAATTAAAAAAGCTGAAGGAAACATACTTTGAATAATAAAATTTGATAACATCAAAATACAAAAAATATACAAAGGTCTTAATTTTTTTCCCTCAATATTTTTATGATATCTTATAGCAATATAAACAGAATAAACAATTAAAATTAAACAAACTCCATATGTTATAAAAACAGGAAGTCCATTTGGAACAATTACATCTCCTTCTAATTTAAAATCCACTGGTAAAATCAATATAAATGGAACAACAAATATTAAAAACAAAGCAAATAAATAAAAAGTGTTCATCATTTTACTTTTATAGTCTTCACTAGGTGGTAAACTTATACATTTTATATAATATGCAAAAAGCAAAAGCCATAAGACAAAATATACAAATACCAATTTAGATCCTAAAGCATATAAAAAACTATTTATATTTATTCCCATTCTATACAAAACACAAGTAGTTATGTCCATAGATAGCCCAAATAATGTTAAAAATAATAAATACTTATAAATTTTTGTTTCAATATTATTTACTCTTTCTTTTGATAAGAAATTAAACGTAAATAATATAATAACAATCAATGCACTTATTGAAAAATAAAATCCCATGATTACCACTTCCTACTCTTACTTAATGATATCACAACCAACATTCTTTTTCAAGCAAAAGAAAAGCCACTTTCCAGTAGCTTTATCTAACTCTAGTTCTAACTAAATTATTGTTTTCAATTCTTTCTTTATCTTTAGCTTCCATTGCTTTTGGGTCTAGTTTACCATTATCAGTTCTTGGTAACGCTTGTTCATAATATTCAATATATCCAGGAAGTGCACTAGTACCTAATGTTTTTTGAATTAATACGAACATTTTGTTTTCTAATACTTTTCTATCACAGTTAAAATCATTTAAACTTACATGATAACTTGGTAAAAATTGTTCTTTATCATCTGCAATTGATGTAACTATTACTTCTCTAATTTCTGGTATTTGTAAAAGTATTTGTTCAATTTGTTCTGGATAAATATTATCTACTCCGGAAACAAAGTTTCTTTTAACACGACCTACAAATTCATATTCACCATTAGCATGTTTAACAGCAACATCCTTTGTATTATACCATTTAACTCCATTTTCATCATATACTAATACTTCTTTTGTTTCTTCTTCATTATTATGATATCTAAGCATCATACCAGGACCATTTACAAGCAAAACTCCTGGAGTTTCTAATGGTAAATCTTCAAAAGTTTTTGGGTCAACTACTTTTGAATTAACAAACGGAATTGGATAACCAATAGTTCCTGGGGTATTTTTTCCACCCATACATACATGAGTTGGAGCCCACATTTCTGTTAAACCCAAGCCATTTCCAATCGGAGTAATACATCCAGCATATTCCAAAGCTCTATTTGCTTCTTTTAGTTTTTGTGGTTTAAACATTTCTCCACCAGATAAAGGTTGTATTAAGTTTTCCAAAGTCCATTGTCTTAAATTAGGGTCTTGAGCTAATATTTCCCAATGAACTGGACCACCCATTGCTCCATTGGCATGTGTTCTAACAAGTTCACCATAAAAATCTTTTGGCATAGCTTTCAATGTTAAGGCATACTCTAAGTTTTTACATAAAGAATAGTGTAAAACTAGTCTACCAAAACACATATGTCCAAATGGAATATTTCCTAAATGAACCATTCCAGGTTCTAGTATTAACACATAATCCAATGCTTTTACAACACTATTTAAAGCACCACCATCTAAATCTACGCCTTTATGAACACCACTTGATCCACCAGTAAACATAATATCGGTTGGGGTTCCACTAACATGTTGTGGATACAATACATCAACATAATCTTTACCATCGTTAACAATACTCATTAAATTATTACCTTTTTTAAGGATTTTATTTCCATCCATAAATTGTTTTGTATTATAAAGAAATTTCAAACCATTTTTATCTAAAGATTCTAATGGAGAATAAAGTATTGGAGTTATATTTAAACTCTTTGCTGGATTTTTGAAATTTCCATACATCATATCTACAGAAATGATAAATTCTGGTTTCGTCATTTCTATATCTCTTTGCATCTTATATTCATTATTAAGGGGACTTAACCCAATTACTTGAGCTCCAAGTTTTTTTAAAGCATAAAGTAAATATACAGATTCTGGGGTATTAACTACTACAATACCAACTCTAGTACCTTGTCTTATTCCTCTTTTGTATAATGCACGAGCAAATTCATCAATTCTTTCATGCAATTCTTCATATGAAATTTTCTTAGTATCAAATGATAATGCAGTATCATTCATATGGTTTTTGTTTCTCTCAAGTAAAAAGTCATATTCATTACCTGACGGTAATGTATCTTCTTTCATTTCTTTCGTATAATAGTCATAAAATTTTTCCATATATCCTCACCTGATTTTGATTATACAAGATTTAGCAATGTTTTACAACATTATATTTGACTTTTGGTATCATATTTGATACAATAATTGTGGTGAGACTATATGGACTATGATAAAAATTATATTGAGGTTGCTTATAATCCTGAAGAATTAAATGAAATATTTATTAAGGAATTTATAAGTTTTAGAAAAGAAAATAACTTAACACAAGATTTATTTTCCAAATATTCTGGTGTATCAAGAGAAAAAATAGCTAGAATAGAATGTGGAGCTTGTTCCCCATCAATTCTAAGCCTATTAAAGATCCTTGGACCAATCGGATATACAATTAAAATAGAAAAAGTAAAGAACAAATAATTTACGTTCTTTACTTTTTATTATTAAATATATAAAGTCAAACAACTAGTCCTTATCTTTAAGATATTTTGCTAATTCTTTAAATGCGTCAGTATTCCAAATCCCACATCGGATATCATCATCATAATTTCCCATTGTTTTGTCATAACCATCTGGTATAAAGATAAAATCCCAACTCCATCCATAAGTACCTGATTTTTCTTTGGCAATAACCCCATTTGTTATTGACTTAAACACAACAGGTTCTTTTCCGTATTCGCAATATGCGAAAGCCTCAATAAAACAAGCCTTCCTATTTTCAACACCTTCCATTAACTTTAATAATCCATCTTCTCCAAGTTTTTCATCAACATAATGAGTATATGGGCCAGGAAAGCCTCCTAAAGCCTCAACAAATAATCCCGTATCATTCTTTAATACAGAACACTCAAGTTTTTCACTAGCTTCCTTTGCAGAATGTTTTGCAATATCAACTACATCGTCTGCTTGAATTTCAGCAGTCTCCATCTTAACATTATCAATTTCAAATCCTAATGGTTCAAGCATTTGTTTAGCACTAAGCACTTTCGCCCAATTACCAGTTACATAAACTATTTTTTTCACATTTTACATCTCCTTTCTTCAAGTATATCATAATTTTGCATTTTTTCCAATTTTATCATTTTCAATAATAAATAACCAAAAAGCCTTAGGCTTAAACCACTTTTTAACCTCAAATATTCTCCTATAAAGTTTATAATAATGAAAACTTGTCTGTTCAATAATATAACCACCAGCTTTTTCAACCAATTTCGACCATTCTCTTAAAGTTAAACTTCTTTCATTTCCTAACATTTTTTCATTCATATTAAAATATGTACTTGGAACTCCAAAAATAACATATTTAGAAATTTTCATTTGTTGTTTTAAAATTGTTACAACTTCATCATCATTAAAATGTTCTAAAACACCATTACTATATGATACATCAAAAGTATTTGCTTTATATTTTAAATTAAGTATATCACCTTGTTCATATTTGCAAGGTTTAATAATGTTTGATTGTTTTGCTATTTCATAAGCATAATCAAGTACTTTCTGGCTCAAATCAAGTGCAGTAACATCCAGTCCCAATTTTTGAAGGTATCCGGCCATTAAGCCAGTTCCACACCCCATCTCAATAACTTTTTTATTTTGAGAATATTGAATAACTTTTTCAATAAACTTCTTTTTATACTTAAGCTTATATTCAATATAATCATCTGGAGTATGGAATTCTTCAATATCAATTTTATAAAGTTCATACCATTTAGCATCTTCAGTCTTTTTATTATCTTCTAAAATTTCATCCAATTTCTTAGTTATCTTTTCAACTGCTACGTTTTCAGAGTCATTATTTTCAATAACTAAAAGATTATATTCACTATTATTATATCGAATAAAGTCCTTCAATTTCATTTCAACTTCTTTTAGTAGTTGTTTTTCTTTTTTTGTAACTTTTCTACTATTTTTTTTATTAAAACATTTTCCTTAAATTGCCATTCAAAAGCTACAGAGTCAGCATCAAATAAATGATAATCAACTACTTCTATTCCAACTTCTTCCATTAATTCTCTTTTTAATGCATCTTCTGGTCTTTCACAAAATTCAATAGTACCTCCGGGTAAATCCAATTTTCCATCATAAGGTCCCCCAAATTTTTTAATAAGTAGAATTTGATTATTTTTAATAACTAAACCATAAGCTCCTATTTGTTTATATTCTTTCATATATACCTCATTTCAAATCATTAAAAAATAGATAATTCGTATAACATCTACATATTATCTATTTTAAATAAATTATTTTTCTTCCAAAATTGCTTTAATTCTTCTAACACCAGCACTAGATGCTTCTTCTTTTTTAATTTTAAAATGTCCTAGTTCACTAGTATTTTTAACATGTGGACCACCACATAATTCTTTAGAAACATCCCCGATAGAATAAACTGTAACTATATCGGGATATTTTTCAATAAACATACATTCTGCCCCGCTTTTAATAGCATCTTCCTTAGCCATTTCTTCAACAGTAACATCTAAACCTTCACTAATCCATAAATTCACTAAATCTTCAACTTTTTGTTTTTCTTCATCACTTAGTTTATGGTCACAGCTAAAGTCAAAACGCATTCTTTCATCAGTAATATTACTTCCCTTTTGATGAACATCTGGTCCAACCACAACTTTTAAAGCAGCATTAAGTAAATGAGTTGCAGTATGATATTTAGTTTCAATTTCACTATTTCCTGCAAGTCCACCTTTAAATTTTCCAGCTGATGCAGTTCTTGATAACTCTTGATGAGCCTTAAATTTTTCTTGAAAGCCTTTAACATCAACATTAATGCCAGCATCATGAGCAAGTTCTTCAGTAAGTTCTATTGGAAAACCATAAGTATCGTATAAATGAAATGCTGTTTCTCCATCAATATCTTTATTACTTACTTTAGCAAATTCTCTTAAACCTTTTTCTAAAGTTTTATTAAATTTTTCTTTTTCATTTTTTAAAACTTCTAAAACAACAGTTTCATTACTATCAAGTTCACTATAATATTTTTTATATTTAGAAATTAATAGTTTTGCAATTTGTTCTTCCCAATTACTATTTATATCAATATTTAATTTCTTAGCATGTCTTATTGCTCTTCTAATTAATCTTCTTAAAATGTATCCTTGATCTGTATTACTTGGTTTAATTCCTGCAGGATCTGCACTAATAAATACTGCAGTTCTAATATGATCAGCAATAATTCTCATACTTTCTTCATTACCTTCATATGGCAAATTAGTTAGTTTGCTAATTAAATCAATTACATCACTCCATATACTTGATTTATAATTATCATTTACACCTTCAAGGATTGCTGTTACTCTTTCAACACCCATTCCTGTATCAACATTTTTCTTAGGAAGTTCATTTACATTACCATTTTCATCTTTAAAGTATTGCATAAATACATTATTCCAAATTTCAACCCATCTTTCATCTTCAGGATCAAAGTTTTCAGGAATTTCATCATTGCTTCTAAAATAAAATATTTCTGTATCGGGACCACATGGACCAGATGCTCCAGCTATCCAGAAGTTATCTTCAACAGTTTTAGCAATTCTTTCTTTTTTTATTCCTAAACTAAGCCATTTATTATAACTTACTTCATCAAAAGGAATTAATTCATTACCAGCAAAAACTGTAACTGCTAATCTTTCTACAGGAATGTTTAAGTGTTTAGTTAAAAATTCAAAACTCCATGCAATACTTTCATCTTTAAAATAATCACCTAAAGACCAATTACCTAACATTTCAAAAAAAGTATGGTGGGTAGTATCTCCAATAGAATCTAAATCATTAGTTCTTATACATTTTTGATAATCACATAATCTTGTACCATAAGGATGAGATTCTCCCATCAAATATGGTATTAAAGGTTGCATACCAGCAGTATTAAATAACACAGATGGATCATTTTCAGGAACTACTGGTGCACTTGGTATTTGTTTATGTCCTTTACTTATAAAAAAGTTAATAAATAAATCTTTTATATTCATTTTAATTCCTCCAATATTTTAAATACTTTCTCTTTTGTTTTAGCTAAATCATCATTAGCAATTATATAATCAAATTCATCGTAATTTTCAAGCGCTCTTTCTGTAATATCACTTTGTTCTTCGATAGTAAGTTTACTCGGAGCAAAATTATTTATCACAAGAATACTTGTAACATCATCAAAATTTTCTTTCATATCTTCAAATTCCAAAGGCATTCTTGCATCACTAATTATTACAACATCAGCAAAATCTTCATATAATGAAATGTCTTCAATCATTCTTTTTGTTAAAAATCTTTCATCATAACTTCTAACTTTAGCACCAAAAGTTTGTAAAAATCTTCTCGGTTTATTTTGACTTATTCCATCCCAATCAGTAAGTTCTTTAGCAAACAATTTAATATATTTACTAAATTCAGTTGTTACACATTTCTTTAATTTGTAAATATAAAATTCTTCAATCATTTTAGCAACTTCATTTTTGCCACTTCCACTTTTTCCCCCAACAACAAATATTTTCATATAATCAATCCTTTCATAAAAATAAAAAAGAATGGCCCAAAAGGAGTCATAAATGACGGTACCATCCTTTAATTAACTTAATTTCGATAACGGAATAACCCGATTAATCTCTGTAAGCAGCAATTATTTAAACCTTCTATTAGCTTCCATCAACCACTAACTTTCTATAAGAATCTTTAAATAACATCTCACATCAACGATTACATTTATTAATATACACACATTTTTTAATCTTGTCAAGTAAATTGACATTTATTTAAATCTGTGTTAATATGTATCTAGAAAAATATTTTGCATAAAATAAAATGGAACATCCAATTTAACATGCTGGATGCTACCACATTGGTGTATGCATCCAATCAACTAAACATTCCATAAACACTATTTTAACACTAGCCATCATAAAAAGTAATATGCTTTATCATATTGCTTTTTCTTCTTCATTTTTTCTTTGAAATAATTCAAACTTTTCAATAATAAATTCTAATATAACTTTAATAACTGACATAATTGGTGTTGCTAAGACCATACCTACTATACCAAAGAAATGTCCAAAAATAAGAAGTCCACATATAATTATAACTGGATGTAAGTTCGTAGCTTTACTCATTACAATTGGTTGTAAAACATATGACTCAATAAGTTGAACAACACAAGCTATAATAAATACTCCAAGACCTATTAATGGACTTTGAGTAAGCCCAACAACTGTTGCTACTGCAGTACCTAAATATGGACCAATATATGGAATTAAGTCTGTAATACCACAGAATAACCCAAATAATAATGCTGATTTTAAACCAATAATACTAAAACCAATTGTATCACAAACAAATACCATACATGCTACTAATAATGTTCCATTTACACATTTTCTAACTTCAGAACCTATTTTTTCAACTAATGAAGCTACTTCTACTTGATGTTTAACAGGTATAACTTTAAGAAGTAAATTTGTAACATTATCAAAATCAAATAACATATATAATCCAATAATAAGTCCAAAGAATATTGTACCCAACCCACTAACTAAGTTTGACATAATACTTACAATCGTCGTTGGTAAATTACTTGAAATACTTGTGCCGTACATTGTAATAGCGTCTAATATATTAGTTTTAACAGCATTCATATCAAAAGCATCAGTATCTAATTTATCAAATATATTATTAATAAAGTCTGTTATCTTACTTAATATACTTGGTAATGTTTTTATAAGTTCATTTAATTCATTATAAATAATGGGAATAAATATTCTAAAGAATACTAACAAAAAAGCAATAAATATTACATATACAATCATTGATGAAAGAATTCTTGACATACCTTTTTTAGTAAGCTTATCCACTAAAGGTGCAAATAACCAAGCTACAACAAAACCAATAAACAAAGGTGCAAGTACATTTATAACTCCACCAAGAAATTTAAAAGCACCTAATTCTTTTAAAAGAATTGTACCAGCCAAAATAATTCCAATAATTAAAATAATAAAAAGTAACTTTAATATGTTTTTACTTAAGTATATAATTTCATTTAATCCACCAGTGTCTATTTCATTTTTTTTCTTAAACATAAAAATCACTTCCCTATTTATATTATAATACATAATATAGAAAAAAAACAGCATTTTATGCTGCTTTATCACGAATTCTTTCTTGAATTTCTAATTCTTCTAATTCTTTATTTCGTAATTCAATTAAATAAACAATAAATTTTCTTAAAGTTATATATGGCAAATTAAATAATATATCAACTGCTAAATCTAAATTATTATTTTTAATAGCAAGAATAAAACTATCTTCAATAACTTTATCTTTACAAATAGCTCTAAATTTATTTAATATATTATTTAAAGCATTTTTATTTTTCATCTTTTCACTTAAGAATAAATCAATTCTAAAATTATTATAAAAATCTTTATCAATAACTGTTATCGGATTATGTTTTTGATTATCCTCAATAACTAAAGTACCGTTTAGATATTTATTACTTGCTAAATTTGCTCTTTTGATTGAATTCATAATTTCATCCACAGAAAAATGCATTGTAAAAGAATCTATGTCAAACAATGAACTTGGATAATACCCATTAGAAATATCAAGTTTTGATATATCAATAAAGACATAATCTCCAATTCTTGCCATTAAACTAAGAAAATGTTTTTGTTCTTCTTGTTTTTTCACTTCAACCACTAAACTTTCTCTTCATAAGAAGATAATATTTTAACATATTAACAAATAGTCTGTCAAATTAAAATAAACAGCTTAAATAACAAATATTATTATTTTTAATCTAATTCAATTTTTTTTACCCTATCTTCAGATAATCCTGTTACAGCCACAATCTATTCTATTGAAATATTCTCTTTCAATAAATTTATAGTCATTTCACGTTGAGCTTCAATTTTACCAAGTTTAAAATATAAAAAAAGAGCATTTTTTTGCTCTTTAAATTATATTTTAGAAGCCTCGGCCACCGCCGCCGCCTCCACCAAAGCCACCGCCAGAAGAAAATCCTCCACCATGTCCTCCAAAAGAACCACCTGATGCACTAGCACTTTCTCTAGTTATGGTTGATTGTGCGCCTTGATAAGCTTGATTAATTGAATGATTAATAGATGATGTCAAATCAAAATTATTAATAAAAATATAATTATCGCCATACATATTAGATACATCTAATTCCTTAATTTTTACATTCATTGCTTTTTCAACTTTATCAGCTAAACCAAATATTGTTGCATAAACTAAATATCTTTCCCACAATATTATTTCTGGTAATTCTTTAGTATCGAAAGTTCCAAAATCATTTAAGAATTTTTTAAAAGCTTTCCATTTAGTATAATCTTCAATACCTTTTTCACTTTTTCTTTTTATAGTTCCAATATAAACAATAAATATGATTGCAGCAAATATTAAGGTATGAATTAAGAAAAATTCAACATTAAATACTATTACACCAAAGAAATATATCAAAAAAGCTATCAATAACATAAAGAATCCATAACCAAATCTACCTGGTAACTTATCAAAGAATCCTTGATTTTTTCCGTCTTCAATTACTTTATTTTTCCATTTGGTATAACTACTCATAAATCTATCACAAGTTTGTGTAGATTTTGCATATTTTTTCAACTCTTTAGTTGTAAATTCATTATTAACACCAACTCTATCAAATAGAAAATCCACTAAATAATTTTCTGTTTCATTTAAATTATCCCTATTTAACAATGTGAATTTATAACCATCTTTTTCTTCAACTATTTTTTCAGCTTTAATATTTTTCTTATAAATCAAATTCATAATTGATGCACTCATAGCATTCGGAGTAATATTACTATTCATTAAATAATCAATGACTTCAACATTATAATCATCAATAAATTCTCTATTATACTCTAAATTAAATTTTGGTGTTCTTTCTTTATCATACTTTTTATATACATATATCCAAACAATTATTAATATTACATAATAAATTACTGATAACCCTTCAAAAGTATAAAACAATGTTTTATTTCTCTCTATTGTTTTTAAATCCTTAGCTACTATTTCATCTTCATGTTCAATAATACTTGTTTTTACTTCTTCATTATCGATTTTTTTAAATAATAATTCATTAAATCCATCTTTAGGTATTATTGTTCTAAAATCAACTGCTTCAGAAGCTGAAACTTTTTTTACACTAGCCAAAACACTTGTATAAGAAGTATTTACATCCACTATATCAGAATTTCCTGTTAATGGTCCATGAAACCACCAACTAAAATCATCTTTATTCATTTTGCTTGGATAATTAACTCTAATTTGTAAATCCCTAATATCATCTTCAAAACCATTACCAATAAAATTCCAATAATACTCTACTACATCACTATGTAAAATACCTACATCTTTTAATGTATATTTAATTAAAAATGCCGTAGATTCATTATCAGTACTGTAATACATTCTTAATCTAATACCATAACTTAAACTCGATAAAATATATTTCCCCATATCACCATTATTTGCATAAGTTACTTGACTAAAAATATCAAAAGATTCATAAAATGTATCAAAAGATACTCCATTTACATGTTTAGCACTAACACTTAAATTTTCAATATTACTTGCATTATAATTTGTATAATCACTTTGATAAATTATATCTCTTTCATAGCCATTAAATGTTCCATCTAACACAATTAACTCAGAAACATCCATATCACCATTATCTTTAAGTGTTGCATCTATATAAAAATGTTCTATATCATAATCTGCCGCTAGAGTAACTATAGGAATACATAAAAAACAAATTATAGCAACTAAAATCTTTTTCATTAACTCATAACTCCTCTCAAAAAAAGACGTTTAGAACGTCTTTTTAAAATTTAACTTGAACATTTTGTCGTTCTGTTTCATTAGCTTCAAAGAAAGCTTCTTTAGTAAACTTAAATAAACTAGCAATAATATTACTTGGAACCATAGCTATTTTATTATTATAAACTAAAACAGTATCATTATAAAATTGTCTAGCTGCAGCAATTTTGCTTTCAGTTTCAGTAAGTTCTTGTTGTAAAGCTTGGAAATTAGTATTTGCTTTTAAATCTGGATAAGATTCAGTTAAAGCAAATAATTTAGAAATTGCTTGTGTAAGTTCTCCATCAGCTTTCATTTGATCTTCAGGTAAAGTCGCAGATACATAAGTATTACGAGCTTTAATTACTGCTTCAAGTGTTTCAGATTCATGTTTAGTATACCCTTTAACAGTTTCTACTAAATTTGGAATTAAATCAAATCTTCTCTTTAATTGAACATCAATTTGAGCCCATTGATCTTTAACTCTATTTCTTAAAACAACTAGTTTATTATATACACTAATTGCCCAAAGAACAATTAAAACTACAACTATTATTAATATTACCCACCATGGCATAATGTCATCCTCCTTAAATTAATTCTATCATATTTTATAAATTTTATAAACAATATTTTAAAATTTTACATTTTTTAACATTAGTTTTCTAATTTAGCACTAACTATTTTACTTACACCAGATTCTTGCATTGTAATTCCATATAAAGAATCAGCATATTCCATCATTCTCTTTTTATGAGTAATTACTATAAATTGGCTTCTATTTTTTTCTTCACTTAGATACTTACCAAACATATCAACATTTACTTCATCCAATGCTGCCTCTGCTTCATCAAGGATAACGAATGGAGATGGCTTAACCTCAAGCATTGCAAATAATAAGCATATCGCCGTCAAAGCTTTTTCTCCCCCACTTAAGGAAACCGGAGAATTAATCTTTTTACCCGGAGGTATAGCAATAATATCAATACCAGTATTAAGTAAATCATCTGGATCGCTTAAAACTAGTTCTCCTTTGCCACCTTTAAACATTAATTTAAATATTTTACTAAATTCAACTTTAATGTTTTCAAATGAATTTTTAAATTTATCAACCATTATTTCATCCATTTCTTTAATGATTTCTTTAAGTTCACTTGAAGCACTTTCCAAATCAAATTTTTGACTATTTAAAAATTCATATCTTTTAGAAATTCTATCATACTCTTCAATAGCACCAACGTTTACATTACCTAAACTAGATAATTCTTTTTTTAAATTTTTTACATGTTCACGAGCTATATCACTATCCATCTCTAAATTATAGCTTCCACATGCTGCTTCATAAGTTAAATTATATCCATTATTTAATTCATCTAACAAATTATCTAATTTAACTTCTATTTTTCCAGAAATAATTTCTTTATTTTTTAACTCATTATTTACTAAATTATAACTACTATTACTATCTCTAAGTTTTTTATCAAGTTCATTTATTTCATCATTCAAATCATTTTTTTCTTTACTTATTACTTTAATATCTTTTTCAAGTAATTCTTTACTCTTACTTAAATTATTAATCTTTTCCATAAGCAATACTAAATGTTCATCTAACTTATTACTTTTTAAATCATTTATCCCTTCAAGTTCACTTAAAATACCTTTATGTTCTTCATTCATTCTACTTAAATTAGTTCTCTTATTAAATAGTTCTTCATTTAATAAAACAACATATTTATTTAAAACATTTTCTCTTTCTTCAAGTTCTAATGATTCTTCATTTAAATTATTTACTTCTTCACTCAATTCTTTTATTTTAATTTCTAATTTTTGTAAATCATTTTTTTGTTTATTAAGTTCATTCTTTTCATTTAACATTGTATTTTTCTTACTAGTACCACCAGTAATAGAACCACCCACATGAAGTATTTCTCCATCTAATGAAACAACTTTATATTTATAATTAATTAATTTACCAATAATATTTAATGTTCTTTCATTATCAACCACAATTACTTGTCCTAATTGATTTTCAATTACATTTTTATATTTACCATCATAAGTAATTAAATCACTAAGAATTCCAATATAACCATTAATATTTTTAATATCATTTATTACCTCACTACTTGCATATCTAGACTTAATTACATTTAATGGATAAAATGTTGCTCGTCCTAACTTTCTTTCTTTCAAAAAATCTATGGCACTTAATGCCGCATTATCATCATCAACAACTAAATAATTACTACTTGACCCTAATGCAATATCTGTAGCTATCATATATTTTTCTGGTATATCCAAAAGTTTTCCAATTGTATTATGAATGCCATGAAGTCTAGGATTATTTAAAATATTTCTAACACTAACCGGAGCAGATTCAGCACTCATTATATTATTTTCTAATATTTCAATTTTATTTTCTAATAAAAACTTAGCCTTAGTTGCTTCCATCAAAGAATTATTAGCTGTACTTTTCTTAACTTTTAACACTAAAAGTTTATTCTTTACTTCTTCACCTTTTTCTCTTTGATCATTAACACTTGCTTCAATATCTAATATTTCTCTTTCTAAAACTGTAATATTTTTATTTATATTAAGTTCATCCTCTTTTAACTTAATTAAATTATCATCTATTACATCTTTATTTGCTTCATATTTTTTTCTTTCAACAGTTATCTTTTTTTCACTATTTAAATTACCTATTTCTTCAGTTATTTTAAGTAATTCTTCTCTTTTTCTATTTACTCTTTCTTCTAATTCCAGATTCTTTAATTTTAATTTCTCTAATTTAGAATCTCCGACACTATCTTTTAAAGTAATTAATTTTTCTTTCAAATTTTTAATTTCTTCACATATTTTAGAATATTCTAAATTTAAATCTGTTATATCTTTTGCTATTAAAGCAATATCAATACTTTCTAACTCACCTTTTATATCAACATATCTTTTAGCTACGATGCTTTGTTCTTTTAAAGGTTCAACTGTTTTAGAAAGTTCATCAATAACTAACTTAATGCGCATTAAGTTTTCTTCAGTTCTCTCTAACTTCTTTAAACTTTCTTCCTTACGTTTTTTATATTTTAAAACCCCAGCTGCACTTTCAAATATAACTCTTCGATCACTTGATTTAGAATTTACTATATCTGTTACATTTCCTTGACTAATTATATTAAATGCATTAGCTCCAGCACCAGAATCAATAAATAAATCAGTTATATCCTTAAGTCTAACCCTTGAATTGTTAATATAATACTCATTTTCACCAGTTGAATAAACTATTCTTTTTATTTCCACTTCTTTAAAATCACTATGTAAATAATGATCACTATTATCAAAAACCAAAGCAACCATTGCTCTTTTTTGAGCTTCTCTAGATTCACTACCACTAAAAATACAATCGGTCATATTATTTTGACCACGCAAGGATTTAACTGATTGCTCTCCTAAAACCCATCTTACGGCATCAACAATGTTACTTTTTCCAGAACCATTTGGTCCAACAATTCCAGTTATTCCGGGATTAATTTCCAAATCTAATTTATCTGCAAAAGATTTAAAACCTTGTGCTCTTATACTTTTTAAATACATTTACTTCACCACACTTTTATTTAAAGCATCCAATGCTGCATTTTGTTCAGCTTCTTTTTTGCTTTTACCAATACCCTTTCCATATATTATATCATCTATTTTTACTGCCATTTCAAAATTCTTATCATGAGCTTCACCATATTCACGAATTAATACATATTCTAAAGACTTCTTATTTGTTTGCACAGCTTCTTGTAATTTTGTTTTATAATCAGTATTAAAATCCCAACCTTCTTTAATAAATGGCACAATAATATCTTGTAAATATTTTTTTACAACTTCATATCCTTGATCTAAATATATTGATGCCGCTACAGCTTCAAAAACATCAGCAATAATTGTATCATTCAAATTATGTATTTGTCCATGTCCAAGTCTAATATATCCATCAATACCAAGTTTTTTAGAATATGTTGCTAAAGCTTTTTCACAAACATAATTAGCTCTAATCTTGGTCATTTCACCTTCACTATAATCTGTATTTAAATATAAATATTCACTAGTTACTGCTTCTAGTATTGCATCTCCCAAATATTCTAATCTTTCATAGTTATCACAATTATGTTCATTTGAATAACTACTATGAGTTAAAGCAGTTTCTAACAACTCTTTGTTTTTAATTTCAATACCCATTTTTTCTAAATATTTCATATTATCATATCCATTTCTATATAATTATAACAAATTTTTTCTATTTTGAAAACATTTACAAACGAATAATTATATAGTAAAATGTTTAAAAGGTGGTATTTATAAAAAAATTATTAATTTATATTATCAGAGGGTATCAAGTAACCCCTACTCATGCCCATTCAATGTGCAGATTTACTCCGACATGCAGCGAGTATATGATTGATGCCTTAAATGAATTTGGGCTATTCAAAGGATTAAAATTAGGAATCAAAAGAATACTTAAATGTCATCCTTTTGGAAAATATGGACATGATGAGATTAAGAAAGAAGGAAAAACAATATGAAAAAACTATTTTTAATTATATTAAGTGCATTTCTTTTAACAGGATGTAGTCTAAAAAAAGACAATTTAGAAAATGCTACAATTTATACAACTATATATCCAGTTAAATATTTAACTGAATTTATGTATAAAGATTATGGAACAATCGAAAGCATTTATCCAAGTGGTGCAGATGTCTATAATTATGAACTTACAGATAAACAAATAAAAAAATATGCCAAATCAGATCTTTTCATCTATAATGGCTTAAGTAATGAAAAGACAATAGCTAAAAATCTAATCAATAAAAATAAAAACTTATTAATAATTGATGTTTCTAACGGATTATCTTATAAAAATGGTGTTAAAGAATTATGGATGAGTCCAAATAACTATTTAATGCTTGCTAAAAACATTAAAGATTATTTAAAAGAATATTTAGAAAGTCAAATAATATCAGATTATGTTGAAAAAAAATATCAAGAATTATCGGAAATATTATCTTTAAAAGATGCTGACTTAAGGGCCATTGGTAAAGAAGCTCAATCAAAAGGAACAAACACTCTGGTAGTTAGTGATAATGTATTTAAGTTTTTAGAAAACTATGGATTTAATATTGTTTCCTTAGATGAAGAAACTTTAACTGAAGGAACACTTAACTCCATTAAAAACAACTTCAAAAAAGAAACATATACAACAATATTAGTTTTAGATAATAATTATACAGAAAATATAAAAACAATCGTAAATGATTATAAAGCCAAAACAATTGATGTTAAATCGATGATTAATATTGAAACAGATAATACAGACGATTATTTAACAGTAATGCAAGATTTTATTGATAATATTGAAAATATTTGCATAAGCTAATTGACAAGAACCTACTTTTATATTAAAATATAGAAGTAGCTTATGGAGCAGTACTCAAGAGGCTGAAGAGGGATCCCTGCTAAGGATTTAGGTCGGCGAATGCTGGCGCGGAGGTTCAAATCCTCTCTGCTCCGCCATTTAAGTAATTTTAAAACTTCCAAATTTATGGAAGTTTTTTTGTTTATAAATCATTAATTGGTTCAAATTGTCTTGAAAGTTTAAGACTTTCAGTTTCATAGCCATATAAATTACAATCATCAAATGTATCTGAAAAAAATAAAGCTCCTCTTTCTCCAATCATGCAAATGCTTCTAAGATTGGCAGCAAACGTTCCATAATTATTCCATTTACATCTAGCATTTAAAATAGGTTTTATGACTTCTGCATCAGTTATCTTTTTATCTAAATCTATATTATCATGTTTTAAATCAAGTGACTTATCACATATAGAATTATACAAATACATTCCTGATGCTTCAATTGGATTAAATTCTACTATATCAATAAGTCCTTTAGAATCTTCCATTAAATCAACAACATAAGTACCTGGATAATTTTTAACAATATTTAAAGCAAAATCCAACACTTTATTTTCAATTTTATGGCTTTGAAAAAAAGTTAATCTTGATATATTATATATTTTACCATCAATAACAACACATCTATATTCTTTAGTACCTATTTTATCTTCTTTAATATCTACAAAGGTACTTACTATAAATAGTTCGTTTTCATGAAACATTAAAGCTTTACAAAAATTACAATTAGTTCTTTCTAAAATATTTGGGTTAATAACTCCAACAAAATTTTTTGTAACAGTTTTAATAAACATTTTTTCTCCAAATAATTCTTTTAAATATCTAATATTTTCTTCTTTTAATAATTCTCTTCCTTCAAATACTAAAACATCTCTATTAGTTTTAATATATAAAGGCCAAAGTTCAATTTTATTTACCATATCTATATTATTAATCGGTATACCGCCTTTACTTTCAATAGCATTTATAATAATTTCAACTTGTAAGGCACCAGTTCTAGGAAAAACTCTTTGTCCCTTGATAGAACACGCTTTTCCTTTTAAATTGTAAAAATTATCATTAATTTCATCATATAAAACCACAGGGTATTTTTTTTTAACATTATTAATTTCCTTAATAATATCTTCATTTATTATAATTCTTTTATCATAACAATATATCATAATGCAACTCCTTTATTGCAAATAAAAACTCCTACTACGGAGTTATAATCAAAATTGGTGACCCGTACGGGATTTGAACCCATGTATGCATGCGTGAAAGGCATGTGTGTTAAACCGCTTCACCAACGGGCCATTATTAATGGTGGGCTTGGGGGGACTTGAACCTCCGACCTCACGCTTATCAGGCGTGCGCTCTAACCAGCTGAGCTACAAGCCCACTAACAAAACCTTTTTAATTTTACAATATTTTTTTGCTTTTGGCAATACCCTTTTGTAAAATTTTTGATCTTTTTTGCTGATGTATTAACATTATACTATATAAACATAGTCTTGTAAATAGATTTTCTACAAAAAATAACAATATATTTAAACATATATTGTTATAACATATCTACAGGTTTATTATATTCTTCAATCATTGGCAAATATATATTTTGTAATGAAATTATCCCCTGTTCACTTGTTGCTTCTGCTCTAAATGTTAAATTAGGTCCGGTATTGCTTGCTCTTACTAAAACCCATCCATTTGTATAAGTAATTCTAACGCCATCAATATCATTTATTGGATAATTTTTCATTTTCGCATATGTTTTTACCTGTTCTACAACATTAAATTTTATATTATCATCACTTGGAATCTTTATTTCTGGTGTAGAATAATATTTTGGAAAATCTTTTATCATCTTACTTAACTTTTCACTTGTCTTACTCATTATTTCAAGTAATCTTAAAGAAGCATATATTGCACTTGCGCAATCAGCATCACGATCTCTAAAATACAAGTGTCCAGAATATTCACCACCAAAAGGCAAATTTTCTTCATGCGTTTTAAATTCTGTATAAGATGCACCAGTTCGATACAATATTGCTTTTCCACCCCAAGCGTTAATCATATCTTCCATTACTTTAGAACATTTAACATCATATAAAAATGTTTTATTAGATACTGTATTAAACATATCTTTAATATATAAAAGCATTAAAGATTCTATTGGCATTACTTCTCCATTTTCCATTACCACACCAATTCTATCTCCATCTCCATCATAAGCAACTCCAAAGTCTGCTCTATTTTCTTTAACAGCTTTTTGAAGTTGAACCATATTTTCTTTTACACAAGGATCTGGATGGTGATTTGGAAATGTTCCATCAGAAATATCATTGATATAAATTGGATTACAAAATGCATTATCAAATACTTTTCTTATTATATGACAAGTTGCACCATTTCCTGGGTCAATTACAACCTTTCTTTTATTTTTACCATACTTAATAGAAAATTTTAAGTATTCTAAATATTTATCAGTAATATTTGTATTAGTAATTTTTCCTTGACCATTTTTAAAATTTCCATCATAAGTATAATTTTTAAAATCTTCAATCATTTCTCCCCGAGCATTAATCATACCATCAAAAGACATTTTAAAACCATTATCATCTTTTGGATTATGTGAAGCTGTTACCATAATACCAGGCATTTGATTTAAATATCTAGCATAATAGTTCATAGGTGTCGTAGTATACCCTAAAGAAATAATATTTATTCCACTAGAAACCAAACCTTTAATAAGGTTTTGAGTTAACGCTTCACTTGATAATCTATTATCATGAGAAACTATACAAGTATTTTTATTATATTTCTCTTGTAAATAAGAACCATAACTCTTACCTATTGTAAAAGCTACTTGTTCATTTATAGTTTTAGGATATGTTCCTCTAATATCATAAGCTCTAAATATTTCTTCATTTATTACTTCCATCTAATCACCCTATTTCTTATTTTATTATGGCTTCAAGTGCTAATTTTATCATATTATTTAAAGACGTTTGTCTTTCTTCAATAGATAAAACAACATCACTAAATTTTGAATCTACAACAGTAGCAATAGCAGTTGCATGTCTTCCCATACTATTTGCTACATGAATAAGACCAAAGGCTTCCATTTCTTCTCCCAATACTTCATATTCTTTTGGAATTCTAGAAAGAACCCTTTCAAAATCAATGTAAGGCCCAAAAACATCCATTGTAGTAAGCATTCCTTTATGTAAATTGTCATTTAATCCAAGTTCATTTGCAGCCAACATTACATTTTCATTTAATGATTTATCAGCAACTACCACTCTTTCTCTATAATTATTATAAGTATAAGCAAAATTTGATTCACTATAAACACTTTCACTTAAAAGCATATCATTAATATTGGCCTTTGGACTAACAGCTCCACAAGTACCAATTCTAATTATCTTTTCTACTCCAAAGAAATGAAATAACTCAAAAGAATAAATACCCATACTAGGCATCCCCATTCCACTACCCATGACAGTAACAGGTACACCTTTATAAGTTCCAGTAAATCCTAACATATTTCTAACACTAGTTACACACTTAGCATTTTCTAAAAAATTTTCAGCAATATATTTAGCACGCAAAGGATCCCCTGGCATCAAAACCAATTTTGCTACATCATCTTTTTTTTCTACTTCAATATGAATTGGATTTTCACCTAAAAACATTTTCATCAACCTTACTTTCTAAAATAATTCTATCAAAAAAAAGACTATTTTACTAGTCTATTTTAATATTTTACATTTTCTATTTACAATCATCCTCAAGAACTAATGGTATTTCATGTAACTCTACTTTGTCATCTAAAGTAATAGCTTTTATTTCTAAATAAAATGAATCTTTTTTATAATTTTTACATGAATGTTCATAATCATCAACTTTAAAAGAAAAATCCTTCAAAAAATTATCTATTGTTAAAGCTTTTTCATCTTCCGATTCATAAGAATTTATAACATTTATAGTATCATCTTCTCTTTCAAATAATGTACAGCTAATCTTCTTATATTTAGGTAATTTCTTTTCTCCACAATAAGTAACATTATCAATATATATACTAGATTTACTTTTATTATATGCAATACTTCCATATAAACCAAACTCTTTACATGCTGAAGTAATAGTTTTTAATTTAAAAGTATCATTATTATGTTTTACTGTTATTACACCAATACCTATGACTATAAAACATAATAAAATAATTATAATAATCATGACATTTTTTCTTTTCATAGATTTTGCACTTAGAAATTCATCTATCTTTAAATTATTATCATTACATATTTCTTTTAATATAGCTATATCAGGAATATTTTTACCAGTCTCCCACTTACTTACTGCTTGAGGTGTAACTCCATATTTATCCGCAAATTCTTTTTG
Organism: uncultured Bacilli bacterium; assembly: GCA_934096035.1. Classification (GTDB taxonomy): domain Bacteria; phylum Bacillota_I; class Bacilli_A; order RF39; family UBA660; genus Onthocola_B. The sequence continues at coordinate 863,452 of CAKOKX010000001.1, forward strand.
ACTTAATTTATTTTTTATTCTAATTTTTTTAATTAATTTACCAATCTTTTCCTGATTCATTTAATTCACTTTCCTTAAGATACCAATATTATAACATACCAAAATAAAAACTACCATAAAAGGTAGTTAACTTATTTTATTTTTCTTCTTTATTTTTAAGGATTAAAGTGCAACCTATTAAACCAACTATAGAAACAATACCTGTTATAACATATTTTTCAAAATTATCTTTTGTACTTGGATTTTCAATTTTCTCTTTTAAAACACTAAACTTAGTTGTTGCTTCTCCATCATTAAACATAACTTTTAAAGTATGTCCACCTACACTTAAATTATTTATATATTCCTTATTAAATGTAATAATTGTACTTCCTTCTTTAGAGGTATAATTATTTGCATTAACTAATTCATTATCAATAAATACTTTATCAAATAAACTATACTCTGCATCAATTCTAAATATTAGTTCATTATCTTTATTTATAGTATAATTTTGATTTTCTCCTTCAAGAAACCTATATTCATTAGAGCTAATTTCTTCTTTTACATATTGAAATGTAAATTCATAAGTGCATCTAGTATAATAATCAAATCTTGTTTCATATATAATACCATCACTAGTACTATTATATTTAAGTGATGAACCTGTATATTGCATATGGAATCCTTTAAAAATTTCACTTTTTTTAGTTTCAATATTTACTGCAGTTAATATTGCCTTATTTTCAGACTTCTTTCCTACTATCTTTATAACAGCTTCATTTTCATTATCTGTTATTGATAGACCATCATTTACTCTTTTGTAATATAATGTTTTTTCTAAATCTGCAAATGACTTTAATCCTTCTGTTAATTCATCATTCTTAGAAAAATCTATTACATATTCCTTACTATCAGTTAAATCAATAATACCTTTTGATGATATATCATTATATATATTTTCAACTTTTGTATTAATACCAATATTTGTTCTTAAAAATTTAACTTCTAGTGTTCCACTAAATTTGCTTGATTCTAATTTAAATGAAGGCTTGCTTCCTTCCACTATTGATGTAGAAATGGAGTAATACCAATTATTAATCATTAATTTTATAGGCATATTAACACCAGCAACACTTTTGTCCTCAATTTCTTCAATTACAAACTTGTACTCTGCTTCATTTAAATCAATTATCATATTATTTGAAATATCTACAACTAAATTATCATCTTTAAACAATTGTATATTTGCCACTTTGCTATATTCTACATATCCATCATGAATAATTCCATTTTTAAAATTTAATGTAACTTCATTCTTTTCAGTAGCATTAACTCCAAGTATCATTGCAAAAGCAACTATAATACTAAATATAATTTTTTTCATAATCTATCTCCTTATTCTATGAAATCTTTTATTTCTTCTTCAAAGCAATCTTTATAATTGTATTCAACATACTTCTTACCACGATTTACAAATGTATCTTTAATTGGTATCAAAGTATAATCTTTAAGAATTACATATTCATACGTAAATGTTAAAACATCATCATAATATTTCGATAACATTTTCATTTTTAATGTACCTGTAGTTCTTTCTCCATCTTTATAATAATCTACTATTTCATAAAAAGCCTTATCAGTTCTTATAATTCTATCATTATAAACATTTAATATTTTTTCACCTTCATAATTTCCATCAACCCTTGTTTTAGTAAAAGGATAAAATTTCTTATCATGAAAACTTTCAAATGGAATACTTAGTTTATAAATTATATTATCTTTAACCATATGTAAATTAAATATTAAATCATAATCTAATTTTTCTTCATAAGTTTTTTCAGTATATGAGTCATAAAATTTTTGAAGTTTATATTTGGCATTTGCAAGCATATTATAACCAGCTTCAACTTTATTATCTAAATTAGTATCTTCAATTGAATAATAAGCATCATCACTTGTAATAAAATGAATATCTGCGCCATATGGAATACCTATGTTAACTATTTTTAAATTTTCTGGGATATCCATTACTTTTACATAACTAAGCTCTCCATTTTTTAATTTTGCTGGATCAAATATATATGCTTTATTACTACTTATAAAAGTATATTCATTAAAATATGTACTTTCATTTAATACTTCTCCCCCTAAAAACTTTTTATAGTCATCAACACTTTTATTACTATTTTTAGCGGCTTCTTCAACTAATGATGTTTTATTTTTATCATTTTTATCACCATTATTAGTGTTATCTTTTTTATTAAATAGAATCAAACAAATTACTAACAATACTAAAAGAATACTACCTACAATTATCCATATTTTTTTATTTTTCATTATCCACCTATTTTTTCAATATAACCATCTGTTTTTTTAGTATACATATCATCACTTATAGATTTATATCTTTCTCCACTATAGTCATCTGTAAATCCATTATAAGCTTTATAAATTTCATTAGTTTCAGTATCATAAACTCTTTCATAACCTAGTGTTGCATCACTTTGTTTTTGACTCATTATATCATATGAATTGCTTCTTTTTTCCCATGAATCCATTATACCGGCAGAAATCTCATTACAAATACTTCTCACATTTTGAAAATTTTTCATAACTGCATCTTGAGCTTGATTAAATCCGTTCATAAAAGCATCTGTAAACTCTAAAGATCCAGAAACTTTATTTAAAGTATCTTCCCAATCAATAAACTCATCTTTCGGAGCAGTAATAAAAATCGCATCATAAACACTTAAAAAATAGATATCTACTTGCTTTGTTGACATAAAATCCTCAGATACATAATATGGACCAGCATCATAAACATAAGCAGTGAATAACCCCTCAGCATCCTTATCTGTAGCATCCTTAAATGATGCCCTTAATACATCTCCCCCTAATGAACTTTTACCTAAATTTTCAATAACAGTAAAATCACTAAGAATTGGAAAAGTAAATGTTGCTGTATTATTTAAAGGTCCCATTTCATTAAATATTTTATAAAAACCTTCAGTATCTTTCGTAGCTATAACAGCAGCCTTTGCAAACATATCATTCGGATAAAATTTTTGTTGCCATTTTTTAGCTGCTTCAGATTTATTATATCCCTCACTTTTTAAATTAAAGAAAAATTGATATGTTGGATTTTCGGGATTATAGACTTTGATTGTAAAATGAATATAATCACCTAAAGTTTCAACTTTCCATCCTTTTGGGATTTTCATTTTAAAATTACCATTACTATCATTATAGTCTTCTAAAGTTATTTGACTAACTTCATTTTTAACTATTTTAACTTTACCTTTATCAGTTTTAATAACTCCCCCATTACTTATATTGTTTGAACCAGTTAACTTTATCGCAACAAAAACCAAGCCTAAAACAGCGATTACAGCACAAGCAATAATAATTATTTTTTTCTTATTCATATTTTATTCTCCATTCCTATTTATATTATAATTTAAATAACTATATATAACAATTAAGTTTCCAACTAATGCATTGTTTTTAGTGACAACTACATTTACATATAGTATAATACATCTAGGTGATAATTATTATGAAATTTAGTGATTTATTAAACAAATATCTTGAAGAATTTAACTGTAATTCAAAAAAATTATCAGAACTTACAAATATTTCTCCATCAGTTATAAGCAGATATCGAAGTGGTCAAAGAACTCCAGAAGCAAACAGCATTCAAGTAGAAACAATCATTAATGTTTTATTTGAACTAAGTGATAAAAAATATCAAAAAGAAAATATTAAAAATAGTATTATAAATTCTTTAAAGAAAGATAATTTTAATTACGAGAATTTTAGTAAAAATTTAAATGACTTAATAAATTTATTAAAAATAAATTTAAAAGACATGTCAAAATACACTTTGTATGATTCATCACACATTTCAAGAATAAGATATGGAAAAACAAAACCTAGTGAACCAATCGAATTTTCCAAAAAAACAATTAATTACATAATAAATAAATATAATTCCGAAGAAGACATAAAAAAACTATCTAATTTACTAGGTAAAGACTTAAATATTAATAATCTAAATGAACATTTATTAAATTTTCTAACAGATAGCAAAAACAAACCAGACGATAAAATTGAAAAGTTTTTAACTAATTTAGACAATTTTAATTTAAATGATTACATTAAAGCCATTAAATTTGATGAATTAAAAATACCTAATATTCCGTTTTATATAACTAAAACCAAAAGTTATTATGGCATCGAAGAAATGAAAAAAGGAGAATTAGACTTTTTTAAAGGAACCGTATTAACCAAAAACAATAATGTTTTCATGTGTAGTGATATGCCTATGGAAGATATGGCTAAAGACGTAGAATTTGGAAAAAAATGGATGTTTGGAATTGCTTGTATGTTAAAAAAAGGTCTTCATTTAGATATTATTCATAACTTAGATCGACCATTTAATGAAATGATGCTAGGATTAGAAAGTTGGATTCCAATTTACATGACTGGTCAAATCACTCCATATTATTTTAAAGATATAAAAACAAATATTTATCAAAACTTAACGTATACTTCACAAACACTAGCTCTCGCAGGTGAATCAATAAATGGTTATCACAACAAAGGTAAATACTATTTAACTAATAACAAAAAAGAAGTAGAATACTATCAAGAAAAAGCTAAAAACTTACTAAAAAAAGCTTCACCTTTAATGGAAATATATAAAGAAGAAAATGTTGATTCATACAATAACTTTTTAAACAATTATTATGAAATATATGAACCAAGAACAAGATTTCTATCAAGTCTTCCTCTTTTTACCATAAGTAATACCCTACTTACTTCAATATTAAAAAGAAATAATATAAACGAAGATGATATAAATAAAATATTAGACTATAAAATTAATCTAACCTTAAACTACAATAACATTCTAAATAAAACATCTCTATATGACAATATACCAAGTTTAACAAAGAAAGAATTTGAAAATAACAAACCAAATCTCTTACTTTCAGATATATTTTATAATAAAAAAATTACATATACATATGAAGAATATATGTCTCATCTTAAAGAAACAGAAGATTTTTCTAAAAAACATTCTAATTACAAACTAAACAAACTATCATTTCTAACATTTAAAAATATAACTGTAACTATATTAGGTAAAGAATTAGTTATTATATCCAAAGAAGAAAATCCCACTATTCATTTTATTATTAGACATTCAAAACTAATAAACGCTATTAGTGATTTTAATCCTCCTGTAAATGAAGCAAACTAAAAAGCTGAAAAATTCAGCTTTTTAGTTTGCTCTAGATCCTATCGGAGCAATATTTAAATCTTGTCCCATGGCTTTTAATACTCCAGTATATTTTTCATATAATCTTTCATAATCTTTTAAATAAGTATCATCAGTCATTTTGCTAAATGGAATAACAGTATGTCCTGAATGAACTGCAGTTGTAACTGGATTACCATTATATTTTGTAAATATTAATTCTCCTCCAAGGTTATCAAAAGTTATTTTAACTTCATTATCTTTTGAAACAGTTTTTGTTATATCAAGAGTTGCCATAAATCCAATAAGTTTATTCCAATCTCCATTAGAACCACCATATTGATTTGATATAAAATTACCTAACGAATACATTACAATAGTATCTCCTATTTTAGTTATAGGTTGAAGTATATGAGGATGATTACCAATTACAATATCAACACCTAGAGATGATAAATATTCTGCAATTTCTTTTTCTTCATCATTTGGCATATTTATGTATTCAATGCCCCAATGCATGGCCACAATTAAAACATCAACTTTATCACGAACAGCTTCAATATCCTTTTTTACTTGTTCTTTATCATATTTATTTAAAAGATAGCTCTTACCTGCTGGAACATTTAATCCATTTGTTATAGTGGTATATGATAACATTGTATAAGTTATATTATTTTTTTCTTTTATAATAAAATTATTTCTATCTTCCTCTGAATTGCTCATACCATTATATAAAATATCAGTAGTTTTAAAATATTTAACAGTATTTAAAATACCTTTTTCTCCTTTATCTAAAGAATGGTTTGATGCTAAAGATACAGTATTAAAGCCCACTGCTCGCATGGCATCTACATAAGCACTTGGCGTATAAAACATCGGATAACCAGAATAAGCAATTGAGTCGTCTCCAGTTGGAGTTTCTTGATTATAATAAGCAATATCATAATCTTTAACAATATCTTTTACATACTTAACAGCATCTGTAAAATCATAAACACCATTTTTATAATAATTTCTATATATAACACTATGAATTAAACCATCCCCAGTTGCAAGCAATTTTAATTTATAAACTTGTTCTTTATTTTCACTTGGTTTATTATTGTTAACTTTAGTACTTCCATTTACATCATTAGTATTTTTACCGAAAAAATAATTATATCCTTGATAAGATAAATAACTAACTAAAGCTACTAAAATAATACTAAAAATTAACTTTATAATGCTTTTTTTAAATTTCTTTTTACGTCTTGCCATAACTAATCCTTTAATAAATTGTATACTTCTTCTTTATCTAAATTATGTGTTTTATGCATAAAATCAGGAAGTAAATGTAAATGAATATGTTTAATAGCTTGAGAATCTCCATAATTAATTAAGAATGTTGATGCACTTTTATCAAGTTTAAACATTAATTCTTTAGTAAGTTTTCTTCCACCATTAATCATTTTAATTAATACTTCATCAGGTACTTCATAAATATCTTCATAATGAATCTTTGGAATAACTAAAGTATGACCATCAGTATCAGGAAATGCATCAAGCATAACAAGTATATCATCATCTTCATATAATATTTTCGAAGAAACTTCCTTTCTTACAATTTTACAAAATAAACAATCATCTTTCATTAATCTCACCATATTAAGTATAACAAATCCTGTGTACTTTTGTAAAGTAGATGCATATACTTAATTAGGAGCGTGATTAATTTGTCTAGTTTTAAAGAAATAGTTACTAAAGCAGTCATTGGAAAAGCCAAGAAAACTAACAGTAATTCTTTTACATTAACTCCCGAAGAAATGCCAAACACAGTCCTTGGTTGTTGGGTTATAAATCATTCATTTAATGGTGTAAAAGGAAGTAATGGTATCGTTACGATCAATGGTAATTTTGATGTAAATGTCTGGTATTCATATGATGCTGATAAAAAAACTGCTGTTACAACAAAGAAATTCAGTTATACAGATAATCTAAATGTACCACTTAGAAATGATGCTAATATGGATGGTGCTAGTGAAATTATTGTTAGATGTTTAAAACAACCAACTGTATCAAATGTAAAATGTGAAAATGGAAATGTCTATTTAGATATTGAAAAAGAAATGGGCGTTGAAATCGTCGGAGATGCAAAAGTAAAAATCAGTGTTGAAGATGATTATGATGACTACGATGAAATTGTTGATGAAGAAGAAGTTAATGAAGTAATAGATAATGTTGATGAAAATTATTTAGATAATAATTAGAAAGAATCACCTAATAAAAAGGTGATTTTATTTTGTAAGTAATATTTTTTAATCACTTATATTCTCTTATATTAATTCATACTTTCTTATAGTTATTCTTTCATCACTACAATACTCCATAATAAATTTATTATCTTTTTTACAAATAATTATACCAATAGTTTTATCTTGAGTAATTGTTTTTAAATTTTTATCTATATAATTCATATATACTTCAATTTGACCAATATGTTCTTTTTTTAATTCAGTTACCTTTAATTCTACGACAACATAACAATTGAATTCAATATTATATAAAAGCAAATCAATATAATTATAGGTATTACCAATTTTAATTTTATACTCATTAGAAATAAAACTAAATGAGTTACCTAATTCTCCTAAAAAAGATGGAATATCTTCCATAATTAATTTTTGTAACATCTTTTCTGATATAATTTCATAATTAGTTGAATTTCTAATAATTATTGGATTTTTAATAAGATCTTCAACTTTAGTTTCTTTATGTTCAATCAATTTCTTTTTAGTCTTGTCATCTAATCTCTCATATTCTTTGCTTTTTATTCGTTCACATAGTTGTCTTTTTGATAAATTATTTTTTAATGTTATGTCAATGTAATAATTTATCTTATCTTTATCTTTTAATGGTAATAATTGTAAATAATGACTCCACGATAATTTTCATAAAACTGTTTCATATAACTTAACGTTGTTACTGAATATTTTTTATTTAAATCCTTACTTAATTTATTAGAATATTCTTTTATAATACCTTCACCATAATGCTTACCAGCTTCACTTAATAATTTACCCACATTATAATAAGTTGTTAAATCACTTTTATTTTTAGAGTAGTCTTTAATTTTTTTAGTTATTTCATTATTTATTATTTCTGTTTTTATTTCCATATAATAATTCATAATTTTCATCCTTTCAATTTAGTCTGACATTCGCCGACCTATTTAAGCTACTTTTTCAAAAGTAATATCATCTATTATGATATGATAAATGCCGCATATATTTAAACGAACACTATCCTTATTATCATAATTAATAACTAAATTACCATTACTTACTCTATTATCTAAATTTAATACATTAACTTTTCCATCAATTATCTGATAATCATAATTTATATAATCGAAAAAAGAATTAATAAAATCAAATAATGGCAACTTATTAGCAAATATTTTAGAAAGCATAAATGCTTTTTCTTCTGAAATATCACTATTTAAAATAGTTGTTTTCATTATAGTCCCTCCTTTAGGGACTGTATTATAAAGAATAAAAAGAAAGCTTGCAACACTTTCGACAAAACATATCAAAATGTTACAAACTCACTCCATAAACAATATATAAAAAAGATGCTTATTCAGCATCTTCTTCATTAATTTCTTCTTCAGTTTCTTTTTCGATATCATCAATTTCATCAACAATACTTTGTGTATCATTAACAATATCTTCATTATCCATAAGTTTTTCTTCTAAAACTTCTTGAGCGTCATCGTTTAAAATTGCTTTTTCAAGTTCTATATCAATATTGTTATATTGACTATAACCAGTACCAGCAGGTATTAGTTTACCAATAATAACATTTTCTTTTAGACCTTGAAGTCTATCAACTTTACCATGAATAGCAGCATCAGTTAACACTCTAGTTGTTTCTTGGAATGATGCAGCAGATAAGAATGAGTCTGTTTCCAAAGATGATTTAGTAATACCAAGCATAATTGGATTACCTTTAGCAGGAGTTTTTCCAGCCATAATGACAGGTTTATTACCTTCCGTAAAGTCTCTTAGTGATACTGCAAGACCTTCAACAAATTCTGAATCTCCAGCATCAGTAATTCTTACCTTATTTATCATACGTTTACAAATAATTTCGATATGTTTATCTGAAATATCAACACCTTGTAATTTATAAACTTTTTGAACTTCTTTTAAGATATATTCTTGTGCAGTAAGTGGATCAGTTACAGCTAATAATTCTTTTGGTGAAATAACACCTTCAGTTAATTTATCTCCAGCTTCAACTTCATCACCAACAGCAACACGAAGTTTCATATTGTAATTAGTTACATGTTCATGACATCCAGCTTCATTTTCAATAGTAATTGTATGTTTACCATTGTTTTCTTCAATACCAATAACTTTACCAGTAACTTCCGCAATTGTAGCTTTTCCTTTTGGAATACGTGCTTCAAACAACTCTTCAACCCTTGGTAGACCTTGAGTGATATCATCACCAGATGCAACACCACCGGTATGGAATGTACGCATTGTTAATTGGGTACCAGGTTCACCAATTGATTGAGCAGCCATAATACCAACAGCTTCACCTTTTTCAACTAAGTTACCAGTTGCAAGGTTACGACCATAACATTTTTGACATACCCCATTATTTGATTTACATGTTAGAACACTTCTAATTTCAACCTTTTTAATACCAGCCTTAGTAATTTTAATAACTGCATTTTCATTAATCATTTCTCCAGCTTCAACAATTGTTTCTTTAGTTTCTGGATTAACAATTTTCTTAGATGCAAATCTTCCTAAAATACGTTCAGCAAGTGGTTCAATAACTGAGTTATCTTTTTCATTTAATAAATCATATACAACAAGTCCTTGATGAGTACCACAATCATATTCTTTAACAATTATATCTTGAGCAACATCAACAAGTCTTCTTGTTAAGTAACCTGAATCTGCAGTTCTTAAAGCAGTATCGGCATCACCTTTACGAGAACCATGTGTTGATAAGAAAAATTCAGACACAGATAGACCTTCGATAAATGATGATGTAATTGGAATTTCTACAGTTGAACCATCTGGTTTTGCCATTAAACCACGCATACCAGCAAGTTGAGTAAAGTTTGAAATCTTACCACGAGCACCTGAGTTCATCATCATAAATAATGGATTATCAAAGTCATTTTCACTTATTGCTTTAAGTTCGTTTTTAACATCATCAGTTGCTTTAGTCCAAACTTCAATAACACTTTGATATCTTTCCCCATCAGTAATTAAACCTCTTTGATATTGTTTATTTATTTTATCAACTTTAGCTTTAGCAGCTTCAATTATTTCACTCTTTTTCTCACTTCTTACAACATCCGCAATAGATACTGTAATACCAGCAATAGTTGAATATTTGAAACCTAAATTCTTTAATTTATCAAGCATTATAGATGTTTCAGTTGTTTTATATCTTTTAAATACTTGCGCAATTAATTGACCTAAAGTTTTTTGAACAAATGGAGTAACAAGTTCCATTTTAGCTATTTCTTCAGGAATATTAGAACCCATTGGTAAGAAATACTTATCCGGAGTAATTCCTTCAATATTAGCTTTAGTACCTTCTTCTACATATGGGAATGTATCAGGTAAAATTTCATTAAATTTCAATTTACCTACAGTTGTAACTAAGTATTTATCTCTTTGTTCATCTGTAAATAATTTATATTTAAATGAATTAACAGGAATAGCAATTCTTGTATGTAGAGTTATTTCTTTTCTTTCATATGCCATTAAAGCTTCATTTGGATCTTTATAAACATGTCCTTCATTTTCTTCTCCAGCATATTCAATTGTTAAATAACAGTTACCTAGTACCATATCTTGGCTTGGTGTAACAATTGGTTTTCCATCTTTTGGATTTAGAATATTATTAGCACTAAGCATTAATATTCTAGCTTCAGCTTTTGCTTCTTCAGAAAGTGGAATATGGATAGCCATTTGGTCACCATCGAAATCGGCGTTAAATCCTGCACAAACAAGTGGATGAAGTCTAATAGCTTTACCCCCAACAAGTACTGGTTCAAATGCTTGAATACCAAGTCTATGTAGTGTTGGAGCTCTATTTAGTAATACTGGATGTTCAGTAATTACATCTTCAACAATATCCCAGATTGATTCATCACGAGAATCGATTAATTTTTTAGCACCTTTAATGTTATGAGCTAAACCTCTTTCAACAATTCCATTAATTACATGCGGTTTAAATAACTCAATAGCCATTTCTTTTGGAAGACCACATTGATGCATCTTAAGATTTGGCCCAACTACGATAACTGAACGACCAGAATAGTCAACTCTCTTACCTAATAAGTTTTGACGAAAACGTCCTTGTTTACCTTTCAACATACTAGATAAACTCTTTAACGGCCTATTACTTGCTGCAGTAATACTTCTTCCTCTTCTACCATTATCAAATAATGAGTCAACAGCTTCTTGCAGCATACGCTTTTCATTTTGAACAATAATAGTTGGAGCACCAAGTTCTAGTAATTTCTTTAAACGATTATTTCTATTAATAATTCTACGATATAAATCATTTAAATCGCTAGTTGCAAATCTACCACCATCAAGTTGAATCATTGGTCTTAGTTCTGGTGGAATAACTGGTAACACATCCAGTACCATCCATTCAGGTTTATTTCCAGATTCTTGGAAAGCTACTAAACAATCAAGTCTCTTTACAAGACGAATTCTTTTTTGTCCAGTTGTATTTTCAAGTTCTTTTCTTAAATCTTCAACTTCTTTATCAATATCAACTTGTTTTAATAATTCTTTAATTGCTTCAGCACCCATACCTACTTTGAAAGTATTTCCATACTTTTCATAATAAGCACGATATTCTTTATCTGATAAAGTTTGTTTAACTTCTAATGGTGCAGCCCCTGGATCAATTACTACATAACTTACGAAATATAGTACTTCTTCCAAATCCCTCGGAGACATATCTAGGACAAGTCCCATTTTAGAAGGAACACCTTTAAAGAACCATATGTGAGAACAAGGAGCAGCAAGTTCAATGTGCCCCATTCTTTCTCTTCTTACTTTTGAACGAGTTACTTCAACTCCACAACGATCACATACAATATTTTTATATCTTAATCTTTTATATTTACCACAAGAACATTCAAAATCTTTTGTTGGTCCAAATATCTTTTCACAGAATAGACCATCTCTTTCAGGTTTTAGGGTACGATAATTAATTGTTTCAGGCTTTTTAACTTCTCCATAAGACCATGAACGAATTTTTTCAGGTGAAGCAATGCTTACCTTAATTCCTTTAAATTTACTAACATCTATCATTATTCTTCACCTTCCCCATCATCTAAAATATCTTCTTCAATATCTCCTGGAAACTCAAGATTATCTAAATCATCATCTTCTTCAAAGTCATCTTGATATTCTTCAATATTTTCATTTATTTCTTCATCATTATTAAGTTCATTAGTTGTAACATCAATTTCATCAATTCTAAAGGCATCATTATCATCTTCATCCTCTTCAATGTCTTTAAATTCTACCACATTATCATCATTATCAATTACTTGAACATCTAATCCTAATGCTTGAAATTCTTTAACTAATACTCTAAACGATTCAGGAACACCAGCTTGGTCAATTGTTTTACCTTTAACTAATGATTCATATACTTTAACACGACCTGTGATATCATCGGCTTTAACAGTTAAAATTTCTTGTAGTACATGAGATGCACCATAAGCATATAATGCCCAAACTTCCATTTCTCCAAAACGTTGTCCACCGAATTGAGCTTTACCACCTAGAGGTTGTTGAGTAACAAGTGAATAAGGTCCTGTTGCTCTTGCATGTAGTTTATCATCAACCATGTGATGTAGTTTAACCATGTACATAACACCAACATTAATTCTATGATCAAATGGTTCTCCAGTTCTACCGTCATGTAGTTCAACTTTACCATCCGGAGCCATTCCAGCTTCTTTCATTTCTTCAGAAATATCTTCCCAAGTTGCACTATCAAATACTGGAGTTGCATAATGAACACCTAATTTCTTACCAGCCATACCTAAGTGTAATTCTAAGATTTGTCCGATATTCATACGAGATGGAACCCCTAATGGGTTAAGCATAACATCTACTGGTCTACCATCTGGTAAGTAAGGCATATCTTCTTCTGGTAATATTAGAGAAATAACCCCTTTATTACCATGACGTCCAGACATTTTATCTCCGACTTGAATCTTTCTCTTTTGAATAATATATACTCTTATAATTTTTGATACACCAGCTGGAAGTTCATCACTATTTTCTTTAGTATAAACCTTAACATCATGAACAATACCACCAGCACCATGTTCAACACGAAGTGATGTATCTCTAACTTCACGAGTTTTTTCTCCGAATATTGCATGTAACAATTTTTCTTCACTAGTTAATTCTTGAACACCTTTTGGTGTAACTTTACCAACTAAAATATCTCCATCTCTTACTTCAGTACCAATTTTAACAATACCATCACTATCCAAATTTTTACGAGCATCTTCTCCAACATTTGGAATATCTCTAGTAATTTCTTCTGGTCCTAATTTAGTATCACGACAATCAATATCATAATGTGATATATGAAGTGATGTATAAACATCATCTTTTACTAATTTTTCATTTAAGATAACTGCATCTTCATAATTATAACCTTCAAATGTCATGAATGCTACAGTTAAGTTTTTACCAAGTGCTAATTCACCCATGTCTGTAGATGGACCATCTGCTATAACTTGTCCACGACTTACTGCATCTCCAGCTTTAACAATTGGATGATGGTTAATACAACTTGATGCATTACTTCTTTCATAATTTGCTAAATGATATGTATCTTTACCACCTGCAGTTTTAACTATAATTTTTAAGCCATCAGCATATTCAACAACACCATCAGCTTTACAAACAATTGTAGATCCTGAATCTCTTGCAGCTATACATTCTACACCTGTTCCAACAATTGGAGCTTCACAAGTAAGAAGTGGCACTGCTTGACGTTGCATGTTAGCACCCATTAGAGTTCTATGTGCATCGTCGAATTCTAGGAATGGAATACAACTTGTAGTTATAGCTACTACTTGACTTGGAGCAACATCGACATAATCAATTTTTTCTCTTTTTACATAAATTGTATCGCCATTGTAACGAGCTACTACTTCGTCATCAACTATTTTATTATCATCGTCTAATTTAACAGCAGCTTGACTAATAGCATGTCCTCTTTCTTCATCAGCAGTTAAATAACATACTTCATCAGTAACAACACCATTAACAACTTTATGATATGGAGTCATTATAAATCCATAGTCATTAATTTTAGCATAACCAGCAAGTGATGTAATAAGACCTATATTTTGACCTTCTGGTGATTCGATTGGACAAATACGACCATAGTGTGATGCATTAACGTCACGAACGTCCATACCAGCACGATCACGAGATAAACCTCCAGGTCCAAGGCTTGATAAACGTCTCTTATCTGTTAACTCAGCAATTGGATTAATTTGATCCATGAATTTTGATAATTGTGAAGAACCAAAGAATTCTTTTAAAGCTGCTGTAACAGGTCTAATGTTAATTAATGTTTTAGGTGTTACAGTATCTAATTCTTGAGTAGTCATTCTTTCACGAATAACTCTTTCCATTCTAGCCATACCAATTCTAAATTGATTTTGAATAAGTTCTCCAACTTGACGTACACGACGATTTCCTAAGTTATCTATTTCATCATCAGTACCAATTCCTTTATGTAAACCAATATAATAATTTAATGATGCATAAACATCCGGAATAGTTAATCTTCTTACATCAACACTTTGATCAACACCAATAATATTTAATGTTTTTTTACTATCTTCTGGATCAACAACTTTAACTACTTGAACATTTTTATAATCATCTAATTCTTCATTAACTAAAATTTCTTTTACATTTAAGCCATTTTCAAAATAAGGTTTTAATTCTTCAAGTAATTCTCTTGTTAAAACATCTCCAGCTTTAGCAATTGTTTTATTATCAGCAATTAATGGTTCTGCTAATGTTAAACCTTCTAATCTATCTAATACATTTAATTTCTTATTAAATTTATAACGACCAACTTTAGCTAAATCATAACGGAATCTATCAAAGAATCTAGTAATTAATTGGTTCTTTGAAGAATCTAATGTTGCTGGTTCTCCTGGTCTTAATTTTTCATATATTTCAATTAATGCTTCATCAGTATTATTAGTTGAATCTTTTTCTAATGTATTTTTAATGTAATCATTATCTCCAAATACACTTATAATATCTTCATCACTAGATAAACCTAAAGCTCTTAAGAATGTTGTAACAGTTACTTTTCTTGTTCTATCAATTCTTACATATAAAACATCCCTAGCATCTGTTTCATATTCAAGCCAAGTTCCTTTATTAGGTATTAATTCTCCACCTAAAATATGACGTCCATTCTTATCAATCTCTTTTTTAAAATATACACTTGGACTACGTACTAATTGTGATACAATTACACGTTCTGCCCCATTAATAATAAATGTACCTGCATCAGTCATTAAAGGCATATCCCCTAGGAATATTGTTTGTTCTTTAACTTCACCAGTTTCATGAATATAAAGACGAGCTTCAACCTTTAATGGAGCAGCATAGTTTACCATTCTTTCTTTTGCTTCTTTAATTGAATATCTTGGTTCATCAAAATAATAATCACCAAATTCTAATGAAATATTACCAGTAAAACTTTCAACTGGAAATAAATCATCAAATATTTCTTTGATACCATTTTCTAGAAATTCTTTGTATGATTTTTTTTGAACTTCTAATAAATCATTCAACTCTAAAACGTTTTTCGTCTTCGAAAAACTTCTTCTTTCACGATAGTCACCAAATTTTTTAACTTTATAAGCCACGATATCACCCCATACACAATTTTTTAAGACTATTTTTTTCTTCGTTTTTATTTAAAAAATAAATACGCCACCAATTTAAAATTGTAAAGCCTAATTAACGATTTGTCAATTAATTTTTGCTTTAAACACAAAAAAACCTTTACTTTTTGCTACAACTTCTATATTATAACAATCTTTTAATGAATTTGCTGTCGATTTAGCACCTTGGTCTTTATTTATAACAAACCATAGCTCGCCATTATCTAAAAGATGATTTCTTGCTCCCTTCAAAATATTTAGTACTGTTTCTTTTCCTGCTCTAATCGGTGGATTAGTTATTATATATTCATATTTATTTTTTACACATTCATAAGCATTACTTTCGTACGCTTTACCATTTACTTCATTTAGTTTAATATTTCTTTCACATAAATGAAGAGCTCTTTTATTTACATCTACTAATTCAACTTTTTTATTTAATACTTTTCCTATAACAATTCCCATGAATCCATATCCACAACCAACATCTAATATATCTCCATCACTTTTATCGTCACGGTTTTCCTTTATAAACGATTCTACTAATAATTTTGATGCATAATCTATTTTATTTTTAGCAAAAACACCATTATCACTAAAAAATTCAAAACTTACATCTTCATAATTATATATTAGCTTTCTTAGTTCACTCTTTAAATTTTCATTGTTTGTAAAATAATGTTCCAAAGGCACTTTCCCCTTTTCTCGATATAAAATCATTATACAACAAAAACTTGCACTTCGTCAACCATTAAAGTACAAGTTTTTAACAAATTTTATAGCAACAAATTAAGTTCATTACAATTCAATTTTATAATAAAAGATTATTCAATAACTAATTCACAAATATCACTATTTATTTTGTTATTTTTATTAGCAACAATTTTCTTATTATTGCTACATTCAATAACATTAAATTTATCTAAATTATAAACTTTAGCAACTTCTTCATCATCTTTATTGCTTAAAATTTTAAAGTCTACCCCAGCAACTAAATCATCAAAAGTTATTTTTTCATCTTGAAGCACATAGCTAAGTTCATAAATATTATCTTGATCGTATTTAACATTTAATGAATTAATTCCATAATAGTAATAATCTTTTTCTTTTAATAAATTAGATAATTTTTCGTCATTATTATTAACTATTTCAAAACTATAATCATTATAAATATCACTAGGTATTAACTTAGTATCTATTATTGTTATAGTATTATCTTTTAGCAAATCTACTCTACCAATTACATCAATATAATCATATATTCTATATTTACTTAAATCATCTGTTGTTTTAACATTCAAAGTATAATCTAAATTAAAATTAACATATCCATTTAATACTTCTTCACTTTTAGTATATGCTGAAAATTCAATACTTTCATTACCACTAATCCTACTTATTTTACCATGAATTCTAACAAATTTATTCTTATATTCATTAAAACTATCTTTAGGATCTTGTAAAAATTTATTTATACTAATTATATCTAATAACTCATTATTACAAACATAGCTACTTCTATAACCATAATCTAAATTAAAATCATTATCACAATCATAAACTCTATAAAAGAAACTATTATATGTTTTCATTTTGTCACTACTTTTAATAACATAACTATAAATAGGAACATATTTTAATTTAAAAGCAAGTAATACATCTACACCATAACTTAATGTAAAAAGTAAAATAGGCACTAAAATTATTAAGAAAACATTTCTTTTTTTCTTTAAACAAAAACATATATCAATTAAAATAACACCAATAACTAAACTAATTATTCTAAATATACTATATTTATTTATTATAAAAGGCACTATCATCAAAGTTAATCCAATTCCAAGTAACCATATCAATCTTTTTTTCAAATTTACCACCTTAAATATATTATACTCCAAAAAACCATTAAAAAAAAGTTGAAATTAATCAACTTTTCAAAATTTACTAATTTAAAGCGTCTTTTAATTTGCTTCCAGCTTTAAATGAAGCAACTGTCTTAGCAGGAATTTTAATAGCTTCTTTAGTTAATGGATTGATTCCTTCTCTAGCAGCTCTTTTTTTAGCACTAAATGTACCAAAACCAACTAAAGCAACCTTTCCATCTTTTTTTAATCCAGCAGTAATACCTGCGATTGTAGCATCAAGAGCACGAGCAGCATCAGCTTTAGAAAGTCCAGCTTCTTTTGCAATTAATTCTACTAATTCTGTTTTAGACATAATATTTACCTCCCTATTATCTAAAATATTTCGTAGGAACATTGTCCTTACATATTAAGACTACCAAAAAATCTAGGTAAAATCAATAACTAAATTAAAATTTTTATTTTTTTTATTAAAAATTTATTTATTTTTACTTATTTTTGACAATTCTACGGAATAAAAGGCTGTCTTAAAAGCCCATTATCAGTTCTTTCCAAGTATTTTACAAAACATTTTATCTCTGGTTTTATATATATTACATCTTTATCTTTTATCTCTACAACGCCTTTAGATTTCTTCATCTTTAATATTTTATCTGCTAAACTTCTTTTCTTTCCTAAAATGACTTTCCCAACATACACTATTTTTTTATTTAAATACTCTCCTAAAACTAAGCTAATTACATGACTTTCTTCCTTATTAATATATCCGAGTATTATAAAATCTTCGCCTTTATAATTTTTTATCTTTAACCAATTATCACTTCTTTCATTAACTAAATATTTACTATTAATTTTTTTTGCTACAATTCCTTCCATATCTAACTTTTTAATAGCATTAAATAATTTAGTTCCTTCTTCTATAACATAAGTACTTTTAATAAATACATCATTATCTTTATACTTATTTAATATATCTTTTCTTTCTAATAAGTTTAAATTAATTAAGTCTTTACCTTCATATATTACATCAAAACATATAAATATAACTGGATTTGTTTTACTTAAAAATTCTATAGTTTTCTTATTTTTTAAATGAATTCTTTTTTGCAACTTAGAAAATGATACTTTATTATTATCAAGCATTATTATTTCTCCATCAAATATTACATCATCTTTAACCATCTTACATAAAACTTTCATTTCTGGAAATAAACCAGTTATATCTATACCATATCTACTTCTTATTACAATTTTATCCTTACTTACAAAAACTAAAACTCTTATTCCATCATATTTTACTTCATATAAATATTCTTTACTATCAAATACTTCATCAACTTCCCCAAGAAGCATTGGCTTTATATCTTTATTCCACAAACTCATTTTGCATCCTTCAGACTTTTTTCTAAGGCTTTCATTAAATCATTAATTTGTTTTTTACTGTTTTTCTTAGTTTTTGTAATTTTTTTACCATCTAACTTCTCATCAATTGCTTTTTTTATTCTGTCCTGATATTCATCTTTATACTTGCTTGGCTCAAAATTTCCTTCCATACTTTCAATTAATTTAATAGCTAAATCAAGTTCTTTATTAGTCACTTTAATATTCATTTCTTTTTCAGGTAATTTTACTTCTTCTTCAAAATACAAAGTTGTTAAAATAATTCCATTTTCTACAAGTTTTAATATTCCATAGTAAAACTTTGGACCAATTACAGTCTTAACTAACGCTACTTTTTTAGTTTTCTTCAAAGCTTCATAAAATAAATTATAGGCTTTTGATTTACCTTCCGTATTTAAAAAATAGCTTTTCTCAAAATACCACGGAGGTACACTGCCTTCTTTAATAAATGATATTACTTCAATTTCTTTATCCCAATCAGGCTTTAAGTTATCAAGTTCTGCTTTACTAAAAACTAAATAATTATCTTTTTCAAATTGATAACCTTTTACAATATCGCTTTCTTTTAAATCCTTTTTACACTTCGGACAATACTTAATATACTTTACTCTATTTAAACACTTTTTATGTAATTGGTTAAAAGAAGTATCATTATTTTTAATAATTGGATTTAACAAAACAGGAATATTTACTAAAGCAAAAGAAATATTAGAATGTATATTAGGCATGATTATCACCATTTATATTATTTCTAATATTTCTTCTTTTATTCAATTAAAAAAGACTAAAGTGCTTTTATTTCTCTTTTAGTCTTATTAATTTTATTTTCTATATTTACCCTTTCCACAACAAATATCATAGTAATAGCATTAACGGTAAAAGAACCACCATAGCTTAAAAATGGAAGTGGTACCCCAGTTAAAGGAATCAAAGCTAACACCCCAAGTAAGTTAACTAAAATATGCAAAGTAAAATACCAAAATGTTCCATACGCTAAAATTGAACATCGTAAGTTTTCACTTGTCTTAGCAATTTTTAATATTCGTGATAAAATATAAGCATAACCTAAAATAATGATTATTCCTGTCACAAGGCCCAATTCTTCAACAATAATTGGAAATATAAAGTCAGTATGAGATTCAGGCAAATACAAATACTTTTGTGTTGAATTACCTAAACCAACCCCAAATAAACCACCATTATTAATAGCAATAAAGCCATTACAAACTTGATAACCAGTAGTTTCTGTATACCTTGAACAAGGATTTTTAAAATTAAGTCTTCCCTTCTGGATACTACTTAAAAAATCATTACCTGAATATAAGAACGCCACAATTGCTAATATACATCCGATTGCTATTATTTTAATAAATTTCATAATATTATTTTGTACTACAGGAATACTTATAAATGTTAAAAACACTATTCCAGCAATAATTGCTGCACTACCTAAATCTGGTTGCATAAATACTAAACCAATTATAATTGCTGCAAAACCTAAAGGTACAAAATAAGCATAAATATTTTTCACTTTTTTATAATGTAATTTATTATAATATATTGCCATAAAAATTACTAAAATAGATTTTGCAAACTCACTAGGTTGAACTTTAAAAAACTTTAAGTCAAACCAACTTATTGCACCACCAGCAATTTTACCCTTTACAAAAAGGAGTGCCAAAGATCCAATAAGTAAAAATACAAGTGGCCATGCTAAAGCACCATAATTTCTAGTTGGAAATCTAAGAACAATTAAAAAACCAATAAAAAATGAAGCTAAAACAAATATTGCTTGCCTTATAAAAAAGTGATATGGTTGATATCCATAACGAACTACAGCTGTTATATTTGAAGCACTATAAATCATAACTAAACCTAGTGCTACATAAAGAACAACCATAATAAATAAAGGTATATCCATTTTAGAAAATAACTTACGCATGCTCTTCCACCTATAATAATATTATCACATTTACAAACAAATTAAAGTTTTTTTTGAAAACTTGGGTTATTTTAATGTCAAAAAATCGTCATTTATAATAAATTATAGTAGATACAAAAAGGAGGTATATTATGTATTATTATGGAAATACCGGCTATTACGGCGGAGGATACGGTGCTCAAGGCGCTTGTGGAGCTCCTACATATGCTGGATACACTAGTGGTTATGGCATAGGTGCAGCTATTTGGATTGTATTATTCATTCTTTTAGTAATCATTTTAGGTGCTGGCTGGAGCTGGAATAATAATAACAACTAAATTCAATTACTGAATATAAAAGTTTAGGGAAATGTTAAAACGCATTTCTCTTTTTACTTTTATAACAAAAAAAGCGAAGATAAATATATCTCCACTTTATGACTATACTAACTTTTTAATTTCAGAAGTTGATAAATGAGTTATTTTACTTATTTGTTCTAAAGAAAAATTTTCTTTCAGCATATTCTTGGCCGTTTCTTGTTTATTTTCAGCAATACCTTCTTCTTTTCCTCTAAGTTCTGCTGACTCTTCCTTCAATTTATCTCTATCAAACAAACTTATAACTTCTGGATCACTAACAAAGCTTTTTACAATTTCTACCGTGCTCATAAAAATCTTATCTCCTTTCGCCATATTTAAAGCATCTTTATAACTTTTACAATTCATAAATTTTAGCCACTTTATACATCTTGACTTATCCATAGAATACTCCATTTTATCAGAAATGTCAAGACGAAGCAAAAGTATTTCCAAGCCATCTTTAAGAAGTAATTTATGGTTATTTTTATTAACAAACTCATATTTATTTATAAGTTTATCATTCATTCCATCATAGTTACCAGACATGATATTTAAACTTATAACTTTTTTGGCATTATCATAAGTTTCTTGCTTTTTCAACTGATGAGAATAAAGCATTGATGCATAAGTTAAACTTTTCTTACACTCAGTAATACCAAAATTATTATACATTTCTAAATTTATTATTTCTCCATTTGATAAAACAACACAAATATCTAAATAGTAGTCATGCAGCTTAATATGGTCATTTTGTACATATCTTTGCGGCGTAATTAAAATATCCGTAACTCTTACCTCGGCATTTACAAACTCTAAATATGAATTTAAAAAGTCTAATGTAATTTCTTTATGACTAAAAACGTGTTTGAACACTAAGTCATTAGTAAGCCATACAAATTCTTTTGTTTCTACCATGAAAATCACCCCCTTTTGGTAAAAACGATTTCTACCTTACCATATAGATAACGCGTTTCATGTCGAATTTAGTCAAGCACATGTAATTTTGCAGTTTTTATCGTTTTTTGCATTTTTCTTAAAAATCTGCTATACTATTTGGCGGGTGGAAGTTTATGAAATTACCAAATATAAAAATATTAGATGAAAAAAATAAAATATTACATCAAAAAAGTAAAGATGTTACATTTCCTGTAAGTAAAGAAGATCGTAAACTTGCTGAAGATACAATAAAATATTTAGAAATGAGTCAAGATGAAAAAATTGCTGAAAAATATGATTTACGAGCTGGAATGGGAATGGCTTTTGTACAACTTGGGCATTTAAAAAGAATGTTTGTAATAGCAAATGAACTAGAAGAAAAAGGAACATTTGAAGAATATATAATAATTAACCCTAAAATAATTAGTCAAAGTGAAGAATTAATTTATGTAGGTGAAGGCGAAGGCTGCCTAAGTGTTAATCGTGAAGTTGAAGGTATTGTTCCAAGACATGCCAGAATAACAATTGAATACTATGATTATGAAGGTAATAAAAAGACAATGCGTGCTCGTGAAGATTTAGCAGTTGCATTCCAACATGAAATAGATCATTTAGATGGAATTTTATTCGTAGACAAAATAGACCCTAAAAATCCATATAAAGATAGAAATAAAATGCGAGAAATTTAGTTTTTAAGAAAAAGTCACAATAAACATCTAAATTAATATTGATTTAGATGTTTTTATTTGTTCTACAAACAATTGAAAATTTACAAAATTTTATTTGACAATAAGCATACATTTATTATATAATACACTTGCAAGTTATTTAGGCAGAGTTGTACCTATAAATAATGTGTTTAAACCTTAACGGAATAAAGTAGCTAAGACTGCCTTAGCAAAATTATTTAAACTCCCTATTTATTAGATACAACAAAATAAATATTTTGCAAATAAAATGAAAGGAGATTTTATGGCAAGATATACGGGACCAGCTTATAAAAAATCTAGAAGACTTGGTTTTTCTACTCTTGAAAATGGAAAAGAATTAGCAAAAAGACCATATGCACCAGGAGCTCACGGACAAGATCGTCGTCGTAAACTTAGTGAATATGGAATCCAAATGCAAGAAAAACAAAAAGTTAGAATTCTTTATGGATTAAATGAAAAACAATTCCACAAAGTATTTGACAAAGCTTCAAAGATGCATGGTATTGCTGGGGAAAACTTACTTATCCTTCTTGAATCTAGACTTGATAACATGGTTTATCGTCTAGGAATGGCTAGAACTAGAAGAAGTGCTCGTCAAATTGTTAATCATGGACATATTTTAGTAAATGGCAAAAAGGTAGATATTCCTTCTTACACTACTAAAGTTGGTGATATCATTTCAGTTAAAGAAAATTCACTAAATCACCCAGCTATCCTTGATTCAATTGAACAAAAGAGAACTGTTCCAGCTTATCTAGAAATGGATGAAAAGAAATTATCTGGTAAATTTGTAAGACTTCCAGAAAGAAGTGAACTTAACCCAGAAATTAACGAACAACTTATCGTTGAATTCTATAACAGATAATATCTAAAAACCAAAAGGTTATTGTTCCTTTTGGTTTTCTTTTGGTAAAAATACACTAATTGATAAATTATCAGTATCTAAAAGATTAATAATATCTTTTAAATCATCAATAGTTTCATCTTCAAGAATTTCTTTTAAATTAGTTACTATTCCTCCATTATTTAAAACATCATCTTGAATTCTATAACTTACATTTTCTAAATCTTCATAATCAAGTATAAGAGTGGCTATTGTAGCATTCTTTTTTCTTTTAAAATCAATTTCACTTATAGATAAATTCTCTAATTTTTCTTTTACTCTTTTTATTATTTCTTCTTTAAAATTTGAAATAACACTAATAGTTACAACAAAACTATCATCATAAACATCACAAGTAACATTCATATTTTGAATTAAACCTTTTTCCATAAGTTCATCTTTAAAATCTGAAGTAGCGCCAAAATTTATATTAAATAATAAACTTGTCAGCAACTTTAATTCCAAAGAAGAATAATTTTTAAAACGTCCCATATCCATTTTAATAGAAAACTTAAGTCTTGGATAAGTTAAATTAATACACTCTTCCTTATATTTTGTAGTAACCTTTTTAGGTTCACTTTCCTTTATTACAATTGGATTTAGATATTCTTCAAATTTCTTTTTAGACAAATTATCTTCCACTAAACTAGCCATTTCATAAGGATTAAAATTACCTGTTAAAGTTAAAAACATATTTTCAGGATGATAAAAAGCATCATAAACTAATTTTACATCTTCCAAAGAAATACTATTTACATCATCCGGAGTACCTGTAATAGTATTTCGATATTTTGATTTTTGCAAAGTATTTAAAAGTGAATGAAAAAACACAATACTATATGGGTCATCTAATCCCATATTAGCTTCTTCTACAATAATTCCTTTTTCTTTAGAAATACATTTCTTAGTAAAGAAAGGATTATAAACAAAATTAAGTAACTCTTCTAAATTTTCTTTTTTATTATTCGTTGCAAAGACAATATAACTAGTATAATCAAAAGTAGTAAAAGCATTAGCATCTCCACCTAATTTATAAAACTCATCATGAGCAGTAGTTTCCTCATCTATATTGAATTTTACATGTTCTAAAAAGTGAGCTATCCCATTAGGTACTTCATATGTTTTCTTACCAATTTTAAACTTAGTATGAATAGAACCATACTTTACAGATAGTGATGCATACATACTACTTACTTTTTCATTTACCCACATATATATAGGAAGTCCACATTTAGTATGATAGACATATATTTTCTCATTTAATCCCTTTAGTTCTAATTCTTCCATCTATGAATCCTTCCCTTCTAAAGTAAATATTGTATTAAGTTTAATTTTTTTAGAAACATTAATTATATCATTTTTATTTATTTCTTTAAAATACTCTTTTCTTTTTTCAATTAAAGGTAAATTATCATAAATATTAAAAACATAATTATTTAATATAGCTACATTATTATCTAAAGACATATCTAAAGAAATAATCATATTATTTATAGCATCATTTACCTCCATATCACTAAATCCCCCATTTTGCATACTTTTTAATTCTTTTTTTACTAAAGATATTGCTTTTTTTACATTACATTGATCAAGTGATATTTGTACCATTAATAATCCATCATATTTTAAATACATACTATTAATAGCATAACATAAACTATTTTCTTCCCTTATACTTTTATAAAGTTTTGAAGTAAGTCCTCCACTTCCATAAATATAATTAAAAGCATTTAAAGTTATATTTTTTTCTAAATCATTTAAGTTCTTTAAGTTAAATAACATAACTAAATTAGTTTGAATATTTTCGCTTTTTAAAGATGATTCATGCACTTTTTTTACTTCTTTGTTATTTACCATCATATCAAAATTTATATCTACGATATATCTATTTTTAAAATATTTTTTAATTAATATAGCTAAATCATCCATTTCTAAATTACCTATTAAAAATATATCAACTTTAAATTCTTTTCTCAAAGTTTTATAACAATCATAAAGACTAGATGGCGTAATATTATCTAATTCTTCTAAAGTTCCTAATAATTCATATGAAGTTGCAGTATTAGAATCCATTGTTTTAAAGGCTTCTTTTATACTTTGTTTTACAGGATTTTCTTTTAGAGAATTTATTTCTCTTTTTAATCTTTCTTTTACAATATTAAAAGTTTTTAAATCAAATTCATCATTTTCTACATTTGGTCTTTCTATTATTTCAAATAATGTT
The DNA here is from genome assembly GCA_934096035.1 of uncultured Bacilli bacterium. Classification (GTDB taxonomy): domain Bacteria; phylum Bacillota_I; class Bacilli_A; order RF39; family UBA660; genus Onthocola_B. Next base: position 889,974 of record CAKOKX010000001.1, read on the forward strand.
TTAATTACATCTTCAACATAATTTTCATCTTCAATATATTCTGGATTTATAAAATCTAATGATACATGTAAATCTAATACATTACCTACCCTAACCGTAGAAGCATAAATAACTATTTTATATAATTCTTCAAATCTTGTAATTAAATCTTTTTTTCTAGGATACTTTTTACATGATTCACTTAGCATATCTGCCAAAAAAGCATATTTACCCATTTCTTCTTTTTTAGCAATATTTCTAAATATTACTTCCATATGACTAGTTTTGAATTTATCAGTCTTAATTGTATAAATATTAAAGGAATTACAATTATATGTTTTATATTTCATCTTACACCTCTTTTTTATTATGCATACTTTTTAAAATTTTATTATATTCTTTTAAAGTATAATCATCAGTCATACCTGCAATATAATCAATTACAATTCGCTCTTTACTATTATTATTCTTATATTCATCACTCATATTAACCAAATAAGACTTAATTATATTACTTTCTTTATTGTTATTATTTAAGTCAATAATATATGCATTATATAAAGTATTCAACATATCTTTTAATTTCTCTTTTTCTTCTTCAGTATAAGCCTTATAATATATATTTTTATAATTAAAATCTTTAAGATTTTTTATTGCTTCAAAAACCTCATTGCTTAATTTAATATAATTTTTTCCTAAACTATTATTTATTACATCAGTAATAATACTATTTACAATTTCTTTATTACTTTTACCTAATACACTAGTTATATTATTTGGAACATCTTCCCAAGTAAGTAATTTCATTCTAATTGCATCATCAATATCCCTACCTAAATAAGCTATTAAATCACTTATTCTTACAACACAACCTTCCAAAGTCATTGGAATTAATTGAAGTGATGTATTTCTGTCATGATATGTTCTTTCATAATCGCTTAAAAATTCATCTTTAGTTTTATTCCATTTAGGCTCATACTTACCCATTACAAGTTCCCCATTATGACAAAGAATTGCATCTAAAGTTTGCAAAGTAATATTTTTTCCATTTCCATAACTCTCAATATTCATTAAAAGTCGTACACTATGAACATTATGATTAAAATAACCACATCCAGCTTTAAGACTTATCTCATTAAGTATAGCCTCACCAACATGTCCAAAAGGGGTATGACCTAAATCATGCCCTAAAGCTCCAGCTTCAATCAAGTCTTCATTTAAACCTAAAGCTCTTCCAATTGTTCTAGCAATTTTACTAACATATAAAACATGAATCATTCTTTTAGTTAAATGATCATTTTCTTTAAATGAAAACACTTGAGTTTTATCCATATATCTTTGAAATGATAATGAATACAAAATTCTATCAACATCTCTTGAAAACGGTGTTCTAAAATCATTTTCTTCTCTTTTAAAATATATTGCTTCTTCATTTTTACAAGCTAAACTATTCACATTTACTACCTCCATTACAATGATATCAATTTTTATTTATTTTGTCTATAAAACCACAATGTTTACATAACTCTTCCGTTAGCACATTATTATTAAATCCTTCAATTATTTTTATTGCTTTTTCATTATTTATAATATCATCAAAGCTTTCATCAAATATATTACCAAGATTTATGCACCCATTTCCATCTAAACAACAAGGCACCACCGTACCATCCACTAAAATACCAACGTGACTTTTAAGTCCATAACATTTTCCTTTATTTTTATAAATATTATTATTTAAATTAGGCCACACAAATTCTTCATCTATATCTACAAAAACATTTTTATCTAAAGTATTACTTTCATTTATACTTACTTGATATTTTTCTTCTAACTTTTTTAATATTTTCTCATCATTACCTAACCATAATCTATAATTAATAAAAGTATATTTTTTCAAAATATCTGTTGCTTCAAAAATCTTATCCATATACATATCTAAATTGCTTACATTACTATGTAAAGAAATATTAATTTGTCTAATATTTTTATTAAACTTTATTTTATCTATAAAATATCCATTCGTAGTTATATTAATATAAAAATACTTACTTGCTTCATCAATAAATTCATTAATATAAGGGTGAATCAAAGGTTCTCCAAGCACATGAAAATAAAGGTACTTTGTATGTCCCTTTATTTTACTTAAAATAATTTTAAATTCTTCTAAAGTCATATATTTAGGTTTTCTTTGATTATGTATACAAAAAGAACAATTCAAATTACAATTATTAGTTATTTCAATATATATTTTTTTAAAACTCATAAGAAAAATAAGATATCAATCTTCTCCAACAAATCGTCATTTATTATGTCTGAAATTCTTAATAGTTTTATAATTAACCCCACAATAAAATATACGCTACTTAAACAAAGTACTAAACCAACTATACCTTTTATTCTAAAGATTACTTCAATTAATAAAACAATTAAACTAATGCACAATGCTATAAAATAAAATCGAGAACCATGTTTCATAAATAAACCTTCTTTCAGTTACTTATTATTTTAACCTAATTTATCTCCATTAGCAACCTTTTTTTGGGGAGTAATCAATACCACTCCATTTTCACTATAAGTTCCAAGTACTAAAACTTCAGACATAAAATCTGCAATTTGTCTAGGTGGAAAATTAACTACTGCTAAAACTTGTTGTCCAACTAATTCCTCAAGTTTATATTGTTCTGTTATTTGCGCTGATGATTTTTTAATACCTATTTCCTTACCAAAATCAATAGTTAATTTATAAGCAGGTCTTTTTGCTTTTGCAAACTCTTCTGCCTTTATTATTGTACCTACTCTTATATCTAATTTCATAAAATCTTCTATACTTGCCATTTTTACCTCCAAAAAAATAGAGCTTAAGCTCTATTTCAAATTATACACTTCACCATTTATTTTATCTAAATCATTTGTGGTTTCTTCATTTTTTAAAGATGGCAGTTCAATATCATCTTCATCTTCATCATTTATTATAGAAAATAATTTAGCATCCATTGGTTTTTCTTTCTTTTTAATTTCTGTTACATGTTCTTCTTCATTATTACTAACAATATTTTCTTCCTTTTTATCAACAAATACAGAGCTAAATATTTGTGGACTAGGTTTAAATACTGGTTTTTCAACTTCTTCTTTTACTTCTGGAATATTTATACTATTAAATTCATTTTTAATACTTTCTAGTGAACTCAAATCATTTTCTAATTTTTCATCTTCTAAATCATTTGTAAGCTCATTTATACTAATAGGTTTTTCTTCTTCCTCATGATCTTTAAAAAGTGGCTTTACTTCTTCTTCCTTTTTTAAAGGTATATTAACTTCTTCTTCAATTTCTTCCTTTATATCCGGTATAAATTCTGTAACATTTACATCTTCATTAACTGTTTCTTTTACTTCGGGTTCATTTTTTACTTCTTCTTTTACTTCTACTTTTTCTGGAGCTTTTTCTTCTTGCTTAAAGGCATCCAACTCTATTTTTTGAAGTCTTTTTGTTTCTTCTAATTTTTGGTCTTTCTTACCAAAAAAGTAAACAACAACAAAAGCAATAATAAGTACTACTAATGCTATAACCAAAATTAAAGTAAAATTATCATTTTGATATAATCCATATATGAAATCCTTCATACACATACACCTCTTTATTCTATATAATAAATATTACCAAAATATGCAAAAAAAGTAAATATATTTTACAAACATTTAACAAATTTTACTAATATTTTAAAATAGATTTAATTTTACTTAAATCTATTCATTTGTTGCATAACTTGCTTTACTTGTTTTTGACTTGGCTTTCTTCCCATTGATGACATCATAGCCTCAATCATTTTTTCATTTATTGGTGGATTTTTTTCTAAAGTTTTTTTCATCAAAAATCTTGCTAAGAAAAATCCAATTACAAGGCCAATAATTAATCCAATTACTAAATATAATATTAATTTACCCATAAAATAATCTCCTTTATACATCTATTTTACTATAAATAAATTAGTTCTTCAAGCCAGAAATAGTCTTTATTTTGAAAATCACATGCAAAAGCTTCTGTAACAGGCAAAAATTTCTTAATGTCCCTATTAATTATATTAGTTTTAAGTAAAATATGACTATTTTTAACAATTATAGTAGTTTCTTCTTTACGATATTTATTTACTACTTTATGAACATCACCCGTTTTCATATAAAAGTCATTATCTTTATTAAGTTCATATATTAATTTATTATATTTCATTTTATCTATTGGCACAATTATTTGATCAAGCAAATCCTTTCCTATACCGATACTTGTTTTATCAAGTAGATAAATATCCTCCAATGATTTAAATAAATTATATGGACTATCTTTAAGCAAAATCTCCATTTCTTTATTAATTCTAAAAATATAAAAAGTCCTCATGTTATCACCCAAAATTATGATAACACAAAGACTTAAATTAATTTGTCAGATTATGTCGATAATATCATCTTTTTTTAAATAATTAGCAATTTTTTCTAAAATTGTATTTTTATCTATCTTTAAATATTTAACAACATCTTCAGTTTTACCACTCATACCAAATTTATTAACTCCGAATATATACTCTGGTTTAGATGCAAATCTATTCCAAATTAAACTTGAACCGGCCTCAATTACAAATGTTGGAACGTCTTTTGGTAAAAGTTGTTCTTCATACTTAGGATTTTGTTTTAAAAATAGTTCCATACTTGGCATTGAAACTACCCTTGTATCAATACCTAAAGTAAATAAATCTCTTGATATTTCCATAGCCATTTCTAGTTCTTGTCCTGTTGCAATAATAATCCCATCTAAATGATATTTTTCTTTTCGAACCATATAAGCCCCATACTTAACAAATTTTGCATTTGTATTTTTTTGTTTATTACGCTCTTCTTTACTTATAACTAATGCTGTTGGACAATTATTTTTCAAAATATATTCCCAAGAACCCATTATTTCATTTATATCGGCAGGTCTAAATGTTATAAAATTAGGAATTGTTCTAAGCATAGAGAGTTGTTCAATTGGTTCATGTGTTGGTCCATCTTGTCCAACATAAACTGAATCATGAGTAAAAATATAAGTAACAGGTAAATTCATTAAAGCAGACATTCTTATTGCGGGCTTTAAATAGTCACTAAATGATAAAAATGTTGAACCAAATACTTTTAAATTAGACAAAGCCATACCATTTAAAATTGCTCCCATGGCGTGTTCTCTTACTCCAAAATATATATTTTTACCAACTGGATTTTCTTCACTTTGAATTGTAGACTTATCTAAATTAGTTTTACACGAAGAAGAAAGATCTGCAGAACCACCAAGAAAGAATGGACTTTTCGGAGATATAAAATTCATAATTTTATGATTAGATTCTCTTAATGCTTCTCTATATTCATCACTTATCTTAAATTTAGTATCATCAAAATCTATTACAAAAGCATTTCTTTCTAATAAATTTACTAACATATGTAAATTACTATTTTCTTCTTTAATATTTGTATATTCTTCTTGCCATTCTAAATATTTTTTAGATACTCTTTTATTAATATAGTTTTGCAAATAATCTAAAACTTCTCTTTTCATTTCAAATGGTTCAGTTGTCATTTTATATTTACTTCTTATATTCATTAAATCTTCATTATCTAATGGTTTACCATGAACAGCATTAGTTCCTTCTAATTTAGAATCTTTACCAATAACTGTATTACATATAATAATTGAAGGTCTATCCGATTTTTTAGCAGATTTAATAGCTTTTGAAATTTCTTTATAATCACTACCATTTTTAACATTTATAATATTAAAGTCTAAAGCTTCAAAACGAATTTCAATATCTTCTGTAAATGTCTTTTTAGTATCACTATCTAAAGAAACATTATTTTTATCATATAAAAGTATTAATTTATTTAAATTTTGAGTGCTAGCAAAACTTAAAGCTTCATAGCTAATGCCTTCCATTAAATCGCCATCGCCACATAAACAGTATGTATAATAATCAATTAAACTTGAATTTTTATCTTCAATATTTACTATTGCATTCAAATATCTTTCAGCTAAAGCTATACCAACAGCCATTCCTACGCCCTGACCTAAAGGACCTGTAGAAACATCAACTCCCGGAGTAACTTTAACTTCAGGATGTCCCGGAGTTAAACTACTTATTTCACGAAAATGTTTTAATTCTTCTAAGTCAATATTGTATCCCATATGATAAAGCATTGAATATAGCAAAGCCGAACCATGTCCCGCCGACATTACAAATCTATCCCTATTTATCCAATTGGGATTACTAGGAATTACATCAATTTGTTCTTTATATAAAGCATATAAAATTGGTGCAGCACCTAGAACTATTCCAGGATGTCCACTTCCAGCTTTATTTATCATATCTAAAGCTAATATTTTTATACTATTTAATGCAGCATCATCCAGTTTGCTCATTTTATCACTCCTCTACGATAATAAAATAATACCATAGTTTTTTAAAAAAAGCAAAATAAAAAGAATAGCGTTACGATCTTCATATGAAGCAGTTCGTTAAATACCTTTGAGTGACACTTATCATTGTAAAATTAATTGTTAAAACATTAATTTTGTGATAATATAATATTATGACCTCGTAGTTTAGTTGGATAAAACAAGCCCCTCCTAAGGGTTAGAGCGTGAGTTCGACTCTCACCGAGGCCACCAAAAAGCAATAAAGTTCGCAAAATTTGCGAACTTTTTATTTTGTTTAATCATTTAAAGCAACAACATTATTATTTGTCGAGGTATCCGATAATCTACTAAACCTTAAATTTACTAGAAGTATCATACCTACTATTGCCAAGTAGAAAAATAATACTCCACTATACTTTTTTAACACATTCATCATATCCATTACCTCGTCTTTCTGATATTATTCTAATACATATATTTGTTCGTGTCAACGAATAAATAAACAATTGTTTGACTTTTTACAAATTATAGTGTAAAATAATATTTAGAAAAGGAGAAACAAATATGGAAGAAAGAAAAGAACTTACTAAAAGACAAGAAGAAGTATTAAATTATATAAAAAAATATATTGCAGAACATGGATATCCCCCAGCAGTTAGAGAAATTTGTGCTGGTGTTGGATTAAATAGCCCTGCTACTGTTTTTGTACATATTAAAAACTTAGAATCACTCGGAGTAATAAGACAAACAAGCAATAAGTTTAGAACAATTGAATTACTCGTAGAAAATGAATACGAAGAAAAAAATGAAGATGTAGTTAAAGTTCCTCTACTTGGAAAAATAACCGCTGGAAGCCCTATTACAGCAATCGAACAACCCGATGAATTTTTTGATTTACCATCAGCACTAATGCCAAAATCTGGAGAAGTATTTACCTTACATGTAAGTGGTGAATCAATGATTAACCGAGGTATATTTGATAATGACTATGTCATTGTAAAAAGACAACAAAATGCTAAAAATGGTGATATTGTCGTAGCTATGACTGATGAAAATGAAGTAACATTAAAAACATTTTATAAAGAAAAAGATCATATTAGACTCCAACCTGAAAATGACACAATGGCCCCACTAATATTTGATAACATAACTATCCTTGGAATAGCAATTGGTCTTTACAGAAAGATATAAAAAAGCATCGAAGAAATCTCTTCGATGTTTTATTTTACAAAAAATATAACATAACTTAAAAATGCAATATATAAAATTAAAACTATCCAACCATTAATCATATCCTTTTTAGTTGATTTATTTTTAATTCCAATAGCCATCGTAGATAAATATCCGCCAATCAAACCACCAATGTGAGCACCATTATCAATACCAGGCATCATAAACCCAATAATTAAGTTAAATAATATAACTGGAATAATTTGAGTTTTTATAGCATCATTTAAATATAATCTATAATGATATCCAAAATAAAGTAATGCTCCCATTAAACCAAATATGGCTCCACTTGCACCTACTGATACAATATTAGATTCTACAAATACTAATGACATTAAACTAGCACTTATTGCACTAATCAAATAGATAAATACAAACTTGCCTTTTCCTATTAAGCCTTCAACACTAGGTCCAATAACTCTTAAAGAATACATATTAACTATTAAATGAATTAAACCAACATGTAAAAATGCACAAGTAAGAAGTCTCCATATTTCACCATTTTTAATAAGAATTATGTTATTAGCACCAAATGTAGCTAAAACATTAGCATCAAAATTAAGAAAATTATTACCATACACTCCAACGATAATATACATTATTATACAAATTAATGAAATTATATTTGTAAATATTATTTTCTTCGGAGCAAAAACATCATAAAATTTCTTATTTTCATTTTCTGTTTTTTCATTTATATCATTCGTTACATTAATAATTAGTTCTAAGCCATCATTAGTTTCCAACAAATTATCTTTAATATTTGGAAAAACTTTTGTTATATCATCATTTTTCTTTATATCATTTAGGCTTTCTGCCCCAATAGTTTCAATATTTTTAACATTTCCTTTATCCACTTTTTTACTTATATCTAAACAAATATTTAAAGCATTCATTCTTAAAGACATTGTCTTCTTTTTAATTTGTTTCATTATATGTTTCATCTTAAATATATCAAATTTATACTGTTCTTCATTTATAATTGAGTTGCAACTAATTCTAATTATACGATAAGGGCCTTCTAAATTTTCAAGCCAAATTTCATCTTTAACTCCTTGAACATTTATCGGAGCATAATTTTCTTTAGTTACAAAGTAATGAACTAAACTCATCATAACTTGATCACTTTTTCTAATCATTACATTAGACATTTTTTCATCTCCTCGTCATAATATTTTACAATAAATCATATTTTTAGTAAAGAGGTGTCATATGATAGAATACCTATTTTACATCATAAGTTTATTTTTAATAATGATAATATTACTTAAAATTAATAAATTCCATTTATTTGATGAACCATTAATATTTTCAACTGCCACCAACTATTTATTAATTTTTTCTACTTCTATATTTTATTTTTATTTTAAGAACTATTTATTTAGTTTAATTAGTTCTATATTACTAATATTTTTTTCTTTTCTTTTAATCCACGATTTTAAAAGAATACTAGGTTACATTCCTTTTACATCTATACCTTTTATAATAACAAACTTCATTACTTTAATTAATATTATAATAAATTATCAATAAATGTTTGGAATTCTTCTGGTAATTTACTATTAAATTCTAATACCTCTCCAGTTATTGGATGTTTAAATTTTAAATATGCAGAATGTAGAAATTGTCCAAAATCTGTACAAGCTTTATTAGAATAAACTGGATCATTATGAACTGGATATCCAATATAAGCTAGATGAACTCTAATTTGATGTGTCCTTCCAGTCTCTAAAACCAATTTAACTAATGTATAATCTTTATATTTTTTTATTACTTCTAAATTAGTTATTGCTTTTTTACCATCTTTACATACTTCCATTTTATCAAAATATTGTTTACTTCTTCCAATCGGAGCATCGATAATAGCTTTTTCTTGAGGAAATACTCCATCAAGTAGAGCAATATACTCTCTATGAATTCTTTTATTTTTAAAGTCATCGGCTAGCAATTCATGAGCTTTATCATCTTTAGCCACTATCATTAAGCCACTTGTATCTTTATCTAATCTATGAACTATCCCAGGTCTAAATTCTTCCCCTTTACTTAATGTTTTATTATAGTAAAGTAAACCATTTACTAATGTATCATTACTATTACCCGCACCAGGATGAACAACAACCCCACTATCTTTATTTATAACCATTAAATATTCATCTTCATAAACAATATCAATATCCATTTTAGTAGCTTCTAAATTCATTTCTTTAACAAAACCATCTTTAATTAATATTACATCATTATCTTTAACCTTATATGATGCTTTAATACTTTTACCATTAACTAAGATATATTCTTCTGCTATCATCTTAGTTATTGTTTCTCTACTATAATCTGTTTTACTAGCTAAATATTTATCTATTCTTACATTTTCTTCATCTACTATTACTTCCATATTTATCTTCTCCCTTAAATATTGCATATATAATAAGGATAAAACCCACTACCAATGCTACATCTGCCAAATTAAACACTGGATATTCATATCCACCAATATAAAATTTCAAATAATCTATTACATAACCATTCACTATTCTATCAAATAGATTCCCTAAAAGTCCTCCATAAACAAGACTAAATGCTACTATATTTCTTCTATTATCCACGAAGTTTTTTTGATATATTATCAAAAAAATAAATGATATTACTGCAACGCCAATAAGTAAAAATCTTGCACCTTCAAAAGTACTCCAAGCTGCTCCATCATTATACACTTTCGTAATATAGAAAAACTTTGGAATAATACTTTTTAAAGCACCATAATAAAACGACTTATCAACTATATATTTAATAAGTATATCAAATAAAAAAACAATAATAGCAATCAATAAACTTTTTTTCTTCATGCTATTATTTTATCACAAATTTTATTTATTTACTAGTATACAATCAGTACCTATCTTTGTAATATCAGAAAATGTAAAACTAAACTCTGAATTTTTTAACATTTTTCTAAACAATTTTTTATTTTCAGCTACTAAACTTATTACTTTTCCTTCACTATTTACTTCCGCATCTACTATTCTCCCCAAATTAACTCCTGTATTTACGCTTATAATATCTTTATTTTGAAGTTCACTTAAATACATAATCCACCCCTTAAATTATATGATTCATTTTATTAATTTACGAACATTTTCAATAGCACTTTTCTCTAGTCTTGATACTTGTGCTTGACTAATGCCTAATTCATCTGCTATTTCCATTTGCGTTTTTCCCACCATAAATCGTTGTAATAGAATATTTTTTTCTCTTTCTTTAATTTTTAAAAGGGCTCTTCTTAAAGAAATAATCATATCTTTATCACTATTTTTATCTTTAGTATCAGCAATTTGATCAAATAAATATATTGTATCTCCACCATCATTATAAATTGGTTCAAAAATACTTGCAGGATCTCTCATGGCATCCATTGCATAGCTAATTAAGTATTCAGGAATATTAAGTTCTTTTGAAATAACTGAAGGTGGTGCATCAACTCCATGTTCACTTAAATATTTATCTTTAAATTTAATAATTTGATAAGCTAAGTCTTTTGTACTTCTACTTACTCTAACTGCAGTATTGTCTCTCAAATACCTTTTAATCTCTCCGATAATGAGAGGTACCGCATATGTAGATAGCTTTAGTCCATAAGATAAATCAAAATTATCAATTGCTTTAATAAGACCAATAACACCAACCTGAAATAAATCATCCAAATTGACATTTCCTTTATTAAAAGTTCTAAGGATACTTAAAACTAGTTTCAAATTACCATTTATAAGTCTATCTTTAGCATCTAAATTTCCATTTTGATATTCTACAAACAACTTAGTCATCTCTTCATTACTTAAAACTTCAATCTCACTTGTATTAATTCCTGTTATATCCACTTTATATTTTGCCATAATAAAAGTCCTTTCCCATTATTTATGGCAAGGACTCCTAAATTTTATACATAAGTTTTACTAAAATACTCTAATACTTCTAGCATTTCATGTGTAATTCCATTCGTATCACCAGACATATCCATTTTTTCTCTCAATACTTCATTTACTATATTTAAAGGTATATATCTTAAAGTAAAATTTCCATCTATTTCTTCTTCTGTATAATTAGTATTTTTTAAATCAGGTACTCTATCATCTCTTATTATAAAATAATAAATAATTATTTTTGTATTTATATTTTCTTTAGGATAATCTTTATAATATGCATTACGCACCACAAACGGTTCTAAATTACTTGTATCAAACACTAGCCCCGTCTCCTCTTTAAGTTCCCTTTCGAGTCCCAAAAGTAAACTTTCTCCAGATTCAATATGTCCACCTGGAAATTGATATTCCGAATGTGAATGTCCAAGCAAAATTTTATTATCACTAGTTATAATTAAAGCTTTTACTCTAGTAATAACATTATTTACTTCTGATTCTTTTATATTGCTTTTATTTTTTATTAATTCTATCATAATAACACCTTTTACATTGTAACACAATTCTACATTTTTTGACAAATTTTTATTGTAATATTTTTTTAGATTTGATAATATATTAATAGAAAGGAGCTTTATATTATGTACGATTATGATTATATGACAGGTCAAACTGCAAAAGCTGCTGCAAATGTTGCCGGAACTCTAGTTTGGACAATTATTGCTATAGTTATTGCTATTGCAGCTGGTATTATGGTTTACTTTATGTTTGTTAAAAGCGATAAACCTGTAAGTAGCAGTTTACAAAAATTAAGAGATTTATTAGACTTTAAGACAATGTTAATTGAACCTATTTTAAAAGTAGTTTATATTACTCTAACTATTTTTATTGTTTTATTCTCATTTGGATTAATATCTACTAGCTTTGTAGCATTCTTAATGACATTAATCTTTGGACCACTAATTATAAGAATCACATATGAATTAATGATGATTAATATAATGATTTGGAAAAATACTAAAGAAATTAATGAAAACATTAAACCAAAGAATGCAAAAAAAGAAACAAAAACTGAAGAATAAGTCGCAAGACTTATTTTTTTTGTCAACAAAAAAAAGAGCCTATGCTCTTCCAGAATATTTTCCATCTTTAGTTGAAATAATAATTTTTTCTCCTTCATTTATAAATAATGGAACTTTTACAACATAGCCAGTTTCAATCTTAGCATCTTTACTTGCATTAGTTGCAGTATTACCTTTAACTGCTGGTTCTGTTTCAATAACTTCATATTCAACTTTTTCAGGTAATGTAATACCAATTATTTCTCCATCATAATTATCAATATCAATTTCTAAACCTTCTTTAATGAAATTAACATTGTCTCCTAAAACAGATGCAGGAAGTTCAATTTGTTCATAAGTAGAATTATTCATAAACACATAGGTGTCTCCCATTTGATATAAATAACCGGCTTTTACTTTTTCAATATGAGCTTTAGTTATCTTAATATTGGTATTAAATGTATCTTCAGTAACTGCTCCAGTTCTTAAATTTCTTCTTTTAATTCTAACAAAAGCAGGCCCTTTTCCAGGTTTTACATGTTGAAATTCAACAATAGTATATAAATTACCATCCATGATAATTGTCATACCATTCTTGATATCATTAATATTAATATCCATATTTAATCCTCTTTTCTATTATTTTTTTTCTTTAGCAGCTACTGTCTTTCTACATTTTGGGCAGTATCTATTTAATTCAAGACGGTCTGGAGTATTCTTTTTATTTTTACTAACTGGGCGTAATTCAAAACCACAAACAGAACATCTCATAGTTACTTCACTACGATTTTCTTTTTTTGCCATAATTATTCCTCCTCACTTAAATAATCTTTATTAATTATACCAAAATTCTAGCATTTTTCAACTAATTTAGATAATATTTTCTATTTTTATTAACTTTTTATTTATAATATAATTTATTTTTCTTCTAATTCTATCTTTTCTTTTAACTTTTGTATTTTCTCTAAATCTAATTTAGTTACATCACTAATAAGATTTGTATCCATATTTTTTCTCAACATATTAACTGCGGTGTTTTCGATTCCCTCTTCTATACCTTTTTCAATTCCTTTATTTAAATATTCTTTTTTTAGTGAATTTTCATATACTTTTTCATTTTTCTCATAATCCCAAACAAATTTAAAATCACTATTTAACTTAGTCAACTTTTCCACACACTCCTTAACATCCGAATCATTAACTGCTTTGCTATATGCTAATATATCTTCTTTTGTTTTTAATGCAAATAGTACTGGCAACGATCCTTTCATATTTCTTTTAGCAACATTATCATACCAAATTTTTCCAAATTTATCAAGATTTACATGTATTAATTTTATATTTTTTAAAAACAATTCATAATTTTTCCCACTATATTCATCTAATATTTCACATAAACCATATTTATTTGGCATTCCATAATTAAATTGTATCTGAATAAATTCTGTTTTTTCATCATAATCTTCTCCAGCATTTATTACTTGCGAATAAAATGAGAAAAAATAACTTTTATTCCTCATCTTAGTTGATTCTTCCCATGCCGTGTTTACTTCCATATGAACATACTTACCATCACACTCTACTAAAAAATCTAATCTTTTGGCCCTCTCGATTGCTTTTTGCACTGGCAGTTCCGTAGGAAGCAGTCTTATTACTTTAATCTTTAACCCACACGCATCATTAATCAACCTCTCAAACAAATGAAAATCATTATTTTTTATAACAACCTCATCCAATAATATTGTTTTAATAATTTTATCTTTACTAAACAATAAAAACTCATGTTCTTTTACTTTATTCATATCCACATCCTTCTTCACCTTTATTAACCCCAATTTACACTTTTCTTTTTTTACTTTAATATTTTTTCATAATCAAATTTCTCCCTTCACTTAATATATTTCCTTTTTTTATTTTTTTTGCGCTTTTCTCATAAAAAAAACAACAATTTACATTTTTTTGTAAATTAATTGTTTAATCCAAAATTTTAACAAATATTTATAATACTTATTATTACTAACTTTATTTACTAAAACATTAAAATCATGTTTTACAACAATAAAACTTATATCTCTGTTATCTATATATTTCATTAATTCATTATCTATATTAAGACTCATATACTTTCCTTTAATTTCAAATATTATTACATAATCCTTATATAATCTTTTAAAAAATATATATTTATTTTTCATTATACCAATATTTATCTATTAATCTTTTAATTTTTCTATCATCTGCATATTTGTAAGAATTTGAATAAGTCATGATACTACAAAAAGTACTATAATACCCCATTTTACCTGTATTAAATAAATATTTTACTTCTTTTATTCTTTTCTTTATTTTATCTATATTACTTCTTTTTATTTTTATAATAGTCTTCTTATCTATTACTTTATAAGTATATCCCAAAAAACTAAAACCATATTTCATATTATTAATCCATGTTTTCTTTTCATTTATCATTAATTTATATTCTTTTTTCAATTTATCTATTATTATTTTTTTAGCATCCTTCAATTTATTTATATCGCTATCTAAAATAATAAAATCATCCATATATCTCACATAATATTTCAATTTCAAATCATGAACAATAAAATGATCTAACTTATTTAAATAATAAATAGATAAAAATTGACTAGTCATATTACCTATTGGTAAACCTTTACCATATTCATATAATGGTATATCTACATTATTTTTTATTTTTAACTTATTTATAGTTTCATTAATATAAATTTTATTTGTACTAGCGATTATTTTAGAAATAATATCATATTCATAAGTATCTAATTTATCAGCCATTAATTTTTTTAAAACATCATGATCAACACTATAAAAATACTTACTAATATCAAGTTTAAGGACATAAAAATTATCATATTTACATTTAAGTTTATTAATATATTTCTTCACCAATTTAATAGCATAATCTGTACCCATACCTTTTCTAGTAGCAACATTTCTTTCATCTAAATATTTACTTAAACTATTTTCCAAAATATATTTAGTAATAAAATGATTTATAACTTTATCTTTTACAGACAGACTCATAACCAATCTACATTTAGGTTCATATATCAAAAATATATTATAATGATTATGCCCCACCAATCCATTTTTAAGCATTTTTATTATATCTTCAATATATTGCATTTTATTTATTTCAAAATCATACAGTTTTCTTTTATTCTTAACATTCTTACTTATTTCATTTTCATATATATTAAGTAAATTACTTACATTTAAATTATCCATCATTTTTACACCATGCATAAATCATTCTATTTATTTTTTGCAATTCATCTAATTTATTTATTAATTGTTTTTCACTAATATATTTAAATTTATATGCTCTTTCTAAATAAAAGTCTAATTTATTAATTTTAGCTAAAGCCTTGATTTTATATGTTGTTTTTACATCAATTCTTTTTTCATAATTAGCAATAGTTACATATTCAATTAATTCTAATGCATCATTATAAACTCTATCTTTAGTAAACATATCCTTCTTAGGAAAAGTAATAAGTAATGTTTCCAATTCCAATATAAATTTCTTTATATTTTTTATTATTAAAAACTTTTCATTACTAAACTGTTTCATTTTCAATACCTTCGATTACTTTTTCTAAATCATCTATAGTAAAAGCATCTAATTTACTTTGTAATCTATCAAGTCTATTTTCCATCTCCATTTGTTTTAAAGCATTCTTTAATACTTTCTTATAATTATTTTTAATCCCCTTTACATCCTTTATTAAAGTATCTTTCTCATATAATTTATATGAAATTTTTTCACTATCTAATTTTGTAGTTACTTTTACAAGTGCACTTTCAGGAAAACCAGCACAATTTTTATATACTACAAACTTATAACCAAATAGATAATGAATTATTATTCCATCATCCCCGAACGCATTAAAAAACTTTCCTGATTTATACAGGAAAAGACAATCGTTTTTCACCTCTAAATCACTCCTTTACTACCCTTTTTAAAACAATTGTGTTAATATAATATTTCTCCCTACTTAAAATACTATATTATCAATATGGTATCTAGGGGTTGTACGTATACCTCCCCATCCATATTTTCTATTTGGAGTATTTACCCCAGGATAATCTTTGTCCTTTATCTCATTCACTATAAAACCTTAATCTTATAATCACTAGAACTATATAAAGGTCTACGGACGCAACCCATTGTTGTTACTGACATTGTTGTTGTTCACATTACCATCGTTATTCACAATAAACGCATTGTTCGAATTATCAGAATTGCGAGAAATTCCACAAGACTACCCTTAATTTTTGGACTTACATCGCAAGTACGAATGCCAACGTTACTAATTTTTGCCCAGCCACTTCATGCGATAAATCGCATATTGCGGCTTTCGCGACATAGTTTACTGAACCCCTACACCGCGACCCCACTTTTATTGCCGGCTTGCCTAGCACCTCCGTCGCTAGACAAGCTTGGCCTAAAGCACTAGTTTATCAAAATCGGGTCGACGGCGCTGCCACTCCCCGATACATAGGTTATGGAAGATGAAAGATTAAAGGACGGACGCAACCCATTGTTGTTACTGACATTGTTGCCGTACACATAACCATCGTAAGACACAATAAACGCATAGCCCGAATTACCAGTATAGCGAGAAATAGTCCAATCATAATACCCCATATACATCCAATTTATTGTTTTTATTGATGTTCCTTTTGCATCGTTACCATCATAATTATATAGAGTTGTAGTCCACGCACTTGGACTTGCTGCAAATCCATAGTCACTTGCATACATTAAACCTATTTTTGCATCAGATGTTGTATTTTTTGATGGACTTACTATTTCATTTTGATATGCTATAGATGGAACTGAACTACCTATATTAGCAAATTTATTTCCTCCAACTTTCCATGTTGTTGTAGTTATTTTATTTGCCCACTCACTACCTATATTATTTATATAGTTGGTATTTAAATTTATTTTATTGAGTAAACTCGTACTCCATTCATTACTTGCACTATTTGCTGCTTTATAATTCCAATAATATGTATTTATTGATGTTAAATTTCCTTTATAATAATTTGTATCTGGAGTATCTGAACCACTATAGTCTCCGTCTGTCCCTAACAATGTACTTGTGGCATAATCATATTTTATTAATTTTACTTTACCATCTATTACACCAATTATTCTATATAAATTATCTGTTGGACATGGTGTTTCTGTTGAACCAAAGCATACAAAGTTATTAACTCTACTCCATTTTCCAACACCTGCATATTCCATACTTAAATTTGCTACACGAGCAGTTAAATTATCTGTTTTTACTATATAAGATTTTCCTTTACATGTTGCTTCTGTAACTGGATTAAATTTTCCACTGGCAAAACCGACATTAACACTTTCACCATCTGTGGTTTTACAGGCACCTTCACTCCATGTCACTGGTTTTTCATCTGATAATAATCTTGTTACTGAATTATCCGCCAAAATTGTTAATGCATCACTTTTAATTGTGTATACTTTTTTACAATCATTTTCATTTGATGCACCAAATGTTGCATTACTATATGCACCTTGAACATTTTCACCATTAAATGTACAAGTATTATCTCCACCCGCATATCTATATGAATTATCATTTGCTCCATTTACTAAATTTTCATCATGATGATATACTTTTGTTGCTCCAAAAATATCTGGTGCTCCCAATGAAATAATACAATTTGCTAAATTATCACCATTCTTACAATAATCAGAAACAGAATCTGATATTTCTTTTTGTTGAGCAATTAATTTTGCATTAAAACTTTTTCCTGCATTCTTACTTTGATCTTTATCATAATTTATAAATGTTACTGTGACGTTCCAAGTATCAGTTTTTTGAGGATTTGCTGTTATTTCTTTATTATCTAGTATTGTTATTAATCCAATACCTGTTGTTATATCAAATCCTTTTATTGTTGCTCCTTTACCATCTGTTACTGTTTTATATGTAAGGTCATTAATACTTGTTATTTCATTACCTGCATCATCTTTTATTGTTAAAAGTATTTCTGGTGTATCTTCATTTTGAGTATATGTAAATGTATTTTTTGATATATTTAAATACAAATAATAATACTTTGTTGCAGTATTTGTTTTATTATTTGCACTTAATATTGCTTTTGCAAAAGTACTTCCACTTGCATTTCCTTTACCACTTGCAAATGATGTTGCATCTGCATATATTGATATATCATTTCCTACTTCAAAATTAAATACATCTGTTGTATATGTTGTTACTTTCACATCAACATTTCTACCAGTTCCACCACTTGCTTGAAAATATGCAAATGTTGCTCCGATTATTAATACAATAAGTGCTAAACTTGCTATTATACTTAATACTATTGCATGTTTTTTATTTTCCATTCTATACACCTCATCACAATATCACGCACTGATATTTTATTTTACATACCCATTTTAACCGAAAAAAAAAAAAAAAAAAAGCATCATATTTACACATAAGTAAAATTTGACACTACTTCTACATTGAAAAAGTAAATTCCACCCTTTTTTAATAATTATCTTTTAAAAAAGTAACAATATCTTTTGTAATTTTACTAGCACCGAAATAAAAAGCATCAGTCTTTCCTTCTTTATGAGAAACATTCGGAGTAATAACTACCAAACTAAATTTAGGATCTTCCAATGGATAAAAACCTGTAAATGTTGATGATATCGTGGCGGTATCAACTTTACCATCATTATTTGTATCTAAAAACGATTCACTTGTACCTGTTTTACCTGCAAAATCAAGACCTTTAGGAACATAAAACTTACCAGTACCCTCACTTAAAACAAGTCTCATACCTTCTCTAATTCTCTCTAGACTTTCAAGATTTAAATCTACATCATTTAAAACATTTATTTCATTTTTCAAAATAATTTTATCTTTATTTCTTATTTCTTTCATTAAACTTAAAGCCATTCTTTTCCCACTTGCAACACTATTTATATATTGAAGTACTTCTACCGGAGTATAAGTATCATATTGCCCAATAGCAAGGTTAAGAAGCAAATCATCCGCTACTGTTTTACCAATAATACCTTTTTGTTCTCCAGGTAAATCAATTTCAGTTTTAACTCCCAGACCAAAACTTGCAAGCATACTACGGTAAATATCAAAATGCTTTATCGTAGCATTTAATTTCATATTTGGTTTATATGTATTTCCCGTAAGTTTAATAGCAATCATATACTGATAATAATTTGAAGAATTAGCTAAAGCTGTTAAATCATTTACTTTACCTAATTTTTTAAAACTACATTTCTGAGGTACAAAATAAAGCTTAACACATGAATCATTAATATAAGCTCCCGGGGTAATTAAATTATATTTATAACCAACCCCAATCGTTGCTCCTTTTACAGCACTTCCTATAGTATAAGATTTATTAATAGTATTTAAACTAATATCACTAAAAGTATCATCATCATTAAGTCTAGCTCCCCCGATTGCAATTATTTCTCCAGTTAATGGATTACTAACTAATGCATAACTATCTTTAAAATATTCTGTATTACCATATTTTTTACCTAATTTTATTTTATCTTTTAATATTTCATCAACCTTTTGTTGAATATCAATATCAATGGATAAAACTAAATCATTTCCTTTTTCTTCTTCCTCTATTTTAGTTAAACTATAATTATTACTTACTTTATATTTAGCTTTTTTTCCCTTTAAATACTCTTCATATTCTTTTTCTAAATAACTAATTCCCACTAAATCAGTAAGTTCATAACCATTATTTAAATATTCATCTCTATCTTCTTTAGTAATATTACCCACTCTTCCAAAAACATTCTTTAAAGTATCATTATATAAATAAACTCTTTCCCAAGAAAGTTCTCCAGTTACACCTGGAATCTTACTTTCAATAACTTTAGCAAACTCTTTCTCACTTACATTTTTAGCTATTTCTTTTTTACTATAAACATAACCATTATTCATCAAAAAATATATATGAGCAACTCTTTTTGTTTTAATATCATAATCAATCATTTCATCTGTAATTCTATCCAACTTCATATTACTTATATCATCTTTAGTAATTTTTCTTTCTTCAAGTAATCTATATTCATCACTAGTAATTAAATCTTTTCCATCATTATTTATAACTAAATAATATTTTTTAAGCTCATCCCTACTTGCTTCATTAACATTTAAAATTGTTTCTAAAGCCTTAGCAATATCAAGTTCATCACTAGTTTTTATTCCTTTTATTTTATTATAATAAATTGTTTTAACCCCAATATTATCCACTAAAACTTTTCCATTTGTATCAAGTATTCTTCCTCTCGGGGCACTAATTCCATTTACATATATATTTGTTTTTTCTTCTAATTTTTCTTCATAAAAAGACTTATTAGATAAAATAATACTTAATCTAATAGCAAAAATGGTAAAAAACATAAATAACATACTAAAATATACATACTTTTTCATAATTATTAGTATTCCTTTTTTGCAAAAAAACATACAATATATTAAGGTGATTATGATGTTTAATATAATCGGGGCATATATAAATAGATTAACTAAAGAAGATGTAAGAAATTTTTCTTTAAGTAAAGGTGCTAACTTTAGTGAAGAAGAAATAAACTTTACTTATGATTTTATAAAAAAGAACTGGAAAGATGTTTTAAAAAATCCCAGTATATTTGATATAGATAGATATAAAAATCATTATAAAGAAGAAAACTTTCCTAAAGTAAAACAAGTATTTAACGAATATTTCCAAAAGTTTAATTCATTTTTAAAATAGTAAAAGGTTGTAATTGTTACAACCCTTTATTTTTGATAAAACTTTAAAACATCATCAATTAGATTACCATTAAAAGTTTTATTTTTTATCATTTCAATTTCAAATTTATATGGTGGATTATCTAAAATATATGGAGTTTCCAATATTTTAGGTACATTTTTTAGTTTATCTAAATAAGCAACATTAATTAAATTATCAAAACCAATTGTGCCATATCCAATATTTTCATGTCTATCTTTATGGGATCCTAATCCATTTTTACTATCATTTAAATGCACACATTTCACTTTATCAAGTCCAATTATTTTATCAAATTCTTCTAAATATTCTAAAAAATTAGCTATATTAATTCCTGAATCATTCAAATGACAAGTATCTAAACAAACTCCAACTTTATCTTTTAATTCTATTTTATCTAAAATAGTTTTTATTTCTTCAATATTTATTCCACATTCAGTGCCTTTGCCTGCCATTGTTTCTAGTAAAATCATTGGTTTTGTTTCATTATCAATAATTAAATTAATAGCACTAGCAATATTATCTAAAGCAATACCTCTATCCATTTTTAAGCTATTACCAGGATGAACTACAATATAATTAACACCCATTTCACTTATTCTAGAAATTTCTTGTTTTAAAAATGAACAAGAAAAATTCCAAGAAGCCTCATTTTCTCTATTAGCTAAATTTATAATGTATGGAGCATGACAAATAACATTATTTATATCAATTCCATTTTCTAACATATATTTTTTTGCTTCAATTGTTAGTCCTTCATCAATCTTTTTTCTTACTGTATTTTGAGGTGCTCCGGTATAAAACATAAATGTATTAGCACCATAACTTACCGCTTGCCTAGCACAACCTAGTAACTGTTCTACCCCAAAATTAACATGAGATCCAATTATCATTTTACATCCTCTTTTCTAATTAAATCAATTTTATTAATATTAGTTTGTAATATAATTATATCATATATTTTATTACTTTTTAAAACTAATTTAAATTTATACTTGTTTTTTATAACAAGATAAGTAATAATTAAATATATAAATAAATTTTCCAAATTTTAGTAATTGAATAATAATTTATAATGAATTATAATATAACCAGAACGAATGTTTGGAGGTATAAAGATGGATAATAACTTATATATAAAAAGAAATATTATGTGTATTGATTTAAAGAGTTTCTTTGCATCATGTGAATGTGTAGATCGTGGACTTGATCCATTTAAAGTACCTTTAGTGGTAGCTAACAAAAAACAAGGAAATGGTGCTATAACTCTCGCAGTAACTCCGGCCTTAAAAAAGCAAGGTGTGCCATCACGAGTAAGATTATATGATATACCTGCCAATATAAAATATGAAATTGTACCTCCGAGAATGAAATTATATATTGAAAAAAGTAAAGAAGTCGTCGGTATTTATCTTGATTATGTTGCTCCCGAAGACCTACATATTTATTCTGTTGATGAATGCTTTTTAGATGTCACAGATTATTTAAAATTATATAAAAAAACAGATTATGAACTAGCTGAAGAAATTCTTAAAACAGTTGAAGAAAAAACTGGACTTACTGCAACATGTGGAATTGGGCCTAATCTTTTACTAGCCAAAGTAGCTATGGATACTGAAGCCAAAAAATATAAAAATGGCATAGCAAAATGGACATATGATGATATACCAGAAAAATTATGGCCAATTACTCCGTTATCAAAGATGTGGGGAATCGGACCTAGAATGGAAAAAAAGTTAAACAATTTAAATATCTACACTATAAAAGAATTAGCCAATTTTGATAAAAATCTTTTAAAAGATAAATTCGGGGTAATGGGACAAGAACTTTGGAATCATGCTAATGGAATAGATTTAAGTAGAATCAGTGACTTTAAAGTAAGTCCAAAAGACAAATCATTTAGTCATTCTCAAGTCTTATTCAAAGACTATGATGGAAATAATATAAAACTAATCATCGCGGAAATGGTAGATGTCTTAACTGCTAGACTAAGGGCAAGCAACAAAGAATCACAAGTAATTGGTTTTGGTATCGGATATTCTAAAGATATAAACGGAGGTTTTTATCACTCTATTAAACTCGATACCCCAACTGACTCATCAAAAGAAATAACTAATATATGCTATTTAATATTTGATAGATATTATAATAATTTACCAATAAGAAAAGTTAGTATATCATGTGGTGGCCTAGTAAAAAAAAGTGGTACTCAACTAAATTTATTTGACTCCCTTGAAGAAAAAAAAGCTGAAACAAAAGTAAACGCTGCTATTGATGAGATAAAAAGTCGGTTTGGAAAAAATAGTATAGTTAAAGCAAGTAGTCTACTTCCAGATTCAACAGCTATAGAAAGAAACAAAAAGATCGGAGGACATCATGAATAAAGATCGTGGTATGATTAAATGGATGCCATTTAATTCTGTTGTAAGTAACAAGGAAATTCTCTATTCTTTAATAAAAGAAAAAGAAAAAATAACCAAACCTCACATAAGTGAAGATGAAACAAACGAATTTGAAAAAACTATAATTGATGCTTATTACATGCAAGATAAAATTCATATAACTTATTATAAAAATGGTTATACATATGAATATTATGGATTAATAAAAAAAATAGATAGTTCTAATAAACTAATCTATTTAAATAATTTTAAAATTTTATTTAATCAAATACTCGGAGTAACTGATACAAAATAATAATTGTTATCACTACTCTTTTTAAATGTCCATTTATATTGTTTTAATTGATTTACTTCCTTAAATTCTTTATTTCCATTTTCATCAACATATTCTCCAAGCTTATTTGTTCTTAAAGCATTGTCATAAACAACATATTGATTAGTTCCTGTATTAACCAAATACCCAAATGCTTCATAAATATAAATTTCATCTTCACTTTGAGTTGCTTTCAATAAACTTTTAAAAGTAAAATCATTACTTGTAACACAACTATTTAATTTTATTGTATAAGTATTACTTTCTATATTATAAGATACACTATATTGATCAAAACTAGCTTCATTATTTTTAGTAACCAAATCAACAAAACTATCATCATTAAATATTTTAATAGCTGCACTCTTTAATTCATCTAAACTCTTAACAATCTCATTTCCATTACAACTAAGACCTAAATACTTAAAAACAACAGTTAATTTTTGACTATCAGAAATATTACTACTAGTTATATTACCATTATTATAAATAGTAAAAAGATTTGATAATTCATTATTATTTTTAGCATCTATATAACCATAAAGTTCTTGAACAAGTGCTGAATTACTAGATATTTCTTCTTCAGTATTACTTACTTCTTCAGTCTTTTTATGTCCTTCATCATAGTGAACAAAACCTACATAAAAAGGATACAAACTATACCACATAAGCCATAAAATAATAACCCCAATAACAGATGTAACAATAATTTCTGTTTTTTTATTTTTATCGTCTTTTTTTACTTCATTATCTTTAACAAAATAAAATTTATCTTCTGTCTCTTTTAACAACGGTTCTAAATTTTTCATCACTAATCACCCTATCTTTATAATATCATACCACAAAAATTAAAAATTAAAAAGCAAAAATTTAATTTCTTCTATTTTTACTTACTAATTCTTTATCTTCAGTAAGTTGTTTTATTCTTTCAATAATTCTTCTAGCCTTTACTTTATCTTCACTATTCTTAGTTATTGATAAGTGATCTTCTAATTCTTCTAAAGTTAAATTTGATGTAAAGAAAGTACTTAATTTATTATTCATTCTATATTGAAGTATTGTCCCTAATATTTCGTCTCTACCCCATGAAGTAACATTTTCTGCTCCAATATCATCTATCAATAAAATATCTACATTTTTTAAAAAATCTAATTTTTCTTCTACAATACTAAAGTCTTCTTTCATATTTCTTAGAAGTTCTGGTAAATAGACTATTTCTGTTATAGCATTTTTACTTATCTCAAGTTCATTTAATAAAGATGCAATTAAGAATGTTTTTCCACTTCCAAAAGAACCATGTAAATATAATCCTTTTAATGTATTAACTTTTTCATAATTATCATAATATTCTTTCAACCATTTTATTACTTCCACTCTATTTTTATCATTAATATCTATATCTTTCATACGAGCATTCTTTATTTCATTAAGTTTATTTTTTTTATCAATTTCTTTTCTTGCTAATTCTTTTTGATATTTACATGGCATATAAATAAACTTTAATGTTTCATCAAAAATAGGATATAAAACATGACCACTTACTTTATTTTTACACATAAATAATCCTTTACATGTTTTACAATTTTTAAGTTCATCGCATGTATCCATTAACTTTGTATTATTTTTAATTACTACTTCCTTAGGCAACTTATTTCTTTTAACCAAATTACAAAACTCTTCATCTTTTAATGATTTTGAAAGTTCTTTTTCTAATTCTTTTTCTATTTTTTCACTTAATGTCATATTAACTTTTTCCATCATTTAAACTCCTTTAACAAATTTTCTAATTCTTCTTTATCTGCATCACTCATTTGACTTGCTTCATTTACTTTATTAAACCAAACAGGTTCTTTAGTTGCTTTATTACTATCTAACTTCTTAGTAAACTTTTTATTTTCTTTTTCTGCAAATTCCATTGCTTCTTTTGCATTTTTCAAACCTGCTCTTTTCCATTGTCCTGCGATAGTTTCAATATAATTCGTCGCTAATTTATTATTGTTTTTTCTCAGTACATAATCAAGCAATACATTAACTACCGCCGGAGGCATTTCTAAATCAATTACTAAGCTTTCGATTATTTTTATATCTCTATTCGTAGGTTTAGTTCCGCCATATTTATTTCTTAAAAAATCAATTGGATTAATACTTTCAAACATTTCAATAATTTTACCACGCATTGAATTATCTCCGACTGGACTTTTTAAATGTTCTGGTTGTGATCTATAAATTAAAGTTGGTAAAGCCCCATTATTAAATTGATACATCTTTCTAGCATTAATTCTCAAATTATTTTTATCAATCATTCCATATTCATTTAAAACACTTCTTATTAACTCAATCATTTTTAAAGTATCTATTTTATAAATAAAAGCCAAATCATTTATTAATTCTTTAGTTTTTTTAGTAAACACTTTTTCATTTATAATACCTTTAGGTATACTTGATAAAATTAAATCAAAATCAACATGATCACTTACTTCAATATCATTTATACTTCTTTCTATTACATCTAAAGTTGGTATATTTACACCACTATCCATTACATCATCTAATTTCTTAGTTATATCAATAAATTCTTTAGTATCTACCTTTATTTTTTGATATTGTTTTTTCAAATATTCATATTCTGTAGCACCTAAATTATTATATAAGACAATATTAAGTATGGGATGATTAAAAAATTCATTCGGACTCATCGGTGAATATAATTCATAAATATAATTATTAACATGTCCTGCTTTATAATATGTTTTTAAAAGACCAACAGCTTCTAATGCTTCACGAGCTTCTTTTAAAACTTTTAATGGTGTTTTTAAAAGTCCCATCAAATGATGATGAGTTAAGTCTCTGGAAAATTGTTGGCCCAATTCCAAATCATTAACAAGAGTTAGATATAAAGATGTTGCTAAATGGCCAATAATAGGTTCATAAAATGAAATCAAATATTTTCTATCTACATCACTTAAAATACTTTTATTAATAACTTTATAAGTATCCGCAGGTAACAATGTTACTTCATTCATTTTCTTCACCTCTCATAACAAATATATTATAACAAAATAAAAGAAAAAGCACTATATTTTTTTACTTTTTCTCCTTTTTCTATAAAATTTTATTATTACATATCCAAATATTATAACAAGTATTACAATTACTATTATTTGATACTTATCAAGTATTATTAAAACATACTCCCAATTACTTCCTAATCTATAGCCCAAACAAATTAATACTGTATTCCAAATCATTGATCCACATATTGTATAAATTATAAATTTTCCCATTGGCATTTCACTCATACCTGCGGGTATTGATATCAAACTTCTAACAATTGGTACAAACCTACAAAAAAATACACTTTTATTTCCTTTATTATCAAACCATTCATCAGCTTTATCTATATCATTTTCTTTTAAAAATAATATCTTGCCAAGTCTACCATTTACTATTTTCTTTAATCTTTCTTTATTAAATATCTTACCTATATAATAAAGAATGATGGCACCTAAAAATGAACCTAGTGTTGATGCAAGTATCATATAAAAAACACTTAAGCTGGTATACGAACTAAAAAAACCACTAAATAAAAGTATTACTTCTGATGGTATTGGTGGAAATACATTTTCAATTAATATCAGAAAAAATACTCCCAAGTAACCAAATTGTTCTATTATATGTAATATAAATTGTTGCATATTATCCCTCTATTTATAAGTTTATTCAGAAATTTCAAATTTAATCTTTCCTTTATGATTTTTTACTTCAACTTCAGTAATTACACCATTAATTATATTTAAACATGGGCCCTTATGACTTACATCAGCATTATAAATTATTGGTATATCTAACTTACTTATAACACTATCTTTTAAACAATCAATTACATTTTCATATGTATTACTTACTTCTTTTCCAAATCTTCCAAAAATAATACCTTTTGCATATTTAAAATATCCAAGTTCATTAAACTTCCAAAGTATTCTAATTACATCATCCATACTTTTTTCACAATTATCAAAATACCAGATGATACCATCATTTTTATACTTTTCATTAAATTCATTTATTCCATCATACTTTGTACCAGCTAGGTCAGATATAATATCAAAACACCCTCCGATAATTCGACCTTTAATAAAAACATCTTCATCATTAACTGTCATCCATTTTACATCACTATCCAAATTATAGCTCTCTAGACCAGTTACTTTCTCTGGATAAACATCTTCATACTTTTCATAACTATTTTGTTCTATAATATTTCCATTTATTAAACTTAAAAAGTCTTTTTCACTTTGATGATATTTTTCCATTCCAAAATGAGAGAAATTTTTTCCATAAATAGTTGCTATATCACACTTTGTAGTTATTGGATATAACAAACCAGTTGGGTCAGAAAAACCACACACAAATTTTGGATTATTTTTTAATAATTCAAAATCAATATAAGGCAAAATTTCTAAAAGAAATTCACCACCAGAAGCACACATTATTAAATCAACTTTTTTATCATTAACCATTTCATTAAATTCTTTTGCTCTTTGTTCCTCACTTGTGCTTCTGCCCATAAATGAATTAAAGACATTATCAGATAATTTAATTTTATAACCTAAACTCTCTAATTTACTACAGGCATTTTTAAATCTTTTAAGCTTTAATTCATTATCTGCTCCATCAGATGGCGCAACTACTCCGATTACACTTTCTTTTTTTATAAACTTTGGGATTATCATATCTTTACCTCCATTCAAATTATACATTACCTAAAAGAAAAAAAGCAACTAAAAGTTACTTTATTCTTCTCTTAATTTAGCTCCGCATCTTTTACTTAATGAAGAAAGTATTCTTTCCATCTTATCATTTATCTCTTCCATAGTCATTGTACTACCTTCATTAATCATACGTACCTTAAATGTAACAGACTTTTTACCTTCAGGAATTTGATTTCCACGATATTCATCTACGAATTCAACTTCTTTAACTTTCCCTTTAACAGTTTGTTCAATTATTGCCCAACTTACAGATTCATCAACTAAGATTGACAAGTCTTTTTCAACCAAAGGTAGTTCAGGTAAATGTTCAAACTTATTATCTCTAGAAGCAAATGGAATTAATTCTTCCATATTTAATTCAAATATAGCTACATTAGTTCTTTTGATTTTTACATCATTCATAGCTTTAATTGATAATAACCCTAGAGAACCAATTACATTACCATTTAATGTTATATTTAAATTTGCATTAACATCAGCCCAGCTTGGTTTATCTCCAACTTCTAGTTTTATTGAATCCATATGAGCATATCTAGACATTTCTTCTAAAACACCTTTTAATTCAAAGAATATTTCTTTAGCATTTTTACCGATGATTGCACCAGCTAGATGTTTATTTTGAACAGGTAATATTTCATCATCACTTGATGGTCTATAATCACCTTTTTCGAAAGTTTCGGCACATTCAAAGATTTTAAATGAGTCATAATATCTCAAATTCTTAACGGTTGCTTCAAGTAATCCTGGGATTAGGGAAGTTCTTAAATTTGCAAGTTCAGGTGCTGGTGGTGTTGCAAGTTTAATGGCATCATCCGTAGAAATTCCTGCTGCATTAATATATTTTTCGTCTATCCAAGGATATGTAAATATTTCATAAAAACCACATCTATTAGCTAAATATTCCATTATTCTTTTTTCTAATAATACTTTTCTTTGATTAATAGAGTGTTCAATGGTTATATCAATAGGTTTTGCTTCAAATGAATCAAAACTTAATATTCTAGCAATATCTCCCATTACATCATCTTTTAAAGAAACATCTCCGGTTGACCTAAATGTTGGTACTACTACATGGTATACACCATCATTTAAAGTAACCTCATAGCCTAAAGCAGTAAGAATTCTTTTAATAACTGCATCATCTATTTTCTTACCTAATCTAGTAGTTAAGAAATTTTTACTTACATCTATTTCTTCTTTTTTAGTTTCTACTGGATAAACATCTGCAAATTTAACAATTTTACTTTCAGGAAATATTTCCTTAATTAAAGATAAAGCTAAATTTAGTCCTTCATCAACTCTATTAGTATCTATTCCCTTTTCATATCTAATAGATGCATCAGTTTTTTCTGCAAATCTTTTGCCTGTTTTTCTAATTGATGCAGCTGGAAAATTTGCAACTTCTAAAACAATACCTTTAGTATCAGGTAATATTGAGTCTTTACTACCACCTCGAATACCTGCTAGAGCCATTGCATTTTCAGTATCACAAATAACTAAATCATCAGTAGTTAACTTAATAGAATTATGGTCAAGTAACAATAATTCTTCACCAACTTTAGCATTCCTAACAACTATTTTTTCTCCACTAACATGAGTTTTATCAAAAGCATGAAGAGGTTGTCCAACAGCAAACATAACATAATTTGTAATATCTACGATTGCATTAATTGGTCTGCCACCACATTTAACAAGGAAAGATTGCATCCACATTGGTGATTGTTTTTCATAAATTCCATCAATTTCAACTGCTGCATATCTGTAACATTTTGATGGTTCTTTTATTTCTACATCATATTTTGGTAAATTCTTATCAATTTCATATGTTTCTTGTGCTTTTAATGGAACATCGTATATCGCAGATAATTCACGAGCAATACCATAATGTCCCCATAAATCCGGTCTATTTGATAATGACTTATTATCTATTTCTAATACTGTATCGTTCATATCAACAATATCAGCAATATTATCACCAGGGGCACATTTTATACCACTTAAATCGATTATTTCAGTTTCATCTTTCGCTGGAAAGAAATCACTTAGGAAAACTTCTTCAGATGCACAAATCATACCATAAGATGATACTCCGCGCATTTTAGTTTCTTTAATTACTACGGGATCTCCTACACCATGCCAAATAACTTCAGCTCCAGGTTTACAAACAACAACTAATTCATCTTTGTAAAGATTAGAACCTCCACATACAATTTGAACATTTTTATCTTCACCAATATCAACCATACACACTTTTAATTTATCAGCATCTGGATGATTATTTACTTCAACTATTTTACCCACAATAATATCATGAAACTTTTTAGCAGTTTCCTCAACACTTTCAACTTCAATAGTTCTAAGCGTTAAATCATATGCTATTTGTTCATTGGTTAAATGTTCTGGTAAATCTATATATTTTTTTACTAAATTTAATGATACTCTCATTTTATCCTCCTTATTTAAATTGTTTTAAGAAACGTAAATCACTACTATGGAAAAGTCTTACATCATCTACTTCATAACGCATCATTACTAATCTATCTAAACCAATATTAATATAAAATCCTGTCCATTCATCTGGATCAAGTTTGGCAGATTTAAGTACATTCGGATGAATTACTCCACCAGGCATAACTTCTATCCAACCATTATGGTTACATACTTTACAACCTTTTCCACCACATACAAGACATTCCATATCAATTTCATAGCCAGGTTCCGTAAATGGGAAGAAACCTTCTCTCATTCTTGTATTGATTTTTCTTCCAAAAACTTTTTCTAAAATAGTTTGAATCATTACCATACCAGATGAAAATGATATATCTTTATCAACAATTAATGCTTCATATTGATAGAATGCTCTTTCATGTCTAGCATCAGTTGTTTCATTTCTAAAAACTTTACCAGGATACACAAATCTAGCTGGTGCTTCATGTTTTAATAAATATCTTACTGAACCACCTGTTAAATGAGGTTTTAAACAAAGTCTTTCGGCGCCTTCTTTATCTTCTGTTCCTTCAATCCAATATGTATCCATAGATTGACGAGCTGGATGATCTTTAGCAAAGTTCAAATTATCAAAAGCATATTCTTCACTACTTATATCATCCTCAGTATAAACTTCAAAACCAAGTGATAAAAATGCTTCATTTAAATCATTACGCATTTGAGTAATTGGATGTAGAGCTCCACCACTAACAGATTTTCCAGGAACAGTTAAATCAATTGGTTCATCTAAAACACTCATAGATGCAATAATTTCTTCTTCTTTACTTGCTAGTTTTTCTTGAAATACATTTTTAATTTCTGTAGTCATCATACCTACACTTTTTTTATCTTCTAAAGCTAGACTTCCCATATTTTTCATAACATCAGCAAGTTCACTTTTCTTACCCATCAAATCTTTTCTTACATCTTCAAGTTCTTGAATAGTTTTAGTAGCATCAATTTTTTCTAAACCTAACTCTCTTATTTTTTCTAACTTTTCTTTCATAATATCCTTCCTTTTCATCGGTACAAAAATATAAAAACGAGCAAACATCCTAAAAGGACGAATTGCTCGTGGTACCACCTTTTTTTATAGTATTTCTACTACCTCAAATAGATTAACGCTCTTACACGATTTGACTCCATTATTGAAATTCATTAACTTATCTTTTTGTTATAGCTCTCAGTCAATGGCTACAATTCCCTGTACAAAGGCTTAAATTAACTACTTAGACAACTTCTTCGTCAATTACTCCTTGATTATATTACTTTTTTTAATGATTGTCAAATAATTTTATCTATTTTTTTGCACAATAATTTAGCCACATTTTATTGCTTTTTTATTTACATAAAGCCACATTTTTGATATAATTATTTCATGGAAACTATTTGATTGTTGAGTGTTACCGAACCTGACATATTTTCTTACCTCTCTATTCGGGGGTTTTGGATTTTATGAAAGGGGTGGTACTTATTGTGATTAAACACTTTAAGAATTTTTTAATGAAACTTTTACGTTCATTAAAAAAATGTTTATTTGTGATAGTTAATATCCAAATAAACATCCAAATCAATAAACGGTAACATTCAACAAACCAAAATCAAATGTTTCCTTTTTTAATATATGAAATTTTATCTCATATATACTTATATTACCATATTTTTAATTTAATTGCAAGTAGCCATAACTTACTTCAATTCATATAATTTTTCTTTAGTTAAGGATCCTGTAGATTTAGATATATGATATCTATATACATATGTTTTACCTTCGGCATCTATAAAAATATTTTTTTCAAATTAAATCACCTTCTTTTTTAAAAAACAAATACACTCAACATGATAAGTATAAGAAAATAAATCACAAACATACGAATCTACAATTTCATAATTATTAAGCAACCTTAAATCTCTTGCTTGTGTATGATAATCACATGAAATATACATTATTTCATCTGGCAACTTAAACTTAATAAAATCTATTACTTCCCTACTTAAACCAGCTCTAGGTGGATCTACAATTAACTTATTAAATGATACATCAATATTTTTAATATTACTGGCATCACTATATATAAATTTAGCATTATTTAAATTATTTATTAAAGCATTTTGATTAGCATTATCTACAGCATCTTTATTTATTTCAACACCCACAACACTTTTAGCATTTTTCGATGCACTTAAACCTAAAGTACCAACTCCAGAATACAAATCTAAAACACAATCATCATTATTAGTAAAATCTTCAACTAACTTAAACATTTTACTTGCAACATTTCTATTAACTTGAAAAAATGCTTTATATGATACTTTATATTTAATATTATTTATTTCTTCATAAAAATAATCATTTCCATATATTACTTCATCATTTAATATTATACCTTTTATATTATTACTTATATTTGTAGTATTTATTTTATCTTTACTATTTATTATAATTAATATTTCACTTTTATAATTACTTCTAATTATTACTTCACCATTTATAATACTCATACCACAAACAATACTTATTACATCATTTATACATTCTTCGGCAAGCAAACATTTATTTACTTCCACAACACTATGACTATTTAATTTATAATATCCTACTACTCCATTTACAACTTTTAATGTAATTTTATTTCTATAATTATATGGAATATCATTTGGTATAACGTTCGGAACAATAATTAACCCCATTTTTTTAAAATAATTAATTACCTTATCTTTTTTATAGCTAATACCTAAATCATATGGTAATGTTTGTAAACTACATCCTCCACATATACCAAAATAAGGACATGGGGCATCAATTCTCTTACTTGAAGATTTAACTAAATCAATCAATATAGCCTCATTATATTTTTTATTTTCTTTTACAATTTTTATATTTACAATATCACCGGGAATTGTATTTGGTACAAAAGTAACTTTATTATTTACAAAACAAATACCACGGCAAAAGTCATCTAATTTAACAATTTCAACTTTCATAAACATCACTATCAACATTTTAGCATAAATACCATTATTTGGTAAATATTAATAATGGTGATTTCATGAACAAAATAGTAAAAAGATTAGAAACTGAATTTAGTAAAAGTCCAGATTTTGTAATAAAAGAAATAAATTTATCTATTTTTAAAACTATGTATTTAGTTTATTTAGAAACAGTTTCAAGTAGTGATAAAATAAATGATTATATATTAAAAAATATTATTTTAAAAAAAGATGAAATTAATAAAAATAATGTTTCTTCATTTCTAGCAGCTCCGAATACGTTAGAAATTAAAAATGTTGATGAGTGTGAATTTTACTTAACAAATGGGTTTTCTTTAGTAATTATTCAAGATAAAATTTATGCTATAGAAACTAGAGCAGATATTTCTAGAGCAGTTTCAAACAGTGAGGTTGAGTCATCAATTAATGGACCTAAAGATGCGTTTACAGAAAATATTCAAATAAATATTGGATTAATTAAAAGAAGAATTAAATCTAGTACGTTAAAAACAGAAAGTAGAACTATTGGCAGAAAAACACTTACAAATATTAGCATTCTTTATTTTGAAGATATTGCTGATGCTAACCTTGTAAATAATCTACTAAAAAAGCTCGATACTATAGATATTGATGGAATTGTGGACTCTTCGTCTTTAGGTTTTCTTTTAGGTGATGAAGAAAATAGTGTTTATCCAACATTCATTGAAACAGAGAGACCAGATAATGTTGCTACATTCCTAATGGAAGGAAAAATAGCTATTGTTGTAGATACCTCACCTTTTGTTTTAATAATACCGGCTTTTTTTATCGACTTTGTAAATCCTGTTATTGATAATTACAATAAAAGTAAAAATGTTAATTTTATAAAAATTTTAAGAATAAGTGCCTTTTTAATATCAATGATGGCTCCGGCGATATACATTGCAATCATGAATTATAATCAAGAGACCATACCTACAAATCTTCTTCTTAACTTTGCTATTCAGCGAGGTGGTGTTCCTTTTCCCACAATTATTGAGACTTTACTTATGCTAATTGTCTGTGAAATTCTAAGAGAAAGTGATTTAAGGTTTCCTTTAAGTTATGGTTCAGCCATTTCCATACTAGGTGCTATAGTTTTAGGTGAAGCATCTGTTTCTGCAGGTATAGCATCTCCGATTACAATTATTGTAATAGCTATAACATTTATATCAAGCCTTACATTTACAACCATCGAAATAAATAATGCTTTAAGATTTTTTAGATTTATCTTCATCCTTTTAAGTGGCTTATTTGGTTTATATGGCATTACTCTTGGATTATTTTACTTTTTAATTTATACAACAACTACAAACTCCTTTGGTAAACCTTACTTTGCTCCGATATCACCATTTAACAAAGAATATTTTAATAATACAGTTTTGAAAAAAACACTCAGAAAAGATACCAGAAGAAGTACATTATTTACTCATAAAAACATTATTAAACAAAAGGAGGACTTATGAAAAAAATATTAATTATTATACTTACACTACTTCTTTGTACAGGTTGTTTTGATTATAAAGAAATAAATGACTTAGCCATAATTAATGCAATCGGAGTTGATTATGAAGATGATGAATACATTATTACTTTAGAAATATTAAATGACCAAATAGATAAAGATTCTTCCAAAATAACATCATATACAAAAGTTGGGCACGGTAAAAATTTAACTTCAGCAATTGAAAATGCAGCCGATAAATTATCAAAACAACTAATATTTAATCATATAAAATTAATGATCTTAAGTAAAAGTATTATAGAAGAGAAATTTGAAAATATTATTGATTTATTTTTAAGAAATACATACTTTAGAGAAAATTTCTATGTTATTTCTGCAACAAAAAATAAACCGGAGACTTTACTTAATCACACAACTAATGAAGCCCCAATAGCAAGTACAGCCATTACGGATACCTTAGAAAGTATTCGCTATTCATCAAATACAAATGTTTTAAAAAAGTTTGATGAAATAGTTGAGGAAGTAATAACTTATGGCATTGATACATGTTTTTCAAATATTACATTAAAAGATAACGAATTTATAGTAGATGGAATGTCTATATTTAATAACTATAGTTATAAAAGTAATTTAAGTAATGAATATGTTAAGATTTATAATTTACTAACCGATAATTTTGATCGGCCAACGTATACGATTAATTATGATAATTTAAGTTTTACCACAGCCATAAACAACGGCAAAATAAATGCAGAAATAAAAAGTGGCACAATTAATGTAACTGGAAATTTAATGGGAAGAATTATAGATAATGATCCAAAATATAATATTAGAGACCCTAAAAACTTAGAAAGAATAGATAATGATTTTACTAATCTTTTAAATAAAAAAATTTCTGAATTTATTAAAGTATTACAAGATAATAATAGTGATATTTTAGGTATAACTAGAAATCATTATAAAAAAACTAGAACTAAAGATAAAGATTATTGGTTAAAACTAAATATTAAATCAAATATTAAATTTAATATTAATAAAAAAGGTTTAATATATGATGTGGAGCGTGAATCATGAAAAAGAATAATTGTTTATTTATATATTTCTTATCACACTTTCTTTTTCTAGGTGGTGGTTTTGCAAGAATTTGTGAACTAAGTAATACTGATACTTGTATAGCTTTTATTCTTGGAACATTACTAGGAATAATTATAATTTACTTAATAAATAAAGTATCTTGTAATATAACTTTAAAAGAATATATAAAGAAAAATACTTTTTTAAACATTTTATTTAAACTAATTTTTTTTCTTTACATATCATTTAATTTACTTATTTTATTTGTAATATTATCTGGATTTTTATATTCTTACTTTTTACCTTTTACACCTTCAATTATCTCTTGCTTACCATTTGTTATTCTAGCAACTTATTTAAGTGGTAAAAAAATAAAAGATATTTACAATGTTGCATTTGTTTTACTATTCTTAAGTTTATTTATAATTATTCTTAAAACTACTCTTCTTACTAATGAATTTCATTATTCAAACCTTTTTCCTATTTTATCTGTAAAAACTACAAGTGTTTTTAAAGCATCACTTATTTATGCTGTTATTTCTACTAGTCCATTACTAATTTTACTAAATGAAAACATTGAATTTAAAGCATCACTAAAATATTATTTACTTGCTTCACTTACTAATATTATAGTTGGTCTTACAATTACTTTAATATTGGGAGAATTGATTAATGTATATAGTTATCCAGAATATACTATTTTAAGAAGAATTAAATTTTTTAAATTTATTGAAAACATAGAAAATTTCATTTGTATTAATTGGTTCTTTGATTTATTTATCTCATTAACTCTATTTATAACAAAAATAAAAGATACTTTAAATATTAAAAATAATATTGTACCATTTTTAGTATCTTTTAGTATTCTTTATATTGTAAATAAATATTTTGCTAATAATTTTTATAATACAATGATTCTTTATAAATTTTTCCCATATATATGTGGTGGTTTTATCATTGTTATATTAATTCTTGCCTCAATAAAAAGATTATTTAAATCAAAAACATAATTTGTATAACCCAAATAATAATATTTCATAAAATACAATCTTTTTTAATTAGTTATTTTTTAACTTTGGAATTTCACAAATTAACAAATTTATTATTCAAGTATGTAAATATGGATTATAAGATTAAGACAGAAAAAAAGTTGCTTCAAATATGCAACTTTTACTTTTATCATAACTAACAACATCTTGGCCCAAAAACATTTTCACAAACGTTTTCTTCACAGCAAGTATATTCTGGTGTAAATGTATGTCTATAAACATGATGATTAAT
Organism: uncultured Bacilli bacterium; assembly: GCA_934096035.1. Lineage (GTDB taxonomy): Bacteria > Bacillota_I > Bacilli_A > RF39 > UBA660 > Onthocola_B. The sequence continues at coordinate 928,238 of CAKOKX010000001.1, forward strand.
TATTCTTGTGTTACAAGGCATAATATGAGGTACTTCATGACAAATATATCTATGACACACTCTTTCTTGAGGACATTCATAAATTGGATTTTGTACGCATCCAGGCATAGCATTCATCATATTGTAATTTCCAGTTCCCTCTGCTAAAGTAGCATCAGTACCCATTTTAGTTTTATCATAACTTTTTTTCATTTCTGTTTCTTGACTGAAACTTTCATTAAAATAATTCATTTAAAACATTCCTTTCTAATGTATCTTATGAATTATCTTTTTTAATGCCTAGTCAAATACACAGATTATTTTTATAATATTTCTAACAAATTAAGAAAACTTGCAAATAATAACCAGATTAAATAAGGTATTTGTAAGTATGCCGCTATTTTTTTTACTTTAAAAAATTTATATATCATATAACAAACAATTACTATTAATAAAATTATCCATAAAAAGGCTAATATTTTCATATTAAAAGTAAAAAATATAAATGTCCATGCTAGATTAACAACTAAGTTGACTTTATAAATATTTAAAGCATCATCATCTTCTCTAACCAAATAACTTGATATTCCCATCAAAATATAAAGAATACTCCATACAACAGGAAATATCCAACCAGGTACAAAACCATTATAAGATTTCATATCTCCACTAGTAATTATTCCCACAATTGCTCCACTTATTAATGGAATTAAAATATAAAATAATAATTTTTTAATATCTATCTTTTTCATATTATATTTGTATGTAATAATCACTATTTTATGCAATATTACTTACTTGAAAAAAAATCAGATGAAAAAAGATGCAATTTTGCATCCTTTATTTTGCTTTCTTCTTTGGAAATAATATATCTCTAACACCATAGAAATATTGACAGCCAGAAATTACTGATAATACAACTGCAGCTATTAATAAAATATCTGCAACTGGAAGACCAATAAGTTCAAATGGCAAGTTATAAAACATTGTTAATGTAAGACCACTCATCATACAAATGGTTTTTAATTTACCTAAAATTGAAGCTGCCACCACTTTGCCATTTTGTCCTGATATCATTTTACAAGAATCAACAACTATATCTCTAGAAATAATAACAACTGGTATAATTATTGAAATAACTCTATCATATGCTAAAATAATAAGTAAACCATTAACAAGTAATTTATCTGCAATTGCATCCATTACTTTTCCAAAATCAGTAACCATATTATTCTTACGAGCTAAATATCCATCTAAAAAATCAGATGTAGAAGCTATTAAAAATATAACTCCAGCGATAATGTATTTTATATTAACACTTATATTAGCAACTTGATATATCGGAAATTCCACTCCAAATTGATACCAAGGTAATAACAACATAACTAATAACATTATAGACAAAATAATTCTCGCCATTGTAATTTTATTTGGTAAATTCATAATATTCCTACTTTCCATAACTTATTGTATCAGTAACATTTCTATTTATAGTAACTTGCTTAACCGACCATATAATTGTAAATAAAACTAATAAAAATATAACTGCGTAAATTGTAATATATACCCACTTATTATATTTTTTTGTTTTTTTTGTATAAGGTGATGCTATTTCATCATCTTTTTTATCTTCTTTTATTTTTAGTTCAATAGTTTTTTCAATTTCTTTAATAGGAATTTTTGAAGTATATTCAAACATATACTCATTAAACTCATCTATTAATTCATCTTCATTTAAACCTAAATATTTAGCATAATTCGAAATATATTCTTTTAATTCAAATATATCCTTAAATGCGCCAGTTCTTCCATCTTCAATATTTTCAAGTATTTCAACTTTAATACCAAGATCCTTACTTGCTTCATTTAAACTAACACCTGATGACTCCCTTGCATACTGAAGCTCCTCACCAATTTCGTTCAAAACTTTTTCACTCCTTTTTTTAATTAAAAAAATAAAAAATAATCTTAATAAGCCATGTTTTGTTCTTCATAAAGAAGAGGCAAATATTTATCTTACATTACTGTACCTAAAGTAAATTCATTTCTTTCTTTAAGCTCCCCTACCATAATTTGGGTTTCTCGCTTGCGGGGTTTACCACGTTCCACCTACAAAGTTTCCCTTGTAACTCGTCTCTTTGGCACTTTTATATCTAATAAAACCATTTAAGGTTTCCTCGAAGCCGTTAGCATACACTACCTTAGGTTATTTTTTCCCTAAGCACAAACACTACAGACATCTCAGCCTGTGCGAGCATGGACTTTCCTCTACATAACTATTTTATGCAGCATTTGCCACTAGATTATTCATTATTTCCATAAACTACTTTTTCAAGTTGACTAATTCTTTTTAATAAATCAACATTATTAATACTTCTAGAAGGTGCTTCACTACTTGCACTAGCTACTTCTTGAAGTCTTCTTATTTCTTGCTTTAACTTAATGTTATCATCAGTTAAATCTTTAATATCTTTTTCTAATTTTCTCACAATATTAGAATATTCCGTATAATCACGGATAACCATATCCAAAAACTTATCAACTTCTTGAGGTCGATATCCCCTGGCATCAACTTTAAATTCTTTCTCAAGTATCTCTTGAGGAGTCAAATATAATCGATCGTTATACAAAAATATCACCTACTAACAAGAAAATTATATCTTAAATTTTACATTTCGTCAATATCATGAATACTAGTAATTTCTTCCATACTTATAAAAGGAATATTTAAAGTGCCCCAATCTAGGTTTTCCAACATTATATTTATATAGTAATCCATTCTCAATTTAATCACCAATTACATATTACAACAAAATTTATTTTAAAACATTACTTTCGACAAAAAAAGTCAAAAGTTTTATATGTCTACATATGACAATTACTATTCACTTTCTTTAAAAACAATATAATTTATGTTATAATTACTTATAGGTGATGAAATGTTATACCCTAATAATATTAAGAAAACATATAAAAAAGAAATTTCTTATAAAAATCGTGGTATGGATCTTGAATATTTAATAGAAAAAGCTAATGAATATTATAGAGATAATGATATCGCCTATATATATAAGAAACCTACTCCAATTAAAGTAGTAAAAACAGATTATTCAAAGTCTGGAAAAAGAATAACCGATGCTTTTTATGAAGCACCATCAACATTAGATTTTAATGGACTTTATCAAGGGAAATATATTGAGTTTGACGCTAAAGAAACAAATAATAAGACATCTTTTCCAATATCAAATGTTCATCCCCACCAAATAAAGCATATTAGAAACATCTTAAATCATAATGGAATTGTATTTTTGATAATTTACATGAATAATAAATACTTCATTTTAAAAGGAAAAGATTTTATTAATTTTATTGATAAAGGAACCAGAAAAAGTATTCCTTATGAATATCTAGAAAAATATGGAATAGAAATAAATATGACATTAAGAGGTTTAGATTATTTAAGTAAAATAAACATAAAGGAGGATTAATTTATGAAAAAGTTAAAACTTAAAAAAATTAATTTAAAGAAAAAATCAAATCAAAAAGGAAATAAAAAAGTATTTACTAAAGATAAAATACTTTCAATCATTCTAATAGCAGGAATAGCTCTAATATCAATTGCTTTAGTATTTGCCTTATATATTATAATATCTTCGCCTGATTTTGATAAGGAAAAATTATATTCTAAAGAATCAAGTGTTCTATATTATAATGATGGTAAAACAGAACTTGCTAGACTTGGACAATATGATAGAGTTTTAGTAAATTATGATGAAATTCCTCAAGTATTAATTGATGCTATTGTAGCAACAGAAGACTCAAGATTTTTTCAACACAATGGTTTAGATATGGCACGTTTTGCCAAAGCAAGTGTTGGTCAAGTACTTGGTAATGATAAGGCTGGTGGTGCATCTACCTTAACAATGCAAGTTGCAAAGCAAGTATATTCTAGTAAAGAAAGTCATGGTATAAAGGGTATAGTTCGTAAATTTCAAGATATTTACATGGCAGTATTCAAACTAGAAAGTAATTATACAAAAGAAGAAATAATAGAGTTTTATGTCAATAGTCAATGGTTTGGTTCAACAGGTTCTCTAAACAATTCAGGTTTTGCTGGAGTTGAACAAGCATGTCAAAACTTCTTTGGTAAATCCGTATCAGACATATCTTTAGCAGAAGCATCAATCATCGCTGGAATGTTTCAAAATCCTGTTTTGTATAACCCATATACCTACCCTAACTATACTAGAAAACGTCAAAAAATAGTTTTAACATTAATGGTAAATCATGGTTATATAACTGAAGAGGAAAAAAATGCTGTCTTAGATATTCCAATTGAGTCTTTATTAGCTAAAAAGGATAGTGTTTCAAACGGTGAGAGCAGAGCTGCAATTGACTACGTTATCAACGAAATAAAAAGTGATACTGGTTATGACTTAAGAGAAACACCAATGAAAGTAATAACAACAATTGATAAAGATGCACAATCTGTATTAAATAAATTAGAAAAAGGTGAAATATATAAGTTTCCAAATGATGCTATGCAAGAAGGAATTGCTATAACAGATATGGAAAACGGAGGAATTTCAGCAATTTCTGGTGGAAGAAACTATGGAGCTCGTGGTACAAACAGAGCAACAATCAAAAGACAACCGGGATCAACAGCCAAAATATTATTTGACTATGGTCCTTACATTGAATACCTTAATGGTTCCCCTGCTTCACTATTCTTAGATGAAGAAACAACATATACAAATGGAACTCCTATTAAAAATGCTGATGGTAAGTATAATGGTTTAATGAGTATGCGCGATGCCCTAGCAGCATCAAGAAACATCCCAGCATTAAAAGCCTTTCAAGCGGTTAATAAAGAAAATCCAGATTATATAAAAACATTCGTAAAAAACTTAGGTATCAACTATGGTGATGAATTATATGAATCTGCAGCTATTGGTGGATTTGATGGTGTTAGTCCAGTGCAAATGTCCGCAGCATATGCAGCATATGGTAGAGATGGTTATTATATTGAACCATATTCATATAAAGAAGCAACCTTACTAGAAAATGGTAAAGTTTATACTAAAAAGAATGAAAAAGTTAAAGTAATGAGCGAAGAAACAGCATATATGATAACAAGTATATTAATGACTGCTGCCGAAAGAGGTGTTGGTGGTGTCTCAGTAAGTGGTACAAATATCGCTGCTAAATCAGGTACAACAAACTTAGATAAAGCCACAACAGAAAAATTAGGAATTCCCGCATCAGCTACTAGAGATGCATGGAATATAACCTATTCGCCAGAATACTCAATTGCTTTATGGATTGGTTATGATATTAATAATTCTGATCACTACTTAACAGCAACAATCGGTGGTAGAGTTAGAAATGCCGTTATGAAGGCTGTTGGTTCAAGAGTATATTCAAAAAACAAAACATTTACAAAACCAAGTGGTATTATTGAAGTAGAAATTGAAAAGGAAACATTCCCTACTCAACTTGCATCAGAATTTACGCCAGAAAATTTAAGAACTACAGAAATATTTAAAGAAGGAACTGAACCAACTGAAGTATCAACAAGATTTAATAAATTAAGTGCTCCAACCGGAGGATCATATATATACGATGGTACTACAGTTAAATTAAAATGGACTGGAATACAAACACCAGATGCAATAAATACTAGTTATTTAAAAGATTATTTCAATAAATACTATGATACAAGTGCTAATAAATATTATGAGGAAAGAATAGCATACATTAATACATATATTGGATCATTAGGTTACAATATATATGAAAAAAACGAAGATGGTACATTAAACTATCTAGGTCGTACAGATGATACAACATTTACAGTAAGTAACCCTAAAGGTGGAAATACAACCTATGTTATAAAAGCTGCTTACTCATTATTTAAAGCAAATATGAGTGATGGTTTACTTATAAAATCCAATTCTGATATAGATTCAAATGTTGAAAACATAATCAAACCAGATCCAGGAAATGATGATACTGAAAAAAATTATGGATTAGATTAAAAAGAGACTTCTTAACGAAGTCTTTTATATTTACATTGAAAAGGACACTTATCACATAATGGTTTAATACTTTTACAAGTATACCTACCAAATAAAACTAATTGATGATGAACTTTACTCCATTTATCTTTAGGAAAAAAGTTCATTAAATCTTTTTCTATTTCTAATACATCATCGCTTTTAGTTAATTCCAATCGCTTAGAAACCCTAGCTACATGGGTATCTACTGCAATTGTAGGGACATTATAAATATTTGATAAAACTACATTACATGTTTTTCTTCCCACACCTGGTAAATTTTCTAAATAATTTCTATCATTTGGAACTTTTCCATTATAATCCTTAACTAGTTTATTAGCTATTTCAATAATATAAATAGACTTTCTTTTGTATGTTCCAACAGGTTTTATGATATTTTCAATATCTTCTATACTAGCTTTAGCTAAAGAAAAAATGTCATATTTTAAAAACAATTCCTTTGTTACAACATTTACTCTTTTATCAGTTGATTGAGCAGCCAAAACTGTAGCAATCAATAACTCATAATCTTTCTTATAATTAAGTTCACAAACAGGATTTGGAACAACTTTATCCAATTTTTCCAATATTTCTTTACTATTTTTCATTAAAACCATTCAACCAATTATAATTCATAACACTTGTTTCATATAAAGGCGCCTCAGGTTCTTTTTCCATCATTTTCTTAACATCATCTGGTGCTTTAATACCTTTTCTATTCCACTCATATAAAACTTTATCAATATATCTTAAACTTGTTGCACCATTATAAACAGCTTCTTTTAATGCACTTAAAATAAGTTCCTCACTAAATCCATTTTCAATCCAAGCATTAATTATTTCACAATCCATACTTGATAAAGTTCTTCCAAATTCTTTTTCAAACACAGAGTAAATGTCTTCTTTTGCATCTTCCTTTTCTTTTGTTTTATAATCATTTCTTATTTCATTATAAAAATTATCTAAAGATACTTTTTCTCTAATTTTACCAAAACAATCTTTTTCAGCATTAACTTTAATCAAGTTTTTAGTAACCAAAGATCCATATGCTGTTAAAACGTCTTCCTCTTTCATATTCAATGTTTTAGCAACTATTTTCATATCAAAAACTTCATCATATATATTATCAAAATAAAGTAATACAAAAAACTCTTTTAAAGATAAGTTTAACTTTAAAGTTTCACCAATAAACATTGTTTCCACTACAAGTTTTTTATTATCTTTAAACATGTTTCTCACTTCCTTTTCTCTAAATATTTTAATATTTCACTTTTTTTATTTTTCAATCTTTTTTTAAGTATTTCACTTTCTAATAATTTATATGTATCTCCGATTATTTTTCCCTCACCATATAAATCAACTATATCACTACTTTTTATATCAATATCTTCCCTAGATTTAATTGGCAATTTATTATACATCTTACTAATTAAAGTTGTTTTAATATTTAATATTTTACCAGCTACTCTAGATATATATAAACCATATTTATATAACACTTCATTATCAATTTTACCTATATCTAATATCTCGGTAATTTTTATTATATTCCCTTTTTCAACATTTGTAAATGGTATATTTAAAACTTTTACTTGAGCCCACATACCAAGTAAATCATCAACATAATTTACATCCTTATATTCTATTTTTAAAATATCACTTATACCTGTATCATCAAGTAATTTTAAGCCCTTTTTATAATTTTTACTTATTAATATTTTATCAAGTTCATTTTTTATTCTTTCTTTAGACAAGTCTTTTACTAAATAATTATATTTTATAATTTTTTCATATAACTCATCATCGATACTAAAATCAAGTACACATGCAAATCTAATTGCCCGCATGATTCTTAAAGGATCTTCTTGTAATTTAACATCTATATCCTCGATCATTTTAATTAACCTCTTATCTAAGTCTAAACATCCATTTAAAGGATCTACTATATTATTATTTTTATCCATACAAATGGCATTTATAGTAAGGTCTCTTCTTTTTAAATCATCTTCTAAATTATTTATATACTTTACTGTACTTGGTCTTCTATTTATATAATTTAAATCTTCTCTATACGTAGTTATATCTACATTTAATTTATCAATCTTTATGTTGACACTTCCATAATTACTTTTACTACTATTAAAGATTCTATGAATATCTTTAGGAAGAGCATTAGTGGCAATATCAACATCAAAAGACGTAATTCCTAATAAGTAATCACGAACATAACCACCAACTAAGTAAGCTTGATAACCTTCAGATTCTAAAGTTTCTAGTATTTTCTTTATATTTTTTTCCATTCCAATCCCTATTTAATTATATCAAAATATAAATAAAAAAACACCTATTTTCAAGATGTTTTACATAATTTTAATAATTTATTTAATCTTTTTTACAGATGCATCATATATTTCTTCCACTGTATTATCTAACGTTTTACTGAATTCTTCATCGCTCATATTGACATTTAATCCTTCAAGTAAAGCTCTAGAAAATGATGCAATCATTTTTTTATTTTGTTTTAACTTTTCACAAGCTAAATCTCTATCATATCCACCAGATAAGGCAACAATTCTCAAAACATTTTTATGTCTTAACAAATCATTATAAAAATTTGGTATTTCAGGTAATGTAAATTTAAACATTAAATAATCTTCTTTTTTTGTCTTATCTAAATGCTTCAATATTTCATTTCTCATAAATGTTTCAATTTGTTTTTTATTACAAGCATTTATATCAACCTCAGGCTCAATAATAGGTATTAATCCATGTGCTATAATAATTTTAGCTAAATTAAATTGTTGTTCAATAACTTTTTTAATTCCATACTCATTATATTCTTTTATAACACTTCTCATTTTAGTACCAATAATACCATATTTTTTAGCATTTTCTAAAGAATCTTCCAACCTTGGAATATCTTTTAATAATTGAACTCCCCCATCAATATCTTCTAAACCAACATCTATTTTTAAAAAAGCAGGAATTCCTTTATTACTTAAATATTTAACAGTATTAACACCATCAATATCCCTTTCCATTGTATTTTTAAAAAGTATTACTCCAAGTATTCTTTCATCAAAAGCATCATTCATAATAACCCTTGAACGCATCTCATGAATATAATCAAACATTACTTCATCACTTGTAATTAATTCTTCACCAATACCATAATTTGCTAATGTTTTTTTGCTACTTCCACCACTTTGATCTAAAGCAGCAATAAATCCTTTCTTATTTTTTAATATATCAATTATTTCCATTTTTTACCTCCATTTTAATTAATTTTGCATGCAATACTACTCTATCACTTTCTTTATAACATGTAGATAAAGTTAATATTTTATCATCTTTATTTAAATCAACTTCAAATTGATATTCACTTCTACTTTTTAATAATGATAAAAATTTTTCATACTTTTCATCACTACTAAAATCAATATCTAAATAATCACTTGTTTCAGGTATTCTATATATACTAAATACTTGCCATAACGTATTTTCATATTCTGTAGATAACTTAACAACATGATTATTTTTATCATTATACCAATTACTTTTAGTAATATTTTTTAAAGAACCAAACATTGTTCCATCCACTCTACCATGAGCATAAAGAATTGTATTCTTATCAAAATTACTAATATTATTTCTATAATCCATAAATACCCAACCAGCAGAGTTATATTTCTTATTAAAATCTTTTTTTAAATAATATGTATTATTATTAGTTTGTACAAAAGGATAATTTATATTAGTGCCATTTACTTGTATCCACCCTACTGTATCATTATTTATTTTTTTTAAATCTTGGAAATCCACATTTATTAAATTCATTTTAATATAATCCCAATAAGGATTTTCTTTATATTCTTCTTTCGGAGGATTTACAATTATTGTATCAATTGTATCATTAACCTCCTTAACCTCTGTACTTTCAGTTATTTCATTAATTTGCTTTTCAGTATTTTGTGCATCCATACTCCATCTTATTAAATTAACACCCGAATAGGCACCAAAAGCCAGAAAAATAATTAAAAGCAAATAAACAATTTCTTTTCTTAAAAATAATCTTTTTTTATTTTTTACTATTACTTCAGATTTTCTTACTTCTTCATTACTTACTTCATTATCATCAATATTTAAACTTTTTAATATTTCATAAGATAGTTCTTTATCATCTTTGGCACCTTGTTCTATTGTTGTATTCTTATTATCTTTTATATTTATCCCCATCCTAATTATCTAGTTCTATTTCTATTTTTTTAGTTTCAATTGCCTTAAATTCATGATATCTAACACCACATTCATCAAATAATCTTCTTGAAGCAATCATATTATCTTGATCATGATATTTATCACTCAAATAAATTACTTCTTTAATACCTGATTGAATAATAGCTTTAGCACATTCATTACATGGAAATAACGCCACATATATTTTAGAGCCTTCTAAATCTCTTTTATTGCCTCTGAAATTTAGAATAGCATTTAATTCTGCATGACAAACATACAAATATTTAGTATCTAAGGCATTTCCTTCTCTATCCCAAGGAAATGAATCATCATTAAACCCATTCGGAGCACCATTATACCCAATTGATAAGATTCTATTATCATCACTTACTATACAAGCGCCAACTTGAGTTGATGGGTCTTTACTTCTTAATGCTGATAATTTTGCAATACCCATAAAATATTCATCCCAAGATAAATAATCTACTCTCTTTTTTACTTCCATTTATACTCACCATCCTAATATAATTTTAACAAATTTTTAACAAAAATAAAATAGAAACATATTCAGTTTCTATTTATTTTCCTAATTTACTTTAAATAATCTCTTATTACATCCAAATTATCTATACTAACTTCAATATTATTACTTCCAAACATATCTTTTAAAACAAATTTATTATTATTAATTTCATCTTCACCAAGAATAATTACATATGGAACGTTTTCTCTATTAGCAAAATCAAGACTTCTTTTTAATTTTCTATCTTTCATTTCAATTTCCACATTTATTCCCATATCTCTTAATTTATTAGCTAAATCTAATGCTTCAATTTGAACACCCATTGGAATGATAAATATTTCTATATTACTATTTTTATTAAACTCTTCCCTATTTTTTAATATTTCAAAAATTGATGTTAAACCAAAACTAATACCTACCGCTGGATATACTTCTCCATCATTAATATATTCACCAATCATTTTGTCATATCTACCACCACCACCGATAGAACTTGTAACAATACCACTTTTGTCATATACTTCAAAAACATTTCCAGTATAATAGTCTTGACCACGAGCAAGAGTTAAATCAAGAACGCATATATCATTATATCCTAATTTAGAAATATATTTATTTAACGAATCAATTTCTTCAATACCATTTTTCAATACTTCATTATCACTATCTACAAACTTACTTTTAATACTTTCTAAATCCATCTTAAACAATGACAGTAAACTATTTACTTTAGTTTCTTCTATGCCTAAGTCCACTAAGTACTTCACCAACTCAGCCTCAGTTATTTTATTCATTTTATCAACTATAGTAATAACACTACTTATTTTGCTATCTTCAATTCCAACTTCACTTATTAAGCCACGCATTAAATTTCTATTATTATATTTAATAATGATATCAATACCTAATCTTTTAAAAGCTGTAATATATAAACCTAATAACTCGGCTTCAACAAGTTGTCCAGATATACCTACAACATCAGCATCACATTGTGTAAATTCTCTATCTCTGCCAACTTTAACTGGACCATCTCTAAAAACTTTAGCTATTTCGTATCTTTTAAATGGAAAACTAATATTATTTTTATTTAAAGCAATAAACTTAGCAAATGGTACAGTTAAATCATATCTAAGGCCTAACTTACGGTCTCCTTGATCAGTTAATTTATATATTTCTTTTAATAAATCATTATTTTCATCATACTTATCTACAAGCATATCTAAATAACAAAGTATCGGAGTTTCAATAGGTTGATATCCAAATTCTTCAAATGTAGTTTTTAAAATTTCGTTTATATAATTTCTAATTTTTTGTTCTTTAGGTAAAAAATCATAACCACCTTTTACATTTTGTATTTTCATCTTAAATCCCTTTCTTAATATTAAAAAACAAGCACTCTAATAAGCACTTGTAACAACTTTTAATGTCGTATTAACAAGTGCGTAATTTTATAATGATGAATTAATGTTACTATTAATTTCTTCATAATCTTCGCCTTCCAAAGTAACTAAATTATACCATATTAAAGATATTTTTGTCAAAAAAATATACCAATTATAACAAATATATGTTATAATCATTATGTACTTGCCTGTATGGCGGAATTGGTAGACGCGATAGACTCAAAATCTATTTTCAGAAATGGAGTTCCGGTTCAAGTCCGGATACAGGCACCAAAAAAAATGTAAGCTCGGTTACCGAGCTTTTATAATATATTTTTTTTCCAAATGAATGATATAATGTTACCAGAAGAACTTTAAGATGTATCGGATCAAGCACATTACCAATTATATGTTAACTTAGGCAAGAAAAACAGTCCATATACTGTTTTTTCTTTTATTTCAATATACCATAACCAAATTTAACCTCATCAAAAAACAAAAAGTTATGTAAAGGATAAAATGTTAAAATTACAAACATTATACAACCTAAAGCAATAATTACAACAGGTAATATATTAATATTCATCTCTTCTCCAATTAATATTTTATAGCCAATATATTCCATAAAAATATAAGTAATAAGCATTAAACTAATAGAAATAAACATTGATTCTCCTAGCCATAAATAAAAAGGAACAAAGATAATAAGATAAAATATAACCCCGAGTATTGATTTAACCATAGCTTCAATATAAAAATTATTTATTTTAATATTATTTTTTTTGCATAAAACAAATTCTAAAATACTTCCTAAAAGTAAACAATAATAAATAATTTTCATATGTTCCCAGATAGATTCATTAACAGGAAAAAATAAAGCAAATATATTATTTGGAAACCAATCATACATAAAGTGCCATAAAAAAGACAGTAAAAAAAGAAAAACAACATTAATTATTTTAATTTTCTTTAAAGACATAATATCACCATTAAATATTATGCATGATTCTTATAAAAATATGTTATTTTTCTTCCTTGTAAATAGATGTAAATAATTCTTGTTCATCGGTTTCATTTGCATTATCCATTGGTAAATCTGGCAAATCACTAATCGTAGCAAGCCCAAAATAATCTAAAAACTCACTGGTTGTACGATATAAATTAGGTTTTCCAGGCAAATTACTTTTACCACTTATTTTAACTAAATCTTTAGCCATTAACTTTCTAATCATATTAATACTTGCAAGTCCTCTAAGTTCGTCTACTTCTGCTCTAGTAATTGGTTGATTATAAGCAATAATTGCTAAAGTTTCTAATGCTGCTTGTGATAAAGTATTTGTACCTCTTGTTGTAATTAACTTTTGATAATATTCTTTATGTTCTTGTTTAGTTGTTAATTTAAAAGCATCTCCAATAAAACTAATTCTAATACCACGATTATCTTTATTATACTCTTCTCTCAAATTCTTAAGTAACTCTTGTGCTTCTTTTTTAGTAATTGCCATTATTTCCACAATATTATCTAAAGTTATTCCCTCATCACCAACTACAAATAAAAGGCCTTCTAAAATTGCTTCTTTATTCATACATTCACTCTTTCTATATAAATTTCTCCAAAATTACTATCTTGTCTTAAAGTAATCTCTTGTGTTTTACACATATCTAAAATAGATAAAAATGTTGCCACAACTACATCTTTACTATATTCTTCAAAAAGATCAGTAAATTTAACATTTTTTCTTTTACTAATAAATTCTCTAATATATTCTTTTCTTTCTTCTACACTTATTTCTTTTCTAGTTATTCTAGTATTAATAGGTTTTTGATAAGACATTCTTTTATTTAACTCTATTAAAGCATTTTTTAAGAGTTCAACATCCATATTACCTTCCAACTTTTCTTTAGTATCCACAAATTCATTTAAATTTTCAGGTAATTTCGTAAAAAACTCATTTCTTTTTTCTTCTAACTCTTTAAATACATTAGTTACATTTTGATATCTTTCATATTCTATTAATTTATTTTTTAGATCTTCTTCACTATTTATTGAAAATTCATCATTATCTTCACTTTCACTATCCAAATTAAGTAATAATCTACTTTTTAAATGAATTAGTTCTGCAGCCATAACTAAATATTCACTTGCATCATCTAAATCATATGCAGGAATACTTTCAATAAATTCTAAATACTTATCTATAATATATTTTGTATCAATTTCATATATATCCATTTTAGCTGTTTTAACTAAGTGAAGAAGTAAATCTAGTGGCCCTTCAAAATCATTAATACAAAGCTTCATAAAACCTCCCTATTTACATGTATAACCCATTGATGTTAATTCAAAATTCATTACTTTTGCATCAGTATCTTTTGGATAAAATGTTTTCAAATTAATTTTCTCATCACCAATAGTATTTAAATTAATAATGGTTCTAAAACTTAAAACATTATTTATAGTTTCTATACTAGATGAAACACCTTCAATTGAATTATAAGCAACTTGCATTGCTTGATAAGTTCCATATAAGGTATTAAAGTTTGCATCATCAACACCAACTTCATAGAGCAAACTAATTGCATATACTTTATTGTTATTAAGTAAATAATCCACTTTTTCATAATCTTTAGTACATGTTAACGTAGCCATATTATTTTCATCAGCTGTTGCAACATATGCTGGATAATTATCCTTACTAATACTTATTATAGTTAAAGAATAAACATTTGAATCTGTCAAAGAAAAAGTTACTTTTAATGTTTCATTCGGACTTACAACTTCATCTCTTAACATTAATCTTTGCAAAAGTTTTTTATTTTGATCATATAAATTAATAAAATAATTATAATTTGCAAGTTCCAATATCTCATTACTTGTATTTATTATATCAAAACTTATATTACTTTCATATACTGCAATATTATTAATTTTAAACTTTTCAAATATTATTTCTGGATTCTCACTTATAACATACTCTTTAATTGTAGTTTTATTATCATCATCAGTTGTATTATTTTTATTATCACTTGGAGTATCCGGAGTTACTACATCAGGATTAAAATAATTATTTATATATTGAGAAATTTCTGGCAAATAAATAACACCTACAATAAAAATTGCAAATATTAAAAATAACCAAAAAATACCCAAAATACTTACTTTTTTCTTATCTTCTACAACAGCAAGTGTAGTTGGTGTTAATTCTTCTTCATTTATAACTATTTGTTTTTTCTTAGCCATTATATTCATCCCATTTCATTCTATAAAGATTATACTATAATTAATTCTTTTAAACAAGAAGAAACTAGGATTTTTATAATCCTAGTCTACCTTTTTTATTAACACATGATAATGAAATGACGAGTAAGTTTTATCATTAGATTCATAGAAATCTTCAATATGATTAATAAAAATTATTTTAAAATCTTTAAAAAGTTCTTTAATCAAATCATAATCTGCATAAAAATGAGGAATTTTATATTCTGGTCCTTCTTCCATTCTAAGTCTAGTATTTTCATCAACTAATGGCCATGAATCTTGCTTAAATTCCCAAGTAGATTTAGACCCCAAAGTTAAATAACATTCACCATTATTTTTTAATACTCTATATAGTTTTTTTATAATTTGTTTTACTCCTTCTGTATCTTGATGAGAAATAACATTTCTACATAATATACAATCAAAAGATTCATTTTCATAAGGAAGTTCAAGCATATCGCCAACTTTTAAATCTGCTTTCAAATCTAGATTTTTTAACCACTCTTTAGTTTTCCTTATTCCTTCCTTGCTAATATCAAAACCACTTACATTAAATCCATTTTCAGCAAATAAAACAGTATGTCTTCCTAAACCACAACCTAAATCAAGAAAATTTTTAAAATTTAGATTTTCCCATCTATTTAGCAAATAATAAGATTCCACACTTGGTATCTTCCATGGACAATCTATATCATCCTTAACCATTTTCCAATCCCATCCCTTAGATTTAATCATTTTACCTCCATTAATCCAAAAAAGACTCATTTAAAGTCTTTTTAACAAGCTGTATTATCCTTACATACATTATCTTTTTTATTAACTGCTTCTATAATTGTTTTATATTCTTTTTTTAACTCTTCTTTTTGTTTATCTGTTAAAACTACATAAGGATCTGTTTGACTTTCTACAGTTGCTTCATGAAATCCTACAACCTTTCCATTTTTAACACCCACAACTGTTGGAGCATATAATCTTTTAACACCAGTATCATACATATTACCAGCATCATCATTTACATAGAATTTCTTCAAATACTTATCTAAAAATTTTACTATTTCATAATATGCATCTGTTCCTTTTTTAGTTAATTCAGGCTCAATACTTCCAGAAAACTTATAAGTATCTCTAATATTTAAAATATCAACATAATATATTTTTTCAACATTCATTTCATTAGCTATATCAAGCAAAACCGGAACAGCATTTCTACACCATGGACATGCTGCAAAACCAAAATAAATTATTGCATCTTCATTTTTTAATACTTCAAGAATTTCTTTACCTGTCTTATAAACAATTGGATTTTTTTCAGATATTTCTACATTAACATATTTTTCATCACTATTTTCATTAACAAGTTCATTTAATGTTTCATATTCATTTTTAAATTTTATTGCATCACTAATTTTTTCATCTTTATGAGTTATTATTGCATAACCACATAAACCAATAACTAATGCTGCACACACAAATATCACTATCATATATATTTTATTACTTTTTTCCATTTTCATCTTACTCCCTTACTATAATAAATTTTTAACACCCTAATATTCTTGTTGATAACTTGCGACAGCTGTCACGCCTGCACAAACCGCAGACGCGACAGACATTGTGTCCTAACTCAGTTTATTCTCACAGGGTCACTCATACTTCCTGACCCTGATACATAGGTCGTGGAAGACTCAAGACTAAAGGACGGACGCACCCCACCGTAGCCGCTCGCTCTGTAGCTGACATCGCTGAGGTCCACGTAACCATCGCCATCCACATCGAACGCAGTGCTCGAAGAGTCAGAACGGCGGGAAATAGTCCAATCCCAGCCTCCTCCGTACAACCAGTTTTCTCCCTTCGAAAATCCATAATCTTTTGTGGCATCACTTGAATTATAACCTACTAGTGTCCATGCACTTGGACTTGCACTATAATAATAATCTGTTACATACATTAATCCTATTTTTGCTTCATATGTAGTTGTTGATGCACTACTTCCTACTTCATTTTGATATGCTGTTGCCGGTACTACTTCACTTATATTTGCATTTGCACCTCCACCAACTTTCCATATTGTTGTTGCTATTTTATTTGCCCATATGGTTCCTATGTTGTTAACAAAATTAGTGTTTAGATTTATTTTGTTTAAATTACTTTCACTCCAGGTATTTGTTCCTGCATTATTCCAATAATACAACGAATTACTTGATGGGCTTTCTCCTTGTTCTCCACTAAAGTAATTGCTTGTGTCTTCTTGTGAATAATCTCCATCTTTTCCTAGTAAACTTGATTTTGCATAATCCCACTTTATTAATTTTACTTGATTATTAAATACTCCTATTATTCTATATAAGTTTTCTGTTGGACATGTACTTGCATCACTTCCAAAACACACAAAGTTCTTTACATTATCTTTTGTTAGATATCCTTTTTCTACTGATACATTTAATGCTTCATTATATGTTTGATATTGAGTTGTTTCTCCTTTTATTTGATAATAATGTGTACTACAAGAGTCTGCATAACCTACATATTGTTTTGTTCCATTACAATAGAAATCTATTAATGCTGTTGTTACAGTTTCATTATACCCTATCATCATTGTTGCTCCAGTTGCTTTTCCAGCATCTGTTAAGACATAATCTCCACCAGCATATCTATAGCTATTATCACCTGCTCCATTTGCTAACGAGCTTGTATGATGATATAAGGTATCATCTTTTCCATCCATTGCTATAATACACGAACTTAAAGTTTGTCCATTAGAGCATACAGTTGCTACAGACTCTTTAAATTCTTCCTTTTGTATCATTAACTTAGCACTAAAATTTTTCCCTGCATTTCCTGCTTGATTAGAATTATAGTTCACAAATGTTACTGTTACATTCCACTCTTCTGTTTTGGTACTTGTTGTTGTTATTTCTCTATTATTTAATATTGTTATTAATCCTGATTTTTTTGTTATATCAAATCCTTTTATTGATGCACCTTTTCCATCAGTAACCGTTTTATAAGTTAAACCTGTTAAAGTAGTTATTTCATTATTACTACCATCCTTAATAGATAATAAAATTTCTGGTGTATTATTATCTATTGAATAAGTAAATGTATTATTTGATATATTTAAATACAAATAATAATGTTCAGTCGCGGTATTTGTTTTATTATTTGCTGTTAGCATTGCTTTTGCAAACGTTGTACCTGATTGGTTACCTGCTCCACTTGCAAAATTATCTTGATTTAGATTTAAACTTATTGCTGAACCAGCCTCAAATGTAAAAGTATCTACAGTATTAGCATTTATTTTAATATCAGTTTGAGCGCCTTCACCTGTTTGGGCTACAAAGTATGCATATGTTGCAGCAACTAGAGTTAGTGCAAGCGCAATAATTGATATAATACTAACTATTTTTATTTTTTTGTTATCCATATTATTACTCCTTTAATTTATTCTTCACCATAAGATAATAATACCATTTTTTTTATAATAAGAAAACTAGTTTTTTTAAATTTCACAAAAAAATTAATATTTTCTAAACTTTTATAACTTTACATCACAATTTTCATCATGGGAATTTATAAGTCCAATTGCTTGTAGATAAGAGTAAATTATTGTTGATCCTACAAACCTCATTCCTCTTTTATATAAATCTTTTGATAATTCATCAGATATACTAGATGTAGTTTTACCAGTTTCTTTTATTGGATATTCTTTAAAATACCCAAGTAAATAATTTTTAAAACTACCAAATTCTTTTTCTATATCCATAAATATTTTAGCATTTTCTACACTTGCTTTAATCTTTAATTTATTTCTAATAATATTTTTATTATTCATTAATTTTTCTATTTTTTCATCATCATAATTAATTATCTTTTCTATATCAAAATTATCATAAGCTTCTTTAAAATATTTACGTTTATTTAAAACACATTCCCAAGAGATTCCCGCCTGAAAACTTTCTAATATTAACATTTCAAATAAATACTTTTCATCTAAATTAAGTACTCCCCATTCATTATCATGATACTCTACATATAAAGGATTATTTACATTACACCATTTACATCTATTCATCTTAATACCTGTTTCTTTTTACTAAAAATATTATTCAATATAATAAATATCACTATAAACAAAATCATGACACCCATATTAATAAAAATAAGTTTTAAATTACTAAAGTTTAAAACTTCTAAACTTGCTAGTAATTCATTAGAATTAATATAATAATATGCTGGAAACACATGGGCTAATTTTAAAACACTATCAGGCATCCACATAACTGGTATAAAAGCACCACATAAAAATGCTTGAGATAAAGCTACAACATTTACAATACCCGATACTGCTTCTTTTTTATTTACTAATGTACTAACCAAAAGAGATAAAGCTAAAGCCACAATAGCAAATATAAATGTATTTAAAATATAAATTAAACCTCTTTTACTAAACATAATACTACCAAATACAATAAACCCTAAAATAGTATATAAAATAACTACAAATAACACATATAAAATACTTGATAACATTATACACTTATTATATTTTTTATAATTCATACTACTTACAATAGTTCTTTTCTTTATATTTTCTTCATTAAATGAAGATAAAACCAAACAAATAATAAACATAACAACAGCTATAATACTATAACTTGCAAAATTATAATATCTTGAAAGTCTAGTTAATTCTGTAGTATTTATATTAGTTGCCAGTTCTACATTTGCATTAGTTTTTAATGAATCATTTATTTTACTAGCTAAAATATTTTTATCATTAAATTCATCATGAAGAACTCTTTGTGTTTTTAAATATCTTTCCAGTAACATTTCTGCTAAACTTGATGAATAATCCCCACTTGATTTAATTTTAATTTCAGAATCATTTCCATTTAATACATCATACTCATAACCTTCATCTATATAAATTACATAATTTGCATCTCTATAAAATATTGCATCATCTATTTTTTCTTCTTCTAAATCTATATCAAGAATACTTGCATTATCATTAAAATACTTAACTAGATTATTTGAAAGTACACTTTTATCATTATCAACTATTATTACATCTGGTTTACTACTTTTAAAGTCCTCAGTTACATCATTACTACTCATACTTAAAGTACCAAAAACAAGTAACAAAACAGTATATCCAATTATAGTACCTTTATATTTATTAACAACTTTCCAAAAAGTCTTAAATACTGTCATATTTTTGCCTCCTTAAAACAATACTAGATATACTTAATAAAATAAAAGAATATAATATTAAGCTAATTACATTAAAGAAATATCTATTTAAAGTATCATAATAATATAAAGAATAAAAACCATCTGTAATCAATGCAGCAGGATTAATCTTATTAATAATTGGTATATTTTTATCAATTACATATTTCATTGTTATACCCATCATACCAGATAAAAAAGAATAAAACATAGTTATAGCAATTAATATGCCACTCTTTGCATTTTCATTTACTTTAAAAATTGATGCTATAAACACTCCAAGCGATAAACCCGCAATTGAACCAACTATAGCAAGCAATATAATATACCATATATTAGAATCATAATTTATCTTTAAAACAAATATAGTATATAAGAATAAAATAATTAATCCCACAAATTGCACAATAATACTAGCAAGTAAACCACTTAATATTAAATTACTTTTTTTAACTGGTGCAATACTACTTCTTTTACCTACATCACTTAAATTTGGCATACTTTTATTAATAATATACATAGATAATATACCCCCATATAAAGCAGCCATTGCTATTAAAGTATAATATTCTATCATAGTATAACTTAAATTACTTCTTGATATATTTTTAATATTTACATCACTATTTAATTTATTTAATATATTACTTGTAATAACATCTATATCATAATTTCCTTTATTTACTTCTTCATTAATACTTAAACTTATCATATTTTTTTCACTATTTACTTCATCTACAAAAAACTTAAGTATTGTTTCATATATTCCATTATCATTTATTTTTATATTTACATCATTATCAATAAACTCAAGGTAACCAGTTACTTCCTTATCTTCTAATAATTTATTAGCTTCACTCTTACTTACATATTTTACATTGAATAACTTATCATCACTCTTACTTACACTTTTTATTGCTTCTTTAAATATTTCATTATTATTAAAATCATTACTTTCTATAACTGCTATATCAAATGGATGAAATGCTTCATTATTTTCAATATCTTTAAAAGCTAGTTTAAAAAATGTTCCAAGAATAATGGGAAATATAAATGTCCAAAAAATTAAACTTTTATTTCTAAAAAGAATTTTTAAAGAATATTTAAAATTATGTTTAAACATCAATCTCTCAAATCCTTTCCAGTTAATTCCAAAAATACATCATTTAGTGTTGGTCTTTCAGAAAATATCTTTGAATATGCAACCTTTTTTTCATGCAAATAATCTATTAATTCACCTAGATTATCTTTTCCCTTTTTATAAACAACCACTAAAGTATTTCCTTGATAATTTAAATCTAAAACTGTTTTAAATTCTTTAATTTCTTTTAATGTTTCTTCACTTATATTTTTTACTTCAACAGTTATTTTTTCTTCTAATTTAGCAAGAGTCTTTAATTCATCAGTAGTACCTTTAGCAATAATCTTACCCTTATCTAAAATAATAATTCTATCACAAATCATCTCAACTTCTTCCATATAGTGAGTTGTATAAACTATGGTAGCACCTTCATCGCGTAGTTTTTTTATACCATCTAAAATATTATTTCTACTTTGAGGATCAACTGCAACAGTGGGTTCATCTAAAAATATAAGTTTAGGTTTATGAGCAATACCACAAGCAATATTTAAACGACGTAATAATCCTCCGGATAACTCTTTAGGATAAAACTTTATAAAGTCATTTAATCCTACCAAATTAATAGCATCCATTACACATTTTTTTCTAATTTCTTTATCCCTTATATATAAACCACAAAAATAATCTATATTTTCATAAACAGTTAATTCTTGAAATACTGCCACTTCTTGAAATATAACACCAATATCTTTTTTTATTTCATAAGAATCTGGTTTCATTACATGCCCAAATATCTTAATACTTCCACTACTATAATTTAATAGTTGTAAAATTGAATTAATAGTTGTGGACTTGCCACTACCATTTGGTCCTAAAAGGCCTAATATTTCTCCTTCATAAACATCAAAAGATAAATTATCTATTGCTTTTAAATTCTTATACTCTTTTGTTAAATTTTTTACTTCAATTACTTTTTTCATTATCTATTCTCCTTATATACACAATTTTTTCTTTTAAACTAATCTTACTTATTTCATAACCATACTTTTTCAAATTCTTTTTCATTTAAGAATGAATGATTAATTTTAAAACCTAATATTTCTTCTACTTTTACAAATGTAATTTTTCTTACATCTTCATTTTTAATATACATCCATAACTTATCATACTTCATTATTTTTCAGCTCCTAATAACATTAATGCCTTAAACTCACTAGATAAAAGATTACTTATCTCTTCATCTGTTAAATTTACTGCACCACTTGCAATTAATGTTGCTATTCCATGTGTAAACAACCACATCTTTACATGAAACGACTTTAAATCCTTACCTACCAAACTAGTACTCATGTTTATGTATTTTTCTACCTCATTAAAATTACCATCAGCTACATCAATAAATTCGTTTATTGAAAGATTAGTTTTACTCATAAATAATACTTTAAAAATATTTTTTTCTTCTTTAGCAAACTTTATATAATTTATCCCTGTTTGCTTATATTTAGGCATTTCATCATTCATATTATTAGTTAAGAAATCATAAAAGAACTTAATCATTACTTTATTTAATTCATTCATTAGATCTTCACTATTTTTAAATTGATAATATATTGGTCTTATTGAACAATTTAATTTTTTAGCAATTTCTCTATTACTAACAGCATCAATTCCCTTTTCTCTAACTATTTCTAAAGCTGTATTTAAAATACTATCTTTACTTATACTTATATTCTTTGGCAATTTATCACCTTCCTAATTATATTGTATCACATGATACAATATTGGTAAAGAAAAAAACTAAATGAATTTACATTATTATATTTATTTTTTAAACTATTAAAGCTACCCGCAACTGTTGAACCACCACTAGTTACAAAAACATAAACACTTTTTCCATCAAAATTATTTTCTTCCATGAATGTATCTATAATAGATGGTTCACGATACCACCACACAGGAAATCCCACAATAACCTTTTTATAATTTCCAAGATTATCTACTTTTTTAACAATACTAGGTCTAGAATTTACATCTTCCATTTCTACCGTTGATCTACTACTTTTATTAGTCCAATCTAAATCTTCACTTGTATATTTTTCTACAGGTTCAATTTCAAATAAATCTCCATCAACTGACTTTGCTATTTCTTCTGCAACTCTTTTTGTTGTTCCTGTCGCTGAAAAATAACACACTAAAACTTTTTCCATAAAATATCCATCTTTCATACTTTAATTATAATACTATTTTTAATTGAATGCAATTTCTGTATCAATATTATCATCTACTATAGCAATTATCAAAAATATAATACCACTTATTAAAATTAAGAATGAACCAATAAATGAGGCATACCTAAGCACAATTTTTTTATTACTATCCCCTGGTTTTAATTCCAATATATCATCATAAGAATCTTTAGTAAAATAATAATATATAAGTAATAATATACTAAAAATAAGTATCATTAACCATTGATATTCCTTTTTACTCTTTTCACTTTTAGTTAAAATATAATTCTTTTCCTTACTATTTGCATACCAACTCAAAACAATAATACCTATATATATTATCCATATATAATTTTCTATTTTAATATCTTTCAACCTACTTAAATCCTCATTCATAATAAAGTATATTATTTTGGGCTTTCAGTTCATACCCGATATGTCGGGGGTTCGAGTCCCTCCCTCGCTACCAATATGAGTAATAATAGATAGAAATATCTATTTTTTTTATACATTTTAATCTTATTTGACATATCAATACCATTGTATTACTATTTTTATCAATAATATGGTATAATATTATTAACAAAGATAGTTTGTGGAAAGGATATGAAAAATGAAAAGTAAAAAAATTGCTAAAATTGTGATTAT